>CANRAV010000014.1 GCA_947628695.1 uncultured Clostridia bacterium
TTGTTATCAAAAGACCTCTCGAAAGTCTGCAAACCCGCATAAATACTGGGTTTTTACGACTTCTCAACTTATTCGAACTCGACGGTGGCGGGGGGTTTGGAGGTGATGTCGTAGACGACGCGGGAGACGCCCTGCACTTCGTTTGTGATGCGGTTGCTTGCCCTTACTTGCTAAATGGCCTCTTCTAATATTTTCCTCAGCAAATCTGTGACTCCATGGGCGGCATGAATAGTAGCTATCATTAGCAGATCTCCATCAACTTTAGAAAAATCCAGCGTATAACCCGCATTTTGTGCGAGTTGAGATAGGAAAATGCGCTGTGTCCGACCATTCCCCTCACGGAAAGGATGAAGCATATTGGTTTCACAATAAAAATCGACCAGAGCTTCTACAAAAGGTTTCTTTTCAAGCCCGCAGAAGAAGCTTTGCTTTTTCAAGTAGTGAAATATACGGCTTGCCCGCTCGTCTATTTCAGCGGCAGGACAAAAAGTCGTGCCTTTTTTGCTTATATCAACAGAACGCACCCTTCCGGCCCAATCGTACAGTTCGGAAAAAATGAAAAAGTGGATTGCTTTATAATGCGCAAAATCAAATGTGCTGACTTCGGGTGCGCTCAACCACCGGGCGCTTTTTGCAGAAGTAAGTGTTACCTCGAATACTTCCAACGCTTTTTTGTCACGAATGTTCAACTTGTTTACAAGAACCGTAGTGCCGGGATAGCAATTATCCGAGATAGGATCGATGCTGTATGACATACTGCTCTCACTTCCCCGAAAAACGGGAACAAATTTCACGCGCCAGCTCTTCGACCGAAACTTTGCCGTTCATCAGCCGCAGGCAATCTATCCGCGTTTGCTCCGTTATCTCGAAGCCCTCCATTTTGGCAGAAGCCAAAGCAGATTCCAGCGCCGCTTCACGGGTGAACTTTTTTTGCATAAAACAGCCTCCAAATTCGCAAAATCAATATTTTTTTAAAATTGCGAAATAGTCAGAAAGGTGCAGAACAGTTTTTTCTAAACGTAAACTAATGAATGTAAAGCTCTTCTTCGTTTGACTTAATCTGCCTTTGCCGTTGTTCTGCCCCCGATATTGCCGTTATTAATCACTCCCACTCGACGGTGGCGGGGGGTTTGGAGGTGATGTCATAGACGACGCGGGAGACGCCCTGAACCTCGTTTGTGATGCGGCTGCTTGCCCTTTCGAGGACCTCGAAGGGGAGGCGAGTCCACTCTGCGGTCATGAAGTCGTCCGTTGTGACGGCGCGAAGCGCCACGGTGTAGCCGTAGGTGCGTGCGTCGCCCATTACGCCGACGGAGCGCAGCCCAGTAAGCACGGCAAAGTACTGATTTGTCATGCCCTCGGCGCCCGCAGCCGCGACCTCCTCGCGGAAGATGGCGTCCGCTTCCCGCGTTATTGCCAGCTTTTCCTCCGTTATCTCGCCTATCACGCGGACCGCAAGTCCCGGACCCGGGAACGGCTGCCGCCACACAAGCTCCTTCGGGATGCCAAGCCTTGTCCCTGCCTCGCGCACCTCGTCCTTGAACAGGTCGCGAAGGGGTTCGACTATCTCGTCGAAGTCCACCACGTCGGGAAGCCCGCCGACATTGTGGTGGCTTTTTATAACGGCGCTGTCGCCCTTGCCGCTTTCAATGACGTCGGGATATATGGTGCCCTGAACAAGCACGTTTATCTTGCCAATCTTTTTAGCCTCTTCCTCGAATACGCGTATAAACTCCTCGCCTATTATCTTGCGCTTCTTCTCCGGCTCCGTAACGCCGCGAAGCTTTGTAAGGAAGCGCTCGCGCGCGTTTACGCGCACAAGGTTCATGCCGAACTTTTCGCGGAAGGTCTTTTCAACAAAGTCGCCCTCATCCTTGCGCAGAAGCCCGTGGTCGACGAACACACAGGTCAAATTGTCACCTACCGCCCTGTGCATCAGCGCCGCCGCAACCGACGAATCGACACCGCCAGAAAGCGCAAGCAGCACCTTTTTGCCGGCAAGGGCTTTGCGGTACTTCTCTACGGATTGCTCCACAAAGCTTTCCATCCTCCAGTCGGCAGCACAGCCGCACACCCCGAACAGGAAGTTTTTAAGCATATCCTTGCCGTAGACGGTATGCGTTACCTCCGGGTGGAACTGAACGCCGTAAAGCCGTCTCTCCTCGTCGCACATGGCGGCGCAGGGGCATTTTTCCGTGCGGGCAACGGTGCGGAAGCCCTTTGGAGGCTCGCTTATAAAGTCCGTATGGCTCATCCAGCAGACGCTGTCCGCGGGAACCCCCTCGAAAAGCGGGCACTGTTCCACAGTCAGAGAGGTCTTGCCGTACTCCGACGAATTCTCCGCGCTGTCGACCTTGCCGCCGGCCATATACGCCATAAGCTGGTCGCCGTAGCAAATGCCGAGTATCGGAACCCCTATCTCCAGTATCTTCGGGTCGTAATGGGGTGACGACTCGTCGTAAACGCTGTTCGGCCCGCCCGTAAATATAACGCCCTTGTAGCCCTCGGCCTTTATGCCGTCTGCCGTTATTTTGTTGTAAGGCTTTATCTCCGCATAAACGGACTGCTCCCTCACGCGGCGCGCGATAAGCTGATTATACTGTCCGCCGAAGTCAAGCACAAGAATCTTGTCCACCAAAAGCACCTGCCTTTTTTTACAGATTTATTTCCGCTGTTCCGTCTTCCACGTCCTTTAAAAGCGGCTTTATCTTTTCCAAAAGCGCCGTCACCTGCTCCGAGCAGCGGCCTATGTAGAGAGACGGCTCAAGAAGCTTTTCCATGTCCGCTTCGCTAAGCCCGAACTCATCTTCCTCTGCAAGCCTTTTAAGAAGGTCGCACTCGCCGCCCTCTTTCATGCGGGCAGTCGCCTCCATAGAGCACTTGCGGATTATCTCGTGCAGCGTCTGACGGTTCCCGCCGCGCTTTACGGCCTCCATCATAAGGTTCTCCGTCGCTATGAACGGAAGGTATTCCCTTACCGTGCGTTCTATTATCTTTTCGTTTACGTGCAGCCCGTCTGTTATGTTTTGACAAAGGCGAAGCACGGCGTCGGCGCAGAGGAAGCCCTCCGGCAGCGATATGCGGCGGTTTGCCGAGTCGTCCAGCGTCCTTTCCAGCCACTGCATAGAGGCCGTCATGGGCGCGTTCAGCGCGTCCGCCATAAGGTAGCGGGAAAGCGAGCAGATCCGCTCGCTCCTCATCGGGTTGCGCTTGTACGCCATTGCGGAGGAGCCTATCTGGTTCTTCTCGAAGGGCTCTTCAACCTGCCTGTCGTGCTGAAGGAGCCTTATGTCGTTAGCCATACGGTAGGCGCTTTGCGCCAACGAAGAAAGCGCGTTCAAAATGCGGCTGTCGACCTTGCGCGGGTAGGTCTGCCCGCAGACGTCAAAGCACTCTTCAAAGCCGAAGTCGGAAGCTATCATCCGGTTCATCCCGTCGATTTTCGCATTGTCGCCCTCGAAAAGGTCGACAAAGCTTGCCTCCGTCCCCGTAGTTCCCCGGCAGCCGAGAAACTTTATGTTCTCTATCGCAAAGTCTATCTCCTTAAGGTCGGAGACAAAGTCCTGTATCCAAAGAGAAGCGCGCTTGCCGACGGTGACAAGCTGCGCCGGCTGGTAGTGGGTATACCCCAGCGTCGGAAGCGACTTGTACTCCTCTGCAAAACGCGACAGGTTCTTTATAACGCGAAGAAGCTCCGCGCGAAGGTATTTAAGCCCGTCCCTGTATATTACAAGGTCGGCGTTGTCGGTAACGTAACAGCTTGTAGCGCCGAGGTGGATTATCCCCGCGGCGGACGGTGCGGCCTTGCCGTAGGCGTAAACGTGCGCCATAACGTCGTGCCTTACCTCTTTTTCGCGCTGCCTTACGCAGGCGTAGTCTATGTCCGTAAGGTGCTCTTCAAGCTCCTTTATCTGCCCGTCGCTTATGGGAAGGCCCAAGGCCTTTTCCGCCTTGGCAAGGGAAACCCAAAGCCTGCGCCAGGTGGTATAGCGCGTGTCGGACGAGAAGAGCTTTAACATATACTCCGAAGCGTACCTTGAAGACAGGGGAGATTCGTATCTGTCGGTCATGTGCATCCTCCTCTCCGGCTCAGTTCCTTATTATAATGCTGTCCCTTTCGGGACCGACGGAAACGTACTTTATGCGGCAGCCTATGGCCTTTTCGACGTAGAGGACGTAGTTCCTTGCCGCCTCCGGAAGGTCTTCCCAGTTCCTTACACCGGAGATGTCGCATCCCCAGCCTTCGAAATATTCAACAACCGGCTTCGCCTTTTCAAGCGCAGTCGGGAAAGGAAAGTTGTCCGTAACCTTCCCGTCAAGCATATAGTGCGTGCAGACGGGTATCTTTTCCATGTAGCCGAGGACGTCAAGCTTTGTAAGCGCTATCTCCGTTGCCGCCTGAACCTCTACGCCGTAGCGGGTGGCGACGATGTCAAGCGGGCCGACCCTGCGGGGTCTGCCGGTCTTGGCGCCGTATTCAAAGCCCGCCTTGCGAAGCTCCTCCGCCTCGTCCCCGAACATCTCACACACAAAGGGACCCTCTCCCACACAGGTGGAGTAGGCCTTGACAACACCGATGACGTCGTCAATCTTTGCGGAGGGAAGCCCGGAGCCAATCGGCGCATACGCCGCTGTGGTGTTTGAAGACGTGGTGTAGGGACAGATGCCGTAATCGAGGTCGCGAAGCGAGCCGAGCTGGGCTTCAAACAGTATGTTCTTCCCCTCCTGCTTTGCCGTCTTAAGGAAAGCGCCGGTGTCGCAAACATAGGGCTTTATCTTCTCGCAGGCACCGTTTACCCATGCCTCCAGCTCCTCTTCTGTGCAGGGAGACGCGCCGTAAACGCCCGTAAGGGTGAGGTTCTTCCACTCCATCAGCGAAAGGAGGTGCTTCTTCAGCTCCTCCGGATAGAAAAGCTCGCCCGCAAGGACGGTTTTCTTCTGATACTTGTCGGAATAAAAGGGTGCTATCCCCTGCTTTGTAGAGCCGTATTTCTTGTCCGCAAGACGTGCTTCCTCCAGCTCGTCAAGGCGGCGGTGCCAAGGGAGCAGAAGCGACGCCCTGTCGCTTATCTTTAGGTTGTCCGGTGTAAGGGCAACGCCCTTTTCCATTACGTCGCACATCTCGCCCCAAAGGCTTTCCGGGTCAAGGGCTACGCCGTTGCCAAGTATGTTTACAACGCCGTCCCTGAAAATGCCGGAGGGGAGAAGATGCAGGGCAAACTTGCCCTTTTCGTTCACTACCGTGTGCCCGGCATTGCCGCCGCCCTGGAATCGCACGACAACGTCGTAATTCTCGGTGAGAAGGTCAACCATCCTGCCCTTGCCCTCGTCACCCCAGTTGATGCCGACTATTGCACAGTTTGCCACAGTAACGCCCCCCTTTACACGTGCTCGCTGAGGCGCTTCATAACCTCTGCATAAGCGTCCTCAACACCGCCGAGGTCGCGGCGGAAACGGTCCTTGTCAAGCTTCTCGCCCGTCTTGGAGTCCCAAAGCCGGCAGGTGTCCGGGCTTATCTCGTCGGCAAGAACTATTGTACCGTCGGCAAGACGGCCGAACTCCAGCTTAAAGTCCACAAGAGTAACGCCGCATTCCGCCCAGAACGCCTTTAAAAAGTCATTCACTGCGAAGGCGTATTTTTTAATCGTGTCTATCTCTTCGGCTGTCGCAAGCTTTAAAGCAAGCGCGTGATATTCGTTAATAAGCGGGTCTCCCAGCTCGTCGTTCTTGTAGGAAAACTCAACAGTCGGACTGTCGAAAACGACGCCTTCGTCAACGCCGTATCTCTTTGAAAAAGAGCCTGCGGCGATGTTCCTTACGATGACCTCCAGCGGGACAATGGAAACCTTTTTTACAAGTGTCTCCCTCTCGTTAAGCTCCTCTACATAGTGGGTCGGAACGCCCGCCTTTTCAAGCCTTTGCATAAGCAGGTTGCTCATCTCGTTGTTGATAACGCCCTTGCCGGCTATCGTCCCCTTTTTAAGCCCGTTAAAAGCCGTTGCGTCGTCCTTGTAGGAAACGATAAGAAGCTCCGGGTCGTCGGTTGCAAAAACCTTTTTTGCCTTGCCTTCGTAAAGCTGTTCTCTTTTGGTCATCTCTTGTGTACCTCCGAATATTTTGCACAAATCGGCGTTTGACGTCTTCGCCCATTTTAAGACGGAAAGCGTCAATACCGTATCCGTCTTATTATACTATTTTTTCCGCTTTTCGTCAACATGCTGAAGAAAGGTTTTTGCAAAGTTTTTGTTCTATTTGCCGCTGTCGCCGTAATTGGAAAGCACGCGTGCGGAGGGGTCATCCACGTTGCAGCCCTCCCAGGACCTGTTGGGCATCCAAAAATCGGCAACCATGGCGCTTTGCCCGGGGTAGTACTTTTCGAATATTTCTCTGTAAAGCAGGCTTTCCTTTGTAAAGGGTTTGGCGTGCGTGTATTTTTCCCGTTTTTCGCGGAACTCGCGGTCGGTATAGCGGCTGTTCGCGTAGTCCTTCAAATAATCGACCATGGAATGCCCCACTGCGTCAGAGAAGGCCGCCTTTTCGCGCCAAAGTATCTCCGGGGGCAGGCAGCCGTCCTTTTCGAAAGCGCGGCGAAGGAGGTACTTTCCCTTGCCGTATTTGTTCATCTTCAGCTCCGGGTCAACGGACATGACGTACCTTACAAAGTCAAGGTCGCCGAAGGGAACGCGCGCTTCCAAAGAGTTTACGGATATGCACCTGTCGGCGCGGAGAACGTCGTACATGTGAAGCTCCCGTATTCTCTTCTGCGCCTCCTTTTGGAATTCCTCTGCATTTGGCGCAAAGTCCGTATACTTGTAGCCGAAAAGCTCGTCGGAGATTTCGCCCGTAAGCAGTACACGCACGTCCGTCTGCTCGTGTATCGCCTTGCAGACAAGGTACATGCCCATGCTTGCGCGCACGGTGGTTATGTCGTAGGTGCCGAGGATGCTTATAACCGTCTCAAGCGAGGAGACGACCTCCCGCGGGGTCATGTACACCTCCGTGTGCTCGCTGCCTATGTATTTCGCCACCTGACGCGCGTACTTAAGATCTATTGCATCGCCGCTCATGCCTATGGCGAAGGTTCTTATCGGCGTGTCCGTGCAGCCTGCGGCAATTGAACAGACAAGGGAAGAATCGAGCCCTCCCGAAAGCAGGAAGCCGACCTTTGCGTCGGCGACAAGGCGCTTCTTTACGCCTGCTGTGAGAAGGTCGTGTATCTTCCCGCAGACGGTGTCTAAGTCGTCACGGCAAACCTCTTTCACCTCTGAAACGTCGGTGTAGCGGTGGAAGACGCCGCCCTTGTAGTAGTGGCCGGGAGGAAAGGGCATAATCCTTTCGCAGAGGCCTACAAGGTTTTTTGCCTCGCTTGCAAAAAGCATGTCCCCTCCCCTGCCCTTGCCGTAGTAAAGCGGGCGTATGCCTATGGGGTCGCGTGCGGCGACAAACTCGTTTTCTTTGCCGTCGTAGATTATGCAGGCAAACTCCGCGTCAAGCTTTTCGAACATATCGACGCCGTATTCGCGGTATAGCGGAAGAATTATCTCGCAGTCGCTTCCGCTTTTGAAGGTGTAGCCCTTTTCCTTAAGCGCTTCCCTCTGCTTTTCGAAACCGTAAAGCTCGCCGTTGCAAACGGCAAAGCTGCCGTCCAGCTCAAAGGGCTGCATCCCTGCGGGCGTAAGACCCATTATCGCAAGCCTGTGGAAGCCCAAAAGCCCCTTTCCGGTGTCTATAATCCGGCTGTCGTCCGGCCCGCGAGAGACCGTCCTGTCAAAGCCCTTCTTAAATTCACTTAAAGCAACACCGCTGCCGCAGCTGCCCATTATTGAACACATCCAAAAATACCTCCGTAACATAGTAATTTTCAGCTTTCAAAACAGGGCGATTGCTGCAACCGCGGTGCCACCTGTATTTTTTCTCTTTTTATTAAGGCCTCTATCAAGACCCAGCCGGCTGACGTGCGGCTTTAACGGCGCACCTACTTAAGGCCGTAAAATAAGCCTCTTTCGGAAACGCGGCATCGAAAAGTGTTATTCGCAAGGGTCGCCGCACGCGGCTTCCACCGCCCCGCGCTCGCTTACCGACGACTTGTCTTGTTACTTCTCTTCTCTCTATCGCCTTTAAATATTACTTCACTCCGAAGAGCAGATCTGCGTAAGTGGGATAAGGCCAGTAGTCCTTTGCCGTAAGTGTCTCCGCCTCGTCGCAGGCCAGGCGAAGCTCGCCCATGCGGTCAAGCACGCCGTCCCTTATCATAACAGACTTTGTGCCTATGTCCTCCGCATCCGCAAGGGAAATGACGGCGTTCTCCAGCTCCTCCGCAGAGGACTCTATCCTGTCTGTGAGGGAGGAAAGCTTCTTCACAACCGTCGTCTCGTAGCCGCAGGGGATGGCTGCGTCGAAGGCCTTCTTGGCCGAGGCCGCCCTTGCGACGTCCGCAGTGTAGGACATAACGGCGGGTGCTATCTGCGTCTTTGCCATGTCGACCATGGTGTTTGCCTCAATAACTATGGTCTTGCAGTAGTTTTCAAGCATTATCTCGTATCTCGAATGAAGCTCTTCCTCCGAGAAAACGCCGTGAGAGGTGAGCATGGCGACGTTCTTTCTGTCAAGCAGGTGAGGCATGCAGTCCGCCGTCGTGCGGTAGTTGAGAAGGCCGCGCTTGCCTACGGCCTCTTTTATCCAGCTGTCGTCGTAGCCGTTGCCGTTGAAGATTATGCGCTTGTGAGCCTTTATCGTCTCGCGAAGCAGGTCGTGCAGTGCCGCGGTGAAGTCCTTTTCGCCCTCCAGCCTGTCCGCAAACTGCTTAAGCGACTCTGCAACCGCGCTGTTGAGCATTATGTTGGCGCAGGCGATGCTGTTGGAGGAGCCGAGCATGCGGAACTCGAACTTGTTGCCGGTGAAGGCGAAGGGAGAGGTTCTGTTCCTGTCCGTGGTGTCGCGGTTGAACTTAGGCAGCACGTCGACGCCGAGACGCATCTGCGTCCTCTCCGCGCCTATGTAGGGCGTGTCGTTTTCAAGCGCCTCCAGCACTGCATTAAGCTCGTCCCCGAGGAAGATGGAAACTACTGCGGGTGGAGCCTCGTTGGCGCCGAGCCTGTGGTCGTTGCCTGCGGTGGCAACGGATATGCGAAGCAGATCCTGATAATCGTCAACCGCCTGTATGACGGCGCAAAGGAACAGAAGGAACTGCGCGTTCTCGTAGGGTGTCTCGCCGGGGGAAAGCAGGTTCTGACCCGCGTCCGTGGAAACCGACCAGTTGTTGTGCTTGCCGCTGCCGTTTACGCCGGCAAAGGGCTTCTCGTGCAGCAGGCAGACAAGGCCGTGCCTTGCGGCGACCTTCTGCATTATCTCCATGGTAAGCTGGTTGTGGTCGGTCGCTATGTTGGTGGTGGTGTATATGGGCGCCAGCTCGTGCTGGGCGGGGGCGACCTCGTTGTGCTCCGTCTTCGCAAGGATGCCGAGCTTCCAAAGCTCCTCGTTAAGCTCCTCCATGAAGGCGGCGACCTTCGGCTTTATAACGCCGAAATAGTGGTCGTCCATCTCCTGCCCCTTCGGGGGCTTTGCGCCGAAAAGCGTCCTGCCCGTAAAGCGCAGATCCGGGCGTTTGTCGTACATCTCGCGCGTTATAAGGAAGTACTCCTGCTCCGGTCCTACGGAGCTTGTGACCCTCTTCACCGTGTTGTTGCCGAAGAGGCGCAGTATGCGCAGCGCCTGCTTGTTTAAGGCCTCCATAGAGCGCAGAAGCGGGGTCTTTTTGTCAAGCGCGTGTCCGCCGTAAGAGCAGAACGCCGTGGGGATGCAAAGGGTCTTCCCCTTTATGAATGCGTAAGAGGTGGGATCCCAGGCGGTGTAGCCCCTTGCCTCAAAGGTGGCGCGAAGGCCGCCGCTGGGGAAGGAGGAAGCGTCCGGCTCGCCCTTAATAAGCTCCTTGCCGGAGAACTCCATTATAACGCCGCCGTCCGGGGACGGAGAAATAAAGCTGTCGTGCTTCTCGGCAGTGATGCCTGTAAGCGGCTGGAACCAGTGCGTGTAGTGGGTCGCCCCCTTGGAAACCGCCCACTCCTTCATGGCGTTTGCAACGGCGTTAGCAACGCCGATGTCAAGCTCCGACCCCTCGTCTATCGTCTTTTTCAGAGAGGCGTAAACCTTTGCGGAAAGGGTTGCCTTCATAACCCTGTCGTCAAATACCAAACTGCCGAAATATTCGGGTATAGCTGCCATAAAATTTTCTCCTTTTTTCCTGATAAGCGAAATGGCTTAAAAAAATTTAGCGCCTTTGAGCCCAAACCCAAAGACGCCATTGCCTTCACACGCCAAGATTGTACACCCGGAAAATGCGTTTGTCAAGCCCCTTTTTCAAACTTTTTCAAACTTTTTCGCGTTTTCTGCCGGAAACTTGCCGTTTTTGACTTGACAAAGCGGCTTTTTTAGCGTATAATACCGGCAAATGAGCAATGGCGTTCATTTCGGCACCGCGTGTATCCGTGCCGAAGTGGGCGCTTTATTTTTACGTTTTTCAAGGACTTTTCGGTAGGAAAGGAAAGAACCCATCATGAAAGAAGGAAGTGTACGCATTCCGTCCGGCTGTGCCATTGCGGCGGTCATCTCAAGGGACGGAAAGAGGATAACGGGAGAAGAGATAACAAACGCAATGCGTCCCATGCACGACCGTTCCAACGGGCTTGGCGGCGGCTTTGCCGGCTACGGCATCTACCCCGAATACAGGGATTTTTACGCGCTGCATATGTTTTTCGACTCCAGGGCTACCCGCAAGGAGTGTGAGGTGTTCTTAAAAGAACGCTTCGAAATAGTGAAGTCGGAGATAATACCCACGCGCAAGATCCCGCAGATAACGGACGAGCCCGTCATATGGCGGTATTTTGTAGACCCGCTTAAGTCGATGCTTGCGTCCATGCAGCTTGACGAAAAGGAGTACGTGGCCCGCACGGTCATGAAGATCAACACCGATATGGAGGGCGCCTACGTCTTCTCCAGCGGCAAAAACATGGGGACCTTCAAGGCCGTTGGCTTCCCGGAGGACATCGGCGTCTTCTACCGGCTTGACGAGTACGAGGGCTACTCCTGGACGGGGCACGGCAGGTACCCCACGAACACCCCCGGCTGGTGGGGAGGTGCGCATCCCTTTACGCTTCTCGACTGGTCGATAGTACATAACGGCGAAATATCCTCCTACGACGCGAACCGCCGTTTTATAGAGATGTTCGGCTACAAGTGTAACCTTCAAACCGACACGGAGGTTATAACCTACATTATAGACTACCTCGTGCGCGTTCGCGGGCTTACCCTTGCGGAAGCGGCAAACGTCATAGCAGCACCGTTTTGGAGCACCGTAGAAGCAAAGACCGATCCTTCCGAGAGGGACAGGTACAAATACCTTCGCACCGTGTTCCCAAGCCTGCTTGTGACGGGTCCCTTCTCCATAGTTCTCGGCTTTAACGGGGGGCTTATGGCGCTTAACGACCGGCTTAAGCTTCGTTCGATGGTCGTTGGCGAAAAGGACGACTTTGTGTTTATCGCCAGCGAGGAGGCCGCAATACGGGAGATGGAGCCGGATGCGGAAAACATCTGGGCACCTGCAGGGGGAGAGGCCGTTATAGTTACTGTAAAGGACGGTGTTTTACTGTGAGCATTGAATACATCTACCCGGAATTTGAAGTGATAAGGAATCCTGCCCGCTGCATAGCCTGCCGCGTGTGCGAAAGGCAGTGCGCCAACGAGGTGCACAGCTTCTACGCGGAAGAGGGCGTTATGATAAGCGACGAGACGAAGTGCGTCAACTGCCAAAGGTGCGTTTCCCTGTGCCCGACAAGGGCGCTTAAGATAGTGAAAAGCAACTGCACTCTTCGAGAGAACGCAAACTGGCAGCAGGACACCGTAAACGAAATATACAAGCAGGCGGGAAGCGGAGGCGTGCTTCTTTCCTCCATGGGCAACCCGAAGCCGCTTCCGGTGTACTGGGACAGGCTGCTTATAAACGCCTCGCAGGTTACAAATCCGCCCATAGACCCGCTTAGGGAGCCTATGGAAACGCGCGTATTCCTCGGCAAAAAGCCGGACAGGATAAGCCGCAAACCGGACGGCACGCTTGACTGCTCGCTTCCGCCGCAGATAGAGCTTTCGCTGCCCGTGATGTTCTCGGCCATGAGCTACGGCTCTATAAGCTACAACGCGCACGAGTCGCTCGCACGCGCTGCAGAGGCGCTTGGCATACTTTACAACACCGGCGAAGGCGGGCTTCACGAGGACTTCTACAAATACGGCGCGAACACCGTGGTTCAGGTCGCGTCCGGGCGCTTCGGCGTGCATGCGGACTACCTAAACGCAGGCGCTGCGATAGAGATAAAGATGGGGCAGGGTGCAAAGCCCGGCATAGGCGGGCACCTTCCGGGCGCAAAAATCGTCGGCGACGTGTCGAAGACGCGCATGATACCGGAGGGGTCGGACGCCATATCTCCCGCACCGCACCACGACATATACTCCATAGAGGATCTGCGGCAGCTTGTTTACTCGCTTAAGGAGGCTACGGACTATAAAAAGCCGATCATAGTAAAGGTCGCCGCAGTGCACAACATAGCCGCCATAGCCAGCGGCATTGCAAGGAGCGGTGCCGACATTATAGCCATAGACGGCTTCCGCGGCGGAACGGGCGCCGCGCCTACGCGCATACGCGACAACGTGGGCATACCGATAGAGTTGGCTCTTGCAGCTGTCGACCAAAGGCTTCGCGACGAGGGCATACGCAACAACGTGTCGCTTGTCGTGGGCGGCTCGATAAGGAGCGCTGCGGACGTCGTGAAGGCCATTGCCCTCGGTGCGGACGCCTGCTATATCGCAACGGCGGCGCTGCTTGCCCTCGGCTGCCATCTGTGCAGAACATGCCAAAGCGGCAAATGCAACTGGGGCATAGCGACGCAAAGGCCGGAGCTTGTTAAGCGTCTTAACCCCGATGTGGGAAGCGAGCGGCTTATAAACCTTATGACGGCCTGGCGGCATGAAATTAAGGAGCTTATGGGCGGCATGGGCATCAACTCCATAGAGGCTCTTCGCGGCAACCGCCTTATGCTTAGGGGAATAGGCCTTACGGAAAAGGAGCTGGAGATACTTGGCATCTCCCATGCGGGTGAATGATATGAAGCGTGTATATGTAAACGAAAAATGGTGCCTCGGCTGCCGCCTTTGCGAGTACAACTGCGCTTTTGCCTCCTCCGGCATACGGTATATGGCGAAGGCGCTTAAGGGGAAGGCGATATTCCCGAAAATCCACGTAGAGGGGGACGACGGCATAACCTTTGCGGTGTCCTGCCGTCACTGCACCGATCCAATCTGCGTAAAAAGCTGCATAGCCGGCGCTATCTACAAGGAAGACGGCGTTGTGAAGATAAACCGCGAAAAATGCGTAGGCTGCCTTACCTGCGTGCTTGTGTGTCCTTACGGCGCGCTTGCCCCCGGGAGTGACGGCGTTATGCAGAAATGCGAGCTGTGCACGCAGTCGGGCGGCGAGCCTGCCTGCGTCAAGGGCTGCCCCAACAGGGCGATAGTATACGAAGAGAGGTGACATAACCTTGGCTGAATACATTATAGTCGGCAACGGAACCGCCGCAGCGGGCTGCATAGAGGGGATACGCTCTGTAGACGCGGCGGGCGGAATAACCGTGGTATCCGAGGAAAAGAACCCCGTTTACTGCCGGCCGCTTATCTCCTACCTTTTGGGGGGGAAGACGGACGAAAACCGCATGAACTACCGCCCGGCGGACTTTTACGAAAAGAACGGCTGCCGCGTGCTTTACGGCAGAAGGGCGGAAAAAATTGACCCGGAAGAGAGGACGCTGCAGCTTGACGACGGAAGCGTGCTTAAGTACGACGCGCTTTGCGACGCAGCCGGTTCTTCCCCCTTTGTGCCTCCCTTCGAGGGGCTTGAAACGGTGGAGAAGCGCTTCGGCTTTATGACGCTTGACGACGCCAAAGCCTTAAAAAAAGCCGTAAAAAAGGGCAGCCGCGTGCTTATCGTAGGCGCGGGGCTTATAGGCCTTAAGTGTGCGGAGGGACTGCGCGCCGTGACGGAAAACATAACCGTTTGCGACCTTGCCGACCGCGTGCTTTCAAGCATTTTGGACGCGGAATGCGCCTCGCTTATGCAGAAAAGGCTTGAAGAAAACGGAATAAGCTTTATGCTTTCCGACAGCGTCGCATCCTTCAAAGGAAACACCGCGGTTATGAAAAGCGGGAAAACGGTTGATTTTGACGTGCTGGTGACGGCCGTCGGTGTCCGCGCAAATACTTCCCTCGTGCGCGACGCGAGCGGAGAGGTAAACAGAGGAATTGCAGTAAACGACAGGATGGAAACCTCGATAAAAGGCGTGTACGCCGCAGGCGACTGTGCGGAGGGCTTTGACGTCTCCAGTGGGTCTCGTAAGGTGCTTGCCCTTATGCCAAGCGCCTACATGGAAGGCCATGCTGCAGGCGTAAACATGGCAGGCGGCGACGAGCGGCTTGCAAACGAGATACCGATGAACTCCATAGGCTTCTTCGGCCTGTACGCCATGACCGCAGGCAGCTATGAGGGTACGCTTTACGAGGAAAGACCCGAAGGCGGCATAAAGCGCTTCTACGTTAAGGACGGGGTGCTTGCGGGGTTCATGCTTATAGGGCAGACGGAAAGGGCGGGGATATACACCTCGCTTGTGCGCGAAAGGACACCGCTTAGGGACGTAAACTTTGAAATACTTAAGAAAATTGCAACCTCGGCGGCATTTTCTTCGCAAATACGTGGCAAAAAGTTCGGAGGTGTGGTATAATGGTTCTGATAAATGCAAAAGGCCTTGAACACAGCGAGATAAACAGGCTTCTTCGCGGGGCGGAGGGGGAGTGCACCCTGGTCGGCTGCTTGGGGCAGCGCTTTATTGCGGCCGGTATGTCGGGCAAAAGCATAACCGTAAACGGCATTCCGGGCAACGCGCTCGGTGCATACCTGAACGGCGCCGAGATAACCGTAAACTCCAACGCTCAGGACGCCGTGGGAGACACCATGAACGAAGGGAAAATAGTCGTTCACGGCAACATCGGCGACGCCGCAGGCTACGCCATGAGGGGCGGCAGGATATACGTTAAGGGCAACGCCGGCTACCGCGCGGGCATACACATGAAGGAATACAGGGACAAAAAGCCCGCACTTGTAATAGGCGGCAGGACGGGCAGCTTCCTTGGCGAATACCAGGCCGGCGGCTTAATAATAGTGCTTGGACTGAACGAAGACGGCAAGGACATTGTAAGCAACTTCCCCTGCACCGGTATGCACGGCGGGAAGGTATATCTCAGGTCGGACTGCAGGGGTATCCGCTTCCCGCACGGGGTTACGGTGAGGAGCGCTTCGGAGAAGGACAAAGCGGAGATAGAAGAATACGTTTCGGAGTTCTGCCGTCTTTTCGGGTACTCCGAGGCAGAGGTGCTTGACGCGCCCTTTACCGTGGCGGTGCCGGACAGCAAGAACCCCTACAAGCAGATGTACGTTGCTAATTGAGAAAGAGAGGCTTCATTATGAAGTATTCAAAAGAAGAGGTAATGCAGTACATAAAGGAGGAGGACGTTAAGTTTATACGTCTCGCCTTCTGCGACGTGACCGGCAGGCAGAAGAACATTTCCGTCATGCCGCAGGAGCTTCCGCGCGCCTTTGAATACGGCATTGCGTTTGACGCCTCGTCTATCGCCGGCTTTGGGGACGAGACACATTCCGACCTGCTTCTGCGGCCGGAGCCGGAGACGCTTATGACGCTTCCCTGGCGGCCGGAGCACGGCAAGGTAGTGCGAATGTTCTGCGGCATACAGCATCCGGACGGAAGCGCTTTCGAGTGCGACACGCGCGCGCTTCTGAAAACAGCGGCTGCGGAGGCGAAAAAGGCAGGGTTAAGCTTCTCATTCGGCTCGGAGCAGGAGTTTTACCTGTTCGAGCAGGACGACAGCATGCCCACAAAGATCCCCTACGACAACGCAGGGTACATGGACCTTGCGCCGGATGACAGGGGCGAAAACATACGCCGCGAGATCTGCCTGACCTTAGAGCAGATGGGCATCCGCCCCGAAAGCTCGCACCACGAGGAGGGACCGGGGCAGAACGAGATAGACTTTCGCTACTCCGACGCGCTCTCTGCCGCAGACAACACCGTCACATTCCAGACAGTTGTAAAGACCGTCTGCCGCCGCAACGGCATACATGTGGATTTTTCACCCAAGCCGCTGTTTGACAAACCCGGCAACGGCTTCCACATCAACATGTCGGTAAGGTCGGACGACGGAAGCGACAATTTGGGCTTTATGATAGCCGGACTGCTCGACAAGGTGCGCGACATAACCCTGTTTTTAAACCCTACGGAAAACTCGTACAAGCGCTTCGGCAGCGACAGGGCACCGAGGTACGTCTCCTGGTCGAGGGAGAACCGCTCGCAGCTGGTGCGCGTTCCCGCGGCTATCGGCGAATACCGCCGGGCAGAGCTGCGCTCGCCCGATCCGCTTGCAAACCCGTATCTTGCCTTTGCGCTGCTCATCTATGCGGTGCTTTACGGCATAGAAAAGCGCCTGCCGCTCCCGGAGGCGGCGGACATAAACCTTTACCGTGCGGATGCGGAGACGCTGTCTAAATTCGAAAAGCTTCCGGAAAGCCTTGCGGAGGCGCGCCGGCTGGCTTCGGAAAGCGACTTTGTAAAAGCAAAGCTTCCGGACGCGATAATCAACTACTACTGCAAAAAGTAATCCCTTTATTTAAAGGATAAAAAGGAGGGGAGAAGTATGAGCCTTAAGGAGCGCGTTTACAGCGTGCTTGTAGTTTCCTCGTCGGAAAGCCTTAACGGTGCACTGCGCGACCTTCTCCCCGAGGTGAAGTATTCGCCCGTAAGGTTTGTACCGACCGTAGACGCGGCAAAGCGCGCCGTGACGGACAGGGAGTACGACTTTGTTATAATAAGCTCCCCGCTGCCCGACGACGTGGGCACGAGATTTGCCGTGGACGTGTGCACTTCAAAGGGGACGGTGGCCTTGCTTCTTGTGAAGGCAGAGCTGCTTGCAGACACCCTCGAAAAGGTGACGGAGCACGGCGTTTTTACGCTTGCAAAGCCTTTAAGCAAGGCGGTTCTGTCGATGGCATTGGGCTGGCTTGCCGCCGCAAGGGAGCGCCTTCGCAAGGAGGAAAGCAAGAACCTTTCCATGGAAGAGAAGATGGAAGAGATACGCTTTGTAAACCGTGCAAAGTGGCTTCTTATAAGCCAGCTTAAGATGGACGAGCCGGAGGCTCACCGTTACATAGAAAAGCAGGCGATGGACCGCTGCGTCACCAAAAAGCAGGTCGCGGAAGAGATAATAAAGACGTATTTGTAAACTTTTAACCTTTTCTATTGAACATGCCGCCGCGATGTGCTATCATACCGTAAACTTTTTTTGGAGAAAAAACATGATATTCAACGAAGTCGACTTCGACACCTACTTTAAGAAATACCCGTCGACGGACGGGTTTTTCGGGAAATACGGCGGCGCCTTCATCCCCTCGGAGCTTAAGGCTGCCATGGACGAGATAACAAAAGCTTACAACACCATCTGCAAGTCGCGCAAGTTTATAGACGAGCTGCGCCGCATTCGGCGCGAGTTTCAGGGCAGGCCTACGCCCATTTCGCATCTGCAGCGCCTGTCGGAAAAGGTCGGTACCGGCGTTCAGCTTTACGCTAAGCGCGAGGATCTCAATCACACCGGCGCGCATAAGCTTAACCACTGCATGGGGGAAGCGCTTCTTGCCAAGTACATGGGCAAGAAGAAGGTCATTGCCGAGACTGGGGCAGGCCAGCACGGCGTAGCTCTTGCAACGGCAGCTGCCTATTTCGGGCTTGAGTGCGACATTTACATGGGTGCCGTCGACATAAAAAAGCAGGCTCCCAACGTTGCCCGCATGAAGGTTTTGGGCGCTCGCGTGGTGGAGGTTACGGATGGGCTTGCAACCCTGAAGGAGGCCGTTGACGCCGCCTTTGACGCGTACTGCAGGGAGTACGGGGACGCCATTTACTGCATAGGCTCGGTTGTGGGGCCGCATCCCTTCCCCATGATGGTGCGCGGCTTTCAAAGCGTTGTCGGCATAGAGGCGAGGGAGCAGTTTGTTCAGATGACCGGCGAGCTGCCGGATGCCCTTGTCGCCTGCGTTGGCGGCGGGTCGAATGCGATGGGCATATTCTCCGGCTTCCTAAACGACCCCGTGGACATTTACGGCGTTGAACCGCTTGGAAGAGGCGTATCTCTCGGCGACCATGCCGCAAGCCTCTCCTACGGCAGCGAGGGCGTTATGCACGGCTTCAACAGCATCATGCTTAAGGACGGAGACGGCAGCCCTGCGCCGGTATACTCGGTTGCAAGCGGGCTGGACTACCCCTCAAGCGGGCCGGAGCACGCTTTTCTGCACGACCTCGGCAGGGTCAAATACGGCACCGTCAGCGACGGCGAGGCTATTGACGCCTTCTACACCCTCTCGCGTCTTGAAGGGATTATTCCCGCGCTGGAAAGCTCGCACGCCGTTGCCTTCGGCATAAAGCTTGCGCGCGAGATGGAAAAGGGCGCGGTGCTTATAAACCTCTCCGGCAGGGGAGACAAAGACCTCGATTATGTGATTGAGCGATACGGAATTAAGTGAATAAGTAATAGTGAAGAGTGAAGAAGTGCGGTGGAAAAAGCTGCGCTTTTTCTTTTTGTATTTGTATACTGCTTAATCTAAGTGGCGTTTGCTAAAAAGTTTTAGCACTTTCAAGCTTTAAGTGCTAACATTTACAGTTTTGTAATATTTTTATAACACATTATCGCATTTTAAGCACTATACTGTACTCGTAAAAAGAAATAAGGAAGGCGAAAGTGATGGGCATCAAGGAAGAGTGCCAATTGCCCGACAAAGCGCCGACCGTGTCGGGCGAGAAAAACGAATAGGCCGGCAAACTTAAGACAAAAATAATGTAAACGGAGGTATTTACTATGTTTGAACTTACAAGAAGAAACAACCACGGCGTAAGCGCCTACAACCCCTTTAGGGAAATGGAAGAATTTGAGAGGAACTTTTTTGCGAACCCCTTCGGCTCGTTCTTCGGCAGGAATGACCTGGCGGAGTTCAAGACGGACGTAACCGACGAAGGCGACCATTACTTGCTGGAGGCAGACCTGCCCGGCTTTGAGAAGAAGGACATTCAGCTTGAGGTGAATGGTGACACGCTTACCGTCGAGGCAGAGAGGCATTCCAAGTACGAGGAGAAGGACCACGACAAGGTCGTGCGCATAGAGCGTTCTTACGGCTCGTACAGCAGGCAGTTTGACATTTCGGGCGTAGATGCCGAGAAGATAAGCGCAAAATACGAAAACGGCGTTTTGAGGCTTACACTTCCCAAGAAGGAAAAGAAGCTTCCCGAGGGCAGGAAGCTTGAAATCGAGTAAAGCGAACAAATCACGCGGCGCGGAGAGTATCCGCGCCGCGGGCTTTTTTAAGTTAAGAAGTGATAGTGAAGAGCGCACGCTTCGCGCCAAGTGAAGAAGTGCGGTGTCCGCCTATGGCGGACATTATTTGATTTAAATATGCTGCCTTCATTTTTGGGCTAAAGCCTCAAAATAATCTAAATATCGAAAGCTATCGATATAATAGACCAAGTTTGGATTAGATTATACAGTTTATTATTATAAAGTGGAAAAAGCGAAGCTTTTTCTTCCGCACTTATTCACTCTTACTTCTTAACTATTACTTCAAGCTCCGCTCGAAGCGGAGCTTCGAACCGCGAGAGAAGCTTCGCTTTAAGGTTCCCGTCGACGATGTATGCGGTCGTCTTCCCTTCCTCGACCTCTTTGTTGCGCTTTGCTATCTGCCTTTCCCAGTCCTCGTCGGCGACCTTTATGTAGTGAAGCTCCGTCCGGATGCCGCGCTCTTCAAAGAAGCGCCGTGCCTCTTCCCTGCCATCGGCCGTCCAAAAGCCCCAGTCGAGTATGACGTTTATGCCGTCTGCGGCTATTTCCGCAGCTTTATTAAGCAGGCAGATGCGAAGGCGGGACGCGTACAGGTCGTGCTTGTCTCCCGCGTACAGACCGAAAATTGCAATCATGATGTCGTCGACCGACAGTACGACGGCGTGTTTTTCCCTCTTAAGCTCCTTCGCATAGGTGCTTTTCCCGCTGCATATCTTCCCGCATATCAGATAAACCTTTGCCATGCCGTTCCCTCCCCGAGTATTATAGAATACCTCTGCGGATTTGTCAACCTTCGCTTTTAAAGTGCGTTTTTATGCCAAATCGGCATGTTTTAAAACTGCGTTTTTTTCGCATATTCGCATTTTGTATCTTGCGCTTTTCAAAAAACGTGTTATAATATAACCGAAAGTGAGGAAAATGCGATGCTGTTCAAGAGAAAAATATACGAAAATCTTCTTGACTGGAAGGAACACAGCGCGGGTGAAAAGGCGCTTCTCATAGAGGGCGCAAGGCGTATCGGCAAGTCGACCGTGGTCGAGGAGTTCGGGAAAAACGAATACAAAAGCTTTCTGCTTATCGATTTCAACGACGCAGGCGAGGTCGTAAAGAACGCCTTTGAAAGCTATATGGGCGACCTCGACACCTTTTTTATGCTGCTCCAGGCGGAGTACGGCGTAAATCTTTATCCCGGGGAGTCGCTTGTGATATTTGACGAGGTACAGCGTTTTCCCAAGGCGAGGCAGTCGATAAAAAGGCTTGTAAAGGACGGAAGGTACCACTACATCGAGACGGGCTCGCTTATTTCCATCAGGGAGAACGTAAAGGACATCTCCCTGCCTTCCGAGGAGCGAACCCTGAAGATGTACCCCATGGATTTTGAGGAGTTCTGCATTGCTCTTGGCGAGGAAAAGCTGCTTGAGTATATAAAAAGCTGCTTTGAGAAGCTCGTTCCCTTGGAGGAAAAGCTTCATCATAAGGCAATGCTTCTGTTCAAGCAGTACATCCTCGTCGGCGGGATGCCGAAAAGCGTAGCTAAGTACCTTGAAAACAACCGCACTTTTCTCGAACCCGACGCCGAAAAGCGTGATATTCTTGAGCTTTACAGGAACGACATAAACAAGGCTGATGCAAAATACCGCTCTAAGATCGCTTCTGTTTTCGAGCAGATACCCGCGTTTCTCTCTCGGCACGAAAAGCGCGTAAGGCTTTCCAACATAGACGGGAGGTCTGCATATCCGGCGTACGAAGATACCTTCGGCTGGCTTAAAGAGTCGATGATGGTCAACGAGTGCTTCAACTGCAGCGACCCAAACGTCGGGCTGTCTATTAACGAGGACAGGACAAGCGTAAAGTGCTATATGGGCGACACCGGGCTGCTGATAAGCCTTGCCTTCACCCCATCCGAGATAGCGGAGGGCGAGCTTTACAAGCAGGTTTTGCACGACAACCTCTCGATAAACGAAGGGATGATCTTCGAAAACGCCATAGCGCAATGTCTAGCCGCAAACGGCTATAAGCTTTTCTTCTATACGAGATACAGCGAGGAGAAGCATCGCAACGATCTTGAGATAGATTTTATCATCTCCAACGGAAGTAAGATAAAGCCGAAGATCTACCCCATAGAAGTAAAGTCGGGCAAGAGGTATACAACGGCATCGCTTGACGCTTTTATAAAGCTTTACCGCAACCGCATAGGGCGCGCCTACGTCATCCATACAAAAAATCTGAGCGTCAAGGACGATGTCGTTTGCATACCGTGTTATATGACAATGTGCATATAGAAAAAGGAGGTTTCATTATGGGCGAATACAAACGCAAGGTGAACTATTACGAAACGGATCCGATGGGGATAACGCACCACTCGAACTACATACGCTTTATGGAGGAAGCGCGCATGCAGCTTCTTGAGGACATGGGCTGGCCGATGAAGCGGCTTGAGGAGCTTGGCTTGACGTCGCCGGTGGTCTCCGTAAGCTGTCAGTACAAGCGGCCGACGACATACGGCGACGTCCTATCTGTTGAAACCGCCGTAACGCGCTACACCGGCGTGTCGCTTTCCATATCCTACAGCATAAAGAAGGCGGACGGCGAGACTGCCGTAACGGCGGAATCTGTGCATTGCTTTATAAACTCCGAAGGTAAGCCCGTGGCGATAAAGAAGCTGCTGCCGGAGCTGGATCAAGCTTTGAAGGCTTTGCCTCAAAGCTTGAAGTAATAGTTGAGAAGTAAGAGTGAAGAAGTGCGGAAGAAAAAGCTTCCGCTTTTTTCACTTTATAATATATATTGCATAATCTAACCCAAACTTAGTCTATTATATCAACGGTCTTTGATATTTAGATTGTTTTGAGGCTTTAGCTTTAAAATAAAAGCGGCATATTTAAATATAATAACGTCCGCGCAGCGGACACCGCACTTCTTCACTCTTCACTATTACTTCTTCACTTGGCGCGCAGCCTGCTTCTTCAGCTTCTCGCTCCAGTCGGGTGCGATGCTTTGGCAGCAGCGCATGGCGCACACGGTGTCGGAAACGGTCTCGTACAGCGCCTCCGTCCCCTGCGCGTCGGCCTTGTAGTCGGCCGCCCTGTCCCTGCTTATGCCGAAGCTTGCGGCTGTGCGTACAGAGTCGATGTTTGCACCTATAAACAGAAACTCCCAACCGCATTCCTTCTGCTTTTCTATCATGGCTCTGACCTTGTCGGCGCTGTATTTGCAGCTTGCGTTCTCCATGCCGTCAGTCGTTATGACAAACATCGTGTGCTCCGGCACGTCCTCTTCCCTTATGTACCTGTGCACGTTTGCGATGTGGTGGACGGCCCCGCCGATGGCGTCAATAAGCGCAGTGCTTCCGCGAACGTAGTAGTCGCGTTCTGTCATTTCTGGCACGTCCTCAAGCTTTACCCGGTCGTGCAGTACCTCGCACCTGTCGTCAAACAGCACGGTGGAGACGAGGCACTCGCCCTCTATGCCGCGCTGCTTTTTGATAAGCGAGTTGAAGCCTCCGACGGTGTCCTTTTCAAGCCCGCTCATAGACCCGCTTCTGTCAAGGATGAAGACGATCTCGGTAAGATTCTTTTTCATTTTTTGTTCCTCCTATGATACGAAAATATGGCTGCTTCCGTCTGAAAGCAGCCATATTATATGACGGTTTTAATTTGAAAAGGTCGCCTCGCAGGCGACAAATGTTTAAGAGCCAAGCAGGCTTTGGTCAAAGGCAAACAGCGCCTCGTTTATCTCGAAAATGTTGAAGTTCCCGCGCTCTATGAAGTACTCGACTATAATGTCGAACTTGTTGGAGTGAGAAAGCGCAAAGCCTGCCTTTTTCAGCATTTCCTCCGTCTCGGCAAGCGGAAGCTCCAGCGCTATGGCAAAGGCGACAGCCGTAGGCTTTGAAGGCCTGTACAGCTTGTCGGAGCGTATTTTGGAGAACAGCTTGCGGTCGATGTTGGCCTTTTTATAGCACTCTGCGTCGGTCATGCCGCGCTCGTCTATCTTGCGAAGCAGCATTTCCGAAAAGCTCTCGTCAAGCTGACTTACAGCCTCGTCAAGCGAAATTGCCTCAGTCGCGTTTGTAAGCGCCTCTATCGGGAGAGCCACGGTGCGGCTGACCGAACGGTCGGCATGAGCATCCGCATAGCGGTCGTCTATGTACTCTTCTATGTCGGAAAACAGCTTTTCACTTATCCGGAAGGACGCCCTGTCAAACACGGCAAGGTAAACCGTCATATCGCTGTTAAGCAGGAATTTGCCGATTGTCTCGGATGCAACGGCAAGAGCCACGTCCCCGGGGAAGCCGTAAGAACCGGAGGATATAAGCGGGAACGCAACAGTCTCGCATCCGGCCTTCTCCGCAAGAGCCAAGGACTTCCTGTAGCAGGAGGCAAGCTGCTTCTTCTCGCCCTCCTGCCCGCCCTGCCATACGGGACCTACGGTGTGTATGACGTACTTGCAGGGCAGGTCGTAGGCGGCCGTAATCTTGGCACGGCCGGTCTTGCAGCCGCCAAGCCGGCGGCATGCCTCCAGCAGTGACGGACCTGCGGCCCTGTGTATCGCGCCGTCCACGCCTCCCCCACCCAAAAGCGTTGGGTTTGCGGCGTTGACTATCGCGTCGACCCTCATTTTAGTTATGTCATTCCTTACTATTTGAAACGGCATCGTATACACCCTCCGGGAAGCTTTGCTGTCAAAGCAAAGCTTGAAGTAATAGTTAAAGCAAAGCTTGAAGTAACAGTTAAGAAGTAAGAGTGAAGAAGTGCGGAAGAAAAAGCTTCCGCTTTTTCTACATTATATTGTATATTGCATAATCTAACTTAAACTTCGTCTATTAAGCAACGGTTTTGATATTTAGATTGTTTTTAGGCTTTAGCTGAAAAATGAAAGCGGCATATTTAAATCAAATACCGTCCGCCGGAGGCGGACACCGCACTTCTTCACTCTTCACTATTACTTCTTCACTTAGCTCTCCACCTGCATCCACTTTTCACGCACCCACTTTTCACTGCTCACACGTTCCTGAACCCTCTTCCGAGTATCTCGCTGCTTGTGGTTATTATGACGAATGCGTTCGGATCTATCTTTTTTATCTTCTCGCGCAGGCGTATTGCCTCCGGGCGCTTGCAGACGGTGTGCAGCATGGTCTTGCTTGAATGCGAGTACGCACCGATTGAAGTCTGCGTCGTTACGCCGTGGTGAAGCTCCTTCATTATGTATTCCTCTATCTCCTCGGGCTTGGAGGTTATAACGACAAAGTACTTGCAGGTGTTTAAGTTGTCTATGACCGTGTCGACTATAAATGCCTTGGAAAACAGCCCAAGCAGCGAAAACAGCCCCGTCTTAACGTCAAAGATGAAGAACGAAGACGAAGCGACCAGAAAGTCGGTGCAAAGCAGTGCCTTGCCGACGTCAAGCTTAAGGTACTTCTTTATTATAAGCGCAGCTATATCCGTCCCGCCGGAGGACGAGCCGGAATAGAATATCATCGCAGAACCTATGGAGGTTAGCAGCATTGCATAGACAAGCTCCAAAAACGGCTGGTCGGACAGCGGCGCGGTCATGGGCAGAAAGCGCTCCAGCACATATATCAGCGCAGAGTACGCCATGCTGCAGTAGACGGTCTTTATGCCCGTTTTTCTGCCGAGAAAGACAAAGCCCAAAAGGAGCAGTGCCGCGTTAAGTATCCAAATCCAGCTTCCCGTGCTTACGGGGGTAAGCCTGCCCAGTATCATCCCCATGCCGGTGACGCCGCCGGTGGTAAAGCCGTTCGGCATCTTGAAGAAGTAAACGCCGACCGAAAGCATGACGATGCCGACGTGCATACACATAAGACTTTTTAAATTCTTAACGTTAAACAGGCTGCCGAATTTTTTCATAAGCCAAGCTCTTCCGTACGTCTGAACTATAAATTCCGCTGTATATTTTAATATCTTTTCGCGGAAAAATCAAGCCCCATTTCGACAAAATTTGTCACTTCCCGTCCATTTCTCACTAAAGCACAAAGCGGGCTGCCCATATTGCGGCAGCCCGTTTTATTCTGTTGCGCTACTCGGCCGCGTTTACGCGGTACTTGCCGAACTTGCACAGCCTGTAGTAAAGCAGAGTGCACACGGCGCAGACGAACCACCCGGCGGGATAGCTCATCGCGATTGGCAGAATGTCATTCGATATAAAGTGCGAGACCACGTACAGGTAAAGCTGCCTGAAGCCCACGAAGGAGAGAAGCATTATAAACATCGGCGCCTTCGTGTCGCCGGAGCCGCGAAGTGACGCGGAGAAAACCTGGTTTACGCAGCAGCACACGTAAAACGGCGTTATGTACTTAAGCAGCATGCGCGCGTAAAACGTGACGTGCTTGTCCGGGTTGAAAACCGCGGCAAGCGACGGCGCGAAGAGCATGACGAGGATTATTACAACCACCGTGCAGCCCGTTGCCAAGAGGTACGAAAGCACGGTGCCTTTTTTCGCCCGCTTTACGTCGTTTTTCCCGAGGTTCTGCCCGACAAAGGTCGTGGCGGACAGCGAGATGGACTGTATGGGCAGGAAGATGAACTGGTCGATTTTTGTGTAGGACGTCCAGCCGGAAAGCAGATACTCCGGCGTGCCGTTTGCGCCGGCTATGTACGACTGAACAAAGACGTTGGAAAACGCCGTAAGCGCCATCTGTATCGCTGCGGGGAAGCCTATGCGCACGATGCTTTTAAGCATCGAAAGCTTTATCTTAAGCTCCTTCCAGGCAAGCTTTATCACAGAGGTCGTTCTAAGCAGCGTTATCATCACCAAAACGGCGGAAAGCGCCTGCGAGATAACCGTTGCAAGCGCAACACCTCCGGCGGCCATGCCGAACACGTTGACGAAAAGCAGGTCGAGAACGATGTTTGTGCAGGCGGAGACGACAAGGAAGTAAAACGGCCGGCGCGAGTCGCCCACAGCCCTTAGTATCCCGGAGCCCATGTTGTAGATAAGCAGCCCCACTATCCCGCCGAAGTAGATGGACAGATACTCCCTTGCGTGCGGGTATATCGCCGCCGCGTCCTCGTTGCCCTTAAGCATTATGTCAAGCGTAAAGGGCGTTATCAGAATGCCGACGACGGTAAAGACAGCCGCCAAAATAAAGGTCAGTGCCATGGATGTGTGAACGGACGCCCTTACGTTTTTTTCGTCCTTCGCGCCGTAATACTGCGATATGACAACACCGGCACCGCTTGAAAGCCCCATAAAGGTGCCTATAAGCATGTTTACTATGGGGCCTACGCTGCCGACGGCAGCGTATGCCGCGTTGTTTTCTGTCTGGCCTATGACCCAAGTGTCGACCATGTTGTAAAGCTGTTGGAAGAGGTTCCCCGCCAAAAGCGGCAGCGCGAATTTTATGATATTCCCCGATATGCTGCCGACGGTCATATCGACGTCTTTTTGCTTTGAAACAAGCCTTGCCAAAATTTATGTCCTCTCTTGTTAAAGATCCCTTCCCCTATTCTGCGCCGAGGATGTGCCTTGCGACGTGTACGCCGCTTGCGGAGGCGTGGGAAAGCGAATGCGTAACGCCGGAGCAGTCCCCTATGACGTAAAGCCCCTCGTGCTTGGTTTGAAGGTTTTTGTCTATGGTGACCTCCATGTTGTAGAACTTCACCTCAACGCCGTATAAAAGCGTGTCGTCGTTGGCCGTTCCGGGCGCTATCTTGTCAAGCGCGTAGATCATTTCTATGATGCCGTCAAGTATCCTCTTCGGCATAACAAGGCTTAGGTCGCCGGGAGTTGCGGCAAGGGTGGGCGTTACATAGCTTTCCTCTATGCGCCTTTCCGTGCTCCTTCTGCCGCGCACAAGGTCGCCGAAGCGCTGTACAATGACCCCGCCGCCAAGCATGTTGGAAAGGCGTGCTATGCTTTCGCCGTAGCCGTTGCTGTCCTTGAACGGCTCCGAAAAGTGCTTGCTTACAAGAAGCGCAAAGTTTGTGTTTTCCGTGTGCTTCGACTTGTCCTCATAGCTGTGCCCGTTTACCGTGACAATGCCGTTTGTGTTTTCGTTTACCACAACGCCGTAGGGGTTCATGCAGAAGGTGCGGACGAGGTCCTCGAACTTTTCTGTCCTGTACACTATCTTGCTTTCGTAAAGCTCGTCCGTAAGATGCGAAAAGACCGCAGCGGGCAGCTCCACCCGAACGCCGATGTCGACCCTGTTGGACTTTGTCGGTATCTGAAGCTCCTTGCAGACGCCTTCCATCCACTTGCTTCCGCTTCTGCCGACGGATATAACGCATTTCCCGCAGGTGTAGCTGCCGGAGGCGGTGTGCACCGCAAAGCCTTCCTCCGACTTCTCAACGGAAGACACTGCCGTGTTAAAGTAAAAGTCGACCTTGTCCTTAAGCTCGTTATATAAGTTTTCAAGGACGACGTAGTTTATATCGGTGCCGAGGTGCCTGACCTGCGCGTCAAGCAGGTGCAAGCCGTTTTCAAGGCACTTTCTTTTAATCTCGCTGTTCGCGGTGGAGTAAAGCTTTGTCCCGGTGCCGCCATGAGACAGGTTTATCGTGTCGACGTAGCGCATAAGCTCCGTCGCACGCGTCTTGCCGACGTATTCATAAAGCGTGCCGCCGAATTGGTTGGTGATGTTGTACTTCCCGTCCGAGAAGGCGCCCGCACCGCCAAAGCCGCTCATTATCGCGCAGACCGGGCAGCCTATGCAGCTTTTTACCCTCTTCCCGTCGATGGGGCATTTCCTTTTGTTAAGAGGGTTGCCAAGCTCGAAAACCGCAATTTTAAGATCCGTGCATCCCTTTGTAAGCTCGTAAGCGGTAAAAATCCCACCGGGGCCTGCCCCGATTATGATAACGTCGTAATTCATAAAAACAGCTCCTTTTTGTCCCGCCCCTTCACGAAACGGGCGAAAACGCAAACAGTTACATGTTTAATATAGCACCTTTTAAATGATTTGTCAATAAAAGGCACGGGCACATCAGAAGAAAGTTGACAAATTGAGAATTATATTATAAAATACAGAAAAAAGAAAAGGGAGGCGGAAGATGTGACGCTTGTGGAATTTTTCTCCGGCGCGCCGCTGGAGAACGCAGCGGGCTTTCTTTCCCTGCGCCCGGACAAGGTAATATACGTCGGAAGCGGCAGACGCATGAGGGAAAGCGCCGCCTTCTATGCCGCCCTCGCAAAGCGGCTTGGCGCGGACATCGCCTTTGAAACGCGCCCCGTCGTAAACGGCAGCCTTGCAGGCATCTGCGCTTCTCTTACCGAAATAGTCGAGACGGAGGAGGACTGCGTCTTCGACCTTACGGGCGGAAGTGAGCTTTCCCTTGTCGCAATGGGCGCGGTATTCGACAGATACAAGGGAAAAAAAGGGCTGCAGATGGTGCGCTTTGACGTCTCCACCGGCAGAATTGCGGACTGCGACAACGACGGCTGCCTTCCCGCCGCCGACCGCGCGCTGCCCTTCAGCGGCCGTGACTGCGTGGCGCTTCACGGCGGCAAGGTTACGCAGTGCACGCGCCTTTCCGACCTTAAAGAGTGGGAAGACGTGTCGCTTTGCTGGGAGCTGTGCCGAAGCGTGCCGCACCTGTGGAACAGCGGCATAAACGCGCTGACCTCTCTAATATCCGCCTCTTCGCAGGTTGAAGGCGGCCTTCGCGCCTGCATAGAAAAGGGCGCGGACGTGCCGGGCGCTTCCGACGCGCAGGAGCTGCTGCACCGCCTTTCCGCCTGCGGGCTGGTGACGGATACGGAGGAGACGGCAAAAGGGCTTTCGTTTACATACAAAAGCGCCGCTGTAAAGCGCTGCCTTATGAAGGCCGGCAACGTGCTGGAGCTTAAGGCGCTGCTTGTTGCGTCCTCCGCACGCGGAAGGGACGGCAAAAGGCTTTACGGCGACTGCGCAAGCGGCGTCGTCATAGACTGGGACGGCAGGACGGAGGGCGCCTTCACCGGCACCGTCAACGAAATAGATCTTTTACTTATGCGCGGCTTTGTGCCGGTGTTCGTCTCCTGCAAAAACGGCGCCGTTGACGACACGGAGCTTTACAAGCTTTACTCTGTCGCAAACGCCTTCGGCGGCAGGTACGCACGCAAGGTGCTGCTTGCAACGCGGCTGCAGAAAACAGCCGCCGCAAAAAGCTACTTCCTTCAGCGTGCCGCAGACATGGGCATACGCGTTATAGACGGCATTGACGAAATGGACGGCAAAACCTTCGCTTTGGCGCTTTCAAAGGCCTAAAAGCGAAACAATAAAAACAAACGAGGTGTTAAAGATGAACGCGGTGATAACCGTAACGGGAAAGGACTCTAAGGGAATAATTGCAAAGGTAAGCACTGTCTGCACCGAATACGGCGCAAACATAGTGGACATAACGCAAAGCGTTTTAAGGGACTACTTTGTCATGTTCATGATAGCCGATATAAGCGAGCTTAAGGTGAAGCTTTCGGAGTTTGTCGACGTGATGAACGCTCTTGCAGATGAAAACTCGCTAAAAATCCAGACAATGCACGAAGATATATTCAATGCGATGCACAGGATATGAGGTGGCAGCGTGATAAACGTAGGTGATATTTTAGAGACCGTAAACATGATAAGCAACGACCATCTGGACATACGCACCGTAACGATGGGAATATCGCTGCTGGACTGCGCCTCTGCCGGGAAGGACGGCTTTGCGGACGCGGTTTACGAAAAGATAACGGCAAAGGCGAAGGACCTTGTCAAGGTGGGCGAGGAGATAGAAAAGGAATACGGCATACCGATAATAAACAAGCGCGTTTCCGTCACCCCCGTCGCCATTGCCGGCGCAATGCTTGACGAAGAGGGCTTTCTTAAAACCGCAAAGGCCTTAGACAGGGCTGCAGAGACGCTTGGCATAAACTTCATAGGCGGCTACAGCGCGCTTGTGCAGAAGGGCATGTCGGATGCGGACAGGCGCTTTATCGCAACTATACCGGAGGCCTTGGCTTTGACGGAACGCGTCTGCTCCTCCGTCAACATCGGCTCTACAAAGTCGGGCATAAATATGGACGCGGTGCGCACCGTGGGCGAAACCGTCAAAAGGACGGCGTATCTGACGAGAGAAAACGGCTCTATAGGCTGTGCAAAGCTTGTGGTGTTTACAAACGCGCCGGAGGACAACCCCTTTATGGCAGGCGCCTTCCACGGCGTAAGCGAGGGCGAGACCGTGCTTAACGTGGGCGTATCCGGCCCGGGCGTTGTTAAAAGCGCCATAGAAAAGCTCGGAAGTGCGGATCTTGAAGCGGTGGCGGAGGAGATAAAGCGCACCGCCTTCAAGATAACCCGCGTAGGGCAGCTTGTTGCGCTTGAAGCGAGCAGGAGGCTTGGCGTGCCCTTCGGCATTGTCGATTTGTCCCTTGCGCCCACTCCCGCAGTGGGCGACTCTGTTGCTGAGATACTGGAAGCGATAGGCGTAGGCAGGTGCGGCGGCTGCGGCACCACTGCGGCGCTTGCCCTGCTGAACGACGCGGTCAAGAAGGGCGGCGTGATGGCATCGTCAAAGGTCGGCGGCCTTTCCGGCGCATTTATCCCCGTTTCGGAGGACGCCGGCATGATACGCGCTGCGGAGGACGGAACGCTTTGCATCGAAAAGTTAGAGGCTATGACGGCCGTCTGCTCCGTAGGGCTTGACATGATAGCCGTTCCGGGCGACACGACGGCTGCTGTAATATCGGCGCTTATTGCCGACGAGGCCGCGATAGGCGTGGTCAACTCGAAGACCACTGCGGTTAGGGTCATACCCGCTTACGGGAAAGCCGTGGGCGACAGGGTGGACTTCGGCGGGCTTTTGGGAAGCGCACCGGTCATGAGCATCAAGCAGACCGACCCGTCGGCACTTATAAACCGCGGCGGGCTTATCCCCGCACCGATACAGTCGCTTAAAAATTAAGCGAAAAAGTAAAATTTATTTATTGTTCACAGCAGGTTTACGTTTGTACTGTAGACTTAGATAACAGGCTTAACATCAGCACTCTGCGAAAAAGGAAGAACTTTTATGAAACTCAAACGCTGCTTTGCGGCGCTTATTGCGCTGCTTATGCTTATCACCGTTTCGTCGGCATTCCCGGCCGGTGCGGCAGATGCCGCAAGCGACCTTACGTCCCCGTATTACTACGTGGACGCCGACGGCGGATTTATCTACGACGTACAGGCGGAGACTTCCGTCTCTGTGCTGCTTTCGCGTCTTAAGAACGCCTCCGGCGCTGTCGTGTACGACGGCGACGGTGCTAAACAGGACGGCACCGCTCAGGCCGCCACAGGCTTTTCCGTCGTCTGCGGCGGGAAGCCGTACTCTGTCATTGTAAAGGGCGACGTCAACGGTGACGGCGTTTTAAGCACGGCCGACTATGCCGCATGCCGTGCGCTTTTTGCCAACGGCTACGACTACAAAACTGCATCCGCCCGCGCTGCGGACATCGACTACAACGGCGGTGTTTACACAAGCGACTATTTGAAGCTTAAGGCGCATTTCAAGGGCGTTCTCGACATATATGCGTCCAAGCACCCGCTTACAAAGCCCGCTGTGACCTATGAAATAAGCTTTGTTCCCGGTGAAAACGGCACCCTTGACGGGCAGACGAGCTTTGTTGTCGAAGAGGGCACAAGCTTTGCGGACGTGGCAGTTCCCACGCCCGTTCCGAACACCGGCTATCGCTTCAAGGGCTGGTCGCCCTCCCTTCCGGACACTGTCGTTTCCGACGGGGAGTACAAAGCGGAGTTTGAGCGTGACCCCTCTCAGTACGCGACCGTGACCTTCGTACCCGGTGCGCACGGCAGCCTTACGGGTGAAGCCTCGTTTACGGTGCTTAAGGGCACCGCCTGGAGCGCGATAACCGTTCCCACGCCGAAGGCCGACGCAGGCTACAAGTTCGGCTCTTGGTCGCCATCGTTCCCGCAGACAGTAACCGCGGACGCAATCTACACCGCAAGCTTTGTTTACGACAGCGCGCAGTACGCAACCGTGACCTTCGCGCCCGGTGCGCACGGCAGCCTTACGGGCGAGACCTCGTTTACTGTGCTTAAGGGCACTTTGTGGAGCAAGATAACCGTTCCCTCTCCCGTTGCTGAAAGCGGATATGTGTTCAAAGAGTGGTCGCCTTCCCTTCCCTCCGCAGACACGGCGATAAACGGTAGCGCGTCGTATACCGCCGCATTCGAAAAGGAGGCAGAGCTGCAGCTTAAGGGCGTTATCAATATAAACGGCGTGAACGGCTCTCAAAACGTGGCAGGCGGTTCTTACGTGTATACAAGCGCATACGGCGGCACGTTTACCGCCAAATATTGGCAGGTCTTCGCGGCAGAGTATTCCGCCGAAAAGGGCGGCTACATAGTGACCGCCATCTACGGCAACGGCGACTCTAAAAGCCTTACCGTCCCCGCAAACGGCATACTTGTTGCCGTTCACGACGGTGAAGGCAACCAGCCCGCCTGCGCCGATGTTGCCATAGGCGACGTGCTTGTTCCCAACACGGACATAAACTTAAACTCCGGGGAGGCGATTGAAATAAGCTCCTTTGTAAGCATTTATGCAGGCGACGGGACAACACCCGACCCGGAGCCGACCTACCAACCGCAAAACTTTGACAACTTCAAGGCCATGTGGCTTTCTCAGTTCGATCTGTACAGTGTCTACACCTCCGGCTCGTCTCAGCGTGCCGAGAGCAGCTTCCGCACCTATATGGAAAGGGTGCTTGACAACTGCGTAAAGGTTGGCGTAAATACCGTTATAGTACAGGTAAGGCCGAACGGCGACAGCATGTATCCTTCGGACTACTACCCCATGAGCAGATACGTTGTCGGCAACTACGGCAAGGACGCGACCTACGACCCGTTTAAGATCGTCATCGACCTCGCGCATGCAAGGGGGCTTTCCGTACAGGCCTGGATAAACCCGATGCGGCTTATGACGGCCTCGGAGATAACCAGAATAAGAACGAAATACAAGATTGGCGAGTGGTACGCAAGCTCCGAATACAACGGCAAATACATCGTACAGTTCGGAAACAACTACTACCTTAACCCCGCGTACGAGGAGGTCAGGAACCTTATCATAAACGGTGCAAGGGAAATCTGCGAGAAGTACGACGTAGACGGTCTGCACATGGACGACTACTTCTATCCCACCACGGACCCGTCCTTCGACAGTGCCGCGTACAAGGAGTACGGCAGCTTCATGTCGCTTGCCAACTGGCGCCGCGACAACTTGAATAAGCTTGTAAAGGGCATATACAACGCCGTTAAGGCGGTTGACGGGGACATAATCTTCGGCATCTCGCCCGCCGGCACCATGAGCACGGTTATAAACGAACAGTATGCAGACGTCCGCAAGTGGTGCTCCTCCGAGGGGTATATCGACTACATCTGTCCGCAGGTGTACTTCGGCATGAAGCACGCGTATCAGGCATTTGATTCCTGCTCTTCGGGCTGGGCTGCGATAATAACCAACCCGAACATAAAGCTCTTCGTGGGTATGACGCTTGGCAAGGCGGTTTCCGGCTACAGCGGCGGGCAGGACCCCTACGCAGGCACCGAGGAGGGCAAGAACGAGTGGATCAACAACCGCGACGTTTTGAAGACCTGCCTTATCTACCTGCGCGACGAGCTGAAGCAGTGCACGGGCGTTGCATTCTTCTGCTACCAGTACTTCTACAACCCGACCTCCGGCGCGGAGAATCCCGCAACTGCGGAGGAAAGGGCAAACTTCTTACCTGTACTGCAGTCGATGTGGAATTGACAAACTGAAAATTCGGGGGGCTTCGTGCCCCCTGTTTTTTTACCCGAAATGCGCGGATAATTATTGACTTTGAAACGGTGTTATGCTATAATCTCCGCATGTGGGATGCATAAAAAGAGAAAAGCGCATCCCGGCTTTAAGTACAATTCGGAAGAAGAAAGGAAGACCCGAAGCAATGAAAAGAATTGTATCCGTGCAGGACATATCCTGCCTTGGCAAGTGCTCGCTTACAGTAGCGCTGCCGATAATATCCGCAATGGGCGTGGAATGCGCCGTGGTTCCTACGGCCGTTCTGTCCACACACACCATGTTCCGCGGCTACACCTTCTGCGACCTGACGGAGGACATACAGCCCATAGTTGAGCATTGGAAGAAGGAAGGCATAAAGTACGACGCGGTTTACACCGGCTACCTCGGCTCTTTTGAGCAGCTGTCCCTCGTTTCCGACATGTTCGACCTGTACGGCAAGGACGGCGCTTTGATCGTAGTCGACCCCGTTATGGCGGACAACGGCAAGCTTTACCCCGGCTTTACAAAGGAATTTGCCGCAAGCATGGCAAAGCTTTGCTCTAAGGCGGACATAATACTTCCAAATCTGACAGAGGCGTCTTACATGCTTGACATTCCCTATGTCGGCGCCGATTACGACGAGGACTATATAAAGGAACTGCTTGTTAAGCTTTGCTCGCTCGGCTGCAAATGCGCGGTTATAACCGGCGTAAGCTTTGAAAAGGGCAGGCTGGGCGTGATGTCCTACAACAGCGAGACGGGTGAGTACTTCAAGTACTTCAACACCCATATCCCCGTAAGCTATCACGGCACGGGTGACGTTTTCTCCTCCTCCTTTGTGGGCGGAATGATGAACGGCCTCGGCCTTGAAGGGGCTTTGAAAATAGCCGTCGACTACACCGTCGACTGCATTCAGAAGACCGTTGACAACCCCGAAAGCCACAGCTACGGTGTGGACTTTGAGGCGTCAATCCCCATGCTTGTAAGCAGACTTCAGGCATAAAGCACATAAAGTTTCGTCGCCTTGTGCATTGTGCATAAGGCGGCGTTTTTATGTGATTAAAAAAATGTACTGTCCTCTAATTGACAAAATAACGTTCAGGTAGTATAATTAACACGTTAACAATTAAGTAGTTAATTAATCGTGGAGGTTTTGTTCATGGACGGTTACGGGAACAGAGAAGCCGCGCTTGAAAGGGCGACAAAGCTTTTTTTCACGACCGAAAGGCTTCATCACTGCGTGTTTGACCGCAAGGTCGCCTGCTTTAACATGCACAGGAGCCAACACAGGATGCTTATGCATCTGTGCAGGAAGAACGGGCCCGTTTCGCAGAAGGAGCTGGCGGAGGAGTTTGAGATAAGCCCCGCTGCCGTTGCCGTCGCCTGCAAGAAGCTGGAGGCGATGGGCTACATAACGCGCGAGGCGGCCGAGAACGACAACAGGGTAAACAACCTGCGCGTTACGGACAAGGGGAAGGAGCTGGCGGAGGCTTCAAAGCGCCTGTTCGGGAGCATAGACACGGCTATGCTTGAGGGGCTGTCGAAGTCGGAGCTGGAGGGCTTTATTTCCTGTCTTGAAAAGATGCAGAACAATTTAAAGGCTATTAAGTAAGGAGAGAAAAATGGTAAAATGGTCTAAATACGTAAAGCCGTACACCTCGGCTTTCATACTTGGCCCGCTTTGCATGATTGTTGAGGTTTTGGGCGAAGTGGTGCTGCCCAAGATGCTTGGGTCAATAATAAACAGCGGTGTCGGCTCGGATGTGGCGGCCGGCAAGGGAACTGCGTTCATAATAATGATGGCTGTCCTCATGGCGGTGACGGCGGTGCTTATGCTTTTGGGCGGTGTCGGCGGCGCGTACTTCGGCGCTAAGGGCTCTGTCGGCTTTGCCTCCGACCTGCGCATGGACGCGTACACGAAGATACAAAGCTTTTCCTTTGCAAATATCGACAAGTTCCATACCGGTTCGCTTGTCACAAGGCTTACCAACGATATAACGCAGCTGCAAAACTTTGTAAACATGCTGCTTCGCATGTTCCTTCGCACCCCCGGTATGCTTATCGGCGCGATAATAATGGCGGTGTCGATAAACCCGCGCCTGTCATGCGTGCTGCTTTTGGTGCTTCCGGTTATATTTATCGTCATATATGTCGTGGTTTTTGTCGGCTTCCCTCGCTTTTCGAAGATGCAGGTGAAGATAGATGCGCTGAACACCACGGTGCAGGAAAACCTTACAAACGTGCGCGTGGTGAAGTCCTTTGTCAGCGAGGACAGGGAGAACGCCAAGTTCAACAAGGCAAGCGGCGAGCTGAAGGACGCAGGCCTTTCCGCGATGAACGTCATGATTATCATGCAGCCGTTTATGATGCTGGTGATGAACGCGACGGTGCTTACGGTGCTTTGGTTCGGCGGCAACCAGGTTATAGACTTCATAAACGGGAAGCTTGGTATGGAGCCGGGCGACCTTTCCGCCTTCCTTACCTATATCAATCAGATACTTATGTCGCTTCTGATGGTCACGGTGCTGTTTGTGCAAAGCTCCCGTGCAATAGCCTCCGGCAGGCGTGTGTCCGAGGTTATAAAAGAGGAGCCCGATATAAACGACATTGCTGCCGCTTATAAGGACAAGGAGATAGAAAAAGGCGAGATACGCTTTGAAAACGTATCCTTCCGCTACTACAAAAACAGCGCCGACAAGGTGCTTGACAACATAAACTTCACCATCGATGCAGGAACGACCGTAGGCATAGTAGGCTCTACCGGCTGCGGCAAGACTACGCTTGTCTCGCTTATTCCGAGGCTTTACGACACGGACGAGGGTGCGGTTTACATAGACGGCGTAAATGTGCGCGACTACGGTCTTGTAAGCCTGCGTGACGGGATAGGCATGGTGCTGCAGAAGAACGTGCTGTTCTCCGGCAGCGTGGAGGACAACCTGCGCTGGGGTGACGGGGACGCTTCCGACGAAGAGGTGAAGAAGGCCGCAGAGTACGCCCAGGCGGACGGCTTTATCACCGAGATGGATGGCGGATATGCCGCGGACATAGTGCAGGGCGGTCAGAACGTATCCGGCGGGCAGAAGCAGAGGCTGTGCATTGCGCGCGCGCTGCTTAAAAAGCCGAAGATACTTATCCTTGACGACAGCACCAGCGCCGTCGATACGGCGACGGAAGCCCGCATAAGGCAGTCGTTCCGCGACGACCTTAAGGATTCCACCAAGATAATAATAGCGCAGCGCATAAGCTCTGTCATAGAGGCCGACAAGATAGTGGTCATGAACGACGGCAGGATAACCGGCATAGGTACGCATGACGAGCTTTTGAAATCCAACGAAGAGTACAGGGAGATATACTACTCCCAGACCGACGGAAGGAAGGTGTAAGCTATGGTTCGTTCGCTTGAAGAGCTTAAAAAGCGCTACAGCTACGGCGGAAGCGTAAAACCGCTTCCCATGCGCGGCGGTCCCGGCGGCAGAGGCGGCAGAGGCGGCAGAAGGGCCGTCTCCGGCGAGAAGGGCAAGACCGTGTCAAGGCTGCTTTCCTACCTCGGCGCGTACAAGTACAGGTTTATTGCGGTTTTCATCTGCCTGTTTTTAAGCACAGGGGCAAGCCTTATAGGCTCCTACATGCAAAAGCCGATAATCGACCGCGTTGCGGGCACCGTGAGCGGCAAGTCGGAGTTCGGCGACAAAGCCATAACAAAGGTTGTGGAGATACTAAGCCCCTTAACGGGTGGACTTGGTCTTTCGGAGAACGCCGTATACCTGCTTTCGGGCATAGTGATGCTTGCGTTCATATACATCGTGGCGATGGTCTGCACCTATATCCAAAGCAAGCTGCTTATAGGCATATCGCAGGGCGCAATCCGCACCATGAGGAACGACCTCTTTGCAAAGGTTCAAACGCTTCCTCTGCGGTTCCACGACCAAACCACCACGGGCGAGACGATGAGCCGCTTTACCAACGACATTGACAACATAGGCGTTATGTTCGACTCTACGGCTGTAAGTCTTGTCTCCGGCGTTGTTACGCTTATTGGCACCTTCTTGCTGATGCTGTACGTAAACCCGCTGCTTACGCTTGTAACTGTGGTGTTCATCCCCGTGTTTACCCTGGGAGGCAGCAAGCTTGCAAAGAAAAGCAGCACCTACTACAAGGCACAGCAGGCCGCTCTCGGCTCTGTAAACGGCTATATTGAAGAGTTCGTCGCAGGTCAGAAGGTCGTAAAGGTCTTCAACCACGAGGACGAGTGCATAGAGGAATTCCGCCTGCTGAACAACGAGCTTAAGGACAAGCAGACAAAGGCCATGTTCTTCGGCGGCATAATGGGGCCGGTGATGGGCAACATCAGCAAGATGAGCTACGCCATTACCGCAGGCCTCGGCGGCGTGCTTTGCTACCTTACGCTTACGGGCGAAATAGGAGCTGCAAGCATGATGGCGCTTACCATAGGCGGACTTACTGTGTTTGTTCAGTACGCCAACCAGTTTGCGCGCCCGATAAACGAAATATCCATGCAGATGTCGAACATCTTCTCTGCCCTTGCCGGCGCAGAGAGGGTCTTTAAGATAATGGATCTCGACCCGGAAACTCCCGACGATCCCGACGCTTCCGACATGCAGCCTGAGGGCATAAAGGGTCATGTTGTGCTTGACGACGTTTCCTTCGGCTACCTTCCGGACAAAACGGTGCTTAAGCACATATCCCTGTACGCAAAGCCGGGGCAGAAGATAGCGCTTGTCGGCTCCACAGGTGCCGGCAAGACGACGATAACCAACCTTCTGAACCGCTTCTACGACATACAAAGCGGGTCTATAACCATCGACGGCGTCGACATAAAGAAAATAAAACGCTCTGTCCTGCGTCAAAACATCGCCATGGTGCTTCAGGACACCCACCTCTTCACCGCGACCGTGCGCGAAAATATACGCTACGGCAGGCCGGACGCGACCGACAAGGAGGTGGAGGAGGCCGCAAAGACGGCCTACGCCCACAGCTTTATCATGAGGCTGGAAAACGGCTACGACACCATGATAGAGGGCGACGGTGCGAACCTTTCGCAAGGTCAGCGGCAGCTTCTTAACATCGCACGTGCGGCGCTTAGCAAGGCCCCGATACTTGTGCTTGACGAGGCGACAAGCTCCGTCGACACAAGGACGGAACGCCACATAGAAAAGGGCATGGACGCCATCATGGAGGACAGGACGACCTTTGTGATAGCGCACAGGCTTTCGACCGTGCGCAACGCCAACGCCATAATGGTGCTGGAGCACGGCGAGATTATCGAGCGCGGCGATCACGACGAGCTTCTCGCCAAAGGCGGCCGGTATTACGAGCTGTATACCGGGCTTAAAGAGCTTGATTAAAGGCAAAAAGCAACGGACGGGGGCAAAAACGCCTCCGTCCTCTTTTTTGTTGTCTTCCCGGCTTATTCCTTGCTTTTTATATAGGCCTTTATGGCCGCGATGGTCTCGTCGCTTACCACGTGCTCTATGCGGCAGGCGTCCTTGGCGGCGATGTCGCCGTCAACGCCGATAAGCGACAGGAACTGCGAAAGCACCGTGTGCCGCTCGTATATCTTCTTCGCCGTCTTCGCGCCGGTGTCCGTAAGCGTCAGCACCCCGTTTTCCCCCATCGTAAGGTAGCCGCCGCGCTTAAGAAGCCCCACCGCACGGCTTACACTGGGCTTTGAAAAGCCCATCCGTTCCGCAACGTCAACGCTGCGGACAAAGCCCTCCTTTTGCGAAAGGACGTAGATTGTCTCAAGATACATTTCCGCTGATTCGTGCAAAAGCATAAAACACCACCCGGTTTTAGTGAATATTTAATAAGTAATAGTGAAGAAGTGCGGTAGAAAAAGCTTGCGCTTTTTCACTTTTTATAAGGTGTCTCCGTCCCAGTAAGCGGCATACCTTGTTTTTAAATCGACAAGGACGTCCTTCAGCTCTGCAAGAGTGCCGAAGAACGCACGGATACGCTCGCAAGAGCACCCTATATCCTCAAAATTGTACTCGTGCAGCAGTACGTCGCTCAAATCAACCATTTCCATAAGGCGTTCTGCCGTCACATCTCCGTACAGGCCGTCGTCTCTGCCCGCCCTGATGACTTTTTTAGACTGGTTTCCCAAATCCTGAAGTCCGTTTACGCGTTCAAGGTAATACTTTACAAGCTTCCATCCCCGCTCTGTTGCCCCGCTGAAGTCGTACAGAACAGCCTTTTGGCTGTTTGGGTCAAGCTCCCGCACAGACAGGTTGCCCTTAAGGCCTTCAAAGCTCTGCAGAAAGCCGGAAAGCTTTAGGTCATATCTTGATGCCATTTTTCAGAACCTCCCTTTTCAAAGCGTCATTTTCGATAAGCTCCATGCACAAAATGTCCATCGTGTATGGAAGGTTTGTATCCTGCAGGCACTCCTCTATCTCCGCAAATTCGGATCCTTTGGCGTTAAAAACCGCAATGTCAAGGTCGCTGTCCCTTCTGCCCTGTCCTTTAGCCCGCGAGCCGAAGATATACATGGGCACGCCGGGGAACCTTGCGGAAACCTCTTGAAGCCTCTGCACAAACTGTGCTATATCCATTGCCGTCGCCTCCCCGCTTTTGTCAAAAGTCACCTTTATTTTAATCGATTTTGCGCAAAATGTCAATAGTGATTCAACGTTTGCGCTCTCCGGCAGCAGTCAAGCACCCACACTTTTCGGCTGCAGTACGAAAATTTTTTTAAAAAAGGGGTTGACAAACCGACGCGTGAGTGATATTATAATAACGGTTAGCGGCGGCTAATTATTTTTAAGCCGTGCAGTTAGCCATTGCTAATAACGGACGGAGGCGCATAGGTATGACACTTAACAACGCGGCAGAGGGAAAAGAGTATATAATAAAGGGCATAAACACCGACGACAGCGAGCTTGACGCCTTTCTGCTGACCCTCGGCTGCTACAGCGGCGAGCCGATAACCGTAATAGCACGGAAAAAGCACAGCTGCTTTGTGTCCATAAAGGACGGCAGATACAACATTGACAACAGCTTAGCGGAAGCTATAACTATATAAACATGCGGGAAAGCAGCCCGGTCTAAATCTCAAAAAGAGCCCATTTCGGGCTCTGTATCTTTGCCATATGGTTAGCTATTGCTAACTATAAATATAAAAAACGGAGGCGAACAAATCATATGCGGATTGCGTTAGCAGGCAACCCAAACAGCGGAAAAACCACCATGTACAACGCCCTTACCGGCAGAAACGAGAAGGTCGGCAACTGGGCGGGCGTTACGGTTGACAGGAAGGAGCACGCCATAAAGGCTAAGTACGGCGGAGGCGAGGAGCTTATAGCCGTAGACCTTCCGGGAGCGTATTCGATGTCGCCGTTTACGTCGGAGGAAAGCATAACCAGCTCCTACGTAAAAAAGGCAAATCCCGACGCGATAATAAACATAGTAGACGCGACAAACCTAAGCCGAAGCCTTTTCTTCACCACCCAGCTTTTGGAGCTTGGCATACCTGTGATAGTCGCGCTTAACAAGGCGGACATAAACCGCAAAAAGAAGAACAAAATAGACGTAGAAGCTCTGTCGGAAAAGCTCCTTTGCCCGATAGTGAACACCGTGTCCACAACGGGCGAGGGGCTTGAAGAGCTTGTCAAAACGGCCGCGTCCGTCCTCGGCAAGGGGCAGAAGGCGCCATATGACGGCGGAAGCGTGAATATGGAAGACAAGGCTGCGGTCGAGGAAGCGGACAGGAAGCGCTTTGAGTTCGTAAACTCCGTCGTCTCCTCCGTAGAGACCAGAAAAACGCTTACAAACGTAAAAAACAAACAGGATAAGATAGACGCGGTTCTTACAAACAAATGGGTCGGCATACCGATTTTTGCACTTGTGATGTGGCTTGTCTTTTGGATCTCTCAGGTCGGCCCCGGCGCCTGGCTTGCGGAGGGCTATACCTTCGAAAGGGAGGACGCTGTGACCGTCGAATACGGCGGCGAAACAATAGACTTCCGCATGTCGGAAGCGGCGGAGGGCGAAGAGCTTCCCCCGGTTGCGGGAACGTGGAAGGCAGACGGTGCAGCCCTCTCGCTGAACGAAGACGGCAGCTTCACCCTTGAAGCAAACGGCAGCACCGTAAGCGGCACCTACACCTATGACGAAGAGGCGGAAACGCCGATTGTGCTGTCTACCGGGAACGGAGGGCTCAGCGCGGCTTACGACGACCGCGACGTCGTCATCCCCGGACTTGTAACGCTTATAGAGATGCTTGGCGACCGTGTTTCGGAGCTGCTTGAAGGCTCCGCGCCCATACTTCAAACCGTGATAGTGGACGGCATTATAGGCGGCGTAGGCGCAGTTGTGGGCTTCCTGCCGCTTGTAATGGTCATGTACTTCCTGTTGTCTCTGCTTGAGGAGTGCGGCTATATGGCGCGCGTCTCCGTGGTGCTTGACCCCATTTTCAAGCGCGTCGGACTTTCCGGCAAGTCGGTTATACCGCTTGTGGTCGGCACCGGCTGCGCGGTTCCTGGCATAATGGCCTGCCGTACAATAAGGAACGAGAGGGAGAGACGGGCAACGGCGATGCTTACGCCCTTTATACCCTGCGGCGCAAAAATACCTGTAATAGCGCTCTTTGCGGGGCTTTTCTTCCCGCAGTCGAACTGGGTTTCCCCGGTGATGTACTTCGTGGGCATAGTCCTTGTGTTCCTCGGCGCGCTGCTTATTAAATGGGTCTCCGGCTACAAATACAGAAAATCCTTCTTCATCATTGAGCTGCCGGAGTATAAATGGCCCTCCCTTTGGACTGCCTGCAAGTCGATGTGTCAGCGCGGCAAGGCGTATATCGTAAAGGCCGCGACCATCATCCTCGTCTGCAACCTCGTCGTTACGCTTATGCTTAACTACAACTGGAGCTTCCGTCAGGCGGACGCGGCGGATTCCATACTGCACGACGTCGCCGTTCCCTTCTCCTACCTGCTTATCCCCTTGGGTTTTGGCGCCTGGCAGCTTGCTGCGGCGGCAATAACGGGCTTTATAGCGAAGGAAAACGTCGTCGGCACTCTCGGTGCCTGCTACGCCGCCCTTGCGGTGAACGACGATTTCGAGCTTCTGCAAAGCGGCGGAGGCGTGGAAATACTCGGCATAACCGCAGTTGCGGGGCTTGCCTACCTTATGTTCAACCTGTACACTCCCCCCTGCTTTGCGGCAATCGGTGCCATGAACTCCGAGATTAAAAGCAAAAAATGGCTGTTTGCCGGCGTAGGCCTGCAGCTTGCGGTCGGCTATACCATAGCTTACTTCGTCTATCAAATAGGCACGCTCGCAACAACCGGTTCCTTCGGCGCAGGCGCGCTTCCGGGGCTTGCGGCAGTCGCGGCGATAATTGCCGTAGTCACGGCGATTTCGGTAAAGGCAAACAGGGCGGCGAAGAGAGAATACGCCGCAGCATGAAACAAAAGAGGTGATACAAAATGACTGCAAATATCATAGCAAGCATAGTCCTTGCGTTAATCATCGGCGGTGCCGTTGCGTATATCGTAAAGTCAAAGAAAAGCGGCAGGAAGTGCATAGGTTGTCCCGGCGGAGCCTGCTGCCATTGCACAGACGACACAAAAAACAGAAAACATCGGTAGTTTCGGTATAGCTTGTACCTCCGACACAAGCAAAAAGCACCCCGCTGCGGTACCTCCTTCCGCAGCGGGGTGAACTTTTTTGTTTTAATTTAAAGCAAGACGTTTAAGCTCTTCCTCGCTTCCGCCGAAGACGTCAAGATCTATGCACCTTTCGGGGCCGGTGTAGCCCTTAAGCCTTGCCGTGCTGCAGTACTGCCAAAACAGCCAGGGAATTTGCCCATACGGCGGCGAGGATACGTTCCGTATCCAAAGCCCAAGGTCATCGAAGCTGCCCTTTATGACGCCAAAATAAACGTCCTCCGGGCAGTAGATAAGCGGCCGCACGCCGAGAACGGCGTTTATGCGCTCTGCACAGATTCGAAGCTCTCGCTTTACCGAGTCAAGCTGTTCCGGCGTGGGGTTCTTAAAGCTTCCGCTGTATTCGACGTCAAGCACCGGCGGCAGCGTCCGCTTAAAAGGGGAAAGCGCCCTGCAAAGGTTTTCCGCCTGCTCGCTGCCCTTCGACGAAAAGCCGAAGAAGTGGTAAGCACCCGCATAAAGCCCGGCGTCTAATGCGCCCTTTATGTTGTATGCAAAGCGTGCGTCAACGTGAGACGCGCTCTCCGTCGCCTTGATAAAGGCAAAGCGCATCCCCTGTGCGGCTATAAGGAGCCAGTCTATTTCCCCCTGATACGACGACACGTCCACACCGTGCACAGCGTAATCCTTCGCGTCCTGCATAGGCTTCGGCTCCCTAGTCAAGGTACGAAAAGTCGAAGGTGAAAACGGCGTCAGGATTGTCAAACTCCTCGTTGCTTACCCAGGTTACCGTCTTGTTTGTAAGGTCGTAAAGCGCATTCCAAACGGTAATGCCCGTCTTGCTCATTCCCTGTGCCGCGTCCCATCTCCTGCGGCCTACGGTTTTAAGTATGTCAAGCGCCTTGTCCCTGTCGATAACGCCCTCCGTGTTGTCGCCGTTCGGGTTTATGGCGGCCTCTATGGCGTCATAGCGGTCAAGCCCCTTCATGTCCTCTTCGTTCGTGTAATAACCGGGCGCAACTATAAAGTTAGTCACGTATTGGAAGGAGTTGGCGCCTTCCTTCTCGCCTATGTCGGCGTCCGCGTCGTTGTAGTGTACGACAAGCTCGCGCTTGGTGCCGTCGGTGTCCGCACCGTCGGTAGCGGCGACCCATTCGAGAACGGCAGACTTCCCGGTGCTGTCCGCAACCATGTAGTGGAAGGAGGTATTTGCGCTGTCGTGCAGGTCGTAGGCGCTTACAAGCTCTACCGCCTCGTCAACCGAGCCCGCGTAGTCAAGTATAAGCCGCAGCATCGTTGTGGAGGTGAGGTCCGGCTTGTCGGTGTTCTGGTCGGTAGCCGTTACGCCGTCCTCCGGCCCCTGGTAGGACATGTAAATCCCGCAGGAAACGCCCGCTTCATTGATGCCGTCAAGCGGCGCATAGGTCGCCGCAAGGCAGGTAAGCTTCTGCATAAGGCTGTCTACCGGCACGCCGTCCGTAATGCCTATAAACTGCAGGTCGACGCTTGAAATAGAGGCGTACCTCCCGCCCCCGGGATTGGTTCTTACGATCATCGACGTGGTGGTGGAGAAGTCGTAATTCCTGCCGAAATAGCGATTCCCTTCGCTGTCCGTCGCCGTAAAGGAGGAACAGCCTATGTCGGGCGAGTCCATGCTTATGGGAATTATCCCCTTCGTGATGTTGTCCATGATAAACTGTATAAGCTCGCCGTCGTTAGAGGCGCCGCCGCCTTTGATGAAGTCGTCAAAGTAATAGTCGCCGCTTACGTCCATGATGTAAACCGGAGCGCTTCTGTTCGACTCGTTCGCGTCGACCAGCTTCTCTATCGAAAAAACAGACGAAAGCTCGTTGTGCCAAAGCGCCGCGACGGTTATGCCCAAAATAAGAATAAGCGAAAGCAATACCGCAGCGATAATTATAATAGCCTTCTTTGCTCGTCCCCTCTTTTTCCTGCCGTTTTGCTTTGTGGCCTCCGTTTGGTTTTCCGCCTTTATTTCATCCTCTTGGTTTTTCTTAGTGTCATCCATGCTTTTTTCCTCCTCATGTTTTAAAGCTTAAAGGTATTTCACTGCGCAAAGCGCAGCCGACACCGTACACAGCCTCGGGAAATGCTTCCCTTCGTCGGCAACACCAAACGCAGTGTTTAAGGTTTTGATATCAGCAATTTCACAGACCGTCTACACATTTCTCCAAGCTGTCGCTTATCACACGCAGGCAGCGGTAAAACTCGCGCCGCTCCTCCTCCGACAGCCCGGTGCAGACCTCGTTCAGAACGTAGCTTATCTTGTCGGCAATCTTCTTCCCTGCCTCCTTTCCCTTTTCGGTAAGATTAATGGGGCTTTTGTACCGCTTCGCCGTCTTAGAGCCGCAAACGGCAAAGCCCTCATTTTCCAAATACTCCAAGGCGCGCGATATGGTCGCCTTGTCTTCCTCGCAGCGCTCGCAAAGCTCCGCCGCCGTAAGGGACGGCGCGGTGTAAAGGTAATACAGGCAGGAGACGTGCACGCTTCTAAGCCCGTATTCCGCCATCTCGTTGTTCTTTATTTTCCTGATGCTGCGGCTGATCTTGGCGATGAGAACCGTAAAGGTCTCAAATCTCTCTTCCATATGCCGTACCTCCTTTTTGCTGCCCTTCATCCTTCACACATTCTTTTGCGCTGCGCTCTCTTCCACGCGCCGCACATTCTTTTGCGCTGCGCTCTCTTCCATACGCCGCATATTCTTTCGCGCTGCGCTCACTTTGTCCTGTTGAACTTTCAACAAGTACATTCGAATTATACTCCGAGCTTGTTGAAATGTCAACAACTTTCCCGTCGATTTTCGCATAAAACTTTGTAAATAATTTGTTAAACGTCTTTTGGGTTTTTCCCGCCCAAATTTCTTTCGATTTTGCAAAAACACCATTGACAAAATGGAAAGCTTTTGCTATAATAATCAGGCAGCAAAAACGGGGTGTGGCTCAGTTTGGTAGAGCGCTTGGTTCGGGACCAAGAGGCCGTGGGTTCGAATCCCGCCACTCCGACCATAAAAAGCCCGCGCTCTGTGGAGTGCGGGCGTTTTGCTGACAGTAATAATGCGGGATGAGAAACGAGCTCTGCGAGCCGCAAGCGGTAAGCGACGCGGGGAGCAGGAGGAAGAGCCGAGGGCTCTTCCGATCGCGAGTAGAGAATCCCGCCACTCCGACCAAAGAAGCCCGCGCTCTATGGAGTGCGGGCTGTCTTTTTAGTGGTTGGAGGGCTGGAAATGCTGCGCGGTCTGCCGCTTCGATAAGGAACAGCACTTCATTTATTCGACAACAAGGCAAAAAACGGGCTGCCTTTTTCGGGTGCCCGTTTTTTGCTGCCTTAAGGGGCAGGCTCTTTAGTTTTTTTACTGCTTATGCAGCAGGCTCTTTAGTTTTACTTTTTGGGTCTGCTTACGCGGTTTAGGATGAACACCACAACGGCTATAAGGCCGAGCACGATAAGCACGCCCAGCATCCCGACAGCCATGTGCTTAAGCGCCGTTGGGAAGCGGGAGGTTGAAAATGTGAAGTTTATCACGCCTTCCGACGAGGTCTCGGAGCTTTCGGCAGAGACTTCAGCGCTTTCGTTGGGGGCTTCGGAGCTTTCGATGGAAGCTTCCGAGCTTTCGATAGAGGCCTCTGCGGTGCTTTGCTGAGCGTCCGCAGAAGGAGCTTCCTCCGCTGCGGCGTTCAGTGTAAAGGCGGAGACAAGCACCGCCAAAAGCAGAAATACAGTAACAGCTTTTTTCATACTTATGCGCCTCCGAGGAATTTTTGAACAAGGCCCAAGATAAGCCCGCCGGCTATGACGGAGGCTATCTGACCGGAAACGTTGGCAGCGGTGGAGTGCATAAGAAGGAAGTTCTGCGGATCCTCCTTAAGCCCCATCTTGTGCACAACGCGCGAGGACATCGGAAACGCCGATATGCCGGCTGCGCCGACCATAGGGTTGACCTTCTTCTTTGAGAAGAGGTTTATAAGCTTTGCAAGCATAACGCCGCCGACGGTGTCGAATACAAAGGCGAAAAGGCCTAGACCCATTATCAGAAGCGTGTCAAGCTGCAGGAACTTGTCCGCATTCATCTGGAAGGCTATTGAAATGCCGAGGATAAGCGTTATAAGGTTTGCAAGCTCCTTCTGTGCGGTCTGCGACAAATTGTCAAGAACGCCGCATTCCCTTATGAGGTTGCCGAACATAAGGAAGCCGACAAGCGCCACGGAACCGGGTGCGAACAGCCCCGCTATCACCGTTATGACTATCGGGAAAAGTATGCGCGTCGTCTTGGAAACCATCGCAGGCTTATACTCCATGCGTATAAGCCTTTCCTTCTTCGTGGTGATAAGGCGTATAACCGGCGGCTGTATTATCGGTACAAGCGCCATGTAGGAATACGCCGCAACGGTTATGGGACCTGCGTACTTAGAGCCAAGCTGCTGTGCCACGACTATAGCCGTAGGCCCGTCTGCAGCGCCTATTATGCCTATGGAAGCCGCGTCCGGTATCTCAAAGAAGAACGACGCGACAAAGTACGTAAAGAATATGCCGAACTGCGCCGCAGCGCCGAAAAGCAGCATCTTCGGGTTGGAAAGAAGCGGCCCGAAGTCTATCATGGCGCCGATGCCTATAAACAAAAGCAGGGGAAACAGCTCGTTGGCAATGCCCGCGTTGTACAGGGTGTGCAGAACGTCGCTTACGCCCTCCATACCGCCGACGGACGGAAGGTTCATAAGTATCGCGCCGAAGCCCATGGGCAGAAGAAGAGTCGGCTCCATCTCCTTGACGATGGCAAGGTAAATAAGCACGGCGCCGACGACCCACATAATCACGGACTGCCAATGGTCCGCAAAGAAACCGAAATGTTCAAAGAGAACCGAAAATTCCTTTATAAACTCCATTAAACCACAAACGGCCGCAAAGAAAAGCGCACCGCTTTCTCCTTAACAGTTACTAAAAGGATTATAAACAAAGTGGATGGATTTGTCAAGCAGATACGCACATTTTTTACCGTTTTGCCGGATTTAAAACGGAAACGGCGCTTTTTACGTAAAAAAGGCGGCACGTGGCCGCCTTTTTTGCTTTTTGTTTTATGTGCCGCAGGCCGAAAGGGCGAGCGGTTTTACTTACTCGTCGAAGCTGCCTATGATACCTGCATCAAGCTGGAGTATCCTTGTAGCGTCGATGTTGTTTGCTGCACCGTCGCCGTTTACGTCGGCAGCTGTAAGAGCAGCGCCTTCAAGAGTCGTGACAGCGGAATCGTGCTGGAGAACCTGCGTTGCGTCGATGTTGTTTACATTGCCGTCGCCGTTTACGTCGCCGATTGCAAGCTCTTCATCGCCGGAGATATCCTCGGAGGGCTCTTCAGAGGGTTCCTCGGAGGGTTCTTCAGAAGGTTCCTCGGAGGGCTCTTCGGAGGGTTCTTCAGAGGGTTCCTCGGAAGGCTCTTCGGAAGGCTCTTCGGATACAGGCTCGTCTATAGAAGGTTCCTCGGAAGGCTCCTCTGACGGTTCTTCGGAAGGCTCCTCCCAGTCGGGCCATTCCTCGTCGGGTATGTCGGGCTGACCGTCGGGACCTCTAACCTCAAGCTCAGACATTGCAAAGATGCTGCCTACGCTTGTAAACGAAAGCTTGATGTAACGTGCGGCAGTCTCCGTGAAGGTGAAGGAGTGTGTCCTCAAGGATTCGTCGCCGATAAGTGCCTGCGAGCCCCTGGAGGTGAACCTCCAAGAGTAGAACAGGTTGTCAGCCAGCGATTCTACGGAAGTGAAGGTCTTGTTGTCTTTGGATACGGAGATCTGCAGGCTGCCCGTCTTAATCTCGCCGTAGCTGCCGTCTTCAACCACGTCGTAAAGAACGAGGGTGTTTATGTTTTTGCGGAAGCCGAGGTCTATAACGATCTCGCCTGCTGCGTCCCTGCCGTTCAGTGCAACATAGTGGTCTGCGGTTTCGTCAAACTTCTTGCTGAAGGAAACGCCGTCGGTAAGCTTCTTGCCGTCTGCGTCAGAAGCATTGTCGCTGTGATACGGCAAAGCGTCGCCTGTTGCGTCATTCCACTTTACAGTGTAGCTCTTGCCGGAGGAGAGAACAACGTTCTCGCCGAAGTCCGGGAAGAAGGCGCTCTTGTAAACGCCGCTAATAGTAGCGTCGGTAGAGCCAACGGTGAATTTGGTGGTAGCGGAGTTTTCATCGGCTATCGTGCCTTCGCCGGTAAGCTCCCACTTTGTGAATATGTTGCCGAGACGCGGTTCTGCAACGATGTCAATCGTCTCGCCTATCGTGTATCTGCCGGTGCCGGAGCCGTATTTAACGGTTACGTACTGGTTATCTGTATAGGTGGAAGTGATCTTGACGTCAGTGTTGCGAACGGTAACGGTGGTTGAAGCTGCATCCTGCTGCTCATAGCCGGCAACGCCCGTAACAGTCTCCCATATGTCGAAGTGGCTTATGCCCTCTGCTGCCTTTGCGGTTACGGTGAAGGTTTCGCCGGAAGCCAAGTACTTAGCCTCGGTACCGAAGGCGGTGTCGCCTTCAACCTCTACCTTGTAAACCCTGGTAGCCTTGCTCATGTCAACAGTGCCGCCGTCATAGGTGCCGGTGGTGCCGTCTATCTTGGTGATGTTGACGATCTTGTCGCCGTCAATCCTGTATGTGCCGTAGTCATAGTCGCCGGTGACATAGGTAAGACCGGTAAGCTTTATCCAGCCTTCCTTGCCGTCAGCGAGGGTGATTTTACCCCAGTCAAAGCCGACGATCTTAACGTCAACTATGTCGTTTGCACTAACGGTGCCGACAGTCTCGGTAGTGGTGTTGCCCGCACGGTAAACGGTGGTGTTCTCGCTTACCTTGTAAAGACCCTTCTTGTATACTATACCGTTGGGGTTATAGTAGGTGTTTTGGCAGGTATCGGTCTCAACATAAGAGCCACCGAAAGCCTTGTAGAAGTCATAAAGCCTGTCAAGCATTACGTCAAAGTAAGTGCCGTGGAAGGTAAACTGCGCATTGGTGCCGAATACGTAACGCATCTGCATCGGGCAGTTCTTGGCAGCGGAGCTGTAGTGCTGAGCTATCTGAGTGTAGGGGTTGAAGTTCAAACGAACGCAGATAGATGCAAGAAGCTCTGCAAGATAGGTAGCCGTCTTGTCAAAGGTGGTCTCGTACCACTGATACATCTCCGGCTTGTTCCAATGCTCGCCGGAAGAGGTGTCATCTGCCGGGAAGCCGGGAGTAGCAGTCTCAAAGCCGAGGCCGGTGTCGTTGGAGCAGTCGGAAATCCAACCTTTGGCAGCCTTTGCCTCAGGGTCAGAGGTGCCCCAGTAGTTGCCGCCTGCGTGCCAGCCCTTTTCGTTGGCGGGAAGCATCTGGTAAATACCGTCGTTGCCGGTGGTAAAGTGCCAGGAAACCTCTGCAGTAGAGGTCTTGCCGTAGGTGTGGTTTGCAAGTGCGGTGGAAGTGGACGGATAAGCGCCGGTGTTATGTACGATCAACCATTTTTGGTAGTTAATCGTGCCGTTACGGCTCTTAAAGCCATTCTCCATAAAGTCGGTAGTGACCTTCTGCTGCCATCTGGAGCCCTCGGCAAGGTAATACTCCTCACCGCTGGTAAGAAGGTCGTTGTCGGGAACGGCAAGCTTTTCTGGTATGGTTATCTCCGGTATCACGTACTCTTCCGCCGTGTTGTATGCGGCAGCAGGTATTGCGACAGCAACGGAGGTAACCAGCATCGCCGCGATAAGCAGCATGCCGATTAAACGTTTCTTCATACTTTTCTCTCCTTAATTATAAATTTGCAAAGGTGCATCCCCTGCACATCTCTAATAGCATTTTATAACAAAAGGACGCAATTGTCAACACTATTTTTATTTATATCGCTGTGTTTTTTAAGTATTTTTTAAAGCTTGCCGCCTTCGTCCCCCCTATTAGGGCAGCTTTAGCTTGAAGCTGTTTTTGTAGTATTCAAGTATTCCGTCCTTTTTCATTTTCGAAAGCTCGCGCGAGAGAGCCGAGCGGTCGACGTTAAGGTAGGCAGCCAGCCCCTCCCTGTCAAAGGGCACGTCGAAGGTTGTGCTGCCTGTCCTTTCGCACATCAGCTGAAAGTAGTTCACAAGCTTGCCGCGGACGGTGGGTGAGGAGATGCAGATAAGGCGATCCTTCAGCTCGAAATACTTTTCGGCGTAGACGCGCGAGAGGTTTATAAGAACCTGCCTCTGCTCCTCCTCAAAGCCGGCAAGGCGCACGAAAAGCGACGCAAATGGTACGAAGAGAATGCGGCTTGGCTCGCACGCGCAGATTGCAGCAGGGCTGTGCGCCCTGTCGTCGGCCGCGAGGAAATCCGCAAACACGTCGCCCTCGCCGAGGCTCGATATGACGGCAAAGCTGCCGTCCGGGCGGTAGTGAACCGCCTCTATCCCGCCGGAAAGCACAACGCCGAGCGAGCTTGCGCCCTCCCCCTGGCCTATGATGACCTCGCCGCTGCCGAAGCTTTGCTCCGCAGCGCCGAGGGCGCTTTTCATCTCAAGCACGCGCCCGAAGGGGATCCCCTCGAAAAGACGGCACTTCTTTAAAGCCTCCATGCCCATCCCCTCCTATATGTCAGCGCGCTTGCTTTTCTCCGCGAACAGGAAGAAAGGCGAGGTCGGCGCGTTTAGCACGCGGAAGCAGTATGCCGACAGCTGCTTTTGGTCGAAGCCCTCGAAGAAGCTGCAAAGCATCTCCCCCTCAAGCCGTCCCTCCTCATGCCCCGGGTACACCGCAACAAGCAGGCAGCCGCCCGGCTTTACGACAGACAGCGCGTCGCGCACCGCGGGGAGCGTCGTCTCCCGCATTGTGGTTATCCCCTTGTCGCCGCCCGGAAGGAAGCCGAGGTTGAAGACGCCTGCGTCTATCTTCCCGTCTATGTATTTAAGCAGGTTGTGGTGGCTGTCGCAGATAAGGCGGCAGCGGTCGCTTACGCCCCTTTCGGCAAGCAGTGCGGCGGTGTTTTCGATAGCCTGCTTTTGTATGTCGAAGCCGTAGACAAGCCCGCCCTCGCCGACGTGCTCCGCAAGCCAAAGCGTGTCGTTTCCGTTGCCGACGGTAAAGTCGGCCGTAACGCTGCCAAGCCCTATGTGGCGGGCAAGCAGCTCTTTTTCCGTGTCGCGCAGACTTAGCATAAATACCTCCCTTTAACGAACAAAAAGACGGTTTGCGCCGTCTTTTTGCCCGTTATATTAAAGCTTAATTGTCAAAGCCTTAAAGGTCTGTCGGCCGAGTTGACCGTACAGGGCCTTAGCCCTGATTTTCGGGACCCCAAACCTCAACCTCGGTCATAACGTATACGTAGAGCTTAGACTTGAAGGTAAGCTTTATGTACTGTGCCTCAACCTCAGAGAAGGAAAGTACGTGGGTCTTAAGGGTCTCGTCGCCGATGCCAACGTAAGAGCCGTCATCGTTTACCTTCCAGGAGAAGAACATGTTATCCGTAAACGCCTCAACGGGTGAGAACTCCGAATTGTCGCTGGATACGGAAACTGCTGCGGAACCTTCCTGAATGTCGCCGATGGAGCCGCCGTTATCCTCCGCGTCGCGGATGATCACGTGGGTTACCTTGGTGGGTGCGCCGAGGTCGATAACAACCTCACCGGTGCCGGCAGTGCCGAGAACGCCGACGTAGATGCCCTTGCCAAGTGCAAAGTTGCTGTCTGCAACCTTACCGTCGGTAAGCCTTACGCCCTCGTTGTCCGTGGAGAGAGTGTTGTACCATGCGATCTTGTCTTTCTGATTGCCCTTCCAGGTGAAGGTATAGCTCTTGCCTACGGAGTAGTTCTTGAAGCCGGTAAGATCCGGGAACGCCTTGTCTTCGTAAACAGCTGCTATAACGGTGTCCTTAGAGCCGATGGTGAAGGTGGTGGAGGAAACGTTCTCATTCTCGAAGGTGCCTTCGCCTTCCTTGATGGTCCAGTGGGTGAATACCTTGCCGGGTCTTGCAAGAGAGCTGATGGAAACCTTGGTGCCTATGAGATAAGAGCCGGAGCCTGTGCCGTATTCAACGGTGAGGTGCTGCTTATCGGTGTAGGTGGAGGTAACCTTAACGTCGGACTTGAGAACCGTCATGGTGGTGGTATCCGTGTGCTGGTCTGCTATGGTTACAACGCCGGAGACGGTTTCCCACATGTCAAAGTGCTGGATGCCTTCTGCGGGAGCTGCGGTAACCTCGAAGGTTTCGCCGGAAGCGAGATACTTAGCCTCGGAGCCGAAAGCGGTGTCGCCAACAACCTCTACCTTGTAAACCCTGGTAGCCTTGCTCATGTCAACGGTGCCGCCGTCATAGTAACCGGTGGTGCCGTCGATCTTGGTGATGTTTACAACCTTATCGGTCGTGCCTGCAGCAGCTGCTGCGGGAAGAGCGGGAAGTTCCCTCATGCCTGCGTCGTACTGAAGTATGATGGTAGCATCGAGGTTGCTTATCCTGCCGTCGCCGTTAACGTCGCCGTTCTTAATCTCGTGAACGATATCGGTCTCATACTGAAGAATTGTAACAGCGTCCTTGTTGTCTATGATGCCGTCGCCGTCGGTGTCGCCGGGAGCGGGCTCTTCGGTAGACTCAACGCTTATCTTGTATGTACCGTAGTCATAGTCGCCGGTGACATAGGTAAGACCGGTAAGCTTTATCCAGCCTTCCTTGCCGTCAGCGAGGGTGATTTTACCCCAGTCAAAGCCGACGATCTTAACGTCAACTATGTCGTTTGCACTAACGGTGCCGACAGTCTCTGTGGTGGTGTTGCCGCCGCGGTAAACGGTGGTGTCGGAAGTAACCTTGTAAAGACCCTTCTTGTATACTACAGCGTTGGGGTTGTAATAGGTGTTCTGGAATTCATCGGTCTCAACATAAGAGCCGCCGAATGCCTTGTAGAAGTCATAAAGCCTGTCAAGCACAACGTCAAAGTAGGTGCCGTGATAGGTGAACTGCGCGTTGGTGCCGAATACGTAACGCATCTGCATCGGGCAGTTCTTGGCAGCGGAGCTGTAATGCTGAGCTATCTGGGTGTAGGGGTTGAAGTTCAAACGAACGCAGATAGATGCAAGCAGCTCTGCAAGATAGGTAGCGGTCTTGTCATATGTAGACTCGTACCACTCGTACATCTCGGGCTTGTTCCAATGCTCGCCCGCGGAGGTCTGGTCAGCGGGGAAGCCGGGAGTAGCAGTCTCAAAGCCGAGGCCGGTGCTGTTGGAGCAGTCGGAAATCCAGCCCTTGGCAGCCTTTGCCACGGGGTCATCGGTGCCCCAGTAGTTGCCGCCTGCATGCCAGCCCTTTTCGTTAGCGGGAAGCATTTGGTAAATACCGTCGTTACCGGTGGTAAAGTGCCAGGAAACCTCTGCCGTGGTGGTCTTGCCGTAGTTGTGGTTTGCAAGAGCGGTAGAAGTGGTCGGATAAGCGCCGGTGTTGTGAACTATCAAATACTTCTGATAGTTGTAGGTGTGTGTACGGCTCTTAAAGCCGTCTGCCATAAAGTCTGTGGTGACCTTCTGCTGCCACCTGGAGCCTTCAGCAAGGTAGTACTCAACTCCGTCGGTCAGAAGGTCGTTGTCGGGAACAGCAAGCTTCTCGGGAATGGTTATCTCCGGAATGTTCCAGGACTGGTCTTCAGCCGCAGCAGGTACGGCAACAGCCACGGAGGCAACCATGATCACGATAACAAGCAATAAGCCGGCTAAACGTTTCTTCATACTTTTCTCTCCTTAATTATAAATTTGCAAAGCTTTACCTTTGCTTAATTCCAATAGCATTTTATAACAAATCCGCGCGATTGTCAACACTATTTTTATATATTACTACAAAAAATAGGCAATTTTTTTAAAAATTCGCATTATGTAAATCACAGTAGGCGGGTTTTAAGGCCTATGGCGGCCGTTTTTTGCCAATAATGTTCATCTGCGCAAAAACAAAATCCGCCCGTCCCCGCGCGGTGGCCGAGGGGTTTACTCGACAACGCCCGATTCGGTATAATACTTTACGCCGTTTTCCTTAAGGAAGGACTTTATAACCTCGGCGCTGACGCAGTGCCCAAGGTTTAAAAAGGCCTGCTCGCCCTCTGCATTTGCGCTGTTTACGGGGGAACCGCTTTTATCGAACCTGTAGCCGAGGTTGAACCGGCGCGTCTCGCACTGCATGCCGTAGACGACGCCGTTCCGGTCGAAAAGCGGACCTCCGCACTGTCCCTTCAGGCCCGGGGTGCTGAGCTCTATACCGCAGACCTCGCCGTTCCTTGCGATGTGCCTTGTCACCATGCCGTCAAGCGGAAAGCGCGGTGCGCTTATACCGCCGGGGTCGCCCCATTCTATATCGTCGGCTATGCCGTTGTATATGGTGTTTGCAATCTCCGGGAACGGGAAGCCTATCCTGCAAAGCATGTCGCCCGGTCGCACGGAATCCGCGCTGTCCGCAAAGACGGCGTGGCTGTGGTACATGCGGTTTTCGTAGCCCTTAAACTGCACGATTGCAAGGTCGTGTTTCTTGTGGACGTGGCAGGTTATCTCCGTAACGGGGTAGACGCAGCCCATGAAGTTGCACTTCATGTTGACGGTAACGCCCTTTTTGTACTCGAACTCCTTTTCAAGGCGTTTTATCGCCTCCGCCCGCTTTTTGTCGTTGACGATAAGCGACTTTTCCTTCTTGAACTCGAAGTACTTTGCGTTCGCCTTATGGGAGGCGAGTATGGTTTCCGCCACGCGGCGGCAGGTGACCGCGCAGCCGTCCTCGTTTACGAAAAACATCGTCGCAGAGCCGGAGCTTACGACCGTTTCACCGTAGTTCCTGAAAATATAGATAAGCGGGCGCGTGTAATCCCCGACCTTTTCTATAGCGTCGGCAAACATAAACTTCCCTCCTTATTATAATCAAAAGCGCAAGCGCCCGCGTTTGACTTCGGGGCTTGCGCTTTCCGTTTAAAATAATTTACTTGGGTTCGCCCTTGAGTTCGTAATACTGCTCTCTCAGCATCGTGTCACGCAGGTCGGAGAAGGTGGAACAGAATATCATTTCCCCTGCCTCTGCCTCGCTTATATTGTTGTCAGCAATGAACTTCTCGTTTGCGGCAGCCAAGGCCTCGTCAATCTTTGCCTCAATCTCCTCCGCATAGTTGTAAACGTTGTCCTCTATCTCGGAATCGAGAACCTCGTAATACTCTGCATCGCGCTGTTCCGTGAAGCGCTCTTCAACGGCTGCGCTGAACTCCTCGGAAGTGACGTAAGTGTTGACAAGCTGCTTATACTCCTCGCCCCTCTTGTACTCGGCTATCCTTACCGCAACCTCATTGTTTACGAAGGAGTCAAGCTTCTCCGCAGCTGCGTCCTCTATGTCCTTGTCGGTATAGTCCTCGTGAAGTCTCTCTTCTATAAGCTCGTCGGTGATGTCCTTTGCAAGACGCGTTGCAATCTCCTCCGCGTCGGTAACGCCAAGGCTGTTGTACCTTGCGGTAAGCTCCTCCTTGAGGACGGCCTGCACGGCGTCCTTAAGCTCGACAAGCGAGTTTTGGGCAGCCTCTTGCTCATGGTCGGCCATCCACTGTGTATCAGCGTGAAGCTCTGCACTGTACTGCTCCGTAAGAAGTGCCTCCTGCTCCGCCTCAAACTCCGCCTGAACGTCACGGCCTATGTCCTCACGGATAAGGTCGTCAACGCGGGAATTGAAGTCTGCAAGGTCAACGCCGCAGGTAATGCCGTTGATGTAATCGCTGTACATGCCGCTTACAACCTCGTCAAGAACGGCAAGATAGTCAACACCGCGTACCCTTTCACCGCCTACGTTGTACATCCTCGGCTCAAACATAAAGCCGGAAAGCTTGGAGGATACAAGGTCAAGGTTCTGCGCCTGTGCCTCTGCAATCCAGTCCTCACTTACGCCTTTGTCGGCCGACGGGTGTGCGTGAAGCGTGTGGCCGGTGTACAGGTTATCCATCATGTATGTGTTGCCGTTCGCATACTCAACGGTGCCGTCTATCTCGGAAAGGCTGTAGTTTATGCCCATAGCGCCGTAAAGCAGTATGTTCTTTATGTCCGTCTGGCTCTTCGGACCGTTGAGCTTTGTGACAAAGTCAACGCCGTTGTCGGCCTTGCTGACGGAATACTTCCTCTCTGCGCAGACGCAGAATATCGCCTCGCCAACCTCTTCGCTGGTGGCGTAGGGCATGGAAAACTTGTTGTACACAAGGTTCTTGCCGGTCTTTTCGGAAAGCGCCTTAACCTCGCTTTCCGTGCCGCTGAAGAAGGCAACGGCAAAATCGGACTTCTCTATATCCGCGCCAACCTCGCCCATAAAGCCGAGCGAGCGGTAGCGCGCGATGGTTGCGTAATAATCCTGATAGTCGTCATTGAGGAACGGGAGGTCAAGCGCGCCGTTGAAGGTTATGCCTATCGACTTGCCGGACGAAAGCTCCAAAGGTGACGACTCCGGCGCGTTGAGAAGCGGTATCACATCAACTTCACCGTCTGCCGCAACTTCCTTCAAATACGGGTCAAGGTCCTCTATAGACAGCAGCTGGTTCTTCGAAACACCGTACTTGTCAAGCAAATCCTTGTCGTAAACCATAAACTCGTACTTGCCGACGGGCTGAACGCAGGGTATGCCGTAAATGTCGCCGCCGCTGTTGAGCTTAACCGCATCCAAAAACGCAGCCGGAATAGACTGGTTAAGCGACTTTGCAATGTCGGTAAGGTTGCTGTTAAGCCTTGTAAACGCATTGTCCGCAGCCATCTCATAATACTTCTCATAGCTGTTGATAAGCACCACGTCCATGGAGGGAGCGTTCGGATATATTTCCTGCCCGTCGTCAAGCATCTCTATTATAGTGTCCTGATTGTATACGACGGCGGGGGTAACAGCCTCCTCGTCGCACTTGTATGTAAACGAGGAATTCGCATAGTCAAAGCTGTATTCAAAGCCAAGTCTTTCTTCAGCCTTCTTGCTGTTGTTCTCCATATAAACGTCCATCATTTCCATGGCGGAAGCCAAAAGAGAATCATACCTTTCCTCCGGCGCGAGGAAAAGCTTAACCGCATACCCGTCCGTAATAAGGACGTTGTTAAGGTCCCTCTCCACGGCGATAATGTCCGCCTCCGTCGTGGACGGTTCGGTTATGCCGAAGAACGTAATTATCGGTATGTCTGCAAGCTTAATTTCGTCTGCATCATTGTCACGCGTCATCACAAAAGCGACAATAGCCGCCACCAAAGCAACGACAACGACAATGGCAATTATCTTCTTAGCCCTGCTCTTCTTCTTTTTTGCGGGATTTGCCGATACAGCTTTCATTTAAAAGATGCCCTCCAAAACTAAATGTCCTAATAACACTCTTACTGTATTCTACACCAAAAACGCTTATATGTCAATAAGTTTTTTGGATTTTCGTCAACGTTATATATCTGTTGCATTTTGAGGCGGTTTGTATTATAATTAAAGAGAGGTGAGTTTATTTGGACGACAGAAAATACCGAAGGCTGTTTTCGGATTTGCCGAATATTGTTACGAACAGACTCATTCTGAGGAAGATTTCCGAGAAGGACCTATACGATATGTACGCCTACTCGCGCGAGGAGGAGGTGTCGAGGTACCTTATGTGGTCGCCGCACCTTAACATAGAGGAAACGCGCGGGCACATAGAATACCTTGTAAAGGAGTACCGCAAGGGCAGATGTACCGACTGGGGCGTTGCCCTTAAGGAAACCGACGAGCTTATCGGCACCTGCGGCTTTGCAAGCGTGGACATGCGGAACAACAAGGCCGAGATAGGCTACGTCCTTTCCCCGCTTCACCGCGGGAAGGGGTATATGCGGGAGGCTGCGCGTGCCGTTGTGCACACGGGCTTTGACAAGCTTGGCCTTAACCGCATAGAGGCGAGGATTTTGGTCGGCAACACGGCCTCCGAAAGGCTTGCGGAAAATTTGGGCTTTAAATACGAGGGCACGCTTCGGAATGCGCTGTACATAAAGGGTGAATACAAAAGCTTCAGCTACTACGCCATTACGGCGGAGGATTACTTCAACCTGTCAAATGGATAGGTCATGGCATAAACTGTAGATATAAAAAGAAAGGAGACAGTTTATGCTTATGCACTATAGCAAAGACAGCGAAAGCTTTAATTGCCTGCACCGCGCCTTCGAGCACGAGGCCTGCGGGCATGTGAAATACACTATATTAAGCGATAAGGCGGAAAAGGAAGGTCACGCCTGCCTTGCCGGGCTTTACGGCCGCCTTGCAAAGGAAGAGCTTGCGCACGCAAAGGGCTGGTACGAGGAGATCTGCGGCGAGGAAGGCACGCCCGAGGGCTGCCTTGAGGAGGAAAAGACGGACGCTTCCTTCACCTACCCGCGCATGGCCGCGGCGGCGGAGCTTGACGGGTACGAGCAGCTTGCCGACCGCTTTAAAGCCGCCGCGTGTGCGGAGGAAGGCCACGGGAGGCTTATAGAGGATTACATTGCGGACTCCGAGGCGGCAAAGCGCCCGTCGGGCGAAGACCTTGTGTGGAGGTGCGCTGTGTGCGGCTGCACCCACACGGGCACCACCCCGCCGAAGCAGTGCCCGCTTTGCGGCTTCGGGAGCGAGGCTTTTTCTTACAGATAAGGGCGCTTCAGCGCGCTACACAAGAACGCGCTTTTCAATTTCCCGCTCAAGCCGCAGGCGAAGCTCCTCGCTTACGGGATGTACGACGTCGCGGCTTTTGCCGAAGGCGTCGGTGCGCTTGGGCATTACGGCGATAAGCCTGCCGTTCTGACGCTTTGCGGCCTTGATGTCGTGGACAGCGAGGGTTTTGTCAAAGATGACCGTCACTATCGCGTACAGCGGGCCGCTTTCAAAGCGTTTTCTTACTATTACATCGGTTATTTCCATAAAGCTTTTCTCCCTTTTATATATGAATGTATATATTATGTTTTAAACTATTGACAATATGTGTTATTATAAAAACAGAGGTGAATTATTTTGGCTTTTGACATAGACAGGTACGAAAGCTTTTACTTTGTCGGCATAGGCGGGATAAGTATGTCGTCGCTGGCGCTTATTCTTTACAGAAGCGGCAAAAAGGTTAAAGGCTATGACAGGAGAAAAAGCGACGTAACGCAAAGCCTTGAGGCGGAGGGTATACACGTATGTTACGAAACGCGTGAGGACAACTGCGCAGGCTGCGACGTTGCGGTTTACACCGCCGCCGTGACGGAGGACAACCCCGAGATGGTAAACGTAAGGCGTGCGGGGATACCCGCCGTCAGCCGGGCGGAGCTTTTGGGCGCCATAGCGAAGCGGTTCCCGAACTCCATAGCCGTTGCGGGGACGCACGGGAAGTCGACGACCTGCGGCATACTTTCGCAGATCTTTCTGTCGTTTAAGGACTTTGACCCTACAATCCTTATCGGGGCAAAGCTTCCGTGCATTTCCTCCACCTTCCGCACCGGACACGACGGGAATTTTGTCTTTGAGGCCTGCGAATACAAAGACAGCTTCCTTAAGTTTTTCCCCACGGTGTCCGTGGTGCTGAACGTGGAGCTTGACCACACGGACTATTTCCACAACTTAGAACGCATAGAAAAGTCGTTCAAAACCTTTATCGGCAACACCGCGCCCGAGGGCTGCGTTATCGTGAACAAGGACAGCGCACACGCCATGGAGTGCATGGAGGGCTATACGGGGAAGGTTTACACCTACTCCGTAAAGGACGAAAGCGCCGACTTTTTTGCAAAGGACATAAAAACGGAAGGCGGGCTTCCCTCCTACACGCTTGTTTTCAAAAAGCGCGAGGTGTTTAGAGCGGAGCTTTCCATAAGGGGAGAGCACAACATCTCCAATTCCCTTGCGGCGGTTGCCGCGGCCTTTATGTCGAAGGTACCGGACGAGGCGATACTTAAGGGGCTTAAGGACTTTTTGGGCGTAGGCAGACGCTTTGAATACAAGGGCAAGGTGAACGGGGCTTCGGTTTACGACGACTACGCACACCACCCGGACGAGATAAGGGCAACCCTCTCCGCCGCGAAAAGCATAGGCGGGAAGCGGATTATTTCGGTGTTCCAGCCGCACACCTACTCCCGCCTGCACGATCTGTTTGAAAGCTTCGTTTCCGCCTTTGACGGTGCAGACGTGAAGGTGTTTGCGGACGTGTTCTCCGCCAGGGAGGACAACGTATACGGCATAAGCGCAAAGGACCTTGCGGAAAGGGTCGAAAACGGCGTGTATATAGAGAGCTTTGAGGCTATAGCGGACTACATAAACAAAAACGCCCGCGAAGGCGACGTTGTGGTCTTCATGGGCGCTGGTGACATAGACAGGGCAGAGGGACTGCTTTTCCGCAATGGATGAGGAATTTGTAAGCTTAAGGAAGCACGGCGACGGGGTTTTGATACACCTCGGCGGCATTTACCCGCACGAGCTTTGCGTCTCTGTCGGAACGCGGGACATAGAAAGGCTTGGCAGGTTCTTTGTCGGTCTCGGGAAGGGCAGAGGCGGAAGGCGCCTTAAGCTTAAGGCGGGAAACGGCGGTGACGTCTTCCCCTTCTCCGTAAGGGCGCTTCCCGGCAGGCGGACGCTGTATTTTGAATACTCGTACCGCAACGAAGAGCTTGGCGGCGTTTCGGACAGCGTGACGGTTTATGACGGCTTTACGGCGGAGGACATGCTCCGTTTCGGAAACGAGCTTTTAAGCTTTGAAGAAACGGGTTCTGCAACGCTTTACAATAAATAAGGATAGGGAGAAAAATTATGAAGGCATACGAAAGGCTACTTAAATACGTAAGCTTCGGCACCGCAAGCGACGAGTTTTGCGCCGAGGTGCCGAGCACGAAAACACAGTTTGCGCTAGCGGAGGCGCTTGCGGCGGAGCTTAAGGAATTGGGGCTTGAGGACGCGCACGTGGACGGGAAATGCTACGTTTACGCGCACCTGCCCTGCACGCCGGGGTGCGAAGGCGCGCCTGCGATAGGGCTTATCGCGCATCTCGACACCTCGCCCGATTTTGAGGGCAGCGGCTGCCGGCCTATAATACACGAGGGCTACGACGGCGGCGACGTTCCGCTTGGCACAAGCGGGCGGGTGCTTAAAAACGAGGACTTCCCGCACCTGAAGACGCTTGCAGGCCAGACGCTTATCACGACGGACGGGAACACCCTCCTCGGTGCGGACGACAAGGCCGGTATTGCGGACATCATGACGGCTCTCGAACGCCTCGTCAACGGAAACATGCCGCACGGGAAGGTGTGCGTTGCGTTCACCCCGGACGAGGAGATCGGGCGCGGTGCGGACTTTTTCGACGTTTCCGCATTCGGGGCGGATTTTGCCTACACGGTCGACGGCGGTGCAGCGGGGGAAATAGAGTACGAAAACTTCAACGCCGCCTCTGCGGTTTGGGAGATAAAGGGCAAAAACGTGCACCCCGGCAGCGCAAAGAACATCATGGTAAACGCCTCACTTGTGGCGATGGAGATAAACTCCATGCTGCCGAGCGGCGACGTACCCGAAAAAACCGAAGGCTACGAGGGCTTTTACCACCTGAGCTCTATGGAGGGCAGTGTGGAAAGCGCCGTGCTTCGCTACATAATACGCGACCACAGCGCCGAAATGTTTGATGCGCGTATCGCCGCAATGCGCCATATAGAAAAGCTTGTAAACGAGAAATACGGAGAGGGCACCGCAAAGCTTACCGTAAAGGAGCAGTACCGCAACATGAAGGAAAAAATCCTTCCCTGCATGCACATAATCGAAACGGCCAAGCGCGTTATAGAAGACTTGGGACTTGAAACCGTTATCCTTCCGATAAGGGGCGGCACGGACGGCGCAAGGCTTAGCTTTATGGGGCTCCCCTGCCCCAACCTCGGCACCGGCGGCTTTGCCTGCCACGGCCCTTACGAGCACGTCACCGCCGAGCAGATGGAAAGCTGCACCGACATTATCGTCGGCATTGTCAAGGAATACTCGGGGAAACGTTAGCTTGATTTGATTTTTATTATTTTTAAGGACGGGCTTTTCGCCCGCCCTTTGCCTTTTTACGGAGGGACTCGGTCCCTCCGTGGCTGTTTTGGGTTAAGTTTACAGAAAGCAATAGCTTTTTAGGCCCAAAGGGCACAGCCCTTTGGAAACCCGAGCCGCCAACGCAGGAAACGCCAAAGCCATGTACATGCTGTTTGCACGTTTGAAGCTGTAATGCTTTTGATTTTGATAAGCTGCCTCTAAAATGCCGCCGTCCGACAAACATCGAACGGCGGCATTTTTTCTGTGTTTATTTGTTTATTTTTCTCTGTATAAGCTTTACTATCTCTATTATCGGAATAATGGAGAAAGCAAGACCCATCGCTATGGCGTACTCCTTAAATGTAAGCCCGCTGTAGAAGCCGAAAGCGTTGCAAAGGAAGGGTACGAAAACGACTGCAGCCGTCAGGACGAGCGACAGGAGCATTGCACCCCAGAGGACAAGGTTCTGCGTTTTAAGCGTAAACACGCTCTTCCTGCGGGAGCGCATGTTGAAGGAGTGGAAAATTTCGACCATCGATAGGGTCAGGAAAGCCATGGTCATGCCGACCTCGCTGTCCCCGACGTTCCAGCTGCCGAACTCCAAATAGTGCCCGACAAAGAAGGAAAGCACTGTAAGACACGCGACCGTAATGCCCTGCGCGACCACGTCAAAGCCAAGGCCGCCGGAGAATATGCCCTCCTTAGTGCTTCGCGGCGGACGGCGCATTATATCGCCCTCTGCTGCCTCCATACCGAGCGCCAGTGCAGGCAGCGAGTCCGTAACCAAATTTATCCAAAGCAAATGCGGCGCGTCAAGTATTGTAAAGCCTATAAGCGTCGCCGCGAATATCGCAAAGACCTCCGCAAGGTTGGAGGAAAGCAGAAACTGTATTGCCTTCCTTATGTTGTCGTATATGCGCCTGCCCTCTTCGACGGCGGAAACTATCGTTGCAAAGTTGTCGTCGGCAAGCACCATATCTGCCACGTTCTTGGTGACGTCCGTCCCGGTTATGCCCATGCCGACGCCTATGTCGGCCGCCTTTATCGAGGGCGCGTCGTTCACGCCGTCACCGGTCATGGCGGTTATATATCCGTTGTCACGCCAGGCCTTGACAATGCGCACCTTGTGCTCCGGCTGGACGCGGGCGTATACCGAGTAGTCGGCTATATGCTCCTTAAGGAAGTCGTCGGAAAGCGCGTTAAGCTCTGCCCCGGTAAGGGCACCGCCCTCGCTTTCCAATATGCCAAGCTGCTTTGCTATCGCCACGGCTGTATCCTTGTGGTCGCCGGTTATCATTATCGGCCTTATGCCGGCCTCGCGGCATTCCACAATGGCGTCCTTTACCTCCGGGCGTATGGGGTCTATCATGCCGGAAAGCCCAAGGAAGCAGAGCCCGGTTTCGAGATACTCCGGCTCAAATGATGCGGGCACGTCCTCCCACCTCCGCATAGCCGCGCACAGCACGCGAAGCGCCTTGTCGGCCATTGACTTGTTGGAAGAAAGTATCTCCTCCCTTATCTTATCGGTCAGCGGCACCTCTTCCCCGCCTATATACGCGCTTGAGCAGCGCTTAAGCACCTCATCCGGTGCGCCCTTTGTGAACTGTATAACGCTTCCGTCCTCAGCCCTGTGCACCGTGCTCATCATCTTGCGCATAGAGTCAAAGGGTGCTTCCCCTATGCGCGGGTAAAGCCGCGACTGCTCTGTCTTGGAAAGCCCCGCTTCCCTTGCCGCGTTTACAAGCGCGCACTCCGTCGGCTCGCCCACGGCGTTCCCGTCGTCACCGTCCACGGCGTCACTGCAAAGCGACATTGCGTTTGTGTGCAGAGCTTTGTTGTCGGCATAGACCTCCACAACCGTCATCCTGTTCTGCGTAAGCGTGCCCGTCTTGTCCGAGCAGATTATCTGCGTGCAGCCAAGCGTTTCCACTGCCGTAAGCTTGCGTATGACCGCCTTGCGCTTCGACATATTGGTGACGCCTATCGCAAGCACTATCGTAACAACGGCCGCAAGGCCTTCGGGTATGGCGGCCACGGCAAGGCTTACCGCAATCATAAAGGTGTTTACGACGACTTCGGTGTTTATGCTGCTTGCGCGGAGAAGCTGAACGCCGAATATAACGGCGCATATCACCAGCACGAGAACGGTAAGTATCTTGCTTAGCTGGTTAAGCTTTTGCTGAAGCGGAGTGTCCCCGTCCTCGGTCTTTGCAAGCGCGTCCGCTATCTTGCCCATCTCCGTGTCCATGCCGGTATCAGTTACAACCGCCTTGCCCCTGCCGTAGGCGACGGTGCTGCCCATGTAAACCATGTTCCTGCGGTCGCCAAGCGGCACGTCGCCGCCCTCTGGTGCGTTGAGCTCCTCGGTCTGTTTGCTTACGGGGACCGACTCGCCCGTAAGCGCCGCCTCTTCTATCTTAAGGCTTGCGCACTCTATAATGCGCGCGTCTGCGGGGACGGAATCCCCCGCCTCAAGCAGTATCACGTCGCCGGGGACAAGCTCCTCGCTTTTTACCGTGTGCACGCTTCCGCCGCGAACGACCTTGCTTGTGGCTGCCGCAATCTCCTGCAGGGCAGCTATCGCAGCCTCCGCCTTGCTTTCCTGCACGACGCCGAGAACCGCGTTTATAAGCACCACCGACATTATTATTACTACGTCGGCGATGCCCTCTCCTCCGTTTAAAGCCGCCATAACGCCGGAAATGGCAGCGGCAACGATAAGTATTATGATCATGGGGTCGGCAAGCTCGCCGAAAAAGCGGCGTATTACGGAAACCTTCTTCCCCTCTTTAAGCTTGTTCGGCCCGTGCTCCGACAGGCGCTTTTCGGCCTCCGCTGCGTTAAGTCCGTTTCCGTCGGTTTTTAAATCCTCCATTACCCGGGAAATACCTTCAAGATACTCTTTCAAAAGAAAAACCTCCCTTTAAAAAACAAAAGCCCATATACGTAAGCGTATATGAGTCTCATCCTTTAATGGCAGACCAGGCTTTATAAAAGCCTTGCTGTTGACCTGCCCCGCGCAAAAAACGCGGAATTACTCCCCCATAACGGCGTGGTACCGTTTCATTCATTTTTACAATGGAAAGTATACCATTTTTGCTTCCGTTTGTCAACATTTTTTGCATATTTTAAGTGCGGGCACTCTGCGGCCGTAAAAATTTATAAATAGTATAAAGCGTGTTCATAAATCGTACCAATTTGTGTAATATAATCTGCAGTAAATACTACATGTAAAAGGAGAAATTTGTGTAATGAGCGACGCTGACCCCGGGGCGGGAAACTTATGCCGCTTCATAGTTTTTGCTGTTAAAAGAGGCCTTCGGTTCCTTGACGCGGCGCATGTGCGCTGCGGCCTCCTCGCCTTCGATTGATACCCTAAGGTTAAACACATTTCGGGCATTTTTCGATTAAAGGTTTTAAGGAGGATATTTTTTAACATATGGACATTGCAGGGCCAATTATTTTTCAGGTACTTATGATTGCGCTGAATGCGATTTTCGCCTGCGCAGAGATAGCGGTGCTTTCCGTGAACGACGCGAAGATCGCCCAGCTTAAGGAAAAGGGCGACAAGCGCGCGGCGAGGCTTGAGAAGATGACTGCGGATCAGTCGCGTTTTTTGGCGACGATACAGGTTGCCATAACCCTTGCGGGCTTTTTGGGAAGCGCGTTCGCCGCAAACAATTTTGCGGTTTACCTAAACCCCGTTTTTGAAAAATGGGGGCTTAAGCACAGCGTTGCGGACAATATTTCCGTTGTGCTTATAACTGTGATTCTTTCTTACGTTACGCTTGTTTTGGGCGAGCTTGTTCCGAAGCGCGTCGCCCTTAAAAAGGCGGAAAAGATGGCGCTGGGGCTTTCCGGGCTCCTTCGCTTTGTCGCCTGCATAACGGCGCCTATTGTTTGGTTCCTTTCCGTTTCCACCAACGGCGTTCTTCGCCTTATGGGTATCGACCCGAAGGAGGTTGACGACGCCGCAAGCGAGGACGACATTAAGCTTATGGTGGATGAAAGCACGCGTAAGGGCATAATAGACAACGACGAAAAAGAGATAATACACAATCTTTTCGAGTTTGACGACCTCCCCGTGGGCGAGTTTGCCACACACAGGACGGACGTTGCCTTCCTTTGGGAGGAGGACGGTGCGGACAAATGGGAAAAGACTATAATAGAGAACCGCTTTTCTCACTACCCGATATGCGGTGAGACGGTTGACGAGATTAAGGGCGTTCTCAGCGCAAAGGACTATTTTTCCATAAAGGACAGGAGCAACAAAAAGCTTATCATGCAGAAGGCGGTGCACGCGCCGCACTTTGTGCCGGAAAGCATAAAGGCCGATGTTCTTTTCAAGCAGATGAAGAAGCTGCGCAACCACTTTGCCATAGTGCTTGACGAGTACGGCGGATTTGCCGGGATCGTCACCATGACCGACCTGCTTTCGCAGATAATGGGCGACTTTGACGACGACCCGGACGAGGACGCGGAGCGCCCGGATATAGAGGCCGTTTCGGACGACACCTGGGTCATACGCGGCAGCGTTATGCTTGACGAGGTGGCGGAGGCTTTGGGGGTAGAGCTGCCTGTTGACGAGTACGACACTCTCGGCGGTTACGCCTTCGGGCTTTACGGCGCGATTCCGGACGACGGCACGACCTTTGCCATTGAGACGGAGAACCTTATCATCAAGGGCGAAAAGGTCGACAACCACCGGCTTGAGTGGGCACGTGTTACCAAGAAGCCGAATGCGGCAAGAGAAAAGGATAAAGACAAAGACGAAGAGTAAAGGACAGCGGGAATATGAGTTTTGCGGAGTTTATAAGGAATATTTCGGATAATCCTGCGATGCTTATAGTTGTCTTGTTGACTCTCGGCGTGGTGCTTGTAAACGGCTGGACGGACGCGCCGAACGCAATTGCAACCTGCGTTTCGACCAGGGCCATGAAGCCGAGGGCAGCCATACTTATGGCTGCGGTGTTCAACTTTGCCGGGGTTTTCGTTATGTCGATGGTAAGCTCGGAGGTTGCATCCACCATAATGAACATGGCGAAATTCGACGGGGTAGAGTCATCGGACGCTACCCTTGCCTTATGTGCGGCGCTTTTTGCCATAGTGGTATGGGCCACCGCTGCCTGGGCCTTCGGCATACCGACAAGCGAAAGTCACGCGCTTATTGCCGGGCTTACGGGCGCGGCTGTGGCGCTTCAGGGCAGCTTTAGGAAGGCGGTTGTCCCCTCGGAGTGGATAAAGGTGCTTCTGGGGCTCGTTCTTTCCACCGTTTTGGGCTTTGCCATGGGCTTTTTGGTTACGCGCATTGTGGAGACTGTTTGCCGCCGCATGGACCGCGTGAAAACCGTAAAATTCTTCCGCGGTGCGCAGATTGTGGGCGGCGCCTCCATGGCGTTTATGCACGGTGCGCAGGACGGGCTTAAGTTCATCGGCGTCTTCATGCTTGGCATAACCATGATGGGCGGCGGAAGCACCACCGGCACCTTTGTTATAGAGCCGTGGCTTATGGCGCTTTGCTCTATAGTTATGGCGCTCGGTACTTCCATAGGCGGGTACAAAATTATAAAATCCGTCGGCATGGATATGGTAAAGCTTGAGACCTATCAGGGCTTTTCCGCCGACATAGGCGGCGCTTTGTGCCTGCTTGCGGCAAGCGTCACCGGTATACCGCTAAGCACCACTCACACGAAGACGACGGCCATAATGGGCGTTGGCGCTTCCAAGCGGCTTTCGGCGATAAACTGGAAGGTCGTCAAGGACATGGTGCTTGCCTGGGTGCTTACCTTCCCCGGCTGCGGGCTTTTGGGATTTTTGATGGTTAAGCTGTTTATGCTTCTGTTTTAGGAGGGATATTTTATGGCGAGGGAAAAGAAGAAGGATTTTAACTATTTCGACTATTTCTGCACTACGGCAGACATGATCTGCGAAGCGGCAGACTATCTGAACGCGTCGCTTCTGTCCTTTGACCGCGAAAGCTTTATGCCGCGTGTCGAGGGTATGCACGAGATAGAAAACCGCGCGGATATGGCCAGGCACGAGATGACAAAGCACCTGATGCACGAGTTTATCCCTCCCATCGACCGCGAGGACATACTGGAGCTTTCCGCAAAGCTTGACGACATCGTGGACGCCATTGACGACACCGTCCGCCGAATATACATGTACAACGTTACTGAAATTAAAGAAGGCGCGCTTAGCTTCTGCACTCTTATCGTTAAGTGCGCTGGCGCGCTTAGGGAAGCGGCCGAGGAGTTCAGAAGCTTTAAATCCAGCAAGCACATAAAGGAAAAGCTTGTCAACGTTAACACCCTCGAAAGCGACGGCGACAACCTCCACAGCGAGCTTCTGCACGGCCTGTTCGCTGGCGAGCAGGATATGCGCGCGCTTATCGTGTGGATGAACATCTACGAGGACCTTGAAAGCTGCCTCGACTACTGCGAGGACGCCGCGGATATTATAGAAAGCGTTATTATGAAAAATACTTAAGTTTGTTTATTATTTGGACGGGCTTTTCGCCCGTCCGGTTTTTATAATAATGAGGGGACTCGGTCCCCTCATGGCTCTCTGAATTAGGCTTATTGAAAACAATAGTTTTTCGCAGATTGTAAAATGAAGTTGCAATAGTAAAAAAACAAATCCATAGCGAAGATTTCGTGGTAGAATTGAGTTG
>CANRAV010000015.1 GCA_947628695.1 uncultured Clostridia bacterium
TTGAACGACCTCATAAACGGAACTGCGGCATGACCGAAATCATGCCGCACTCCGAAAACAATCTGAACTTGTTTTATTGGACGCCGCCCTCGGGCGGAGGCCCTTTTGTATTTAAGCCTTGCGTTAAACCTTGCTTATGCGGTCCTGCAGGGGGTAAGCGGGGTTGTGAACCGCTCTGTTTGGGCGGGGACGCTTGCGTTTTATTATCTTGTGCTAAGTGCGGCGCGCTTTTCTTTGCTTCTCGGTCATAAAAAAGACAATTCGCGTCAAAAGTGGAAAAGGTACAGAAGCAGCGCTTTTATCATGCTTGCTCTGAATTTTGCCCTTTTGGGAATCCACTGCATCACCCTGTACATGGGGCACGTCATCACGTACCCCGGCTATATGATTTACGCAATGGCCGCCTACACTTTTTACACCGCGGTTGTGGCGATACGGAACGTTGCGGTGTACCGTGAATACAAAGACCCCGTGCTTTCCGCAAGCAAGGCGCTTTCCCTCGCTGCCGCCGCCATTTCCGTCTATTCCCTTCAATCGGCGATGATTTCAGCTTTCGGAGACTCCGAAAGCTTCCGAATAACTATGAGCAACTGCGTCGGCGCCTGCGTCTTCGCCCTTATCTGCGCCATTTCCGTTTTCATGATAGTGCGCGGAACAAGGGCTTTAAAACGCCGGCAGTCTTAACCGGGTTGATTTTTTTGCATTTGTGCGGTATAATGTCGAATGCCGGACAGGCAAATCGGCTGTGCAGGGGGAGACAGAGACATGGTGTATTACGACAAAGACGGAATTGTAATACGGGATTTGCGGCATAGCGATGCACAAATCCTCACAGATGAAGAAATCGCCCAGGGCTGGGACGCGACAATTGACAAATACGAGCTGCGGCTTAAGCATCAGGCTGAGGGCAAAGCAATAGCATTGGCCGCCGAATGGAATGGGAACGTCGCCGGGTATGTGAACGTTTACCCCGATGCCGCGAGAGGTGCGCTTGCAAATCGGGGCTATGCGGAAATCGTCGACTTCGGCGTTCTGGAAAAATACAGGCGCAGAGGAATCGGCAGCAAGCTTATGGACGCTGCGGAACAGATTGCGTTTTCTTACTCGGACGTTGTCTACCTCGGCGTGGGACTGCACAGCGGGTACGGAAGCGCACAGAGAATGTACGTGAAGCGCGGGTACATTCCGGACGGGAGCGGCGTCTGGTATAAAGATGAAATCTGCAGGCCCTACGCCGACTGCCGGAATGACGACGACCTTGTATTGTATCTGTATAAGACGAAAGGAATATAGAGTTGAAGCTTGAAAGAATGGGCGACTTTTTTGCCGCCCGTCTAAACGAATACGACGAACACATGCTTACGGAGATTGAAGGCGCGAGAGAATTTTATCCGTACACAGCGTCGCTGCTTCCAATGGAACGGGGCGCAAAGGTGCTTGATTTGGGCTGCGGAACGGGATTAGAGCTTGAATATTATTTTGCGTTAAACGGTGAAGCGTCGGTTGTTGGAATAGATCTGTCGGCTGAAATGCTCGAAAAGCTCACGGAAAAATTTATAGGTAAAGATATTCAATTGATAAACGCTTCTTACTTTGACGTGCCTCTCGGGAAAGCGAATACGACGCAGCCGTATCGGTCGAATCGCTGCACCACTTCACATCCGAGCAGAAGCTTGGGCTGTATAGAAAGCTGAAATCAGCACTGAAAGGCAACGGATACTTCGTCCTGACAGACTACTTCGCGGAATCGGAGGAGGCAGAGCGTTTTTACTTTTCCGAACTGAAAAGGATGAAACGCGAGCAGGGACTTGAACCGGATGTGTTTTATCACTATGACACTCCACTGACAGCGGAGCATGAAATCGTGGTTTTAAAGGCTGCGGGTTTTTCGGACGTGCGCATCGTGCAAAGCCGGAAAAGCACTTACACCGTACTTGCACGCGCAGGTAGTTGACTTCTTCACATTCCGGTGGTATAATGCCGACATATCGGGAATTATGAGGTGAAATACAGTGGTTTTTGAAGAGATGACATTTGAGTTAAAGGACGGACGGCAGGCGCTGCTTCGCAGCCCCTGCGAGGATGACGCGGAGGAGCTGCTTAAATTTGTAGCCAAAGCTTCCGGCGAGACGGATTATTTGACGAGGTATCCGGAGGAGTGGGGCGATTTCACCGTTGAAGACGAAAAGTCTGTCATTCTTAAAAAACGCCTTGACAAAAACGAGCTTATGATCGTCTGCTTCGTAGACGGCAAAATTGCCGGGAACTGTCAGATCTTTTTCCAAAGCAGGATAAAAGAGAGGCACAGAGCTTCCGTTGGGATTGCGATTTTGAAGGAGTACTGGAGTCTCGGAATAGGGACAAAAATGTTCAAAGAGCTTATTCAAGCCGCGAAAATGCGCGACGGCGTCCGCCAAATCGAGCTTGATTTCATCGAAGGAAACAGCAGGGCAAGATGCCTTTACGAGAAAATGGGATTTCGCATCACAGGGGTAAAACCGGACGCGATACGAATGAAGGACGGCACTTTTGTAAACGAGTATATGATGATGAAACGGCTGTAATTTTTAAGCTGCCGTCGCCTGCCCCGAATGCGCAGGCAGAAGGAGCCTTGGCTTTTCCGCCTCTTATTCGGGAATAAGAGTAAAAAAATGCTTGACAACGGCGCTCGGCTGTGGTATTATATCTCTTGCAGTTCACGGAGAGATGTCCGAGCGGTTTAAGGAGCCGGTCTTGAAAACCGGTGACCCGGCAACGGGCCGTGGGTTCGAATCCCACTCTCTCCGCCACTTCTTTAACCGTGGACGGCAGGCAGCTTCACAGGCCTGTTGTCGCCCTGCCGCAGCCTGCACGTTTTTAATTTAAAGTTTTTGTTTTTCACTATGGAGAAGTACTCAAGTGGTGAAGAGGCGCCCCTGCTAAGGGTGTAGGTCGTTCACGCGGCGCGAGGGTTCAAATCCCTCCTTCTCCGCCAGGATTAACCGCGATGTATTGTGTTTTGTTCTTTAAAGAGCCGCAATATGTTGCGGTTCTTTCTTTTGTCGTGGAGGCCGGTACCCCATTTTGTACCCCTTGCGGCTTTATATGGGGTAAAGCTTAAAGGCGCAGTCGGAAGAATTTTTTGCGGAAAGCTCTTGACAATTCGGGATGAAAAGTTTACAATGTAGGAAAAGTAATACTTTTAGGAGCGTGCTATGGAAAAATTCCCGGAAGGCAAGTATCTTGCAACAGTTAAAATCGGCCCGAAAGGGCAGATAGTCATCCTGAAAGAGGTGCGCGACATGTTCTCGCTGCAGTCGGGTGACGCAATTTTGCTTATGGCAGACAAAAATCAGGGTATAGCGCTGCAGCCCTTTTCCTATGCAGAGTCGTTTTGGAATGCAGTAAAGCAAGTAAAGGACGAGGAAAAATGAGTGTGCACGCACTTGAGGCCGTAAAGCTTAGAAAGGTTTACCCCGATTTTACCCTCGACGGCGTTTCCTTTTCCGTGGAAGAAGGGCAAATTGCGGGGCTTGTCGGACCCAACGGCGCGGGGAAAAGCACCACGCTTAAGTCCGTCATGGGGCTTATCTCGTCGGAAGGGACGGTAAGGGTGTTCGGAAAGAGCTTTTTTGCGGACGACGGAGATTCCAAACAGCTTATCGGCTACGTAGGCGGAGGCTTCCGCTTTTATCCGAACAAGTCGCTTTCTGCCGTTGCAAAGGCAGTTTCGCGCTTTTACCCGAATTGGGACGGCGAGGCTTTCAGGCGCCGCTGCGAGGAGTACGGGCTTGCTGCCACGAAGAAGGTGCACGAGCTTTCTGAGGGCATGAAGGTGAAGTTTTCGCTGGCAATTGCCCTTTCGCACGGTGCAAGGCTGCTTATCCTTGACGAGCCGACGAGCGGGCTTGACCCCGTCTCACGCGAGGACTTCTGCGACGCGCTTCTGTCGCTGAAGGCTTCCGGCGCAGCTGTGCTTTTTTCCACGCACATAACCTCCGACCTTATGCGCGCAGCCGACAAAATTATATATCTGTCCGGTGGGAGGATCCTTGCCGACGAGCCGCTTGACAAGCTGCTTAAGCGTTACAGGCTTAAAAAGTTCGGCTGTTTGGCAGATGCGCAGGCGGAAAGGGCGTTCGGAATCAAAGCCGTTAAAGGCGGCTATGAGGGTCTGGTGACGGACGGCAGCATGGGGCGGGAAGCGACGCTTGACGAAATAATGATACACCTTGAGCTTGCAAAGGAGGAGACAGAATGACTGCGCTGTTAAAGAAAGAATTTTCGCTTTGTCTGCACCCTACGGCAATTATCTTTCTGTCATTTGCGGCTCTTGTCTTTGTGCCCAACTACCTTTACGAGGTGATGTTTTTCTTTTCCGGGCTGTCGGTTTTCTTTATCTGCATGTCGGCGCGGGAAAACGGGGATTTGGCGTTTACCTGCTCGCTCCCCGTGAAGAAGCGCTTTGTACCCCTTGCGCGGATCTCGGCGGCTGCCGTGCTGCAGTGCGCGCTTTTGCTTTTGACGGCAGGCTGCATTGCCGTAAAGCAAGCCGTTTACCCGAAATGGCTGCTTGTAAACCTTGCGGGGAACAGCGCAAACCTTGCTTTTTTAGGGGTCGGCGCCTTCCTTTTAGGCGTTTTTAACCTTGCGTTTTTTCCTCTGCACTACAAGGATCCGGGAAAGGTGGGTGTTCCGTTTGCGGTTTCATCCGCTGTGCAGTTCGCGTTTATCACCGCCCTGGCGGTGATAAGGCACTTTCCGTTTTATGCGCCGCTTGCGTCACCCGATTTCGAGTATTGCGGTGTGAAGCTTGCCGTCCTTTTCGGCGGTATTGCGCTGTATTTTGCGATGACTGCGCTTGCGGCGAGGCTTTCGACGAGCAGGTTTGAAAAAGTGGATTTGTGAGATCCGGAGGTATATTATGAGAGACGTTGAGATAGAAAAAGAGATGTACCGACTTGCGGCGGAGCTGATTGAAAGGCGCTATCCTGCCGGCTGGGGCGGTGCGGGGGTGGTTCACACGGCGGAAGGACACTACTTTACAAGCGTGGCCAACGACACCGCCAACGCGTCCGCTGCCCTTTGCATTGAAACGGGCGCGATGCTTGAAGCACACAAGTACAACGAAAAGGTGACCCACTGCCTGTGTCTGGTGCGGGACGACGAAAAGGCAGCATTTAAGGTCCTGTCGCCCTGCGGGATATGTCAGGAACGGCTGCGCTACTGGGGCGAGGAGGTGCAGGTCGCCGTCACTTCCGACGAAGAGGTGCCGAAGTTTGTGCCACTTGGCGTGCTTCAGCCGTATCACTGGACAAACGCCTACCCCGCAGAGGAGATAGAGCACTTCGGCAAATAGCCGTCATACCAAAAAAAGCCCTCGCTGCACGCGAAGGGCTTTTGTTTTAGTGATTTTCGGTAACTTTGTTCCATTGTTGAAACACAACAGTATATTCACGGCAATCAGAGCGCAATATCACCAAAATATCTCCGAATGGCTTCCTATGCGGTTTAAAATCAAAACCAACACATCATCAAAGATCTCATAAATCAAAAGCCAGTCCGGCTCAATGTGACACTCCCTACAGCCTTTATATTTACCCGAAAGGTCATGATCCCGATATTTCTTTTCAAGAGTCTTTCCACTTGCCAATTTTTCTATAACGGCAAGCAATTTGTCTGCATTCTTTCCCTGCTTCTTTGCAAGTTTTAAATCCTTTTTGAACCGGTTTGTAAGCTTGACCTCGTATTTCATAAATCAAGCGCAGTCTTCAGGTCTTCCATGCTTGTATAACCTTTGACGCTTTTGTCGCGGGCAATACGCCTTCCCTCTTCGATAGCAGCCGCGGTTTCATCATTCGGAACACGCAGCTTAAGATCAAAGGGGATCCCGTTTTCACGTATAGTTTGACGCGGAAAAATATTTACAGCCGTAGTCATATTAAGCCCGAGTTGTTCAAATATTTTTTCTGCGGATGACTTTACCTCTTTATCAGTGCGGATATTTAAATTAGTACTTTCCATAGAAATACCTCCACGATTAATGTACTAATATTATATCACAATATGCGCCTGTTGTCAACATGTAAACCGAACATTTGCGCACGCTGTTTCTATTTATTAAGACGTCAAAAAACGGCGAGCCGCTTTTACTTGCAAGCGGCACGCCGCAGCCGGCAAATTGAAGCCGTCGGTTAGTTGTTGGAGGGGAAAAACCGCATAAGTGCGGCAGCGACGCTGCTTATAGGCATGGTTTGCAGCCAAATGTGTCCGGGACCGGTGATGACGGTGTTGAAAAGCCCCTCTCCGCCGAACAGCACGTTCTTCGCGCCGTGTACGGTTTGGACGTCCATCGTGCAGCTTGCGGTCATTGCGGCGAGATAGCCGGTGTCGACCACCATCTGCTGACCGGGGAGAAGCTCGTACTCTACAACGTGGCCGTCAAACTCCGCAAAAGCTATGCCGTGTCCGCTGACCCTCTGCATGATAAAGCCCTCGCCGCCGAAGAGGCCGGCCGTCAGCTTCTTGCGGAAGAACACAGACAGCTCGACACTGCGCTCGCTCGCGAGAAACGCGCTTTTCTGAAAGATCATATCGCTGCCGGGGGCGATTTGAAACGCCTTTATCGACCCGGGGAAGCTTGAGGCAAAGGCGATTTTCCCAAAGTCGCTTTGCGCGGTGTAAATGTTTTGAAAAATCTTTTCGCCGGAGAAAACACGCCCGAAAGCCTTGCCGAGGCCGCCTGCCGTCGTTTCCATCTTCATGTTCGGCGTCATCCAGGCCATGGACCCGCTTTCGGTTATCATCGACTCGCCCGCGTTAAGCTCGCATATAACGACGGGCAGCGTTTCACCCTGAATTTCGTATTTCATTTCCTGCTCTCCTTTGCATTTTAGTTTATTATTATTTTTTAGGACGGGCCCCGGCCCGTCCGAGTTTTTATATGAGGGGACTCGGTCCCCTCATGGCCCTCTAAATTAGAGCTTTTTTAATTATTAAGCTTTTATTTTTCCAAAGGGCACAGCCCTTTGAAACCCAATCTGGCAACGCAAGTCACGTCAAAGCGATGTTTAGGCTTGTCACACGTATAGAACCTTCCTGCACCAAAGCCAACTCTTCACTCTAAAGAGCAAGCGCTTCATACGTGCGAACGGCTTTTGCATTGATAAGACGTCGCTTGCGCTGCCAGCACGGGTTTTGGGCGGGCTGTGCTCTTTGGGTCTAAAAAGCTATATAATTTAAATTACATAGCTGTCTGCCCTGCGTTCCCTGTGGCTGTCCATAACGTCCTTAAGGGTCATGCCGTCAAGGTAATCGCTTATCACCTTGTAAAGCCCCTGCCACACGGGCAGAGTCGGGCAATCGTTCTTTCTCTCGCACTCTACGGGGCACTTTTCCAGGCAGGCAACGGGTGCAAGGCTGCCCTCCGCAAGACGCAGAACGGCGCCGACCGTGTACTCCGACGGGTCGCCCGCAAGCATATAACCGCCCTGATACCCCCTGTTGGTCTTGAGCACGCCGGCCTTGTTCAACATGGGAACAATCTGCTCTAAGTACTTTTTTGACAAATTTTCCCTTTCGGCTATATCCTTGAGAGAAATATAGCCTTCTCCGCTGTGCTCCGCCAGGTCAAGAAGCATCCTCAGCGCATAGCGTCCCTTTGTCGAAATTTTCATCAGCCAAAACTCCTTCTTGTTCTTTACCTACATAATAACACAAATTTTATAGGTTTTCAAGAGCCGAACGCAAATTTTGACCTTTATAAAAACAAAACGCCTCCGTCCTCAAGCCGGTACAGTGCGCCGACGGCCTGTATACCAAGGCTTTCCCTTATAACCGCGGCGCTGTGCAGGACGTTCAGGACAGCGCACTTCTCCGCGTCCGTCTCGCCGCCTATGGCGTTTCTTATCTCGTCGGTGACGGACTTTACAAAGCCCTCTCCCTCGCCCTTAAGCGCCGCCTCCACCGCGCCGCAGTGCGTGTGCCCGAGCACGACCGTAAGGTTTACGCCGAGGTGAGAAGCCGCATATTCTATGCTGCCAAGCTGGTTTTTGTCTATGACGTTTCCCGCCACGCGGACGGTAAATATGTCGCCTATCCCGCAGGAAAAAATGTCCTCCGGCACGACGCGTGAGTCGGAACAGGTCACAACGGTCGCAAAGGGGTGCTGCCCCTCCTTAAGCGTCCTTGCGCGTATCTCCGGCGATATGTCGCCGGAAGGCGTTTTGGCGTTTATGAACGCCAAGTTTCCCTCTTTAAGTCTCAAAAGTGCCTCTTCTGCCGTCATTGTATGTCACTCCTTTATTTCGTATGCGCAAATCTTGCCGCCGCAGCGCGCGCAGCGGTACTTTGCGGGGTTTCGCACAGGCGCGCTTGCCGTTTTGCGGTAGATTCTGTTCCCGCAGCCGGTGCAGACGAGGACGTACTTGTATGCCCTCTGCCCTTCGCTGTCACGCGGGGGAAGCCCCATCTCCTCCCTGCTTGAGGTGCGCTTTATGTTATACTGCGGGTGCCTTTTGTTGACCTCCTCAGCAAGCGCCTTCCACTTGCCGCAGTGCCCGCTGCAGCCGTCCACGGTGTGGAGAAGCTCGTGTATTATCGTGCTCTTCGCGGGCGTGTCGGCCATTTCGTCGGCAAGGAGGCTTTCGGCAATGCTTATGTCAAACACGCCGTCGCCGACCCTCCTGCACTGCCCGTATCGCCCCTTGGCGCGGGTGTTTACGGTAAGGCTCCTCACCGTGCCGCACCTTATGCCCATTTCGTCAAGCTCCTTTATGCACTCATCCGCAAGGCTGTGTAAATCCTTCAAAAAGCCGCACCGCCCTTCTTCTACCCGTTCCATTGTACCACGGCTTTAAATATTTTGCAAGAATTGGTAAAAATTATTGCAAAAACTATTGCAAAAAGGCGTTTGAGGTGATATAATAGCAAAGCTAAAGGTATGCGCGTTTGGCGCGTAATTTGGCAATACACACGGCGTTCTGCGGGTAAGGTCGCCAAGCGTTTGGCGTTGCAGCCCGTAAATTCAAAAACGTCGGTGGAACAACCTTAGGAGGACATTATGTCGGTTATCTCTATGAAACAGCTGCTTGAGGCAGGCGTCCATTTCGGACATCAGACGAGGAGATGGAACCCCAAAATGGCGGAGTACATCTTTACTGAAAGGAACGGCATCTACATCATCGACCTGCAGAAGACGGTCAAGAAGATTGAAGAGGCCTATTTGTTCGTTCGCGACACAGTTGCGGACGGCGGCGAGATTCTCTTTGTAGGCACGAAGAAGCAGGCGCAGGACGCCATAAAGGACGAGGCACTTAGGGCGGAGATGTACTATGTGAACGTTCGCTGGCTTGGCGGCATGCTTACGAACTTCAAGACCATCAAGAAGAGCATTGCAAGGCTTAACAACCTTGAGAAGATGGCTGCGGACGGCACGTTTGAGCTGCTCCCGAAAAAGGAGGTTGCCTCCCTGCAGAAGGAGATTGCGGACCTTGAACGCAACCTTGGCGGCATAAAGAACATGAAGGGGCTTCCCGCCGCCGTATTTATAGTTGACCCGAAGAAGGAGAAGAACGCGGTTGCCGAAGCGCGCAAGCTTGGTATCCCCGTTGTCGCAATAGTTGACACGAACTGCGACCCCGACGAGGTTGACTATGTTATCCCCGGCAACGACGACGCTATACGCGCAATAAAGCTTATCGCTTCCGTCATGACCGACGCGGTTCTTGAGGGCAGGCAGGGTGAGCAGCTTACGGACAGCTCTGCGGAGGGAGACAGCGCCGCAGAGGACGCCGAATAATTTAATATCACTATTTAGAGAAAGGATTTATTGTATATGGCTATTACCGCTCAACAGGTAAATGAACTTCGCAAGAAAACCGGCATCGGCATGATGGAGTGCAAGAAGGCACTTGTAGAGGCCGACGGGAACGAAGAAGAGGCTATAAAGATACTTCGCAAAAAGGGGCTTGCCGTTGCCGAGAAGAAGGCCGGCAGGGTTGCCGCAGAGGGCGTTGTTGATATTATGAAAAGCGAGGACGGCCTTACTACCGCCGTTCTTGAGGTCAATTCCGAGACGGACTTTGTCGCCAAAAACGCAACCTTCAAGGCTTTTGTGCGCGATATTCTTGCGACCATTCTCAAGAACAAGCCCGCAAATCTCGAAGCACTGCTTGAGTGCAAGATGGAAGGCAGCGACCTTACGGTAGAGCAGGTTCGCAAGGACAAGGTTTTCTCTATCGGTGAGAACATCACCATCCGCCGTTTTCAAATAATAGAAGGCGTTACCGGCAGCTATATTCACAACGCAGGCGCCATTGCCGTTGTTGCGAAGTTTGACACGGATCTTACACCTTCCCCCGCGTTTGACGAGTTTGCAAAGAACATATGCATGCAGATAGCCGCCATGAACGCAAGCTATGTATGCAGGGAGTGCGTTCCCGCAGCTGCGCTTGAAAACGAGAAGGAAATACTTCTTGCGCAGATCTCCAACGACGAGGCTCTTGCAAAGAAGCCCGACGCGGTTAAGCAGAAGATGGTTGAGGGCAGGATAAACAAGTTTTATCAGACCGCCTGCCTTGTTGACCAGGCCTACGTAAAGGACGACGCGATAACTGTCGGCAAGTACATCGAGAACACCGCCAAGGAGCTTGGCGGCAGCATAAAGGTTGATTCCTTTATAAAGCTTGAACGCGGCGAGGGCATTGAAAAGAAGGAAGAGGATTTTGCCGCAGAGATCGACAAGCTTGTAAAAGGTCAGTAAAAAAGGCAAGTAAATAGGTTTTTCGGGGGTATGAGCGCAAAAAATGGCGGTCATACCCCCCCCCGATTTTTTTACGGCTTTTTCACAGGCCGGCGTAAAGATATTAAAAAAGTTTTTATTGATTTTTTTGCAGTTTCGGACACTTATATGTCAAGGGGTACTTGATATTTTGATGTTCGGCTTAAAAGGCAAGCCGATTTAATAACGGGCAAACACATAAACTAAATGAAGAAAAGGAGACAAAGAAGATGAAACTACGCAAAGCATTTATCCCTATCCTTTTGGCATTTTTGGTTTTGGCACAGGCAGTTTGCCCGGTTTGCGCCGCGGCGACAGCCGAAGAGTGGAACGCTTACAACAGCCTGCTTGTTACGGTAAGCGTGGGAAGCGACAGGAGCTTTGCCACGGGGGACTTTCCGGAGGTGACCTGCAAAGCGGTTACCGTAGCCGGTAAGAAGACGGAGGGCGGAAAGATCCTCTACGACCTGATACTTACGACTGAAGAGGCGACAGCGGCAGAGCTTGAAGAAGCCGCAGAAGCCCTTGGCAAAAACGCACTTGTAGTAAGCGCAGGGCGGAATGAGCTTGCCGATTTGCAGTCGGAAATACTTTTAAACCGCGACAGCCTTACGCTTTACATAGGTCAGAGTGCGGAAGTATTTGCCGAAAAGCTTTTCTTCTACAACGCAAGCTTCGAGTGCTCCGGTGTTGCTATCACCGTCGACACGAAGGTTTTTGACCCCGAAAAGGCCGACAAGGGCGGTTTTGACGTTGACATCCGCGCCGGGGACACGGACGGGGAGTATTTGGTTGTCCCCAATTCAAAAAGCTTTGACGGACGCAAGTCTGTTGAGGCTGTAAACCACTTCCTCGGCCTTAAAGGCGTGAAAGGTGCCGAGGTGTCCCGCACGTACCTCCCCGCCGGGGAGATTCCGGGCGAGGAGTGGAGCATAAGCGGCGACGCTGCCACTATGACGCTTTCCGGCGGTGAACGGATAATGGAAGACGTCTTTTCCGGCGGTGTTTTGGTAGGCCAAACGGCGACGGTGAAGGCCGTCAAGAAGGGCAAGGCGACCCTTACGCTGTACCGCAGCAATACGGACGCGTCGGCAACGGCAATATGCAGCGTTGAAGTGCGCGAGAAGGGCGACTTTAACGGTGACGGCTCTGTCGACAACTTAGACGCGGCGAACATCTTAAAATACGACGCAGGGCTTGTCGAAATGAAACAGAACATCGCCGACGGCTGTGACTTCAACGGTGACGGCGCGACCGACAACTTAGACGCGACGCTTATTTTAAGACACGACGCGGGGTTATAAAGAGCTATTGTAAACCATACAAAGGGCGTGCTGTGTGAATGCAGCACGCCCTTTTTGCCTGTTAGGTGGGGTTAAAACTTCCTTACCGTATACTTCTTGTACTTGTCGATCTCAAACGCCTCGGCGTATTCCCTGCGGGCGTAGATGCCGCGGACGCGCATAAGGTGTGCGTAGTAGTCCTTGTATTTAAACGAAGTGCTGTTAAGCGCAAACCACTGCGTGTTTATCGCCTTTTCCCAAAGCGCAAAGCCCTCCGGGCTTACCTCCGCGTAGACGTAGGGCACAAAGTCCGCAGCGTCCTCCCAGTTCTCGGCGTAAAAGGGGCCGTCGGCATAGTGCGCGGGAAGCTCCCTTTCAATGGACTTAAGTCCCGCGTAAAACTGCGCCTTCTTTACGATGTTATGCGTTGCGGCGTGGTCCTTGTGCATGCTGTTCTGCCAGTGGGTGATAAGTATGTCCGGCTTGTGCTTGCGTATAAGGTCGCAAAGCGCAAAGGCGACCTCGTCGTTTTCGGGAAGCTCGCCGTCAACATACGGGAAGACGACCGCTTCCCCGCCCAAAGCCTCGGCAAAGGCCGCTGCCTCCGCCTCCTTCTGCTTGCGGTACTTCGGCACGGTAAGGTGCGGCGGGTTGCCCCTTTCGCCTGCGGTAAGCGCAACGGTAACTATTTTCCCGCCCTCTGCGGCAGCCGTGGCAAGCACGCCGCCTGCGGTAAGCTCCATATCCCCGATGTGGCCGCCTATTGCCATTATGTTCTTTGCCATAAAACTTCCTCCTTAAAATTGTTTCCTTTAGTTAGATATTACAGCAGAAAGCGGCAATTGTCAATAAATATTTGCCCATTTTCTGTTGACAAAACACGCGCGGAAGTGTAAAATAATACCTTGAAGATTTGTATTTGAAAGGTATTATCACAATGAAAAGTGAATCTTTGAATGTTCTTAGGGAAAAGTTTCTTTCATTCTACGAAAGTAAGGGGCATTTGCGCTTAAATTCGTTCCCGCTTGTCCCGCAAAACGATAAATCGCTTTTACTTATCAACGCCGGCATGGCGCCGCTTAAGCCGTATTTTACCGGCACGCAGATACCGCCGAGGAAGCGCGTGACCACCTGCCAGAAGTGCATACGCACCCCGGATATAGAGCGCGTCGGCATAACGGCAAGGCACGGTACGTTTTTCGAGATGCTTGGCAACTTCTCCTTCGGCGACTATTTTAAGGGCGAAGCCATCCCCTGGGCCTGGGAGTTTTTGACGAAGGTTCTTGAGATCCCGGAGGAAAGGCTTTCCGTCTCCGTATACCTTGACGACGACGAGGCAAGGGAGATCTGGCTTAAAACCGGCGTCCCGGCAGAGCGCATATATAAGATGGGCAAGGAGGACAATTTCTGGGAAATAGGCGCCGGTCCCTGCGGTCCCTGCTCCGAGATATACTACGACAGGGGTGAGAAGTACGGCTGCGGCAAGCCGGACTGCAAGCCCGGCTGCGACTGCGACAGGTTTATTGAGATCTGGAACATAGTGTTCACACAGTTTGACGGCGACGGCAACGGCAATTACGAGCGGCTGGAGCACCCGAACATCGACACCGGCATGGGGCTGGAGCGCTTAGCCTGCATAATGCAGGACGTGAACAACCTGTTTGAGGTTGACACCATACGCAATGTGATGCTTCGCGTTTGCGACATGGCCGGCGTGAAGTACGAGGCAAGCGGCAGCAGTAAGGACATCTCGCTTCGCGTTGTGACCGACCACATCAGGAGCACCGTCTTTTTGATAAGCGACGGGGTTATCCCCTCCAACGAAGGCAGGGGTTACGTCCTTCGCCGCCTTCTTCGCAGGGCTGCAAGGCACGGCAGGCTGCTTGGCATAAAGGGGCTGTTCCTTTCCGACCTTGCGGACACGGTTATTGAGGAAAGCAAGGCCGGCTACCCGGAGCTTGAGGAAAAGAAGGACTACATCAAGAAGGCCATACGCACAGAGGAAGAGCGCTTTGCGCAGACGATAGACGCGGGGCTTAACATCCTTGAAAAGCTGATGGACAAGGCGCTTTCCGACGGAAGCAAAAAGATAAGCGGAGAAGACGCCTTTAAGCTTAACGACACCTTCGGCTTCCCTCTTGATCTTACGCGTGAGATCAGCGCGGAAAAGGGCATTTCCGTTGACGAAGAGGGCTTCTCCAAGCTTATGAGCGAGCAGAAGGAGAGGGCGAGGAACGCAAGGAGCTTTGCCACCGACTATATGGGCGGCGGTGCGGACCTTGGCGAGATTATAGACAAGACGGAGAAGACCGTATTTAAGGGCTACACCTGCACCGGGTGCGAGGCAGAGATAAAATACATCATTAAGGACAACGAGGCCGTTTCGGAGGCGAGCGGCGGGAAGGCCGTTTTGGTGCTTGACGAAACCCCGTTTTATGCGGAGTCCGGCGGCCAGGTCGGCGACAGCGGATATATAACGACCGAGGGCGGCGTCTTCAAGGTTGAAGACACGAAGAAGACCCCGGACGGGCAGTATCTGCACTTCGGCGAAATTACAGAGGGTACGGTTAAGCTTGGCGCGGCGAAGGCGGCGGTTGACGCGGAGCGGCGCGCAGCGATAACGAGGAACCACTCTGCGGCGCACCTTCTTCAGGCAGCGCTGAGAAAAGTGCTTGGCACGCACATAGAGCAGGCAGGCTCTTACGTTGACGAGCACCGCGTAAGGTTTGACTTTACGCACTTCTCTGCCCTTTCCGCAGAGGAAATCGAAGAGGTAGAGCGCCTTGTAAACGAAGAGATACTGAGGGGCGACGCCGTGACCTGCACGGAAATGCCCATTGACGAGGCAAAGGCACTTGGCGCGATGGCGCTTTTCGGTGAAAAGTACGGCAGCATTGTGCGAGTTGTAAAGATGGGCGACTTTTCCACGGAGCTTTGCGGCGGCACTCACCTTGACAACACCGCAAAGGCGGGGCTTTTCAGCATAGCTTCCGAAAGCTCGGTTGCGGCCGGAGTAAGGCGTATAGAGGGCATAACGGGGCTTAACGTGCTTGCCGAGATGAAGAAGGAGCAAAAGCTTCTTGCAGATACCGCGGCAGCTCTTAAGGCCAACGGCAAGGCAGAGCTTGTGCACAAGGCGGAAGGCGCCGTAAACGAGGCAAAGGCTTTAAAGAAGGAGTTAGACGCTTTAAACCAAAAGGCAGCGATGGCAAAGGTCGACGACGCCTGCGACAAGGCGGTCGAAATAAAGGGCGTAAGGCTTGTTTGCGCGCGCTTTGAGGGGCTGCCCTCCGACGCGCTTCGCGCTGCGGCAGATACCGTAAAGGACAAGTATCCGGACGCTGTGTGCGTATTCGCCTCGACCGACGGCGGGAAGGTAAGCTTTGTCGCCGGCTGCGGCAAGGAGGCACTTTCAAAGGGCGCACACGCCGGGCTTATACTTAAGGCCGTGTCGCCGATATGCAGCGGCGGCGGAGGCGGCAGGCCGGACAGCGCCGCAAGCGGCGGCAAGGACGCCTCTAAGGTTGCGGAGGCTTTGGACGCCGTAAAGGGCGTGCTTGAAGGACAAATCAAATAGGAGGGTGCTTTATGGACTGCTTGTTTTGCAAAATAATCGAAGGGACGATACCTTCTTCAAAGGTTTACGAGGACGGTATGATGCTTGCCTTTAAGGACATAAACCCGCAGGCCCCGGTACATGTGCTGCTTATCCCGAAGAAGCACATCGCCTCCGCAGACGCGGTGGACGCGGAGAACGTGGAGTACGTAAGCCATATCTTCCTTAAAATACCGGAAATTGCAAAAAGCCTTGGGCTTTCCGGTGGGTACAGGATAATTTCCAACTGCGGGGAGGACGGGTGCCAATCCGTAAAGCACCTGCACTTCCACATACTTGGCGGCAAAAGGCTGAGTGAGGGGATGGCTTAAAAAGCCTCCTTAAGGAAAAGCGGAATGTTAAGAAACAGACCTGCCGCCTTAATATGTCTGATATTTGTCACAGGCATGGCGGCAGGCCTGTTTTTAAAATATCCGGCCCTGATAGCCGCGGCTGCGGCTTTAGTGCCGCTGCTCATCGCCGCAAGGCTTTGCCGCAAACGGGTGCGGAAAGCGGCAATAGCCGCCCTGATTCTCGCCTTCGGCTGCCTTTACGCGGCTTTGTACGCGTACCTCGACTTGCCGCCAAGAGCGGAAAGCGGCGTGCTTTACAGCTTCACAGCGGCAGTGAAAAACGTTTCGGTATACGAAAGCGGCACGAGGGCAGAGCTTAAGATATCGGACGGCGACAGCCCGTTTGACGGCAGGACAGCCTACATGTACGTCGAAGAAGGCACGCTTCGCCCCTGCGACGTGATAAGCGTGCGCGCCTCGCTTAAAGAAAACGGCATCCGCGCAAAAAGCAGCGGTGTCGACTACACCGCATACGGCAGCTTTACGCGCGCATACGGCGCAGCGCCGAAGGGTGCGGAGCTTGCGCTTGCGGCACTGCGGCGGCGCGTGGGCGACGCAGCGGAGAGAACCTTCGGCGGGGATGCCGCCGGCTTCTACCGCGCGCTTATAACCGGGGACAGAAGCGCCGTCGGCACCGAGACAAGCGCCTCGTTCTCACGCTCCGGCATACTGCACATTCTTGCGGTCTCCGGGCTTCACTTCTCCATTGTGATAATGGGGCTTTACAGGCTTCTTCTTGCCGTTATAAGGAGGAAAAGGCTGTGCACGGCGCTTGCCTCTGCGGCCGCTTTGATTTACGCCGCTTTTACGGGGTTCACGCCGTCGGTGCTTCGCGCTGCGTTTATGTGCCTGGCGGTTTTCGCCTCCGGCTTCTTTAAAGGCAGAAGCGACCCGCTTATAAACCTTTCTGCGGCGCTTGCGGTGCTTGTAGCCGTGCGCCCGTATTCAATAGCCAACACAAGCCTGCTTATGTCGTTTCTGGCGACGGCGGGAATAATACTTGCTGCGAACAGGCTTGACGCGTTTTACGACGAAAAGAACGTAAAAAGGCCGCTTAGGTGGCTTATAACGCCGGCGGTGCTTTCTATAAGCGCCTCGCTTTTCTGCATGCCGGTTTACCTTTTAAGCTTTGACTTTGTGTCGCTTTGCTCGCCTGTTGTGAACGTCCTTGCAAGCGCGCTTGCGGCGCCGATGCTGCTTCTTGCCTTCGCCGCCATACCGCTTAAGGCCGTGGGGCTTGGTCTTGCGGCACGCGGGTGCGAGTGGATGTTTGGGGCTTTGCGCTTCGTCTCCGACGCTGTTTCCGGCTTTGAATTTTCCTGCGTGTCGCTGCACACGCCGCACATACGGCTTGTGCTTATCCCCTCGCTTACAGCGGCGGCGTCTCTTTTGGCGTTCCGCGTTAAACGCGGCTTCCTCGTCGTGCTCGGTTCTGCGGCGGCGACCGCGGCAATTGCGGTCGGCTGTGTGCTTTCCGTGACGGCGGGGTTCAAAGACGCGCCGCTTTTGTACCTGCACGACAGCGCGGACAGCTTCTACGTCTTCTACAACGACGGGAAGGACGCCGTGTTGATAGACGGCGGCGGTGCGGGAAGCGCAGCGGACGGCGCAACCCTTAACGGCTGTGCGTATCTCGACGCCTACGTCGTGAACGACTGCACGGAGGACGCCCTTTTGCGCCTGCAAAGAACCCTGCCCTATGTGCCGGCAAAAACGGTTTACCTGCAAAACGGCGGGGACATGACCGAGGTGATACGCGCCTTCTGCGAAAATCGCGGCTGCAAAACGGAGCTTTACGACAACACGCGCGGGCTTTTAACCGCAGGGCTTGAAATATACGGCGGGAAAACGGAGCTGCCGAAAAGTCCGCTGCTTGTGCTGGCGGGTGACAAAGACAGGACGCTTGTCGTTTACGGGAGCGGTGACGGGATAGACGTACCGCTTTGGGACAGGTGCAGCACCCTGGTTGTGTCGCGCGCCTGCACGGAATGCCCCTTCGACTTGGGGCTGCTGCCCGACCGCTTCGAAAGCCTTTACATATACGGGTACGACAAAAGCTTTATGACCGGGTACTTTGAGGGTTACGAGATGGCGGACGGGATACACAAATACACGGGAAAGCTGGCCCTGCGGCTTGGCACGGACGGCGTATACGAGGTGAACACCGATGAATGACGACATTTTAAAAGCTCACATAAAGGAAAACGTCAAGGGAAAGTGCTATCTTTTCTGCGGCGAGGAGGAGTACACGAAGGACCACTATTCCTCGCTGATGCTTAAAAGGGTGCAGTCGCTGCCCATGCCGGAGTTCAACCTTACGGAGTTCGACGAGGCAAGCTACACCCCCTCTGCCCTTGCGCAGTGCCTGGAGGACCTTCCCTACATGTCGGACTACAAGCTTGCGCTTGTGCGCGGGCTTAACTTTGCAAAGCTTGCGCAAAGGACGGTGGACGAAACCGTAGAGGTGCTTGACACCCTGCCGGACTATGCAAACGTGCTTTTTATCGCGCGAAGAGACGAGCTTTCCGCAAAGCTTGCGGCGAAAAAGGAGAAAGCCCCCGCAAGCGCGCTTATCGACTACGCCGAAAAAAACGGGCTGCTCGTCGTTTTTGAGAAGCAGACGGGACTGCGCCTTAAGAAGTGGATAAAACGCCACTTTGATGCGGAAAACGTGCCCGTAAGCGACGAGGCTTTGGAGCGCATGATTGCGCTTTGCGGCGAGGACATGTACACCCTGCACGGGGAGGCGCTTAAGCTTGCGGCGTACTGCCGTGGCAGAAGTGTTGCCAAGGAAGACGTGGCAAGGGTATGCTGCTCCAACGAAAGCTACCGCGTTTTTGACCTTACAAAGGCGCTTACCGCCGGGAACACGCAGGCGGTTCACGAGATATACAATTCGCTTATAAAAAGCGGCTCGTCGCCGTTTATGATAATCAACCTCATTTCGTCCTGCATAACGGATATGACCGTGGTAAAGGCAGGGCTGGAGGCCGGAAAGACGGTGCAGGAGATTGCAAGGACGCTTAAAACCTTCGATTGGGCGGTGAGGAACTACATGCCCTACTCGAAGCGTGCAAGCTTTGCATACCTCGAATACGCAGCAGCCAAGTGCAGCGAATGCGCCATAGCGCTTAAAAGCTACCGCACGGACGCCGCCTGCGACATTGAATTTTTCCTTTTAAGACTTGCCAACTATGAAGAGATTAAAGCTTAAATACCCGCTGATGGTAGAGGGCAGCTACGACAAAAACCGCGTCATGGCCGTGGCTGAGGGCACGGTTATCGCCTGCGGCGGCTTCAGTGTGTTCGGTTCAAAGGAAAAGCTGCTTCTTATAAGGCGGCTGACGGAGCACGGGAAGCTTCTTGTCCTGACGGACAGCGACGGCGCAGGCAAGCTTATACGCGGCAAGCTGAAAGGGCTTGTCGAGGCCGAAAACGTGATAAACCTTTACACGCCGCAGATAAAGGGCAAGGAAAGACGTAAAAAATGCCCGTCTAAGGCGGGCTTCCTTGGCGTGGAGGGCATGAGCGACGAAGTGCTTTACGGCCTGCTTGCGCCCTATTCCGAGGGCGCAGAGGAGGAAAGGGCGGAGGCGGTGACCGGCGCTAAGCTTTACGCGCTGGGGCTTTCCGGCGTGGAGGACAGCGCTGCCCGTAGAGACGCGCTGTCGGAAGCGGCAGGGCTGCCTGCGGGCATGAGCGCCAAGGCCTTTGCCGAGGCAATAAACGCCCTCGGCGGTGTACCGTACTTAAATAAGCTTTTAGAGGAAACAGAGACATGAAGACCGTTTCGTTCTGCACACTGGGCTGCAGAGTTAATCAATACGAATCCCGCGCGTTGGCCGAGCTTTTCGTAAAGCAGGGCTATACGGTTGTGGAGTTCGGCAAAGAGTGCGACGTTTGCGTCGTAAACACCTGCGCGGTTACCGCAGAAAGCGAGAGGAAAAGCGCGCAGATGATACGCCGCGCGGGCAGGCTTGCAAAGGACGTGCGCGTGTGCGGCTGCTTTATAGAGAGAAACAAAAGCTTTGACGAGCCGTTTATAACAAAAAAGGTCGGCTGTGTCGGCAAGACAGAGCTTGCAGACGTCGACCCCGACTTTACCGAAAAGGGCTTTGAGCTTTCCGACATCGGGACAGAGCCGCCCGCGGCGACAGCCGTATTTTCGCCCGTCAAGGCCTTTGTGAAGATACAGGACGGCTGCGCGGGCAAGTGTGCCTACTGCATAATCCCTTCCCTTCGCGGGGGGAGCCGCTCGCGCCCGGCGGAGAGCGTGGAGGCGGAGGTAAGGCGCCTTGCCGCCGGCGGCTGCAGGGAGATTGTGCTTACCGGGATAGAGACGGCGGCCTACAACCGCCCGTCGCTTGCGGAGCTTATCCGGCGCGTGGCGTCGATAGACGGCATTTACCGTATACGGCTTGGCTCGCTTGACCCGAACGCGCTGACGGAGGACTTTATAAAGACTGCTTCCGATATACCGGAGGTTATGCCGCACTTTCACCTTTCCGTCCAGTCCGGCTGTGACAGGATTTTAAAGCTTATGCGCCGACCGTACACCGTCTGCGACGTTGAGCGGAAAATACAGGCGCTGAAGGCGGCCGTGCCGAATGCGGCGCTTTCGGCGGATATAATCTGCTCCTTCCCCACGGAGACGGAGGACGAGCTTGAAGAGACGCTTGACTTCCTTAAGCGCATGGGTTTTTCGCACATACACGCGTTTTCGTACTCAAAGCGGCCGGGGACAGCCGCCGCACTTATGGACGGGCAGATACCGGAGGACGAAAAGCGGCGTAGGATGCGGCGCTTTGTGGAACAGTGCCGCCTTATGGAGTGCGCGGCTATTGACGCGAAGGTCGGCAAGGCCGACACGGTGCTTGTAGAGAAGGTCGAAGACGGCAGCGCCTTCGGCCACACGGAGGACTTCACGGAAGCGGAGGTAAGGCCGTGCAACGCTTCCCCCGGCGACCTTTTAAAGGTCACGGCAGTCGGCAGGGAGGGCGACAGGCTTATCTGCGAAACGGCAGAATAAGGCTTACTGCAGAAAAGGAACGGGGTGTTTGCCCCGTTCCTTGTGTTTTTGTTTGCTCTTTACAGGCCTGCGTCGTATTTAAGCGCAGCCACTGCGTCGATGTTGTTGACCGCTCCGTCGCCGTCCATGTCCGCAGCCGTGAGGAAAAGACCCTCCAAGGTTTCCGTCCCTGCCTCGTGCTTAAGTATCATGACAGCGTCCATGTTGTCGGAATAGCCGTCGCCGTTCACGTCGCCGGTGACGATTACCGTAGCCTCGTCGCCCACCTCAAGCTTCGTGTTGTAGGTGCGTACCTTAAAGCCGGTGCCGACGGGGCCGCTCCTTGAGGGCAAGCCGTTTGCGTCGACAAGCTCAAGCTTCTTGCCGCTTATGCCGCCGAAGAAGTCGTAGGCAGTGGTTCCGCCGTTTACGCCGCTTATAACGCCGTTTTCAAGCTTGTATGCGGAATCCTCTGTCAGCGTAATGGAGGTGTTCTCCTTGCCTGCGGGTATCTCCGCAGTGCCGTCTGCGTAGCCGTTTGCCTCTGCCTCGTCCTTGGCAAAGGCGACATATTCAAGATCAAAATACTCGTCGTTGTCGGAGTTGCCCGCGAAGTAGTCAAGCCTTATGCCGTTTATCGCGCCCGTCCAGTAGGAGAAGGAGGTAAGGTCGACAACGGCAGTGTGCCACTCCCCGTCCGTCTGCAGCGGAGCCATTGTGGAATAGCCGCCAGTGGGGCCTGCAATGCTGCCCGCGCAGAGGAATATCTCCATAGACGAGGTAGTAACCTTTTCGGAGGTTCTGTACTTCAAAACCACGTACTTATAATCGTCGGCGCTTAGCGTTTCATATGCGCCGCTGAGCCCGTAGTAAAGGAAGGGGTCGTTTGCGCCGGCGTCCGGCGTCAGGCGAACATAGCCCTCTTGAAGCTCCGCAGTCGTCTGGTTTACGCTGGTATCCGTAAGCTGCTCTACCGCGTCTGCGCTGTCAAACTTCAAATAGCGCGCGTCGAAGCCGTAGGGCGTCTTGGGCGTAAACTCCGCCTGCGGCTCCCTCTCCGGGCAGGAGACGAGAGCAATGCCGTTTATAACGGTACGCGGGGTGCCGTCGCTGGGATGGTTTACAACCTCTTCACCGACAACCATGCAGGAGGAACCGCCGCCGTCAAGGTTTATCGCGGTGTTCACGCCAAGCTCCGCCATAAGCTCGTCCACCTGACCCATGGGGATGCCCTCGCTCCACCTGGGGTTCCTGCCGTCGTTCTGTATAAACACTATCTTGCCGTCGTTCTTAAAGCCGACTATGGAAGCGGGGTATTTGTCTTTGCTGGAAACGCCGGTAGACTTGCCGTCCATAACCATGGGGATGTGCCCGCCTATGGCCGTTGTAACCTTCGTCCAGTCGTTGTCCCTGCCGCTCTTATCGGTCACGGTCATGTCTATGGAGATCTTGTCGCCGACAGAGAAGTCCTTTATCTTGTCTATAGCCGTGCCGCGTGCGGTGAGGACGATGCTGTCGCTTGTGAGGTCGGGGCTTGTCCCGTCGTCGGGGCCTAAGATCTCCGCAACGGTGCCGGTAACGGTAGTGCCGAAGCGGAATTCGCCGCCGATGTCCTTAAGGACAACCTCGTATGCGTCGTCAAGCGCATAGTTTGAAAAATTGCAGTCGCCGTTGTAGATGACAAGCGCGTCAATGGCGGGAAGCCTGTTGAAGGCCTTTGTCTTGACTGTCTTGTTCATGGTGGTGTTGTTTATGGAAAACTGCACTATCGGCTGACCTATAACGGGTACGTGATCCTCGGTCACACCGAATGCCCAGAAGGTGGCGTGTCCCTCGCCGTTGGTGGCTCCCTTCGACTCTTCCTTGATCTGGGAAGAGCAGTAAAGCTTGCCGTCGGAGATGAGAACACCCCTCGGCACCATAAGCACCTGCTTACTTACCTTCGGGCCGCTGTGAACACCGGTCATCCAAAGGTCGCCGTTCATTGCCGCAAGAACCTCCTTGCCCTCGTCGGCGTGCTCTGTGTTGTAGGCCTTCGCATAGTTCGGCACGGTCGCCTTGCTTACAAGGTACTGACCCTTGAGTATCTCGATGTCAAGGTCCCTTTGTGCCAGGTCAAACTCCACAACGTGCACCTTCTGCTTGCCGTAGGGTTCGCCCTCCATTGCGAAGTAGCTGTGGTAAACGCCGTCGTAAATCTCCTCGGTATAGCCGTCTACCTCACCGGAAACGGTGGGCAAGGCGTTAACCGGCAGAGCAAGCGCCGTCACCAGCAAAAGCACTGTCAAAATTGAAACAATTCTCTTCGTCATAGCCTTTTCTCCTTGTTTTTTATGTATTTGCTATTGGTTTTACCGTTATCCCCTTAAGGTGCATAAAGTGGTTGCTTAGGGTAACCGAGCTTCCGTTGTCAAGGCTGAAGCTGTGGTTGTAGCCGAAGGTGTCCGTGTATACCCCCGTCTGCTTTCTCCCGTCGGAAAAGGTTATCTCAACCCTCTGCCCCTGCTCCATGGGCGTGCTGCCCACAAGGTATTTCACTTTTTGTCAAATCCTCCCGGAGTTTTTTTCGAATTCTTCGTCTCTCTCAAGGTCGCCGCCGTCAGCCGCAGAGGTCGCAAGATAGTCGCACCTTTCGTTGTAGCCGTGGCCGTTGTGCCCCTTTACCCAAAGAACCTCCGTCTTATGGACCGCAAGCAGCTTCAAAAGCCGCTGCCACAGGTCGACGTTTAAAGCCGGCTTCCCGTCCGCCTTGCGCCAGCCCTTGCTTTTCCACTTCTCTATCCAGCCCTTGTTAAGCGCGTCCACAACGTACTTCGAGTCGCTGTAAAGCGTGACCTCGCAGGGCTCCTTAAGCGCCGAAAGCCCCTCTATCACCGCCAGAATCTCCATCCTGTTGTTGGTGGTAAGGCGAAAGCCCCTTGATATTTCCATAATGGCGCCCTTGTATTCCAGCACCGCGCCTATGCCGCCCCTGCCCGGGTTGCCGCGGCATGCGCCGTCGGTATAAAGATCGACCTTCTTCATTCACTGTCCCTTTTTATGCGCCTTATGTCCTCGCCGCAGAAGACAAGCGTCTTGTACTCCCCGCGCAGGCGGGAATATATGCGCTCTTTGTAAATGCTTTCTATCTCCGCAAAGCCGAGGTTTGTGGTGACTACGGTGGAAAGCTTGTTCATAAGCCTGTAGTTTATGACCCCGAACAACGCAGACAGCGTGAACTGGCTGCAAAACTCCGTACCCAAGTCGTCTATTATAAGCAGGTCGCACTCTGTAAACCGCTTTGTGTCCGCAGACGGGTCCTTGCCGAACCTGACCGCCTCGTACGCGTCCACAAGCCCCTGCGCGCTTTCATATACAACGCTGTAACCTTTGTTTATAACCGCCTTGCCTATCGAAGAGGCGATGTGCGTCTTCCCAAGGCCAGAGCCGCCTATAAGAAGCAGATTCTCCGCCCCCGGCGTGAAGGACTTCGCGTAGTACTTGCAGTACTCGACAAGGCTTTCCATCATCTTGCGCACGGATATTCCGCCGCTTGTCGTCCCGCGGTAGTAGCTTAAGTCAAGCGTGTCAAAGCTTTGCCCCTCCAGCGCCTTCCCAAGGCCGGAGGCGTAGTAGGCGATCTTCGCCCGCTCCTCCTTAACGCACCTGCACACCTTTCCGCCGACAAAGCCCGTGTCGCCGCAGGCCTTGCAGAAGTACTGCGGAAGGTCGTAATCCTCCGGGAAGCCGGCCGCCGCAAGCAGCGCGTTCTTCTTCTTTATCAGGTTTTCATGCTCTGCGTGAAGAGCTTCCGACTTTTGCTCGTAGCCCTCGCCGCCGCTTACGCCAAGGGACAAAAGCCTTGGTATCACGGCCGCTATTTCGGCGTATACGCCGGCAAGCCCGGGTATTTTCCGCAAAAGCTCTGCCTTGCGCGCCTCTGCGGCCGCGTCGGCGCGCTCACGCCTGAGGGCAAGCACGTCCCTTACAGAATCCACGTCTTACCCCTCCTTCTTAAGATAACCCTTTTCGGCAGCTGCCGCAAGAAGCTTCTCCACCTCTGCGTCGGCACCGCCGCGCTGCTGCTTTTTGGGCTTCTCGCCCTCCTGTTTCTTCGCCTCTTCAACGGTGCGTATGCCGGCCTTGTGCCATTTTTCTATTATCTTCGACATATAGGGAAGCGAAACCTTCCCCGTGTTGTCAACCGTTATGTCGTAGGCGTATTTGACTATTTCAAAGCCAAGCCTCAGCTCGCCGAACCAGCGGTTGGTGTAGTTGCGCTCTTTTGCGGAAAGCTCCCTCTCCCCCCAGCCGCATAGACTGCGGAAGCGCGCGGACTTGTTGTCTGCCGTGCGCCTGTGCTTTAAGTACTCTTCCAAATCCGTATAGCTTTCAACGCCCTCCGACTGGATGCCGATGGCGGTGTTGAATATGTAGGAAAGGCTGCGCCTGTTTATCGAAACGCAGTATTCAAGCACGCCGCAGATAAAATCGGCGGGCATGCCGTAGTAGTCGTACATCGTGTAAAGCGTGTTGAGGTCGTTGCGGTTAAGCTGCTTTTCAAGCTTATCGGCGGCGAAGTCCACCGCGTCCTTAAAATCAGCCTCGCCGTCTATGGCGTCTGCTATCTCCTCGCTGTCGTACTGCGCACGTGCCGAAGGTGCCTTCTTTGCCCTCTCTTCGCCTACGTCTATAAGGCCGAGCTTTTCAAGCGCTGCAAGCGCTTTTGCAGCGTCGTCCACGGAGACGGAAAGCTCCTCTGCTATGACGGACGGCTCGCAGTCCCAGCCGGAAGCGCCGTATATGAGAACCTTAAGCTCCGTTTCGCCAAGCCTTTTTATAAGGTCCGACGGCAGCCTCTGCATTACAAAAAAATCGTTTGCCGCCCTTATCTTTACGGTGCGTTTGTTGGGCATAAATACACATCCTTATTTTTTGTTCAGCTTGCGCTGCCCTCCGGGCAGACGGAAACGCAAATGCTGTTTTTCTCCGCAAGGCTGCCCATTATCTCTATGGTGTAGTCGATTTTAAGCTTGCCGCCAAGGGGGCCGATGTCGCTTGACATGCTTTTTGTGTTGACGCGCAGGCTTACCGGTGCATAGCCGTTGTCGCAAATGCAGTCAAGCGTCCTGCCCTGCTCGAACACAAGGTTCGTCTTTATCGCCCCGCGGCGGCTTATAAGCGCCACGCCGTCCTTCAGAAGGACGTTCGTGTCCTCTCTCTCGCCGTCGTCAAAGCTTTCGCTGTACGCTATGGAGACCTTCTTCCTCGTGACCTCCATGTAGCCGGTGTAGCTGTCTGTGCTCTCTACGGGCTCCGGGAAGTCCTCGCACCGGGAGAGGTCCTTAAAATCCAGTCTCTTGTTTGTGACCTTTATTTCTACGGGTAATTTCATAACTTTTCAATAGCCTTCTATGTCTATGCACTTTACGCCCTCAAAAGCGTCCCTTTTCAAAAACACCGACGCAAGCCTTTTAAAGCTTTCCGGTGAATCGCTAACGTAAAACTCCGCCTCGCCGTCCTCGGCCTCCTCGGGGGATATAAGCCTCGCGGCGGCAGCGGCCGCCTCCCTGCCGGAATCGACAAGCACGCTTCCCTCGAAAAACGAGCCTATCACGCCGGAAAGGTGCGGGTAGTGGGTGCAGCCCAAAATCACCGCGTCCGCGCCGAAGGACTTCAGCAAACCTAAGTACTCGTTTGCAAAAAATTCCGCCGCGTATCCGCTTGTATAGCCGTTCTCGACCAAGGGCACGAACATCGGGCAGGCGACGGATTTAACCGCAATGCGCGGGTCTATGGCGGCTATGGCGCGCTCGTAGGCGCCGCTTTTGACCGTTGCGGCGGTGCCGAGAAGCACAACCCTCCCCCTGCCGGAAGCGGCGACGGAGGCCGCCTTTTCGGCAGCAGGCTCCACCACGCCTATGACGGGGACGGGGCAGCTTGCCTTAAGAGCGTCTATGGCGTTGGCGCTGACGGTGCCGCAGGCCGCAATGACGACAGACGCCCCGTGCGCGCACAGAAAAGCGCTGTCCTGCAGTGCGTAGCGGCGTATCGTCTCTGCCGACTTGGTGCCGTAGGGGACGCGTGCCGTGTCGCCGAAATATATGTACCTCTTGCCGGGGAAAAGCTTCTCAAACTCGCCCGCGGCGGTAAGCCCGCCAAGGCCTGAGTCGAAAATTCCAACGGTTTTGCCCATGTCAGCCGTTCACCGCGCTTTCGTAAAGCTTTTCCGTAAGTGTTTTTCCGTCAATACCCAGGTTTTCCATAAGCAGCGGATACAGGCTTATGGAGGTCATGCCGGGTACGGTGTTTATCTCGTTGAAAACGACGGCACCGTCTTCCTTTACAAAGAAGTCGACCCTTGCAAGGCCGCTGCAGTCAAGCAGCGAAAACAGCTCCCTTGCCGCAGAGCGCACCTCTTCCTCCACCCGTTCGGGCAGGTCGGCCGGGATGTAATGAACCGCCGTTCCGCTTATATATTTGGCGTTGTAATCGTAAAACTCCGCCTTAGGGTCTATCTCCCCGCAGCGGGAAACAAGCACCCCGTCCGCCGTTTCAAGCACGGCAGCCTCTATCTCCCTGCCGACAACGGCTTCCTCCACAAGGACGGTGTTGTCATATTCAAAGGCCTTTTCCACCGCTGCAAAAAGCTGTTCCTTGTCCCGCACCTTAGAGACGCCGACCGACGAGCCGGAGCAGGCCGGCTTGACAAACAGCGGATATCCGCGCCTGCCGGCAAAAGCTTCAAGAGCGGCCATGTCAGGCTGCTTCTTTTTAATGCACACCCAGTCCGCAACGGTGACGCCGGCGGAGGCGGCGATAAGCTTCGCCGCGTGCTTGTTCATGCACACAGCGGAAGAATAAGTGTCTGCCCCCACAAAGGGAATCCCGGCAAGCGTGAAAAGCCCCTGAATCGTACCGTCCTCGCCGTTCTTGCCGTGCATGACGGGGAAAACTGCGTCTATGCGCAGGGTCTTAAAGGTGCCGGCCGCCTTGTCAAAGGTGAAAATTCCGTGCTGAACGGTGCAGGGGGATATGACGCAGGGAACGAGGTTTTCCTTGTCCTCGCACCAGCTGCCGTCCCTCATTTTGCCCGTATCGCCGTTATATAAAAACCAAACGCCCTGCTTGGTTATACCTATTTTTACGACCTTGAATTTTTCCGTATCTATGTTTTCAACAACCCACGCAGCGGACACGCAGGAAACCTCGTGCTCGCCGGAGACGCCGCCGAAGCATACGGCGAAGGTCTTTTTGTCAAGCATAAACTCCTCCGGGGATCAAAGTATATTGGTTATCTCTTCGTCAGTGGGTATCGAAGCAAATCCGCCGACGCGCGACGCGGCAAGAGACGACGCCGCAAGCGCGTATTTGGTGGCCTCCAAAACGTCAAGCTTTTTCGCAAAGTGCGCCGAGAAGGCGCCGACAAAGCTTTCATGCTCCGCCGTGACGTCCACGCTTTGAAGCCCGGGCGACATGAGAAGCTCGCAATACTTGCCGTCGTATATGTAGGCGCCGCGCATGCCAAGCTTCAAAACGACAAACCGCAGAGGCAGCATATCGCAAAGCGCAATGCAGACACGCATAAAATTGTCGGTACCGCTGGGCTTTATGCCGGTAAGCAGCTCTGCCTCCTCTTCGCCGACGACAAACACGTCAACGCCGAGTATGTCCGAAAGGCGGAACCCCTCGTAGGCGCCGGAGGCGTCCAAAACAAAGGGGATAGTCTGCGCCCTTGTAAGCCCGGCCGCGTATTTAAGCACCTCGCGGTCCAAACGCAGGCTTGCGGTGAACAGATCCGGGTAACAGCAGAACGCGCTTTCTATGTCCGAGGTGCTTATCCTTGAGGAAGCGCCGCCGTAGCAAACCTTGCCGCCAAGGCCGTACTGCTCCAGCAAAAAGACGTTGAGAGAGGTTTGATTTACGCTGTCCGTACCCACGTAAGCAGTGCTTACGTCCTCTTCCTTCAAATGGCGAAGGAATCGCGTGCCAAGCTCATCCCCGCCCACGCGTGAGCACAGAACCGACCCGCTGCCGGCACGTCTTGCCGCAACGGCAGTATATGCGCCGCTGCCGCCGGGTGTGATATCATACCTGTCTTTGGAAACGACGGTTCGGCCGCCGTTAGGAGCATAGGGAACATTAAGCAGCACATCCATTGCCGCATCGCCCGCGGCAAGCACGGTAGTCTCCATAAAAAGCCCTCCTTCGGTGATATGCACGCGCGGCGAAGCGAAAAACCCTCCGCCCGCCGAAGCATACCCTGCCTAATCTATATGATACATCTTTAAAGCCGATTTGTCAATATGCTTTCTCGCCTCTATTGACAAAGTCAAAAGTTTGTTTTATAATGTTGTCAACTAACAAAAGGAGGCTTTTACTGTTGAAGAAACTTATTTTTGCGCTTTTGGCGTGTATTTTGTGCCTTTCCGTCTGCGCCTGCGGCAAAGGCGGCGACGGTGACGGTGGCGGCAGCAGCGCCGCAAACGACGCCGTGAGCAGCGCCGCAAACGACGCCGTGAGCAGCACCGCAAGCGACACCGCAAGCGTTGGAAGCGACAGCTCTGTAAGCGACGTACCCTCTCTTGTCGGCGAGTGGCGCTGTGAGTTTTCGGATGGAACCTATGAAATACTTACATTTAATGACGACGGCACGGGCGTTAAGCAGACGCTGGACATCCCCAACGAGATAACCTACACCTATGACGGGACGACGCTTGTCATCGCGGTTCACGTTGACGAACCGCCGATAGAGCACTCCTACGACTGCCGCGTCGAGGGCGACAACCTTTACCTTAGGGACAAGGATACCGGCAACGAAGCTGTGTACGAAAAAGAGTAATCCACATTCAAACAATCGGGGGCGGTTTTTCCGCCCCCGATTATTTTTTAACCAAATTACTTTTTTGCGTTCGGCGCCTTTTTCGCCAGCCATTCATTGGCCTTGGGCTTTGACAGGCGCTTAATGTCCTCCGCCGTGTAGGGGCTTTCCGCACCGCCGTTGACATACAGAAAGTAAAGCCCCTTGTCGGTCACGTAAAGCCTTTCTTCATATCCCTTCGGGTCGCCGTATTCTCCAACGGTGAAGCTTTCTACAAGAGTCGCCTTGTCGGTGTCGTACTCACATTTGCAGATGATTTTTTTCATTTTACATCTTCTCCTTCAGTAAAAACAAAAGGCTGCCGCGTTAAAACGGCAGCCTTTCATCAAATCGGTTAACGATTTTCGAGCTTGTCCATCATGTCCTCGATGTTCATCTCAAGGATGTCCTTGTTGGACTGGATGCGCTGCTGCAGGTTGTGGTCAAGCTGGTTGCACATTTCGATCGGGTCGGAAAGTGCCGCGCCGAATACCGCGCCAAGGTCGAAGGTGCGGCTTTCGAAGATAACGTCAAGCATCTTTGCGCTGTCCGGGTCGGAAGCGTCGCCGCGCTTAAGCTGCTTATCGTAATACTCGGGAGTCAAATAGTCCTTGCTGTATGCGCCGAGCGCGTCAAGCAGGGTACCAAGCTGCTGACCCTGTTCGCCGGTAGCCTTTGCGCCGATGGGAACGAACACAACGCTTGCGGTGTGCGGGCTCATGGTGTGATAGTACCTGTCCTGACTTTCGTCAAACTTCGGAATGGGAAGAATGCCGAAATCGTCCTCCATATCCCTGAAGAAGGGAAGGTGGATAAGGCCAACCATGTAGAACAGGCCCCTGCCCTCTTTGAAGGCCTTGATAACGGTGTTCTCGTAAACGTCTTCACCCTCGTACTTGGTAGAGTACTGCTCAAGGTTGCCGACAAGAACGTCGTTGGTGTTCAGATAAAGGTCAACCGCCGCGTCAAGCGCCTGATAGGTCCTCTCAGTGTCGAGAGAGAATATAAGCTTGTCATCGGCATCCTTGTCGAAGGTCTTCTGACCTGCAGCAAGAACGTGCATGTAAAGGTTTGCGGTCTCGGTAAGAAGGCCGTAAGTGTCAGCCTCGTCACGAACGCCGTCGCCGTTGTCGGTACCGAAGCCGGTAACCTTCTCCCTGAGAACGTCAAAGGTCCAATTGCCGCTTGAGGCGAGGTCGTAAAGCTCCTTATAAGAGCCTTCGCCGAACTTCTCATCGTAAAGGTCCTTGTTGAACAGCATTACGAAGGTACCGTCGTTATCGTAGGTGTTGATGTCACCAAGTGCGTAGTAAAGCTTGTTCGCTACGGAAAGGTCCTCTACGCCGTTCTGGTCCCACCAGGGCTTGGAAAAGTCGATGCCCAAGGTGTTAAGGTCGGTAAGAAGGCCGTCGGTAACGAAGGAGTAGTAGTAATAGTAGGTCTCGAAGCAGAAATCATACTCATGGGTAGACATGATGTCTGCCTTTATGATGTTGTCCCTGATTTCGCCTGCGGTCTCGGTGCTCATTTCACCGGTAACCTTGCAGTTGTACTTGGACTGAACGTCCTCAAGCACATGCCTCTTAGCGAGGTTGAGGTTGCTCATCGTGCCGTCGTCGCTCTCCTGCCAGATAACCTCACCCTGGAAGTCAATGGTAGGCTTGCCGTAACCAAACCAGCGCTCGATAAGCTTGAACTCACGTCCGCCCATATCGATAGCGGGATCCAGCATGTCTTGATAGGTAGTGCTGCTTCCGGCGCTGCTTTCGTCGGCGGCTGTGGAGCCGGCCTCACTTGCAGGAGAGGAAGCATCGTCGCCATTGTCACCGCCGCAGGCCGCAAAACAAGCCGCAACCATAAGCAGTGCCAAAACAAAGCACAAATACTTTTTCATGTTTTTTCTCCTTTACAGGTTTTGATATGGTGATTATATCATATAAAGTGCCTTAAGTCAAGCAAATTTTTGTGTTTTTATAAAATACACGCCCGCACTTCCGCAAATCCGAAAGCAGGCGTCAAAGCGCAAAGGAAGCCGCGGCAAAGGCCGCAGCTTCCCAAAAGTTTTTTGTTTATTTTTATTCCGCGCCGATCTTGGTAGGAATATCCTCTATGCTCATCTCTATGATGTCCTTCTGCGAGGCTATGCGCGCCTGCAGACCGTGGTCAAGAGAATTGCACATCTTGTACGGGTCGGAAAGCATAGCGCCCAAAACCGTGCCGATGTCGAAGGTGCGGCTTTCAAAGATGACGTCAAGCATCTTTGCGCTGTCCGGGTCGGAAGCGTCGCCGCGCTTAAGCTGCTTTTCGTAGTATTCGGGCGTCAGATAGTCCTTGCTGTATGCGCCGAGCGCGTCAAGCAGGGTGCCTATCTGCTGGCCGTTTTCACCTGCGGACTGAGGCCCGACGGGAACAAACACAACGCTTGTGTTGTGCGGGCTCATTGTGTGATAGTACCTGTCCTGCGTGCTGTCGAACTTCGGAACGGGGAGGATGCCGAAGTCGTCCTCCATATCCCTGAAATAGGGCAGGTGGAAGAGGCCGCACATGTAGAAAAGTCCCCTTCCCTCTTTGAACGCCTTTATGACCGTATCGATGTAAACGCTTCCCTCGTCGTACTTGGAGGTGTACGCGGGCAGGTCGGCCACGAGGACGTCGTTCGAGTCAAGGTAAAGATCCACGGCAGCGTCGACGGCGCTGTAAACCCTCTCCTGATCAAGCGAGAAGACAAGCCCGTCGTCGGGCGTCTTGTCCACGCTCTTTTCACCTGCGGCGATAACGTGCATATAGAGGTTGGCCGTCTCGGTGAGGAGACCGTAAGAGTCAAACTCGTCACGGACATTGTCGCCCGTTTCCTCGGTGCCGAAGCCGGTTACCTTGTCCTTAAGCACCTCAAAGGTCCACTCGCCGTTTTCGGCAAGCTCGTAAAGCTCTTTATAAGAGCCCTCGCCGAATCTCTCGTCGTAAAGGTCCTTGTTGAAAAGTATAACAAAGGTGCCGTCGTTGTCGTAGGTGTTGATGTCGCCAAGCGCATAGTAAAGCTTGCCGTAAAGCGACAGGTCTTTAACCGCGTTCTGATCCCACCAGGGCTTTGTAAAGTCAATGCCTAAAGTATTGAGGTCGGTAAGCAGCCCGTCCTGTATAAACGAGTAGTAGTAATAGTAGGTTTCAAAGCAGAAATCGATCTCGTGGGTTGACATAATGTCTGCCCTGACGATATTGTCCCTGATTTCGCCTGCGCCCTCCGTGCTCATCTCGCCGGTGACGGTGCAGTTGTACTTCTTTTGAACCTCTTCAAGCGCTTTTCTCTTTGCAAGATTCAGGTTGCTCATGGTGCCGTCGTCGCTTTCCTGCCAGATGACCTCGCCCTGGAAGTCTATAGCCTCGGAAGCGTAGCCGAACCAGCGCTCCATAATGTTGAACGTGCGCCCGCCGAAGTCCTTAGCCTCCGGAAGCATGTTCTGATAAGTGGTGCTTTCTTCGCTTGTCTCACCGGAAGCGGCAGATTCCGCCTCTGACGGTGCTGCCGACTCTTCGTCTTCTTTACCGCCGCAGGCGGAAAAGCAGGCGGCCACAATTAGGACAGCCAAAAGCAGACATAAATACTTTTTCATAAAACTTTCCTTTCCTCATATTTTTTCTGCACTTTCTTTATAACATATTACACAAAAACAGTCAAGAGCTTTTTGAAAATTTATGAAAAAAGACAGAACTCGTCGGTATGGCGGAGGACACGGCCTTTTTCCACAGAAAGCACGAACCGTGCCCCCGAAAGGGCGCAGCCCGTGCTTGTAAACTACTTTAAATAGAAATTGAAGGTTATCAAAGAATGTGTATCAGCCCTCAAGCTTAGTCACCATGTCCTCAAGGCTCATCTCAAGTATGTCCTTGTTGGACAGTATACGCAGCCGCAGGTCGCGGTCAAGCCGGTTGCACATTTCGATCGGGTCGGAAAGTGCCGCGCCGAATACCGCGCCAAGGTCGAAGGTGCGGCTGTCGAAGATAAGGTCAAGCATCGGCGCGCTGTCGGGGTCGGTAACGTCGCCGCGCCTAAGCAGCTTATCGTAATATTCGGGCGTCAAATAGTCCTTGCTGTACGCGCCGAGCGCGTCAAGAAGCACGCCAAGCTGCTGCCCCCGTATACCGGTGGACTGAGGCCCCACCGGAACGAAGAGAACACTTGAGGTGTGCGGGCTCATAGTGTGATAGTACCTGTCCTGACTTTCGTCATACTTCGGAATGGGAAGAATTCCGAAGTCGTCATCCATATCCCTGAAATAGGGCAGTTGGATAAGGCTGCACATATAAAAAAGTCCCCTGCCCTCTTTGAAGGCCTTGATAACGGTGTTCTCGTAAACGCCCTGCCCCTCGTATTTGATATAGTACTGCTCAAGGTTGCCGACAAGAACGTCGTTTGAGTTCAGATAAAGGTCAACTGCGTCATTCATGGCATTGTAGACCCTCTCGTTATCCAAGGCAAACAGCGGCAGGTCGTCTGTGTCCTTGTCTATGACCTTTTCGCCGGACGCAGCAACGTGCATGTAGAGATTAGCCGTTTCGGTAAGCAGGCCGTAGGTGTCAAACTCGTTGCGCACACCGTCGCCGTTGTCGGTACCGAAGCCCGTAACGCGCTTTTCAAGCTCTTTAAAGGTCCACTTGCCGTCTGCGGCAAGCTTGTAAAGCTCTTTATAAGCGCCGTCTCCGTACTTTTCGTCGTAAAGGTTTTTGTTTACAAGCATTACGGTGGTGCCGTCGTTGTCGTAGGTGTTGATGTCGCCAAGCGCATAGTAAAGCTTATTTGCAACTGAAAGATCCTCTACGCCGTCCTGATCCCACCAGGGCTTTGTAAAGTCGATGCCCAAGGTGTTAAGATCGGTAAGCAGTCCGTCCGTTACGAAACTGTAATAGTAATAGTAGGTCTCAAAGCAGAAGTCGATCTCGTGGGTTGACATAATGTCAGGCCTGATGATATTCTCCCTGATTTCGCCTGCAGTCTCGGTGCTCATCTCGCCGGTTATCTTGCAGTTGTACTTCTCTTGAACCTCTTCAAGCACCTGTTTCTTCGCAAGGTTGATATTGCTCATTGTGCCGTCTTCGCTGTCCTGCCAAATGACCTCGCCCCGGAAGTCTATGGCAGGGCTGCCGTAGCCAAACCAGCGCTCCATAATCTTGAACTCGCGCCCGCCCATGTTGACGGGCTCGGGAAGCATGTCCCTATAAGCGGTGACGTCCGTGTCTCCGTCGCCGGTATCCGTCACGTTTGCGTCAAAGCGAAGGATCTGCGCAGCGTCCACGTTGTTCACGCTTAGGTCGTCGTTGTAGTCGCCGATGTTTTCATAGTGAATGACCGGCAGCGCGTCCCCGACGGGAGGGTCGCATATGCCAAGCTTTTCACCTATGGCGCGCACGTCCTCCTTTGTTATAAAGCCGTTGCCGTAAGCCTCGGCTATTGTGTAGAAGCTGCCGTCCTTGCGGACGTATGCCTCCTGCGTGCTTGAGAAATAAAGGATATAGCCCGCAACCTCCGGGAAGCGAAGCATGTAATCGTAAAAGCCCACAAACATGGCGACGTCAAGCCCGCTGTAATTGCCGAGATAGCGGTGGATCGGTACGCCGCTGCCCGCTTCGGTTCCGTTCTCTTTCGCCAGAAACGCGCTGTAGTCGTCGCTAAGCTCCTTCTCCGCCTCCGGCGACAAAGTCGGCTGCTCAAGGCTTGCGGGGAAGTCGCTTATCAGCCCTGCGTCGTATTGAAGAACCACAGACGCGTCTATGTTGTTGATAGATCCGTCGCCGTTGACGTCACCCCTAACGGAGTAAAGCTCTTCATCTGCGCTCTCGGCGCCGACGGCCGCTGCGGGAAGAAGCAGCGTCAGGCAAAGAAGCAGCGACACCGCTGCGCAAAGCAGCTTTGTTCTTCTGTAATTCACACATACCACTCCTGTTCTTTTATTTTTCGCACCGGCAGAAATTTACCGGTACAAGTACAAATTACAACATTTGTCTGATTTTGTCAAGATTTTCTTCGGTTTGCTCACCCGGATACGAATTTTTGTTGAAAATGCCGAAACTTTTTGACCTCTATATTTGAAAAAACGAACCGCACCCCCGAAAGGGCGCGGTTCGCAAACAAAAGCTTTTTTCAAAAATTAAAACCGTAGGTTTTCAGAAAAACGGGTGTCGGTACCGACGCTTACTCGTTCTCCAAAATGTCGGCCATAACGTCCTCGATGTCCATCTCGACGATGTCCTTGTTGGCCTGAATTTGAGTCTGCAGGTTGCCGTTTATAGAGCACCAGTCAATCGGGTTGCCGACAGCTGCCGCAAACACGGCGCCAAGGTCGAAGGTGCGGCTGCCGAATATAACGTCAAGCATCTTCGCACTGTCCGGGTCGGAGGCGTCGCCGCGCTTAAGCTGCTTCTCGTAGTATTCCGGCGTCAAATAGTCCTTGCTGTACGCGCCGAGTGCGTCAAGAAGCACGCCCATCTGTTTACCCTGCTCGCCCGTAGCCTTGGGGCTTATCGGAACAAACAGAACGCTTGCGGTGTGTATGCCCATGGTGTGGTAATACCTGTCCTGATTTGCGTCATACTTCGGAACGGGGAGTATGCCGAAATCGTCCTCCATATCCCTGAGACCGGGGAGGTGGATAAGAGCGCCCATGAAGAACAGACCCCTGCCCTCTTTGAAGGCGTTGATTATCGGAACATAGAAGCCGGAACCGGAGCCGCCGTATTTCTCTTCATAACGGCTGGTGTTAAGAACGTCGTTGGTGTTGTTGTAAAGCTCAACAGCGGCATTGAAGGAGTCATAAACCCTCTCGTTCTCGAAGGAGAACTGAAGTGCGTCGTTGGCGTCCTTGTCTATGGCCTTCTGGCCGGCCGCAACAACGTGGATGTAAAGGTTAGCGTCCTCGGTAAGCAGACCGTAAGAGTCAAACTCGTCACGAACATTGTCGCCCGTTTCCTCGGTGCCGAAGTTGGTAACGCGCTTTGTGAGCTCTTCAAAGGTCCAGTTGCCGCTTTCGGCAAGCTCGTAAAGCTCCTTGTGCGCACCCTCGCCGCCGAACTTCTCGTCGTAAAGGTCCTTGTTGAACAGCATAACAACGGTGCCGTCGTTATCGTATGTATTTATGTCGCCAAGCGCATAGTAAAGCTTGCCGGCAACGGAAAGATCCTCTACACCGTTCTGATCCCACCAGGGCTTCGAAAAGTCGATGCCTAAGGTGTTGAGGTCGGTAAGCAGGCCGCCCGTTACGAAGGAATAATAATAATAGTAGGTTTCAAAGCAGAAGTCGATGTCATGCGTGGACATAACGTCCGGCCTGATGATTTTTTCCCTGATGTCGCCGGCAGTCTCCGTGCTCATCTCGCCGGTAACCTTACAGTTGTACCTCTCCTGCACCTGGTCAAGAACCTTCCTCTTTGCAAGGTTGAGGTTGCTCATGGTGCCGTCGTCACTGTCCTGCCAAATAACCTCGCCCTGGAAGTCAATGCTCTCTTTGTCGTAGCCGAACCAGCGCTGCATGATATAAAACTCACGCCCGCCGAGATCGGTAGCGGGTTCCAGCATGTCCTGATAAGTGGTGCTTTCTGCAGCAGACGCCTCTGAAGCGGTAGACTCCGCCTCTGAAGGAGCGGCGGAAGAACCGCCTTCTTCCTTGTCGCCGCAGGCGGCAAAGCACAGCAGAACCGTCAAAAGCGCCAAGCTTAAAGCCAAATACTTTTTCATACTTTCCTCCTTTGAATATTCGTACTGCTATCAGTATAGCATACTATGCACAAAAAGTCGAGTGCATTTTTTAATTTTCTCGCAAAATAACCATATTTATCTCAAATTACGGGGTAAAAAGGCGCCTATTCCTCGTTGAATTTGTCCATTATATCCTCAATGCTCATTTCTATGATGTCCTTCTGAGCGTCGAGACGCGCCTGCAGGCCGTGGTCAAGGTAGTTGCACATGTTGTACGGGTCGGAAAGCATCTGCCCGAATACCGCGCCGAGGTCGAAGGTGCGGTTTTCAAAGATGACGTCAAGCATCTTCGCACTGTCCGGGTCGGAGGCGTCGCCGCGCTTAAGCTGCTTCTCGTAGTATTCCGGCGTGAGATAGTCCTTGCTGTACGCGCCGAGTGCGTCAAGAAGAATGCCAAGCTGCTGACCGCGTTCGCCGTTGGAGTTCTTGCCCACGGGTACAAACACAACGCTTGCCGTGTGCGGGCTCATGGTGTGATAATACCTCTGCTGTGTCTCGTCGTGCTTCGGCATGGGAAGGATGCCGAAGTCGTCCTCCATGTCCCTGAAATAGGGCAGGTGGATGAGGCCGACGGTGTAGAACAGACCCCTGCCCTCTTTGAAGGCCTTTATAACCGTCTGCTCGTGAACGTCCTCGCCCTCGAACTTCGTGGTGTAAACGGGCAGGTTTGCCACAAGCACGTCGTTTGTGTCAAGCAGAAGGTCGACGGTCTTGTCTACGGAGCTGAACGCCCTTTCGGTGCCGAGCGTAAGCTCCAAGCTGCCGTTTGCGTCCTTGCCGACGGACTTTTCGCCGGCTGCTATCATCTGGAAGTAAACCTCTTCAATATTCGTGAGGAGGCCGTAAGAGTCCTTCTCGTCGCGCACACCGTCACCGTTTGAATCGGTGCCGAAGCCGGTGACGCGCTTTGCAAGCTCGTCAAAGGTCCACTTGCCGTCTGCGGCGAGGTCGTAAAGCTCCTGATAAGAGCCCTCGCCGAATTTCTCTTCGTAAAGGTCCTTGTTGAAAAGCACAACTACGGTGCCGTCGTTGTCGTAAGTGTTGATGTCGCCAAGTGCATAGTAAAGCTTGCCCGCAACGGTAAGATCCTCCACGGCGTTCTGATCCCACCAGGGCTTGTCAAACTGAATGCCCAAAGTGTTAAGATCCGCGAGAAGGCCGTCCTTTATGAACGAGTAATAATAGTAGTAGGTTTCAAAGCAAAAGTCGATGTCCTGGGTTGACATAATGTCTGCCCTTATGACATTGTCCCTGAGAGGACCGGCCTGCTCGGTGCTCATCTCGCCGGTTACCTTGCAGTTGTACTTTTCCTGAACCGCGTCAAGCACCTTCCTTTTTGCAAGGTTTATGTTGCTTAAGGTGCCGTCCTCGCTTTCCTGCCATATAACCTCACCCTGGAAGTCAATGGTAGGCTTGCCGTAGCCGAACCAGCGCTGCATGATATAGAACTCCCGCCCGCCAAGGTCGGTGGGGTCGCCAAGCATGTCCTGGTATGTGGTGCTTTCCGCAGCAGACGCCTCGGAAGCGGCAGACTCCGTCTCGGAAGGGGCGGCAGATGTGTTTTCTTCGGTGTCCTTACCTCCGCAGGAGGCAAAGCACATAAGAACGGTCAAAAGCGCCAGAAACAGGCATAGATATTTTTTCATAGATATCCCCCTTAATTGCTGTTTGTACAATTCGTTTATAACACAATAAGCAAAATAAGTCAAGTACATTTTTCCAAAAAAGCCGTACGCTTAGTACATATTATTTGTAAAGCTGCGTAAAGTTTACGGTGTTGACATCTCGGGGCGAATATAGTATAATCAGGGTGAAAAGACTTTGGAGGGATGAGCTGTGTCAAGCGCTTTCAGGAACTTTTTGGTTGTGTTTTTACTTGCGCTTTTGGGCTTCGGCATACTGGGGCACTTTGTTATAACGGTGGCGATACCCGCATTGGGCGCCGATGAGGAGATAAGCGCGGATTCGTCGCTTGACGGGACGGAGGACGAAACGCCGGATGCAAGCGCCTCCGTCGGGGAAACGTCGGAGGACGAGCCCGTCGGCGGAAACAAGTACAACTTTGCCTTTCTCTGCTTTGACGTAAATGACAAGCTTGCGGGCGTGTATATAGTACACACCGACGACGGATACAAGACAAACGTCAGCGTCTCCGTCCCCGGCAGCGCCTCTGTGGAGAACAACGGTGCGTACTGCACCTTGGCGCAGCTTTACGAGGACGAGGGGAAGGACTTCCTTATATCAAAGCTTTACTACCTTACGGGCTGCAGGATTGACGAGAACGCTTCCATATACGCCGTTGACAGGGAAGACAACGGCAGGGATGCGGCACAGCTGAGCACCTTCCTAAGATACACCTATAAGCTTGACAAGGGGTTTGAGTACCCCAATCCGGACTACAACCGCGGCGAGGTTATATCCACGGAGTCGACGGACACCTCCTACGACAACGAGGAGTTTATAACCGTGGAGGCCGGCAGCTACGCCTTAAACGGCGAGACGGGCGGCGTTGCAAACGACAAAATGCTCCTCGATACGGAGTACAACGAAAACGCCTTTGACATATACCGCGACATGATAACGCGCATGCTTGGGGACGCTTCCACCGTGAACGACCCGACAAAGCAGGCGAAGATCGCAGGCTACCTGCTTGACAAGTCCTTCCGCGACTACTCCTCCTCCGGTGCGGGCGTTTACCTGTTCAACAACTACGTAAAGGCCGGCATTGACTATTCCGGAAGCGGCGGCGCCTGGGACGAGATAAGAGAAGCGGTTAAAGCACTTGAAAAGAGAGGATAACAGCATGAAAAACGGTACAAAATGCATACACGAGGGGTACAGGCCCGCAAACGGCGACCCGCTTGCACTTCCGATATACCAAAGCACCACCTACGCATACGACTCTACGGAGCATATAGGCAAGCTTTTTGACCTTGCCGCAGACGGCCATATGTACAGCCGCATTTCCAACCCCACGGTTGCCTTCGTGGAGGAGAAGATAGCGGCGCTGGAGGGCGGCGTTGCCGCAGTCTGCACCACCTCGGGGCAGACTGCCTCGTTCCTTGCGCTTGCCAACATACTCGGAAGCGGAGACAGCTTCCTCTGCTCCTCCAAGATATACGGCGGGTCGGTGAATTTGTTTTCCGTGACAATGAAGCGCCTGGGTATAGAGTGCATATACTTCGACCCGGACGACGGGGACGCGAAGATAGAGGCTCTCATCAAGCCCAACACAAAGGCCGTCTTTGCGGAGACGCTTGCAAACCCGGCGCTCTCGGTGCTTGACATACGCAGGATAGCCGACCTTGCACACAGGCACGGCCTTCCGCTTATAGTGGACAACACCTTCCCCACCCCGATACTGTGCCGCCCGATAGAGCACGGTGCGGACATTGTGACGCATTCCACGACGAAGTACATGGACGGCCACGCGATACAGGTCGGCGGTGCTATTGTCGACAGCGGAAATTTCGACTGGGAGAAGGCAGGATTTACCTGCCTTTCGGAGCCGGACGACTCCTACCACGGCGTTGTTTACACCAAGGACTTCGGCCGCTCTGCCTATGCCGTGAAGCTTAGGGTTCAGCTTATACGCGACTTCGGCACCTATCCGCCCGCAACGGCGGCTTTTTACCTTGACCTTGGGCTTCAGACGCTTGACGTAAGGATGGAGAGGCACTGTAAGAACGCGCTTGCGGCGGCGAAGTTCCTTAAAGGCAGCGACAAGGTGCAGTCCGTCTCCTACCCCGCGCTTGAGGATGACAAATACCACGCCCTTGCGGAAAAGTACCTGCCTATGGGCGCAAGCGGTGTCGTTTCCTTTACCGTAAAGGGCGGCAAGGAGAACGCCGTAAGGTTTATGGACGCGCTGAGGCTTGCCAAGAATGTCGTTCACGTGGCGACTGTGCACACCTGCGTGCTTCACCCCGCAAGCGAGACGCACCGTCAGCTTACGGACGAACAGCTTGTCGCGGCCGGCATTAACCCCGGTATGATAAGGCTTTCCGTGGGGATCGAGGACATAGACGACATACTTGAAGACCTTGAAAGAGGGCTTTCCGCATGCATCTGACGCTTATCTACGTCGGCAGCACCAGCGAAAAGTTTTACGAAGAGGCGTGCAAGGAGTACGAAAAGCGCCTTTGTGCCTTTGCCGGCTTTAAAAGCGTTTGCGTAAAGGAAGAGAAGATTTCGGACGAAGGGTCGTCTTCGGCGGTCGAAAAGGCGCTTGCTGCGGAGGAGCAGCGCATAAAGGCTGCCGTGCCTAAAGGGGCCTTCACCTGTGCTTTGTGCATAGAGGGGAGGCGGCTTTCCTCCGAGGGGCTTGCGGAGAAGCTTTCGTCGCTTGCGTCGTCCGGCGTGTCCTCCGCGGCGTTTATAATAGGAAGCAGCCACGGGCTGTCGAAGTCTCTTAAGACCGGCTGCGATATGCTTCTGTCGATGTCCGACATGACCTTCCCGCACATGCTTGCGCGGGTCATGCTTACGGAGCAGCTTTACAGGGCGTTCACCATCATGGGCGGCAAAAAATACCACAAATAATTTGCATAAACTATTGAAATTACGATTTTTTTGTGTTAAACTGAGTCAGTAAATACATAAGGAGGTACATATCATGGCATATACCATTTCTAAGGACGACTGCATCGGCTGCGGCACTTGTGAGTCGGAGTGTCCCGTTGGCGCTATCACCGTTGGTGACGACGGCAAGTACGTTATCGACGCCGACACTTGTTTGGAGTGCGGCGCGTGCGCGGGCGTTTGCCCTGTCGATGCCCCCAAGGCATAAGGCTTTTCATTTTAAGTCGGCACGCCCGCAGACCTTGTTTTTACATGGGCCGGCGGGCGTGCGCCGTCTGACGGGTAAAATGAGGAAAACTAAAACTACAGAGATAAACTGCGGAATAATGCTTACGGAATTTTCGGACGGACTGCTTTTCGGCACGGACGCCCTGCTGCTTTCGCGCTTCGTAAGGGGCGGGAAAAGCAAAAATGGGGTGGACATAGGTGCGGGGAGCGGTCCTGTTTCTTTGATACTGCTTGCAGAGGAGAAGGCGGCGAGGATGACCGGGATAGAAATTCAGCCGGACTATGCGCGCCTTTCCGCAGAGAACGCGGAGAAAAACGGCTTTGAGGACAGATACGTATCCGTCTGCGGCGACGCGCGGAATATAAAGGCATTCATGCCGCCGGAGAAGGCGGATTTTGCGGTTTCAAACCCGCCGTTTATGAAGGCGCGCGGGGGGTATCACAACGCCTCTCCCGCGAAAAGCATAGCAAGGCACGAGGAGTACCTTCCGCCTGACGACCTGTGCGCGGCTGCGGCGTATCTTCTTAAGTTCGGCGGTTCGTTTTACGTCGTCTACCGGCCGGAAAGGCTTTGCACCCTTGTCACTTCTCTTAAAAAATACGCCTTAGAGCCGAAAAGGCTTTGCTTTGTGCGCTCTGGCGGGAAGGCGTGCCTTTTGCTTGCGGAAGCCAAAAAGGGTGCGGCAGAGGGCGCCGATATTAGCTTTACCGATATATAGAGGGCGTTTTTCACCTTTTAAAGAAAGGAGCGGCAAAATGAAAAGATATATATCCACGCTTTTGTGCAATTGCCTTTTGCTTTCGGCCTTTGCGGTGCTTTTTGCCGCTTTGCTTTTGGGAGATAACCCTTTTGCGGACTTCGACAGGGCGAGAAGGCACGCGATAGACGCGTCGCTTGCCACGTCCGCCTCGGCCTCTGCCGCAAGGACGGTAGACGCCGAAGAGCGCTGCATAGTGAAGTTTAAAGACGGCGTCTCGCCGGAAGAGATATATGACTGTGTAAGCGGATACTCCTACGCCACGCTTGCGGACAGCGCGGAGGGCGTGTTCCTTGTGGGGACGTCGGCCGCGGAATTCCGCCTTAAGCATTCGGACATAACGGAGTACGCGGAGGACGACGGGACGCTTTCCCTCTCCGCAGTGCCGAACGACCCGCTTGCCCCATCTCAGTGGGAGCTTGAAAGCCTTGAAATTTTCAAGGCCTGGAACATAGCCGAGGGCGTCAGGGATGTGACCGTTGCCGTGCTTGACAGCGGCATATACAGGGCGCATCCGGATTTTGAAAACGTCTCCATCCTCGCCGGATACGACGCAGTTCTCCACGCAGAGGGCGTAAACGAGGACGTAAACGGGCACGGGACGGAGATAACCTCTATAATTGCGGCGGCTGCGGACAACGGCAAGGGCATGGCCGGTGCCGCAAGCGGCGTTGCGATACTGCCAGTAAGGATAAGCGACGAGGGAGGATACATACACTCCTCCGACTTTATAGAGGCGGTCTACTACGCCGCCGACGCGGGCGCAGACGTTATAAACATGAGCTTCGGGGGCTACACCTACTCCGCAATGGAGGAGGAGGCGATAAGGTACGCCGACGCACACGGCTGCATTCTTGTTTCCGCCGCAGGCAACGGCGAAAACGACCCGCAGTACTCCGGCATGAAGGCGTATCCCGCCTCCTACAACGGCGTTATAAGCGTGGGTGCAGTGGACAAAAGCGGCGCGCTGTGCGCCTTTTCTCAGCGCAACGACGCGGTTGACCTTGTGGCGCCCGGTGCGGACGTTACGGTTGCCGACGTCAACGACGGCTACAGGACGGAAAGCGGCACGTCCTTTGCCTCCGCCTACATATCGGCGGCGGCGGCGCTTTGCCTTTCGGCAATAGACGAGGGGGTCGGGGTAAGCTCCGACCAGCTGCTGTCGCTTATAGCAAGGCAGGCGGACGGCGTTTACGAGGACGGCTTCGGCTTTGGCCGGGTAAGCGTTTACAGCCTGCTTGAAGAGATCAATACCCCGCTTGTTGCGGGGGTTGCGGACGGCGGCGTTTATCACAGCAACGTGACGGTGACCTTCAACCGAGGCGAGGCGGAGCTTGACGGCAAGCCCTTTAAAAGCGGCGACTCCGTTATAATAAGCGGCAGCCACACGCTTAGCATAACAGACGGTCGGAACACGCGCACCGTGGAATTTATAACCGACAACATTCCGCTTAAATACGAGTACTCCGCAGGCGTGTACGAGGCGTACATCAGCTTTGACAGGGGCAGCGCCACGCTTGACGGTGCGCCCTACCTCTCCGGTAGCCCCATAAGGACAGAGGGAAGGCATTGCTTTAAGATAACCGGCCCTTACGGGAACACCGAGAGCTTTGACTTTGAATGCAGCTTTAAAGCGCCGGACATATTCGGCGTGGAAAACGGCGGTGTTTACACAAAGCCCGTGCGCATAATGGCGGGCTACGGCGGCGTGCTTCGCCTGAACGGCGTGGAGATACCGGCCGACACCGTAGTTGACAAAAGCGGTTCCTACACTCTTGTGTCCTCCACCGCCGACGGAAGGGACGAGAAGACGGTTTTCTTTACCGTGTCGCTTCCGCAGATAAGCGTTTACGACACGGCCGTTTCGGGGGCTAAGATAGCGGCGGATGACGAAAACGGCTTTCTGCTGCTTTACAACGACGTGCTTTCCGGCGCGCGCGTGTTTGACATAGGGAATCTTTCGCAAACAAAGTGCTTTGTGCGCACGCAGGCCGCCGTTATGGGGCATTGCTTCTGCGGCGAAAACCTTGTGCTGATACACGAAAACGGCGCAAGCGTCCTTCCGCGCGCGGAGATAGCGGCAGGCAGCGCCGAAGGGCTTGTATATCGCCCGTTTGAGCGCGCAGCGGCGGCAGCGGCGGCCTTCGGAGGCTACGTTTACTACGCGTCGTCTGAGGGGGACGGGTCGGAAATTTGGCGCCTGGACGCGGCAAGCGGCAGGAACGAGCTTGTCACCACCGTTAAGGGCAGGGTGAAAATACTTGCGTCGGACGACGCGCTTCTTGCCGCAGTCGCGGAAAACGGGCAGATCTACGCCATAGGTGCGGACGGCAGGGCAAGCCTGCTTAGCGCGACCGGCGAAAAGATACGCTCTGCCGCGGTATGCGGCGACTACCTGTGCACAGACAGGTTTGTTTACGCCACCGCCTCCGGGGAGAAGCTGTTTTCCCTGCTCGGCGGTGAGACGGTGCTTTTTGCAAAGAACGGCGTGCTGGTTACCGATATGACCGTTTACGACCTGCCCGGCAGGTGCGCCGTGGGCAGCTTTGCGGAAAGGCTGACCTGCGCGGAGGTGACCGATACGGGGCTTGTTTTCAAGACCGTCGCGGGCATGAGGGTGGAGACCGTAAACAACGGCGGAGCGGAGCTTGACACAAAGAACGCCGCAGCCATGCTCGGCGCCGCAGAGGAAGATGAACCGGTCTTCGGCGAAGCACAGAAGTTTTCGGACTACGAGTCGTATGTGACAACGCCGGATTCCCTGCAGATAACAAGCGCAGCCGTGCTTTCGGACGCGGGGCTTATCGTCGCCGTGTCCGCAACGCAGCACAGGCTTTACGTCATAGACAAACAGACGCTGCAGCCCGTGAGGAGCATGTACCTGCGCTTTACGCCCTCCTCGGTGTGCTGTGACGGCGACACGGCCTACGTCTCCTTCAGCGACGGGGACAGCGTTTACTGCGTTTCGGGCGGCGGAAGCGGCTTTTACACCGCCGGGCACAGCTGCGACGAGCTTGTGTACAGCGGCGGTGCGTTTTACGCCCTTGCGGGGGGCGACATTTTCCGCTTCTCAAAAGGCGACATGGCAAACGGCACGCCCGTTATACGGAAGCAGGGGGTTATAAGCTTTGCCTGCGACGGGAATGACATATACGCGTATTTAAAGCCCTCGTCCATACCCATGATCTACCGCATAAGCGCAGAGGGGTATGAAATTATGGACGCCGTGCAGACAACGGACGCGGGCGGCAAGCTTCTTGCAGCGGGCGGCATGGTGTTTTGGGGCGGAAGGGCCTTTTACGGGCACGGGTTGAAGCCTGCCTACAGGCTCCCTGCAAACGCGGAGTATGCCGACGGCAGGTATGTGCTTACCTCCGGCGGGCTTTACAGCGTGGCCGACGGCGCGCTTATAGGCGACGCGCGCGTCGGGGTCGGGACTCCCATGTTTGACAAAGACTACCGCTACTACAGCTTTGAGGAAGGCAGGCTTTGCGCAATTGACAACCCGAGAAGCGACCTCACTTCCCTTCCGAACATCGGCGGCGTAAGCTCCGGCGGGGTCATTGAGGGCTCCGTCACCCCTAAGTTCGACTACGGCATCGGGTATCTGGACGGGGTGCCCTACGAATCCGGCACGCTTATAGAAAACGGCGGCATGCATACGCTTACGGTCTCGCTTCCGTTCGGAGTTTCGGAGACCGTAAACTTCACGATAAACGCCGTCATAAACTTCATATCGCTCTCAACCGACAAATTCACCGTCTGCGTCAACGAAACCGCAAGGCTGCAGGTGACTGCAACGCCCTACACGTACGGCGCGGTTGAGGTGCAGTACAAGACCGACAACAAAAACGTGATAGTCCTTGACGACGGCAGCTTTATCGGCGTCGCCGCAGGCAGCTGCGTTATAACGGCGACAACGGTCGACGGCAGGCACAAGGCCGAGCTTGCCGTAACGGTGACTCCGGGCGCGCTTAAGTTCGACAGCAGCTATTTTTACGCCGACAGCGACCGGCACATCGTGCGCGGTATCTCCCCCGGCACGGATATAGACACCTTCTTTGCCTCTGCGGCGGACACGGTAGGCGATGTTTCCGTCAGAGGCTACAACGGCGTTGAGGTTAGCAGCGGCATGATTCACACCGGCATGAAGGCAGAGCTTTACAACATGTTCGGCGAGGTCATAGACTCCTGGCTGCTAAGCGTCACGGGGGACGTAGACGAGGACGGATATGTAACGGCCAACGACTACTTTACGCTTAAGGAGCTGCTTGCGTCCTCCGGCACCGCCGACGCTGCGGTAAACGCGGCCTCGGATATAGACGGCAACGGAGATGTCAACGACTTTGACCTGCTTGCGCTGAAGGAGCACTTCCTCGGCAACAGCCTTGACGGCACGCTTCCGACGAGGACGGCAAACGCGGCGATGCACGCCGTTATGCCGCGGCTTGTCGCGCCCGGAACAAGCTTTACGCTGGGGCTTACAATAACGGGCATGAAAAGCATAACCGCCGTTTCCGGGCTTTTGAAGTTCAATTCCGGGCTGTGCGGCGTATCCGACGTGCGGGTGTACGGCAAGGGCGGCTTCTACTCCGTCGCGGAGGAGGGCGTTTACTTCTACACAAGCTGCGAAAAGGACCTTGCCTCCGGCCTTATATTTACGGCAAGCTTCACCGTCGACGAAAACGTTATACTGATGGGCAGCGAGCTTGAGTTCTCCTGCACCGACATCGTGGTATACGACGGCTCGGCCGCCGTAATAGACGACGCCTCCGCCTCTGCGGCGCTGACGGAGCAGCCGCCTGCGGACGTCAAGATTTTCGAGCTGCCGGACTACGTCTTTGACGGCGAGCAAAGTGAATACAGCCTTCTCTTCCCTGCCGGTACCGCGTCTATACACGTATCCGCCTACCCGAAGGAGCTTTGCGACGTTGCAGGGCAGACCTCCTTCGGCACAGACAACAAGGCGTCCTTTGCCGTGGTCGTAAAGGGCGAGGACGGAACGCGCCAGTACGACTTTAAATGTGCGCGCGAGGAGGGCGAGCATTTCAGCACAAACTCGCCGGAGATATTTAAGAACAGCAACGCAAGCCTTTCATCTCTTACGGTCGAGGGCGCAGCCCTTACGCCGGACTTTGACAAGGCGATAACCTCCTACTACGCCGTCTGCGCAGACCCTGCGCTTGTCAAGATAAGCGCAGAGGCGGAGAACGAGAACGCAACGGTAGAGGTGTCGGACTTCGACGGCGGGGCCGTTACCGTAACCTGCACGGCGGAGGACGGCACGGTTATGCGCTACACGCTTAACCTCTGCGCCCGTCTGCCCGTAAGCTACCCCGAAGAGCGGGACATGACCCCGTGGCTGTGGCTTTTCGCCATACCCGCTTTTCTTGTTCTTGCTTTAGGCTGCCTTGCGGCAGTACGGGCCGTTAAAAAGAGGCGAAAGAAAAAGCAAAAAGAAGAAACTGCCGCAAAAGCGTAAAGTTGCGCTTTGCGGCAGTTTTTTAAAGGTAGGAGCGTATGTCTGCTGCCAGCTGTTCTTCAAGGCCTATAAGGCGCTTTGTGATGTCCTTCGAGACCTCGCTTGCGGCCTTGTACTCGTTGAGATAGCGGTTAAGCGACTTTACGCCCATGTTGCAGCCGTCAGTCATAAGGTTTGCGACCTTCGCGTCCGACTCCCCGACGGCAAGGGAAAGCTCGGTTTTAATTCGGCTTACGCCCTTGGCAAAGGGGTTAGGTGCCTTTCCCTCGTCGCCGTAGTCGGCAAGGAGCTTCTTTATCTCGCCGCTTAGCTTTAAGTGCTCGTTTCTGCATTCCTTAAGGCGGTTCGACAGAGAGTCGGAGCCGACGTAGTCGAGGACGTCGTCTATCGAGGACACGCCCATTTTTACGCCCGCGTCGCATTCCCTAAGCAGTCTCACGGTGTCTTTTTCTATCATGTCTGCAGTCCTTTCTTGCTTTTTGTTTAATGTGCCCGTTTTTTCTGCGGATATTACGGCATTTTTAAATTTTTTCGCAAGGGGCAGCATATCATAAATTGTCAAAGGATTTATATTTACAAAACAAGGGAACATGTGTTATAATGTTTTTCGATTGATATGTTTGGGAGATGCAGTTTATGAAAAAATTTGCGGTTTTGACCGCGCTTGCTCTTTTGCTTTCCGTGCTTTGTGCCTGCTCTTACGTCGGCATAGAAGACGGGTCTGAGGTTGAGGCGCGCTTTATAAGCGGTGCAAACAGCGTGGAGACCAGACTTTCCGACGAGGACGCGGCCGCAGTGAACGCCATGTTTGAGGGGAAAGCGCTTTACGGTGAAACGCTTCCCTGCACCTTTACGCGTGACTTTTCGCTTATTATAGACGGCAGCGCCTACTGCCTTGCCGACGACGGCTGCCCGTTTATCTACATAGACGAAACCGGCAAGTACTTTCTGCTTACAAGCGACGAGCACAAGGAGCTGAAAGGAATACTGGGGCGATATGGAGTCTCATTTACAAGTGAAGAGCAGTCGCAGGGCGAAGTGAAGAAGTAATAGTGTAGTAAAGTGAAGAAGTGCGGAAGAAAAAGCTTCCGCTTTTTCATTTTATATTGTAAATGGCCAAGTCTAACTGTAACTTCGTGCGTTTATTAAATGTTTGTTTTAGTTTATTTTGAGGCTTTAGCTGCAAATTATAAAAAGCATATTTAATTAAATACCATCCGCCATAGGCGGACACCGCACTTCTTCACTATTACCTGTTACTTATTACTTAAAGCGCCGTCCTTCGGGTCGGCGCTTTTTTGCGCCGTCGCCGTATTTTGAGTATTTTCGACATAGCGCGGGTGCTACAATTGGGTTAAGGAAGTGAGAAAAATGAATATGCCGAAATTCGGCGCAAAAAACAAGCCCGCAAGGCAGCAGCTTTTGGAAATCCCCGTCGGCTGCCTTGAGCCCAACCCACTGCAGCCGCGGCAAAGCTTTGACAGCGGGGATATAAAGCTTCTTGCCGAAAGCATACGCAAGGACGGCGTACTGCAGCCGATATGCGTCCGCAGACGCGAGGACACGCCCGAGGGAAGGGTCTGCTACGAGATAATAGCCGGCGAAAGGCGCTGGCGGGCGGCAAAGGAGGCGCGCCTTCCTACCGTGCCCTGCGTGCTGACGGAGACGACGGTCGGGGACAGCGCGCGCCTTGCCCTTGCGGAAAACGTCTTTAGACGCGACTTAAACTACTTCGAGCAGGCGGCCGCGATGAACAACATAATGCTTGTGTGCTCCCTTACGCAAAGCGAGCTTGCAAAGGATTTGGGGCTAAGCCAGCCTGCGGTGGCAAACAAGCTTCGGCTTTTGAACCTTTCGGCGGAGGAGAGGCGAATAATACTTGCCTGCGGCTATCCGGAGAGGACCGCAAGGGCATTTCTGCGGGTGACAAACGCAGAAGCGCGACTTAAGCTTATAAAAACAGCGCAGGCGCACGCCCTCTCCCCGGAGCAGTGCATACACCGCGTAGAGGCGTACTTACAGGGCGCGAAAGAGCCGGCAAGGCAAAGAAAAAGCGCCGCACAAAGACTTGTGGGCGCTGTAAGCGACGTGCGCTTTTTTATGAATACCGTCGACAAGGCGATAAACCTTGCGACTGCCGCCGGCTTCCGCGTAGAGCGCGAGGAGGCCGACAGGGGCGATTACATAGAGCTTAAGCTTACCATACCGAAAAGCAGGAAGGCGTGTTAAGAACGCGCCTTTTCGTACTCCGCCGTGCACAGGTTGTGGAAAACGCGGCGGAAGCGGAAGATGCGGTCGCTTTGCCTGGTGAAGTGGACGCGGTTTGCAAGCAGGACGACGTACATCCCGGTTCCCCCGTGGATATAAAGGGAAGTGCCGGTGTAGCCGTTGTGCCCGAAGGAGCCGCCCGGATAAAGGTCGCCCATGGCGCTGAGCGTCCCCTCGCGCTTTACCACAAAGCCAAGACCCCTTCCCTCGTCAAGCCCCGCCGTCATATCGAGAACGGCAAGCTTCATAAGTGAGGGGGACAGGAACTGCTTCCCCTTGTATCTGCCGCCGGACGACAGCATTGTGCAAAGCTTTGCAACGTCGTCGGCCGTGGAGAACACGCCGGCGTTTGCGCTGACGCCTCCCATAAAGCAGGCGTTTTCGTCGTGCACTATGCCGCGCTTGTAGGCCTTCATTTCCGCGCAGTACTCCGTCGCCGCAATGTCCGTGTATCCCCTGTCAAGCGGACGGTAGCAGGTGTCCGACATCTCAAGCGGGTCGAAGACAAGCTCCTTTGCAAGCACGTCAAGAGGCTTTCCGCAAAGCTTTTCAAGTATCTTGCCCAAGAGGATATATCCCATGCAGGTGTACTCGACCCTTGTGCCCGTGGGGTATGCAAGAGGCATGTCGAGGATTATCTGCGCAGCCTCTGTATTGGGTCTTCCGTCCTTTTCAAGCAAGAAATGCGCCTTTATGCCGCTTGTGTGCGTAAGAAGGTGGCGTATCTCTATACCCTTTTTGTCCTCCGGGACGTCAATAAACCGGCTTATGCTGTCGTAAAGGGCTATCTTTCCCGCGTCGATAAGCCGGAAAGCTATCATGGTTGTCGCAAGTATCTTCGTGCAGGACGCCATGTCGTAAAGGGTGTGCCCGGTTACGGGTATCTGCTTCCCGGTGTACGTTGCGGGCTCCTTTTCAAAGCAGGGGTTTTCGTCGTCAAAGACGGAGGAAGAGCCGTAGTCCGCCCTGTAGATGACACCGCCTGCGTCCCCTATGGCGACCGCAGCCCCCGGGAAGGCCCTTTCCTCTATCGCCTGAAGGACCGCCCTGTCTATGGCGTCGCCGTTAAACCGTATTGCCATTTTTAAAAGCCTCCCTTATAAATATGCTGACTTTTTGTATTTTATTCTTCTCCCGCCTTAAGGCGTTCCGCCCTGTCGGCGGTTATAAGCGCGTCTACCATCTCGTCTATCCTGCCGTTGAGAAAGCTTTCAAGCGAGTAAAGCGTCATGCCTATCCTGTGGTCGGTGACCCTTCCCTGCGGGTAGTTGTAGGTGCGGATTCTTTCGCTTCTGTCTCCCGTGCCTATCTGCGACTGTCTCTCGCTTGCAAGGCTTTCCGCCTTTTTGCGCTGTTCAAGGTCGTAAAGCCTGGATTTCATGACCTTCAGTGCTTTGTCCTTGTTTTTAAGCTGGCTTCTTTCGTCCTGGCAGTCGACAACTATGCCGGTGGGTATGTGAATTATCCTTATCGCCGACTCTGTCTTGTTTACATGCTGGCCGCCCGCGCCTGCGCTGCGGTGGCGGGTTATTTCAAGCTCGTCCATGTTAAGCTCAAACTCTACGTCCTCCGCCTCCGGAAGGACGGCAACGGTCGCGGTTGAGGTGTGTATCCTGCCCTGGCTTTCCGTCTCGGGCACGCGCTGTACGCGGTGAACGCCGCTTTCAAACTTAAAGCGGCTGTAAGCGCCCTTGCCCTCGACCATAAACGACACCTCTTTAAAACCGCCAAGCTCTGTCTCGTTTACGTTGATAAGCTCGCACTTAAAGCCCTTTGCCTCGGCGTACATGCTGTACATGCGGTACAGCACGGAGGCGAAAAGCGCCGCTTCCTCGCCGCCTGCGCCCTGCCTTATCTCTATTATGACGTTCTTGTCGTCGTTGGGGTCCTTCGGCAGCAGCAGAACCTTAAGCTCCTCCGTCGCCTTCTCCATCGCTTCCTTGTTGAGGTCGTACTCCTCGGAGGCAAGAAGCTTCATATCCGCGTCGTCTGTCTCCGAAAGCAGCTCCTCCGCTTCGTGAAAGGCCTTCTCGGCGGCCTTGTACTCCCTGTACTTCAATACGACGTCCTCTAAGGCCTTGTACTCCTTCATGGTCGCCGTGTATTTGTCAATATCCGCCATTATGGCGGGGTCGGAAAGGCTTTCCTCAAGCCTTTCGTACTTCTTTTCTATTTCCGCAAGCTTCTCAAGCATATATAACTCCTATATCCTACAGTTCTACACCTTTGTGTTTTTACATAGTATGAAACAAAAAGGAAAGGAAACCTCTTTTTATGAAACAAAATTTGTATCTGCCGGAGGGCAGACTTATTTACACTTCCGCCAACAAAAGCTACACCGCAAACGCCGAAGGGCTTGAAAGGGCCTTTGCCGACGGCGCTATCCTTGAGGGGCTTTGCACCCTCTGCGACAACGGGCACAACCTGCACGTCCGCCTGGGAGAATCGACGGGCATAATACCGAGGGAGGAAAGCGTCTACCTCCGCGAGGGCGAGCGGCAGAAGGACATTGCCATCATAAGCCGCGTGGGAAAGCCCGTTTGCTTTAAGATAATCGCCATGAACGGAGGTGCCGTTACGCTTTCCCGAAAGGAGGCGCAGAGGGAATGCACCCTTATGCACATAGATAAGCTGCGCGCAGGCGACATAATCCCCGCAAGGGTCACGCACATGGAATCCTTCGGCGTATTTGCCGACGTCGGCTGCGGCATAGTGTCGCTGCTGCCGATAGACACCCTGTCCGTCTCGCGCATATCGCACCCGAGGGACAGAATCTGCGTCGGGCAGGACCTGTTTGCGGTCGTAAAGACGCCCTCCGACGGCAGCGGCAGAATAAGCCTAAGCCATCGCGAGCTGCTGGGCACCTGGCAGGAGAACGCCTCGCTTTACAGCCCGGGGCAAACCGCGGCGGGCGTGATACGCAGCATAGAAAGCTACGGCGTGTTTGTAGAGCTTACACCGAACCTCGCCGGCCTTGCCGAATACAAGGAGGGGGTCGAGGTGGGCAAAAGCGCGGCGGTTTACATCAAAAGCATAATCCGCGACAAAATGAAGATAAAGCTTGTCATAATCGACACCTATCCCGCAGACTCCGCCCCCGTACCGATAAACTACTTCATAAAGCAGGGTCACATAGACTATTGGCGGTATTCGCCGGAGGAGTGCAGTAAGCTTGTCGAAAGCGTTTTTGCCTAATATTTACGGTAGTAGTTTATAAGGCAGCCCTCAAGTATAATGCGCCTTTCGTCCTCCGTTAGCGTGGGAAGCTTCAAAGCAGTCTCTTTTACACCGTCCCCGTTTATGACAAGGGCCTTGATTTCGCCCTCCGCGTTCTCTATCGCCGCACGCAGCCCCTTTACATATATCCAGTCTCCGCAGGCGAAGTCGCCGCATTTTTCGGCCGTAAAGGGAATCATGCCCCAGTTTATAAGGTTGCTCCTGTATCTCTTGGTTGCGTATTCCTTTGCAATGTTCGCACCGCCGCCGAGGACGCGCTGGCAGGAGGCCGCCTGCTCCCTTGCGGAGCCGTCGCCCGGCTTGTTGGCGTAAACAAGGCTGTATATGCCGGCACTTCTCCCGTCCTCGCCGGCGCCGTTTAAGGCGGCATAAACGGTCGCAAGCTCCGGCAGTGCCTCCTCGGGGCTGCCTCCTTCAAGGCGAATCCTCTCCGCCTCTCTTACCTGCTTTGCCCTTCCTACGTACTCCGGCACCTTGCGGGAGAGGGCGAAGGCGGAAAGCCTTTCCGGATTGGAGCGATAAGAAGACGTCTCGCCGGAAGGGATAAGCTCGTCGGTGGTGGTCACGGGGTCGGTTATATACGCCGCCACCTTGTAAAGCATGTCGTCAAACAGCGGCTGCATCTTCGGCCAGTCGGCAATATTGGGGCCGTAAACAAGGCCTTCTTCCGGCTTTGCCCTGCCGTATCCGCTGTAAACCCTGCTTTCGTACACGCCCTTGTCAAAGCGGTACTCCGGCACCGTCTCGTCGTAGTCAATGTCTGCGGCGGATGTAAGCACACCGCCCGCTGCGGCGCTTGCCGCGATGGAGCGCGCGTCCATAAGCGCGACAGAGGAGATCTGCCCCTCTCCGGGCTTAGACCCCTCGCGGTTGGGGAAGTTGCGCGTGCTGTGCCTTATGCTAATCGCACCGTTCGCCGGCACGTCACCCGCGCCGAAGCAGGGGCCGCAGAAGGCCGTCTTTATAACCGCACCGCTTTCGGCAAGCGTGCGGAGGATGCCGTTTTCGACCGTGGCAAGGTAAACGGGCTGGCTTGCCGGATATACGGAAAGCGAGAATGCGCCGTTCCCCGTGCTTTTGCCGCGAAGGATGGAAGCGGCGGAAGCGAGGTTTTCGTATATGCCGCCTGCGCAGCCTGCGATAACGCCCTGCTCTACGCGTATTTTCCCGTCCTTAAGCTTGCTTACAAGGTCGGCCTTCACCCTGCCGCCGAACAGCGTCTCCGCCTTCTTCTCCGTCTCTCTCAGTATGTCGGCGGCGTTCTCGTTAAGCTGCCTTATTGTGTAGACGTTCGCGGGGTGGTACGGCAGCGCTATCATTGGTTCTATTTCGTCAAGCTTAAGCTCTATAAGCCCGTCGTAGCAGGCGGGTTTTTCCACTTTAAGGCATTTGTACCCGTCCTCCCTGCCGTGGAGGGCGAGGTACTGTTTTACCTTGCCGTCCGTCTCCCACACGGTGGAAAGGCAGGTCGTCTCTGTCGTCATAACGTCAATGCCGTTGCGGTAGTCGACGGAAAGGCTTTTTATCCCGTCGCCGACGAACTCTATTACCTTGTTCTTTACAAAGCCGTTTTCAAAAACCGCGCCGATAAGCGCAAGGGCAACATCCTGCGGGCCTACGCCGTGCCTCGGCCTGCCCGTAAGGTGTACGCAGACCGTTTCCGGCGCGTCTATGTCGTAGGTGCGGCAAAGCAGCTGCTTTACAAGCTCCGGCCCGCCCTCTCCTATCGCCATGCAGCCCAAGGCGCCGTAGCGAGTGTGACTGTCGGAGCCGAGTATCATCTTCCCCGGGGAAGCAAAGCATTCCCGCATGTATTGGTGTATCACCGCCATGTGTGCGGGCACAAATATCCCGCCGTATTTCTTCGCCGCAGAGAGACCGAAGACGTGGTCGTCCTCGTTTATCGTGCCGCCTACAGCGCAAAGGCTGTTGTGGCAGTTTGTAAGCACATAGGGAACGGGGAACTTCTCAAGCCCCCCTGCGCGTGCAGTTTGAATTATGCCGACGTAGGTTATGTCGTGGGACGCCATCGCGTCAAAGCGCAGCCGAAGCTTGCCGTCCCTTTCCTCCCCGTGCTCCTTAAGTATGCCGTAAGAGAGGGTGTTTTCCCTGCTCGCTTTAAGCCCCGTCTCCGCAAAAAGCGCGTCTGCGCTTTCATATATTTTACCCTTGTAGTAGCAGCCTTTTTCAAATAATTTCATGTGTTTTCCCCGCCTAAATGACAAAATCAAATTCTATACCGTAAATCTCAACCGTGTCGCCATCCTTGATGCCGGCGTTCTCCAACGCCTCTATAACGCCGCTGTTCTTAAGCACGCGCTGGAAGAACATAAGCGACTCTCTGTCGTCAAAGTTGACGCCGCCGCAGACCCTCTTTATCCACTCTCCCTTTACGTGGTAGGTGTCCCCCTCGCGCGTGATTTCAACGCTCCTGTCGGTGTAGTCCACCTCGTCCGTGTACTCCGCTTCGCTTTCGTAAACGGTAAGCGGAGGCAGCTTTTCAAGCTCTGCAGCGGTGCAGCGCATAAGCGCGTCTATTCCCTCGCCCGTGACGCCCGATATAAGGAAAAGCTTCTGCCCCTTTTCGTCGGCATAGCGCTTTACCCTCGCAAGCGTGTCGGGGTCGTACCCGATGTCCGTCTTGTTCCCCACAAGTATCTGCGGGCGCGAGGCAAGGTCGGGACTGTACTTCATAAGCTCGGCATTTATCTTTTCTATGTCGTCAAGCGGATCCTCCCGCTCCGACGCGGAAATGTCGAAAATGTGCAGAATAAGTCGACACCTGTCGATATGACGCAGAAAGTCGTGCCCAAGGCCAAGCCCGTCGGACGCGCCCTCTATAAGCCCGGGTATGTCCGCAACGACAAAATCCTTGCCGTAAAGCTTTACAACCCCAAGGTTCGGGGAAAGCGTGGTAAAGTGATAGTCCGCAACCTTAGGATTTGCGGCGGATATGCGGGAAAGAAGCGTCGACTTCCCGACGTTCGGGAAGCCCGCAAGACCCACGTCCGCAAGCATCTTAAGCTCTAAGACTATCTCCCTGCATTCCCCTTCAAAGCCGTTTTTCGCAAACCTCGGTGCCTGTCGCGTTGCCGTTGCAAAGTGCGTGTTGCCCCAGCCGCCTCTGCCGCCCTTTGCCGCCACATAGTCCTCCCCGTCGGACATATCGTGCAGAACCCTGCCGTCCGTCGTCTTAAGAACAGTGCCGCGCGGTACGGGTATGCGCAGGTCTGCGCCGCTTTTGCCGTTCCACTTCTTGCCGGCTCCGTTTTCGCCGTTTGCCGCCTTAAAACTGCGCCTGTTTTTAAAGTCAAGCAGGGTGTTTGTGCCGTCGTCGACGGTGAAAACGATGCTTCCGCCCCTGCCGCCGTCGCCGCCGTCGGGGCCGCCCTTTGCAACGTATTTCTCGCGCCGGAAGGACACTGCTCCGTCGCCGCCCTTGCCGGCCTTAACCGTTATGGCTACCTTGTCTATCACACAAAACACCCCCGTTCCTTGGTAAAAAAACAAAAGGAGCTTAAACGAACGGCAAAACGTCCGTCAAACCCCTTTTGGTTAAAGCATTGCTATTTTGCGGCAGCTTCGGTGTAAACGCTTACCTTTTTCCTGCCGCCGCGCATCGGCTCGAACCTTACAACGCCGTCTGCAAGTGCAAACAAGGTATCGTCACTGCCCCTGCCGACATTTGCGCCGGGATGTATCTTCGTGCCGCGCTGACGAACCAGGATGTTGCCGGCCTTTGCCGCCTGCCCGTCCGCCCTTTTGGCGCCGAGACGTTTAGACTCGGAATCTCTGCCGTTCTTGGTAGAGCCGACGCCCTTTTTATGGGCGAAAAACTGTATCGATATTCTAAGCATTTTACTTCTCCTTTACAAGAATGTTCTGCGGGTACTCCCTTGACAGATTCAAAAGCTCGTTTCTGAAAGCAGAAAGCGCCTTTCCGCCAAGCTCCGAAGGCTCTTCCAAACGGAAGCTTATCTCCGTACCCGCCGCGTCCTCCTCCAGGCCGCATTTAAGGCCGAAGGTGTCCGCAAGCATGTTGACCGTAAGCATCGTCATAGCGCTGACTGCGGCGCAAACAATATCGCCGCCGGCCTCGGCATAGCCGGAATGACCGCAAATGCGAAAGCCGCAAAGGACCCCGCCGCGTTCCGAAAACGAAGCGCTTATCATGGCGGCTACGCTATGGAAACTATCTGAAGCTTTGTATAAGGCTGCCTGTGGCCTATATGCTTCTTTTCGTTCTTCTTGGACTTGTAGCGTATGATGTGCAGCTTCTTACCCTTGCCGTTTTTAACGACGTTAGCGGTAACGGTGCAGTCAACCGTAGGAGTGCCGACAACAAAGCCGTTGCTGCCGGAGAGAGCAAGCACCTTCTCGAAGGTGTAGGTCGAACCCTCTTCCACGTCAAGCTTCTCGACAAATATAATGTCGCCCTCGCTGACCTTGTACTGCTTTCCGCCTGTTTCTACAATCGCAAACACGAAAAGCACCTGCCTTTCTTTTATGTCTCGCTGCGTAGGGCGCGTGCCCGAGAAGGCATGCTTAAAAAGCCCGTTACATGCGGCAAGTGCTATTGTAACACACTTTTTCCCCCGTGTCAATAGCTTTTTAGGGAATTTTTGCTTCGCAGCCGCAAAAAACGCGAGCGGAGCGAGCATACAATCAAACTTGAATTTTCCGCGGGCACGTACCGCGGAAAATTCTCCTTGGATTCCCGCGAGTGCCTTGACGCCGCCCCGCGGGCGGGGGCAAGGCGCTACGGGGTCCCCGTTGCGAACGTATGTGAGCAATGGGGTGTACGCAGGCGCGAGCGAACGGGAATCTATAATATACTGAAGGCTTTTGGGGAAGCCGCGCTTTCCCAAAAGCCAACCTATTAGCCTATTCGGGGTCCCCGCCGCGAACGTAGTGAGTGGTGGGGATTCAAGGAGCCATGGCATGCAAAGCATCCAGCGCGTCGCCAAGGCCGCCGACGGCGTCGATAAGGCCGACCTCGACCGCTTCCCTGCCGCTTAGGACGGTTCCGATATCCGTGGTCATCTCGTCGGTGTTCAGCATAAGCCTCTTCAAAACCGCAGCGTCTGCGCGGGAATTGTTGACTATAAACTCTATAATTCTGTCCTGCATCTTCTGAAAATACGCAAAGCTTTGCGGCACGCCTATGACAAGCCCCGTAGTACGCACGGGGTGAAGGGTCATCGTAGCCGAGGGCACTATAAACGAGCGCTTTGCCGACACCGCAAGCGGCACTCCTATGGAATGCCCGCCGCCCAAGACGAGGGAGACGGTTGGCTTTTTCATGCCGGATATAAGCTCTGCTATGGCAAGCCCGGCCTCCACGTCGCCGCCTATGGTGTTGATAAGCACCAGAAGCCCGTCTACCTCCTTGCTCTCCTCAACCGCAAAAAGCGTAGGTAGCAATCTCTCGTACTTAGTCGACTTCGTGCTTGCGGGCGCCTCGCAGTGCCCCTCTATCTGGCCTGCGATTATCATGGCGTGTATAACCCCTCTGCCCGTATGCATGGTGACGCCGCCAAGGTCCTCTGCCTTGGCGGCTGCGGATTCCGGCTCCGATGCGGGTGGATAGCTTTCTCTTTCTATTTCGGGCATAACAAGGCCTCCGTATGTTTTTCGGATAGTATGCCCCGAAAACTGCTTTACGATACAATAAGCGGGCGAAGCTGCACGCCTTTTACGGCGGCTGCGGCTGCTTCGGGCAGCCTGCTCCAGTCGCAGACAAGCGAGTTTGGCTTCTTCACGGGGTCGTCCTGCCTTAAGGGAACGAAGAAGACGTTCTTCCTCTCGACGAGGGCGGCTATATTTTTAAGGCTTGCTCCGAGCCCGTCGTTGGAAGCGAAGGCGAAAAGCACCGGCCTTTGGTTGCGAAGCTGTGCCTTTATCGCCATGGGAACGGTGCCGTCGGTTATCCCAAGCGCCGCCTTGGCAAGCGTATTTCCCGTGCAGGGCGCAACTATAAGGCAGTCGATGTCTGCGCCGGTTATCTGTTTTTCCGCCTCTGCGACGGATTTTATGCCCTGACGGCCGCATATAGTCTCCGCCTTCATGACGAGGTCTTCGGCCTCCCCAAAGCGGGTGTTTACGGTAAGCGTCTTCTCCGAAAACAGCGGTATTATCTCCTCTCCGCCGTTTACAAGCCGGTCAAGCTGTATCAAAGCGTCGCGGTGCGTGCAGAACGAACCGCAGAATGCAAAGCCCTTCATATTATGTTCTCCTCCTTCAAGATGGCAAGGACGGCGTTTTTGATGTACCGTCCCGCGCTTACCGGTGCCTGCTTGCCGGGAAGCCCCTTTGCCCATATCACGTTTTTGCCCGTTTTGTCCGCGCCCGCCGCTCCGGGGCGGGAGGCAAGATCGATAACCGGCGTGCCGTCCTGCACCTCCGCAAGCAGCTCTGCGGTCAATACCGGGGCGGGAACGGTGTTGAATATCAGCCCGAAGCAGCCGATATTCTCCTTTAAGCCCGCGTATTCGAGGGTATCGAAGCGCAGTATCTCGCAAACGGCCCTCTCCGTAGGATTCCGCGTCGCTACGGAAACGGAAGCGCCGAACCCGCGAAGAAGCAGAGACAGCGTCTTCCCTACCCGCCCGAAGCCGAGGATCAGCGCCCTTGTACCGCTTATCGTAGTCTCCAGCTCGTTCATGGCTATGGCGACGGCGCCTTCCGCAGTGGGGACGGTGTTGAGAAGCACAAGCTCCTCCCGGTAGTAGTCGCGCACCTTCCGCCGCGGGAAGTCATTCTCCGCGACCATGCCGCCTATGAAGACGGCTTCGTCGCCCGCAAGGTCAAGTACCTCTTTAAGCCGTATCTCGCCCTCGTAAAACGGCGCGTTCACAAGCCCGCCTCCGTTTAAAGCCGGAAGCGGAAGAATCACGGCAGAGGCGCCGTTCAAGGCGCCTCCAAGGTCTACGCTGCGCGCAGCGTCGCCTATGGGGACGCCGTCAAGCCCGTATACGGCGCACTCGAAGCCCTCCTTTGCCAAAAGCTCTGCCAAAACCGCCTGCCTGCGGTCGCCGCCTATCACGGCAATTTTCACAGCTGTCATACACACCTCCGAAGATGTATTATGTTACATAATATGAAGGCTTGCCGCCCTTGGCAATGAGACACGCGTAAATTCTCAAAGTAAATGCAACAGTAGCAAAGGGGTTGCAATTACCGAGAGAAAACGGTTGCAATAAGTATGAG
>CANRAV010000016.1 GCA_947628695.1 uncultured Clostridia bacterium
GCCTCCGCAGAGCTTTCCGCTATGATAACCCTCGGCCTTGTGTTGTTTTCCATATAATCCTCCATGTATTCGCTGCCTGTGAAGTGACAGCTTTATTTTTGTCATTATTTCATGCCTTTACTGTTCGTGAAAGAACAGCCGGCTTTTTGTCATAATCCGTCGCCGTTTAGTGGGCGAGCAGAGCCAAACGGCTTTGCTTTTCATTTTAGGTGGAAACGGCTTTGCTTGTTTTTGCTGTTTGTGTCGGCACGTGCAAGCGGCCGAGAAAAGGCCTCTTTATTTTTGCCGTTTTCCGACGCCGGAATTGTTTTCCTGCACTTGGTATACCAAATATTACCATATGTAGTGGTAAATGTCAATATGCTTTCGCCAAAAAATGTCAGAATCGTGCGCCATTTTTCGACAACATATAGTGCCAAAATGACGAAAAACGTAAAAACACATCGAAATATGGTGGGCGCTTCTAAATCCAAACGACACATGGTGAGAAGCGCAATCCCCCAAAATATGGTAGGTGCCGACAAAAACGAACGACACCTGGCGAGAAGCGCAATCGCCCAAAAAGCCCTGCGATTTTCGGAGAAAGGCGGCGGTTTCCCCTTCACTCACTTCGTTCGTGACGGAAAGAGGGGTGGAGGTGAAGCGGCGCGTGGGGAGCGGAAAACGGAGCGCTGCATGCGGGACACGGCGTGTGGTAAATGACAAGTGTGGGCAGCAAAAGCATAGTGCCTTGTAAGGAGTGAAGTGCGGGGGCGACGCTTGGGGTGTGGAGTGAAAGGTGTGATGCGTGGAAAAAACGGAGTGACGCGTTAAAAGAGACGTTGCCGGCGCGGCGTTTTTTGTTTTGCGCTTCATATGTGCAGGCAGAATCCTCGGCGCGGTACAATAGATGAAGGGCTTTATACGTGCAGGCGGGGTGTGTATGGAGAAAGCACGGCTTGCGTTGGCGGGGTGGGCTTCAAAAGGTCTTTATGGGGCTCCTATAATTGCGGCATTTTATCATTAAGCAAATACCGCTTTAAAGAATTTCCCCGTAAAATACACTTTTATTTTTCATCTAAATTCAAAAATCCCTGTTCAAAAGCACCGGGGAATTGAAATCTTTTATCTACGCCGTCGAACATGACAACGATAATTCCTCCGTCTATGCCCTTGACCTGTCCTGTTCCAAACGCCTTATGTGTAACAATAGTACTTGCACGAACTTTAGAAGTGTCTACCTTTATTGTAGCTTTCTTTGCATACGGCGCGGAAAAAGATTTAGGAGGCACATAAGCCGGGCGGTAGGTACTGCCGGCGATTGACTGTGTACTATGTGCAATCGGTGCTTTTTTTACATCGTTTTTCGCTTTCGGCTTTTCCGCCGGCGGCAAATCTTCTTCGTCTTCATCGCGATAGGAGTCTATGCTTGTGAATATCGGTCTTTCGGGAAGATCATCTTCCTTTGGAGGATCCGCTTGCATAGAAGAAGCAAGCTGCCCTGCCATCGCGTCGTAATCCGCGCGGGAGATGACGGTACTGTACAGACCCACATCCTCTCCGGAGTGCCTGTCAATACCCGTATAAATCAGGCTTGCGTCTTCATACCGCTTAAACTTATAAACGGCGTCATTCATCAAAGACTCATTGAACACATTCAAGGAAACAAGCAGCTCAAAATCTTTCACATTAAGGCCAGTGACTTTTTTGAAAAGCTCCGGCTCCAGCTGCGTGATAACATCCTGTAAGCTGTATTCCCGATAGTCCGTCAGATACATAAACACCGGAACACGGGTGGCAAACTTAATCAGCTTCTCCTGGATCATTTTCCGCTTCGACTTATATTCTTTCTCGGCTTCTGTCAGCTCTTTTTTCTCTTTTGGCGTCAGCTTCTCCTTGCCACGCATGGCTTTCTTCACGGCATTGGACTTGTTGATAATCGTTTCAATATCGGCGTTCAAACTGCGGAAGCCTTCAATCCGCATAAGTGCGTCCATGGCTTCCTCGCTGGCAAGCAGCCTTGTAAGCGTGTCGTTGTCCACATTGACAAGCAATGCGGACTCCCAACGCTTGGCAAGCAGCGTCGCGGAAGTGCCGGCCATGGCAATATCCAAGATTTCGGCGGCGTTTACCGGCCGCATGGCGCTTCCGTCATAGGCAAGCACCGGCAGGAAATTGATAAACTCACCGACCTTCTTCTCCGGGTTGCTCTCCGCCACATTCAGGAAACAGCTGTAATCGGAAATCTGACGAAGCGCACGGTCAAGGGCGAAGTCAAAGACATAACATTCCTGCTTGACGATCTCCCTCTCGCCGTTGTCCTTGACGATCTCCCACGGGCTCTGCACGCGAAAAGCCGCCTGGAAATATGTTTCCGGGCTGGTCAAATTGCGCAGCATAAAAATCCCCGTCCACGGCTTGATGGTGACGCCGGTAGTCAGCTTACCGCAGGAAAGTGTAATGGTCTTTGTCTCCAGCGGGTCGCCCATAGAGCGGCGCACCGGCTCCAAAGCCGCCGCACCGATACCCGCCTGCGTTCCGGCGCAGACGTTGATTTTATAATCATGGAAAAAGGCATTCTGCTTTTGGGCAAGAAGATTTGCCATTGCATAACAGGACGCAACATTCGGCAAGAACCACAGCGTATGAGAAAGCACATTCAAAAGCCTTGTGTCGGAATACGGCATTGGCGGTTTCTGTGCCCCCAGCTTCAGTTCGTCTACCGTCGTTTCCAAATAGGAACCGCGAATCAGATCAAGCCATTTCTGAACATAATCCTCGTATTTGAAGCGAGCATTCTCCCCGCTTCCCTCGGCAGAGAAAAACACATTCAGGTCGAACTCGTCAAACTCTCCCTGCTTGGCGATGCGCTGAATACTTTCCGGGATCTTATAGGTCATCATCACCATGCGGGGCAGAGAGGCATAGGGATTGACGTCGCCCGGCTTCGGGCGATAGCCCGGAAAAGCGGAAAGATTCGGCCATTCTGCTTTTGCCTTTTGCTCGTCGGAATACGTCCAGTTGTAAATCTGTTCCTCGATGAATTCCCCGGTATTGAGCGCTCGAAACGGCGTGCCCGACAAATACAGATAGTAGTCCGTCGTGATTGGCAGCCACGTTTCGTTGCGAGCGTTTCCCGCGTCATATTTGGAAAGATCTTCTTCATAGGAATCCTCGTCCTGCTCAAAAAGCTTTTTGGCATTTTCTTTCCATGCGCCGAAATGGTACTCGTCAAAGATAACCAGATCCCAGTTAGTAGTATGTACCCATTCGTTTTTTGCTTTTATGCGGCCGGTCTCCTTATCGACACCAAGAAAATCCTGAAAAGAGCCAAAGCAAACAATAGGCCTTGACCTGTCCGCCCGTTCGTACTGCGCGTCCGCGGAAAGGCCGCCCGGAGTGGTGGGACGGGTAATAAACTGCCAGCCTTCAAAGTCAATATGTGTCAGCAAATCTTCCCGCCACGCCGTCTGTACGGCAGGCTTAAAGGTCAAAATCAGTACACGCTTAAAGCCCATCCGCCTGGCAAGCTGATATGAAGCAAAGGTTTTGCCGAAACGCATTTTGGCATTCCAGAGAAACTTCGGCGTCCTGCCGCTGTTCTCCCGATAGGCGGATTCAAAATATTCTATTGTCCTCTCTACTGCCTGCTCCTGTTCCGGGCGCATGGCAAAGGTCTGTGTGCGGTTTTCTGCATTCTCTGCGCCCGTCTGAACGGCGACAACGGCCGCCTGCACGTCGGCAAGAGAGCATTTGAACCACTCGTTGCGATCCTCGCCGGAGTTGAGGCGCTGCTTTCCCTTTGCCTGCAAAACAGCGTGGACATCGTGATCGGTGAAGCAGCTGCCGTCATTTTTCATTGCTGACCACCGGCCGAGAATTTTATACGGTACGGCGGCAGTATGTACCTGCTCTTTCACGCGGGTTTCCACGTCTCGCTCTGTGTAGCCGACTTTGATGTATCCTCTGTGGGAATCAACACCCACAAATTCATAAGCGTAAATCGTGGGATGGGATTCGGGACGTTGCGGGAAGAAATCTATATCAGGCATTAGTCGTCACCTCCCAAGTCCATCGGTTTTATCATGCTTTCGATAAAAGCAATCTCATCATCGGTTAATGCGTATTTTTCATATAATTCTTCGTCTGTCCATGACTTAGAAAAATCTTGCTGTGGAACAAGCTGGTACACACCCTTAGCCGCATTTTGGGAATTCTTCTTTAGCAAAACTAAGAAGCGGAAAAACTTGGTTGATATATACGACATTACATTTTTACATTCAGCTTTATCCTTAAATGGGCCAATAACAAGATAGCTCTCATTACAAATTGAATTTGGCTCACCATAAAACGGTGTGGGTAAAATTGGGTGTGGAAATACATCACTACCACTTCCGGCTTTCGCAATAAATACTTTGTGCCAAGATATCATTTCACGTCCTCTTGAAATGTCTCTGGCAGGAGCAAACGCAAACGTTCCTCGTATTTCACGATCATTACCACTAACATATATTTTAAGATCAGAATTTGCTAATTTTATTTTATTTCCTTTATAGGTATTTGGTAAACCAAATGGTAATCTTGTACTAACAAGTCTTTCCATGGATTGTTCTGATAATTTTTTCACTTTGTGAAGAATATCTACTGCCTCGTTGTATCGAATAAAGGTATCACATCCTTTTTCAAGCAAAGGACGGCTAACCGGCCCCAACACTTCGTTTCCTTTATGAGAATATACAGCACAATTTCCGGCATTATCTCTATCCCACAGGAAGTACGACACACCACCTTTAATTTGAACACCAGTGAAACAATCGGATGCTTCAGGAAAATCATGAATAATTCGCAAATGATTATCGTGCAACATCTCATCACGATATTCGTCAAGGCCTTTCCCACCGGTGAACCATCTTGATGGGGTAATCATAGAAATAAACCTTGGATTCAATTTCTTAGCACCTTGGACAAATAGTTGATATATAGGCTTTGCACTTGCGCCATTTCCACCTCCGTCATTTAATTGATATGGCGGATTACTGATTATCACATCAAACTTCATCTTGAAAATTTCCTCCGGCTTTGTAGTATGAATCCATTCATAGGCGTGAGTTTCGAGACCTGCCTCGCGGTCATATTCCTTTTGTGAAGCCCCGCAAAACACGCATCGCCCGTCTTTCCATCTGTGCTGAATATTCTTAAAACGTATATTCCCGTCAACCGTATCAAAGTGCGTCACGGAGTAATTTCCGTTTGCCGTCTTGGAACAATACAGACTGCGCCGCGAGAGGTGAGAAGTCAGTTCCGTAATGGCAATGCCGTAAAGCTGATGTTTGAAAATGTGGTCTGTCCGTTCTTGAAGGTCAGGATAAATCGGCTCAAGACCCTTCAAAAGCCGCTTAGCTATTTCCCGCAGAAAAACACCGCTCTTTGCAGCCGGGTCTAAAAATGTGGCGTTGGGATCGCTGAATAATTCCTGCGGCAGAAGGTCAAGCATGGCGTTTGCAACTTCCGGCGGGGTGAATACCTCGTCGTTGGACAGATTCGCAATGCAGGAAAGCACATCCGGGTTATACGTTATATCGTAGAAATCACTCGCCATAATCTTGCATTCTCCTATAATCAAAAATGTACTGCCGGAGCAAAAGCGGCTCCACCTCGCCGTTTTCATCGGCAAATATATCCATCTGCCCTGTTCTTTTGATTTCATCTTCCATAGAAGCGCTGGTCATCAACTCTGCGAAGGAATAGTCCTTCCGCTGGACTCGTGTGTCGTTAAACGGAAATGTCCATTCCGAAAAGGCAATGGGTGCTTTTGTGTCCTTTTGATTTTCGTCCACACACATCATCGTCAGGGCGTTCCCGCACACAATGTTCCGGTTGAGAATAAAGCGGACGGCCTGTCGGCACTCATCCGTCGCTTCGTTCTTGCAAACAGCGTCGTATTCCTGCTCCCATATGCGATACAGTCTTTCTCGGCAGGCAAGGACATTGTCCATCAGCAGATCGATGCCGTAAACACCGGATATAGCAATCACCGATTGCTTTTCAAATGCAAAAGCCTCCGGGCTTTTCCGTTTTGGCAGGGTCGCCCGTTTTTTTGCCGCGTTAAGCTTCCGCCGCAGAATCTCCACAAGAAACGCCCCCTCGCCGCAGGCAGGCTCTAAAAACCGGCTGTCCACCCGTTCTGTCTCTTGTTTAACCAAATCAAGCATTGCGTTGACTTCGCGCTCTGCGGTAAACACTTCACCGTGATCCGCTACACGCTGCTTGGATTTCACTTGTTTCTCCGCCATTGCCGCCTCCGGTATTCTGCAGTAAGTACAGCTGCGAAAATGTGTACCGTTCTGTAAATCCTTTTGTATACAAAACCAGATTAAGTATAACACAAAACCGTCGCTTTTTCAACACTCCCCCTTGAGATTTTTTTGCTTTACAACAGCTTGGCATTTTCGTAAATCGCCGCCCGGCAGCGGAAGGTGAAAAGCGGCATGCCGCAGCTTTTTCCCGCGCCGGCGCTCCATACGTGCAAACAGCCTATACATCAATGCGGCGCGGCCTGCGTTGGCGGCTCGGGATTCCAAAGGGTGCCAACCCTTTGGGTTTAAAAAGCTTTGTTGTTCAATAAACCTAACCCAAAACAGCCATGAAGGGACGGAGTCCCTTCATATGAAAAACAAGGCCGAGCGTGAGCTCGGCCATAAAAAACCAAAAAACAAACCCAAAAACCACAAGTTTAAGCTGTCTGCTGCAGAGGGGAAGCGGGCGACAGGTCGTAGACGCGGGTGAACTGCCGTCTTCTCTCAGGCGCGAGGTGGTGGCTGACGAGCACGAGCGTAAGCGAGGGGTTGGCAAGCAGGCTTTCCTCGACGATGTCGGCGTTAGCGCGGTCGAGTGCGCTTGTGCCCTCGTCGATAAGCAGCACGGAGCGGTTGTGTATCAGTGCCCTGGCGATGGCGACGCGTTGCTTCTGCCCGCCGGAGAGGCCGCTTCCGTTCTCGCCGACCGGGGTGTCAAGCCCGAGCGGCATAGCGGCGAGGTCGCCGGCAAGCGCGCTGCCGGCCAGCGCCTTTTCCATCTGTTCGTCGGAAAAGTCCTCGCCAAGCGTTATGTTGTCCCTTATCGTGGTGTTGAAGAGGAAAACGTTCTGCTCTATAAAGCTCATCTACTTCCCGATCTGCTCGGGCGTTAATCCGCGCGCGTCCGCACCGTCGAAGCTTATGCTGCCGCCGTAGCCGGGCAGCCAGCCCAGCAGGAGCTTCAAAAGCGTGGACTTCCCGCAGCCGGAAGGCCCGGTCAGCGCGTACTTGCCGCCCTTCTTGAAGGAAAGCGACAGGTTGTTAAGCACAGCCCTTTCGCCGTATCCGAAGGTAAGATTGCTGACGGCGATAGAGTCGGCAATCTCCGGGGAGCTGCCGTTTTCCAAGGGCAAGCTTCCGCCGCGAACGGTTATCTTCTCAAAGTATGGCTTTGTCGAGGAGAAGGAAAGCAGAAGCTGCGCTACGGTTCCTATCCCGTTGGAGAGGCTTCCGCACAGGTTGCCGCCACCCATGAGCGCGCTCTGCAGTATCACCCCGCGGATGGAAAGCACGCCGATAAGCACGTCGATAAGCAGCTGCATGACCACGTTCACGCACCCGAAGCCTGCGCCGACAAAGCCCTTGACACAGGCAAGCTTAAGCTTCGGCCTTTCGATTTGCTCGCTCGCCTCTTCCGCACCCTCGCGGAAGCGCTGCTCGCGCCCGAAAGCGCGCAGCACGTCATAGCCCGACAAAATGTCCTTAAGCCTGCTTGTCGCCTTTGACTGACCCGTCTCGCAGTCCTCGCCCAGCTTCTCCATGCGCTTGCCGAAAAGCCGAGGCACAAGCATCATAACAGCCACGTTGACAAGCGACGCGACAAGCAGCGACCAGTGAAGCGTCAGCAGCGCGGCGACGCTGAACACGGCGCTCGCGGCACAGGATACGCATTCGTAAAACGGCTGCCAGGCAAGCTTTTCTATCTGGTTTACGTCGTTTGTGAACCGCGACAGATACTCCCCCGTGTCGGCTTCGTGGAACTCGACGTGCGTCTTTTGAAGCAGCGTCGCCGTCATATCGCGCCGAACCTCGTTGTTCATGGCCCTTATCGCACGCCCTTGCAGGAACTCGCTTAAGCCGTTCGTCCACAGCAGGACAAACCAGGCGCCTGCCATCACAAGCATCCAAAAGAAGAAGCCGCGCAGGTCAAGCTCTATAATTCTTTGGAAGAGCTGCATCAAAAGCAGGTTGTTCCCGATTTGCAGCGCGCACACCACAAGCAGTGTTGCCACCGCCAAGGCGTTTGCTTTCCAATATTTCTTTAAGTAGTAGCTCATTGTTTTACATCTCCTTTATATGCTGCGTCTTCCCATGTCTCGTCGGGCTCCAAAATAGGCAAAGCGTCGCCAAGCCGTATAAGGTTTGTGTCGTACTGCATAATAGTCCGCCCGATAAGCAGGAAGGGAACAAGCTTTATCGGCTCCGTTACGCTGTAAACGGTCTCCGGCCCGTCCTCAAGCTCCAGCTCCATGGACGACAGTATGCTTCGCTCTGCCAGGGCTTTAAGCAGCTCCTCCGTCGTCTCACGCGGAATTTTAAGCTCCTTCGTCACCACCCCGGGCGAGAACCAACCCGCGTTTCGCCCGTACAGGCAGCCCAAAAGCTCTAAGCAGCCCGGCCTTGCGAGCACGGCAAACAGCTTCCTGTACTCCTCCTTTGGCGCAAGCCACTTCGCCCAGCCGCCCTTCGGCTTCGGCCAAAGCGTCACAAACGAAAGGTCCTCTGCGTGTACGTCAAGCAGCATCCCGCCTTCGCCCAGAACTTGCGTCAGAAACATCTCGCGGCCGCTGCCGCCGTCTAAAAGGCAGGACTCGGGGTAGCTCATGCTCGGCAGATTTACGTCCATCGGCGAAAAGTAGTCAACGCACGACCAAACCAGCCGACACAATCGGTTCATGCGCTCCTTCGCGGGGAAGCCGCGCAGCCACCGACGCACCGCGTCCTCTGCGTCTGCCTGCTCGCCGCTCTCCATGCCGAACAGGGCGTCGATTGTCACGCCCAGCTGCCGCGACAGCACCGGAAGCAGCTCTACGTCCGGCGTGCCGCCGTTTTCCCATTTGCTTACCGCCTGCGACGATACGCCTACCGCATTGCCAAGCTGCTCTTGCGTCAGCCCGCGCTCCTTCCTCAATGCCGCTATTCTTTCGCTTAGCTCGTTTGCCATTAAATGCACCGTCCTTTCTCTTTTCGGTTGTATTTTACCACAAACCGCGGTTGAATACAATGGAGGCGTTTTTTAGAAAATCCAACCGCCGGTTTCAAAACGCAACCTCGCTCTCGCAGCCTGCAGCAGCGCTCCATACGTGCGAACAGCCTGTACATCGCTGCGGCGCGGCCTGCGTTGGCGGCTCGGGATTCCAAAGGGCTGTGCCCTTTGGGTCTAAAATGCTGTGTTGTTCTATAAACTTAACCCAAAACAGCCATGAAGGGACCGAATCCCTTCATATAAAAAACACGGACGGGCCGGAGCCCGTCCAAAATAATAAACAAAAACACAAAAAATCTAATCAAGAGCTTTCTCGCAAAAGTGGGAAAGCGGGCAGTCGGCGCAGCGGGGGCTGCGTGCGGTGCAGGTATCGCGGCCGAAGTTCACAAGTCGGTGGCAGAAGTCGCTTTGCCTATCGGTGGGGAGGAGTGCGGAAAGCTCCCTCTCCACGGTAAGGGGGTCCTTTTTGGAGCAAAGCCCCAGCCGGCAGGAGATGCGCATGCAATGCGTATCGGCCACTATTCCGCCGAGGCCGTAGAGGTCGCCGCGCAGCAGGTTTGCGACCTTCCTGCCGACGCCGGGGAGCGAGAGTAGGTCGTCCATCGCGGAGGGGACGCGGCCGCCGAAGCGCGCGTCGATGGCGGCGCAGGCGGCGCGAAGGTTCTTTGCCTTGCTGTTGTAAAGCCCGACGGGGCGGATTATCGCCTCCAGCTCGCCCGGGGGGGAGGCGGCAAGTGACGCCGGGGAGGGGTATTTTTCAAAAAGCGGGACGCAGACGGCGTTGACCCTTGCGTCCGTGCACTGTGCGGAGAGTACGGCCATGACAAGCAGCCTGTACGGGTCCTTGCCGTAGTCAAGCGAGCACACGGCCTTTGGGTAAAGCTTTTCAAGCGCGTCTGCGGCAAGGAGAGCGCGTTCTTTTTTGTCCATAAAACGAAGCCTCTACTCGTCGAAGATGAAGTCGACGTCGCCGGAGAGAAGCGCCATAACGCCCTTGTAGACGTTCTCGGCTTTTTCGTTGAAGTGCTGCTGCATGCGCTTTGCAAACTCTTCGCTTGCTACGAAGGTCTCTATCCGCAGGATGGTCTTTTCGTTGTCGACCATGGCGGCGTTAAGCATGCAGCCGCGGCCGAGGGGGGTAAGCTCGCAGGAGATGCGGCTGCCGTGCCGCTTGAGGGCGATAAGCCGCTGTGCGCTACGAAGCGCCTTGTCGCGTATGCCGGCGTAAACCGTGCCCTGCACCTCGCTTACCATGCTTATGCCAAGCTCCGAAATTTCGTAGTACTTCTCGCCGTCCTTTTCTATCTCAAGCACCTGTCCGGCTTCGAGCAGGTCGGAAAAGCACACCGAAAAGTCGAAGTAATTGACAAAGGCGTCCTGCACCACAACCTCGCCTATCGTGGTTATGTCAAGCGGCTCGCCTATATTCTTGAGAAGGTAAAGCATAAAGACCTTTATTTCAAACTTGTTGGTAATTTCCACAAACCTTGCACCTCCTTCCCGTTTATTATACAACAAAAAAAGTGTTTTTTCAATAGCAATAACGGTTGAAATAAAGGTAAAGATATAGTATAATAAAATCGAGTAATTGTCGGAGGTAGTCATAATGGCGCAGACAATAAGCGGCGGCATACGCATAGACGGCAGGAAGAGCACGGGCACAAAGAACGCCGTGGCTTTTACCGAGCCGCGCCTTGTCGCCATATCAATGAAACAGCACAGCGGCATTCCGCTTATACCCTCTGTTGCGGAGGGCGACCACGTCGATATAGGGCAGTGCATAGGTGACAACAGGGGTGCTCCCTGCTGCCCCGTCCACGCAAGCGTTTCCGGCACCGTCAAGGCGGTGGAGAACCGCGGCGGCGAGGTCTTTGCGGTCATAGAAAACGACATGCTTTACACCGTCACGCCGGAGCTTGAGCCGGTGGACGTCCCGCTTACGGAGCTTTCGGCGGAGGATATTGCCGACAGGGTTCGGAAGGCCGGGATAATCAGCGGCGGCGTGCCCGCGTGTGAGAAGCTTTCCGCCACTGCGGGCAGCGTAAAGAGGCTTATAATAAACTGTGTGGAGAGCGAGCCGTATCTGGCAAGCGCGCGGAGGCTGCTTTTGGAGCAGCCGGAGTCGGTCATAAAAGGCGCAAAGGTGCTTGTTTACGCGCTTGGCATAAGGCGGGCGGTCTTTGCGGCGGAGGACGGCGACAAGGAGCTTTTGGAGCTTTTGGACTCGCGCACTGCGGACAAGCAGCTTTTTTCGGTAAAGACGGTGAAGGCAAAATACCCGCAAAGCGGGGAGAGGGAGCTTATAAACGCACTTTACGGCAAGGAGGTGCCTGCCGGAAAGAGGCCGGAGGAATACGGCTTTACGGTGTTCACGCCGGAGGAGGCCGCTGCGGTCTACCGCGCGCTGGCGACGGGGATGCCCTTCGTGCACAAGCGCATAACGGTGGCCGGCGACGCGATAAAGTCGCCCTGCTGCCTTGTTGTCCCGATAGGCGCGACTGCCGAGGAGATTGCGGAGTTCTGCGGCGGGGTCAAAAAGCGGTTCTCGCGCCTTGTCTTAGGCGGACTAATGGCGGGAAAGACCGCAGAAAGCCTGCAGTGCAGCGTCGGCAAGGGGACGGACGCGCTTTTGTTCCTGTCAGCGGAAAAAGAGAAGAAAAACAGCGGCTGCATACGCTGCGGGCGGTGCGTGCGCGCCTGCCCCATGCGGCTTATGCCGCATCTGCTGGCGGCCTATGCGGAGAAGGGGAAGTACGGGAAATGCGCGTCGCTTGACGTTTTCAGCTGCACGGAGTGCGGCTGCTGCGCCTACGTGTGCCCGGGCGGCGTGCCGATAACGGAGGATATACGGAGGGCGAAGGCGGCGCTTGGCGGTGCCGACGTGACGGGGGAGGTGCTAAACGATGGAAAAGACGCTTAAGCAAAGCTTTTCCCCGCATGTGCGCGGGAATGTGACGGCAAGGTCGATAATGCTTGACGTCATCATCGCGCTGTCTCCCGCGCTTATCTGGGGCGTGTACGCCTTCGGTGCGAGGGCCGCGGTGATAACGCTGCTTTCCGTCGGTGCTTCCGTCGGGTCGGAGGCGCTGTTCTGCCTTATAACAAAGAGAAAACAGACCGTAGGGGATCTTTCCGCCGTGGTTACGGGGCTTATTTTGGCCTTCGGCCTGCCCGTAACGGTGCCGCTTTGGGCACCCGTGCTCGGCGGTGCGTTTGCGGCGGTGGTCGTCAAGATGCTTTTCGGCGGCATAGGCAAAAACTTTTTGAACCCCGCGCTTGCCGCAAGGGTCTTTTTGACGGTTTCGTTCCCCGCCATGATGTCCGGCTCCTTCGTGACCCCGAGGGCCGCAAGGGCGCTGTCTCCCTTCGCGCTTAAGGTAAGCGCCGCCTTTACGCCGACTGTGCTTGACAACGTCGAAGAGGGTGTGGACTCCAACACGCTTGTCGACCTGTTCTACGGCAACACGGCCGGCTGTATAGGCGAGGTGTCGAAGATCTGCCTTATAATAGGGCTTGTGTACCTGCTGCTTCGGCGCGTGGTAAGCTGGCACATACCGGCGGCATATATCGCGGCCTTCTTCCTTCTGACCTACCTCTTCCCGCGCGGGGAGGACGAGGCGATAAACTTTGCGCTTGCAAGCCTGCTTTCCGGCGGAGTTTTCTTCGCCGCGTTCTTCATGGCGACGGACTACACCACCTCGCCGATAAGCTCGCTCGGCAAGCTTATCTACGGCGCGCTTTGCGGTGCGCTTACGGTGTTCTTCCGCTACTTCGGCGGCTATGCCGAGGGTGCGGTTTTCGCCGTGCTTATTATGAACCTTTTTGCCGGGCACATCGACCGGCTTACAATGCCAAAGGTCTTCGGAGGTGGCGTAAATGCAAAAAAGCAATGAGAGGGGAGCCTTTTACGGCATAGCCGTTACGGCCGCGATAACGGCGCTTGCCGTGATCCTTGCCGTTTTGGTGAACCTTGCCGCGTCCCCGTTTATAAAGCGGAACGCCGACGAAAGCGTAAGAAGCACCGTAGCCCTTGTGTTTGACGGCGTCACCGGATACGAGGATCTGACCGAGGATTTCGGGGTTGATGGCACCTCCGCGCTTTACCGCGTGATAAGCGGCACCGGCGGCGAGGACAGATACTGCGTGATCTGCGGGAACGACGCAAGGTTTATAGTCGGCTTCCGCGGGGACGGAATAATAACCGCAGTCAGGGCGCTTTCCGCAGACGGGGTGCAGCTTAAAGCGGGGCAAACCGACGCGGACAAAGAGCTTTTGGCGCAGTTCGGCGGCATTTCCGCAGACGCCGAGGGCGTACATATAAAGAACGTCTCCGGCGCTACGGTGGACGCGTCGGCGGCAGTCGGCGCGGTGAACACGGCCTGCAGTGCGGTACGGGCGCTGCTTGGGCTTGACGGGGAGGCTTCGGAGGAAGAATGAGAAAAAGCGTTTCTTACTTTGCAAAAACGGGGCTTTTGACCCGCAACCCCGCTGCGATACAGCTTTTGGGTCTTTGTTTTCTGCTTGCCGCCTCCGCGTCGCTCAAGGACGCGCTTACGCTTGGCGTGTGCGCGGTTCTGGTGCTTGTGTGCTCCAACGTCACGCTGTCGCTTTTAAGGGGGCTGATACCGGACAGCGCACGTGTCCCCGCGTACCTTATAACGGCGGCCGGCTTTGTCACCGTGGCAGAGCTTGCGGTTTCCGCCTGGCTGCCCTCGGCCGGCAGGTCGCTTGGCATATATCTGCCGCTGATGGCGGTGAACAGCCTGTTCCTTGCGCGGGCGGACGCCTTCGCTTCCGAAAACGGCCCCGCGGCCTCCGCGCTGGACGGCGTGTTTATGGGCTTGGGCTACGCGCTTGTCCTCGTTATCACCGCCTTCGTGCGCGAGCTTTTGGGCGCAGGCCGCATCTTCGGCTTTTCGGTGTTCGGCAGGGCCTTCACCGGCGTGCCCTTCTTCGCGCTGCCCGCAGGCGCCTTTGTCTGCCTCGGCTTTGTCATAGCGGCGTTTAGATTCGTCAAGAGAAAAACGGAGGAGAGAAAATGAGCGTTTCAAGTCTGCTTCTTTTGTGCTTTTCGGCCGTGTTCGCCGAAAACCTCGTCTTCACGCGGCTTCTGGGCGTGGGTCCGCTTATCACCGTCTCCGGCAAGCCGAAGGCGGCGCTTACCGTGGGCGCGCTTATCACCGCCGTGATGACGCTTTCCTCTGCGCTTGCGTTTGCCGCGCGGCGCTTCGTGCTGGAGCCGCTTGGTGCGCAGTTCCTGCAAATAATAGTGTATGTAGTTATAATCGTGCTGCTTTCGGAGGGTGCAGGGCTTCTGCTTTCCCGCTTCCTTCCGGCGCTTTACGGGATCGTAAGCGTTTACATGCCGCTTGTGCCCGCCAACTGCGCCGTGCTCGGTGCGTCGCTTCTGAGCGTTCAGTTCGGGCACGGCTTTGTGCAAAGCGTGCTTTTCGGCTTCTTCGGCTCTTTGGGATTTGCGCTTGCGCTGTTTGTGTTCTGCGGCGTGCGCGAAAGGCTGGAGCTTGCCGACCCGCCGAGGAGCTTTGCCGGCGTGCCGATGTACCTTGTCGCGCTTGGGCTTATCGCCCTCGCCTTCTGCGGCTTTAAGGGCGTCGACTTCGGCGGAGGCAGCCTTTTCCCCTTCACCCTGTCATAGCCTATGGGAAAAACACTTAAAAACACCGTGTTCACCGCCTTCTTTACGGACGTCACAAACGAGGGCTTCGGCGTCTGCCGGTACACAGACGGCAGGGCGGTTTTCGTGCCGCAGTCGCTTCCCGGCGAGACGGCCGAGGTGCGCATAATCAAGGAATACAAGGCCTATCTTATAGGGCGTGTTGAACGGCTTATCGCCGCAAGCGGCGACAGGAGGGAGCCCGACTGTGCCGTCTTCGGCCGCTGCGGCGGCTGCGCCTACCGCCACGTAGACTACAAGACGGAGCTTGCCTTCAAGGCGGAAAGCGTAAAGCGCTTCTTCCGCCGCAACGCAGGCATCGATATAGAGGTGCCCCTTCCGCTTCACGGGAACCCCGACGCATACAGGAACAAAATGGTCCTTCCCCTTGTGGAGGAGGACGGAAAGACAGTCGGCGGCTTCTACGCAAGGCACAGCCACAAGGTCGTGCCCTGCACGGACTGCCGTCTTCACAGCCCCGATTTCGGCCGCATTGCTTCGCGGCTTTGCAAAACTTTGAAGGGGCTTCCCGTCTACGACGAGGGCACCGGCACGGGGCTTCTTCGTCACCTGTGTCTGCGCCGCACCGAGGGCGGGGATTTTTGCGTCTTCGTCGTCATAAACGGCGACCGCCTGCCCGGTGAGGAAGACATTGCAGGCGCACTTATGGCGGAGTTCCCGGAGGTAAAAAGCTTCAGCGTAAACATAAACAAGGCTCGCACAAACGCCGTCACCGGCGGGGAATGGCGCCTTATAGCGGGGGAAAAGACGCTTACCGAAACGCTTTGCGGCAAGCGCTTTTTGCTGTCTCCCGCTTCGTTTTTTCAGGTGAACGCGCCTATGGCGGAGGTGCTTTACAACACCGCCGCGTCGCTTGCCGACATAAAGGAGGGCGACACTGTTTTCGATTTGTACTGCGGCGTCGGCTCCGCCGGGCTTTGCATCTGCCCGGATGGCGCGCTGCTTTGCGGGGTGGAGATAGTGCCGCAGGCGGTCGAGAACGCGCGCGCAAACGCCCGCGAAAACGGCAGAAGTGACATGGACACGCGCTTTATCTGCGGCGACGCTGCGGAGGGCTTTAAGCTTTGCCGCGACGCCTTCGGCAAAAGCGCCGACGTCGTCATTGTCGACCCGCCACGTGCCGGGCTTGACGAATCGCTCGTCTCGCAGATAGCGGCGGAGTCACCGCGCTGCGTTGTGTACATCTCCTGCAATCCAGCGACCCTCGCAAGGGACGCTGCACGCTTCGCCGCACTCGGCTATGCCGTCAGCCGCATCGTCCCCGTCGACATGTTCCCACGCACCGCCCACGTCGAGTGCGTCTGCCTGCTTACAAACGAAAAGGCAAAATAAACTCTCCGATCGGAGGAAAAGATGAAAATACAAATCAGCGGGAATATCATAAAGCATTACCTGCAAAACGTCTACTTTATAAACGGGCACAGCTATGCGGGCAAGTCCACTATGGTAAGGATGCTTGCCGAGCGGTACGGTATGATACATTGCGGCGAAAACTTCCACGACGTATTCCCGCGCAAGGAGCTTTCCCGTTGGAAGCAGCCGGGGCTTAGCTATTTCGACACCATGAGCGGCTGGCGGGAATGGCTTGGCATGACCCCGGAAGAGCATTGGAAATGGACAGAGCAGACTTCAAGCGAGTGCACGGAAATCGAGATTTTGGAGCTTGTAAAGCTGGCTGCGTCCGGGAAGAAGGTCGTGGCCGACACCAATATTCCTCCCGACGTTCTGCGCGAGATCTCGCCCTACAACCGCGTTGCGATCCTCCTTTGCGACCCGCCGGATATAGCCTCCACCCGATTTTTCGACCGGGATGACCCGGACAAAAAATTTATGATGGCCGAGATAAAGAAGTGCCCGGATCCGGAGGCAGTGCTCGAAAACTTCAATTCCTGGGTGTCGTACCGTCCCCCGCTCGGTGTCGATTGGGAACACACCGGGTTTTTTACCTACACCCGCTCCGACTTTGATACGGACACAAGGGAGGAAATGCTGTCCGCTTTGGTACAGCACTTCGGCCTGGAAGACGAAAAGTAAACGCCTCTATCCAAACACATGCCCCCCGCACGCACGCCTCGCTGACGCCTTCGCTTCTTCGCTTTTTTATTATTTAGACCGAGCCCCGGCCCGCCCTCGTTTTTTTCGCTTTTTATTCCCAAGCTTTTTCGCTTTTTTATTATTTTGGCCGAGCCCCGGCCCGTCCTTTATATTTGTATATGAAGGGACTCGGTCCCTTCATGGCTCTCTAATTAAGGTTTATTGAACAACATGGCTTTTTAGACCCAAAGGGTTGGCACCCTTTGAATCCCGTGCTGGCAACGCAGGCTGCGCCTCTGCCGTGTGTAGGCTTGTCGCACGTATGAATCCTTTCATCTATGTGCCGCGGCGGGACTTTTTAAAACGCCAAGCCGCGAACGCGGCGCAGATGACGCATACAAGCACGACCGCAGCTATGGCAATAGCTTTCGGGCTTATGCCTCCGTAGGGTGCGGAGTTGATGCTTCCTTCGCCGCTGCTGCCTCCGTCGGGTGCGGAATCGATGCTTCCTTCGGCGGCGTCTGCCGAGACGGGCGTCTGCACTTCACGCACCTCGCCGCATATATTGCAGTCGGCGTCGTAGTCGTTCTCGTAGAAGTGAACGGCGCATTCATTGGTTTTCTTGTACCAGATCACGCTTTCGCCGCCTATTGCCGCCGTGCCGGCGACGGGGTAGTTTTCCTTTATGAAGTCGGGGCTTTCCAATCCGTCTGCAAAAATTACCGTTTCGGCGTATTCTATAAGCGAACCTTCGGCGTCATTGCCTGCAAGCGTCGCCGCAGCCGCGGGAGATTTTACGTAAACGGTCTTAAGCGCTTCACACGCGAAGAACGCATCTTTTTTGATAGAAGCGACGCTTTCGGGAACGGTTATACTTTCAAGAGAAAGGCAGCTGCCGAACGCCAAGCTCCCTATTGAAGTGACGCTTTCGGGGATAGTTGCGCTTTTAAGGGAAAGGCAGCCGAAGAACGCCTGATTTTCTATAGAAGCAACGCCGTTCGGGATGTCTATACTCGTCAGAGACTCACAGCCGTTGAAGGTGTATTCCTCGATGGAATCAACTCCGCCGGGAACGGTTACGTCCGCAAGCGAAGAGCAGCCGGAGAACGCGCTTCCGCCGATGGAGGTGACGCTTTCGGGGATAGTTATGCCTGTAAGCGAACAGCCGCCGAACGCGCCCTCGCCTATAGAGGTGACGCTGTCGGGTATGTCTATGCTCTTAAAAGAGCCGTGGAGGTGGAACGCGTAATCTCCGATGGAAGCAACGCCGTCGGAAATAACGCTGTTTTTGCATCCGGCAACAAGGGCGTTTGTTTTTGTTTCAATAAGGCAGTTGCCTTCGCTTCGGTAAACGGGGTTGCCTTCGCCTACGGTGATCGCCTCAAGCGCTTCACAGCCGGAGAACACGCGGCTTCCGACAGAAGCAACGCTGTCGGGGATTGCAACGCTTGTAAGAGCAGAGCAGGTCATAAAAGCATCACTTCCGATAGAAACCGCGCTGCCGGGGATATTTACGCTTGAAAGCGAAGAACAGCCCCAAAACGCACCGTCTCCGATAGAAACAACTCCGTCGGGAATATTTACGCTTTTAAGAGACGAGCAGGCAAAAAAGGCGAGGCCTCCTATTTCGGCAACGCCCTTGGGAATGCTTACGCTTTCAAGAGAGGAGCAATTCCCGAACGCTTGATATCCGATAGAAGCAGCACTTCCGGGAATGCTTACATCTGCAAGGGAAGAGCAGCCGTCAAACGCATAATTGCCGATAGACAGAACGCCTTCGGATACGACGACGGATTTAATGCTTTCTGCATAAGGAAGCCAGGCGTCGCTGCTTTCGGAGTCAAGGTCGTCCATCTCGCCGTCTCCGGAGACGGTGAGGACGCCGTCTGCGTCAAGCTCCCACTTAAGTGCGCCCCATTCACCGCTTGCGGTCTCTGCCGCCGCAGGAATGCAAAACACGCTTATGGCAAAAATCAGCACAAGTATAACAGCCGAAATTCTTTTCATGATTTCGCCCCTTTGTGTTATTGGGGAAATTTCCCCTTAAGTCGATTATACAACGTTTTGAGCGAAAAAGCAAGATAATTGTTGTTTTTTTTGCAATATCAATTGACACGGATCGTTTTCCTTACATACCGGATTATGCAGCAATTAAAATGAAAAAGCGGAAGCTTTTTTCCGCACTTCTTCACTATTACCTCTTACTTCTTAACTAAAAAAGCCCGGCGCCGAAATGACGCCGGGACTTTTTTTACTGTTCGTTTTCGCTTTGAATGACCTTTTTCTTGATGCAGACCACGATTTTCCGGTCGGCGTCCTGGCCGACGGAGTAGGTGGTAACGCCCTCTATAAGCTGCACCTCGCTGTGGATTATGCGGCGCTCGTAGGCGTTCATAGGCTCCAGCGTGACGCTGCGGCGGGTTTTAAGCACCCGTTCGGCCATCCTGCGCGCAAGCGCCTTAAGCGCCTCCGCACGCCTCTCGCGGTAGCCCTCTATGTCCACGGTTATACGGTAAAAGTCGCCCTTGTCGACGTTTGCGGCCAGTGTCGCCAGGTACTGTATGGCGTCCAGAACGTCGCCGTGCTTGCCTATAAGCAGCCCAAGGTCCTCGCCCGTTATGTTTATAAGCGCAGCCTCCTCGGTCTCCTCGCCAAGCTCCACGGTCGCATCTATTTCCATATTTTGGAGCAGCGTCTTCAAGAAGGCGTATGCCTTCTCCGCCGGGGTCTCCTCGTGGTAAACGCGAACCTTCGCGTTGCTGCCGCCGATGCCGAGTATCCCCTTGCGCGGCTCTTCAAGCACCTCGTAGCCGACCTTGTCGACACTGTAGCCAAGCTCCGCTGCGCCTTCCGCAACGGCCTGTTCTATTGTTTTTGCCGAAACTGTTGTCTCTTTTGTCATAACTGCTGATCCTTCCCGTCGTCCTTGTCTTTAAGGGCCTCTTTTTCGATGCCCTTCTCTGTCTTTTCGGGCTTTTCTTCAACGCCGTTTTTGGCCTCGTTTTCCCTTTGAAGCCTCTCTCTGCGGCGGCGTATCTTCTCCGCCCTCTCCTCGCTTATTGCGATGTCGTCATAGCTGGTGTCGTCCTCGTCCACCTCTATGGTGACAAGCTTCTTTCTCTTCTTCGCCTGCTTGACCTCTTTCACGGCTTCCTTAAGCTCGCTTTCCGTGAACACGGGTATCGGGAACATCTTCGTAAGCAGGAACTGCTGCCCTATCGAGAACACGCTCCTAACCGTCCAGTATATACCGATAGCGGCGGGGAAGGAGAACGCGAACAGCGTGGAAATAAGCGGCATACCTATGCGCATCATCCCGCCGTTCATGGGGTTCGGCTGCCCGTCCGGCACGGAGGGCGACGTAAGCTTGCGCGTTATCTCGCCGGACAAAAAGCTTGATACAAACACAAGTATCGGCACAAGCAGCAGCCAGTTGAACTTGGTGTAAGAAGGCTGGTCAAGTATCGTTGTGCTTCCTATAAACTCGAAGTTCGGCAGGCACATTGCGCCGTTTTTGATGCCCTTTTCGACGTCCTTTTCGGTATATATGCCCTTGTCGGAGAGCATGCGGTTGAAGTCGTATTCCTTCGCGCCCTCGTAAAGCGCGGAGGCGTCCTCTTTTGCGATAAGCTTGTCCGTAAAGCTGCCGCTTTCAAGCACGTCCTTCCCCTTCTTTTCGGGGAGAATCACGCTTATATCGCTGCCCTCTACGGCAAAAACACCGTTTTCGTCGGTGAAGTCGTCCATAAAGGTGTTCACGTCGTTCTGCATGAACTTTATAAGGTCAAGCTCCCTGTAAGCGCTGCTTTGCACCATAAGGCCGCTTCTCTTGTCCTCGGCAAGCTTTGTCGCCTTCAGGCTGCTTATCCTGTCCTTTGCGTACTTTATATCCGCGTCTATCTGCTTTGCTTCCTCCTCGCTTTTGCCTTCCTTCGAAGCCTCAAGCGCGCTTACGCGGTCTTCGTATGCCCCCACCTGGTTGTCTATGACCCTGTAAGCCTGCTGATAGAAGTCGTTAAGCACGTAGCCGCTTTCGCCGACGCCCTGACGGTTCATGTCCGTGGTGTAGGTCAGCGGCGCGCGCACAACGGCGAAAAGTGCGATGATTATGGGGAACTGTATAAGCAGCGGCAGGCAGCCCGCCGTGGGACTGTACCCCTCCGCCTTGTACATCTCCTGGATCTCCATCTGCATCTTCTGCTGCGTCTGGCGGTCGTTCCTGCCGCGGTATTTGCGCGTTATCTCCTCCTCCTTCGGACGGAGAGCGGCGCGTTTAACCGTGCTTTTCTGCTGCTTTATACCGAACGGAAACAGTATTATCTGCATTACAAGCGCAAAAATAAGCAAAGTCAGGATGTAGTTGTTGAAGGATATGCTGTAGCAAAGCTTTAGTATCCATCCGAAAAAACTGTAAATATAACTCATTTGTCGTTATGCCCTTTCTTCCTAAGCGGCACCGGATCGTAACCGCTTTTGCAAAGCGGGTTGCACCTTAAAACCCTGTAAACAGCCAAAAAAAAGCCCCGAAAAGCACCCCACTCGTTAATAGCCTCCAGGGCATACTGAGAGCAGGTCGGCACAAAGCGGCAGTGAGCGGCCGTGTGCGCCGATATGTGCTTCTGATAGAGCCTTATAAAATACACCATTAGCCTTTTCATTTTTCAAAAAACCGCGTATCCCGCAACGCGGGCGGGAAAAGTACGCCCGGGACTTGCGTATTCAAAACAGGGCCGCCTTCCTGAATAGCGCGTGAAGCTGCTCGCACAGCTCGGTCGACGAATATCTCTCACACTGCTGCCTGGCGACAATAACGATAAGATACCCCTTCTTTACAAAGGGATAAAGAATGCGGTATGCCTCCCTCATCCGGCGGCGAAGCCGATTGCGCAAAACCGCATTCCCTCTGTTTTTGGATACGGTGAAACCGACAAAAGTCTCTTTCCTGTTCCGCGAGCGAAGCACATAAAGCGCCATCCCCTCCGAAACAAAGCTTTTGCCCCTTTCGTATGCCTTTGAAAATAAGTGGTTTTCCTTAATTACAGGGTAGTTCAAAAAGCGCCTCCGTTTTAACGTGGGGAAGCCCCCACACCTTTTACGGGGACCCTTACGGCAAACCCGTGCCCTAAACTAATAGCTAAGCCTTATCCTGCCCTTTGCCCTTCTCCTCTTAAGCACCTTTCTGCCGTTGGCGGTTGCCATTCTCTTCCTGAAACCGTGTTCCTTCTTCCTGTGGCGCTTCTTGGGCTGATATGTTCTAAGCATCTGCTGCACCTCCTTAAACCCATATGTAAAACCGAGCTTTGCCTTTTTCAAAGCAGCAACATATATTTTATACACAAAAACGGCGTCTTGTCAAGTATATTTTTCACTTTTTAGCCTTAAATGCAGAATTTTTTGCGTTTTTACTTTACTTTGGGCGATATTTGTGCTATTATAATTATAGAAGAGTTTTAATTACGGACGGAAATGTGATAGGCTGAATGAAGGTAATAAGTAATAGTGAAAAGTGAATAGGTGCGGTGTCCGCTTCGCGGACGTTATTTCATTTAAATATGCGGGTGCTGATTGGCAGGCTGAAGCCTTAAAAATAAAAACGCAAAAAGCATTTGACAGACGCACAAAGCTACAGTCGGATTACTTCTTCACTCTTCACTGTTACCTATTCACTAAATATATTCCAATGCAAAGGAAGTGAAATATTTGCTTGACATAAAATACACCTTTCAATCTGTGCTTGACTATATCGTCGAACAGTGCGAAGTATCGGAAATGACCATGAACATCTTTTTGCGAAGCCTTAAGCCCATCTCCATAGAGGGGAACCGCGTGACGCTGCTTTGCGATTCGGAGATGAAGCGCACCGCCATTTACGAAAAGTACATGCCCTATCTTCAAAGGGCCTTTAAGGCGGAGTTAGGTCTTGACGACGTCAGGATACGCGTTTTAAGAAAAGAGGAGCTTGAGGAAGAACAGCTTCAAAAGGAGCAGGAGGAGAAGGAGAAAAAAGAGGCGGAGGAGAGAACCGGCTCTGCCGTGAACCCCGCTTATACCTTTGAAAACTTCGTCGTCGGCTCTTCCAACCGCGTCGCCTATGAGACAAGCCTTTTGGTCTGCGGCAGCCCCGCGGTTTACTACAACCCTCTGTTTTTGTACGGGCCTTCCGGCCTTGGCAAAACGCACCTGCTTTTTGCTATCATTAACGAAATGAAGGCGAAGCGGCCGGGCTTCAACGTGGTGTACATAACCTGTGAGGAGTTCACAAACCTGCTTGTGGACAGCATTTCAAAGAAGGCCGACCCGGCGATATTCAGATCGCGGTTCAGGAATCTCGACTTTCTGCTTGTGGACGACATACAGTTTTTGGCGAACAAAAGGGCGGTGCAGGAGGAGATGTTCCACACCTTCGAGGCGCTTTACAACAACGGCAAGCAGATAGTTTTCGCTTCCGACCGTCCGCCTGAGGAGCTTGAGAACATAGACAAGCGCCTTATCGGCCGTTTCTCCATGGGCGGGCTTATCGACATACAGCCCCCGGATGCGGAGCTTAGGCAGGCCATATTTAAGCGCAAGGCAGAGTCTTACGGTGTTGACATACCGAACGACGTGCTGGAGTACCTTGCGGAAAACATCAAAACAAACATCCGTCAAATAGAGGGCTCCATAAAGACGCTTAAGGCGCACAGCCTTATAGGCGGCGAGGAGATAACCTTCGAGATGGCAAAGCGGGTGCTTTCCGCCTACCTTAAAAAGGCGGAGGAGGACAGCGTAAACTCCGAAAAGATACTCAAATACGTCTCCATGCGCTACGGCATAAAGAAAGAGGACATCACGGGCGCAAAGCGCGACGCCTCCATTAAAAACGCCCGTCATATCTGCGCGTATCTGATGCGCGACATGCTTAACATGACCTATAAGGAAATAGGCGCAATTCTCAGAAAACACCACACAACCGTTATGGATTCTTGTGTGAAAGTCGACGAGGACATGAAAAAGAACGACAATTTCGCAAGGGAAATCGCCGATATCAAGAGAGAGCTGTCCGTTTGAAAAACAAAACCCACAAAACACAAATTTTTTCCACCGGAAAAATTCTCTCTTTTCCACACGAAAAATCCTCGAAAAACAAAGAAAAAAAGCGGAAAAACGGACTTTTCCGTCTTTCCGCCGCACTCTACTATAACTATAACTAATATTCCTCCAACGAATTTATTCGTTGTATAGGGGAAACGGGGGAGAAAAAATGGCACTGAAATTCACATCCGACAGGAGGACGCTTTTAAGCGCGATAATGCCCGCGCTTACGGCCTCCTCCACCAAAAGCACGCTTCCCGCACTTGAAGGGCTGCTTTTCGACCTCAGGGGCGAAGAGCTTACCGTCTGCGGCTACGACCTTGAAAAGGGCGTTAAGACCTTTACGCAGGTGCTTGGAGAGGAGGACGGCGCGGTTATACTGAACGCGCAGAAGATCTCTGCCATAATCCGCAACCTTCCGGACTGCGACATTCACTTTGAGGCGGGTGAAAACAACATCGTCAAGATAACCGGCGCGCAGAGCGACTTTTCCGTACACGCACTGTCTGCCGACGCGTTCCCGAACCTGCCGGAGCTTTCCGGCGACAAAAGCTTCCGCATAAACGCGGGAACCTTGAAGGACGTAATAGCCTCCACATACTTCGCCGTCGCGCAGACGGACGCACGCCCCATCCTCACGGGCGAGCTTTTTAAGCTTGAGAACAAAAAATTGACCGTCGTTGCCCTCGATAACCACCGAATGGCACTACGAGAGGAGGACGACGCAATAAACGGCTGTGAGGCAGAAATGAGCTTCATAGTGCCGGGTAAGAGCGTTTACGAGTTTTCAAAGCTGCTCACCGCCCCGGACGAGACGGTCATTTGCGAGCTTACGGGCAAGCACATAATAATGCGCGTGGGGAACACGGTCTTCTTCTCCAGGCTTATAGAGGGCGAATTTTTCGACTACACCAAGGCAATACCGACGCAGAACAAAATCTTTGCGAAGATAGACACCGGCTCGTTTATAGAAAGCGTCGAAAGGGCGTCGCTTTTGATAGACGAAAAGCTTATAACCCCGCTTAAATGCAGCTTTAAGGGCAACGTTTTAAACATCAGCTGCTCCACACAGTACGGCAGGGTTAACGACAACATACGCATAAGCAAAGAGGGCGAGGACATAGAGATAGGCTTCAACAACCGCTATCTTTTGGACGCTTTAAGGGCCTGTAAGGACGAGCTTGTTTTAGCTTCCCTCTCGTCGCCGCTTATGTCTATGGTGATAACTCCGGCGGTTGAAAAAGAGGGCAGCAGGTACCTTTACCTGGTGCTCCCCATGAGGCTTAACGGTTAAGGGCGCGCATGCTTGCAGAGAGACTGAAGCTTGTAAATTTCCGCAACAACGAGTACAGCGAGATAAATTTCACCGACGGGGTCAACGTCATATACGGCGAGAACGCCGCCGGCAAGACCAACATACTTGAGGCAGTGTTTTACTTTGCCGCCGGGAAGAGCTTCCGCGGCTGCAAGGACAGGGAGCTTTTGCGGTTCGGCTGCGACGCGGCTGCGGCGTTTTTGACGTTTTCCGACCGCGTCAAAAGGGCCGAAATGGGGCTTAAGCTGTACAAAAACCACCGGCGGGAGTTCCAAAAGGACGGGGTAAAGGTGACGAAGCTGTCGGAGTATCTCGGCGCCTTCCGCGCCGTCGTCTTCACGCCCGACCACCTGTCGCTTATCAAGGGTCAGCCGGAGAACAGAAGGCGCTTTGCAGACCTTGCCATATGCCAAAGCTATCCGCGCTATGCGAGCTATTTAAGCGAGTACAACCGCATTCTGGCGCAGAAGAACGCACTGCTTAAAAGCGAGGCGACCGACGCGTACAAGTACGACATGCTTGCCGTTTACAACGAGAAGGCGTCGTTCTCGGCGGGTGCGATAAGCTTCAACCGGAGACGGTTTTTAAAGCAGCTTTCCGCAGTCGCCGCAGAGGAGCACGGGGAAATAAGCGGCGGAGGCGAGGCGCTTATCATTCGCTACGCCGGCTGTACGGAGGAGGAGCACGAAAGCGCGGAGGAGGCAAGGAAGGCCATGCTTGCGTATTTGAACTCCAAGGCGGAGGCGGAGGTGACGCACAGGATGTGTCTTTTCGGCGTGCACAGGGACGACTTTTCCGTCTTTTTGAACGGGAAGAACGCGCGCTATTACGCCTCTCAGGGGCAGCAGCGGAGCGCGGTTTTGGCGCTTAAGCTTGCGGAGGGGGAAATGTCGAAGCGCGCCACGGGCGAGTACCCGGTGTTTCTGTTTGACGACATTTTGAGCGAGCTGGACGCATACCGGCGCGAAATAGTGCTTAAAAAGACCGCCGGAAGGCAGGTCATTATCACCGGCTGCGAGACCGATTTTTTCGAGGGCGCGAATGTGGAAAACCGCCTCTGTGTGAAAGACGGGAAAATAGGGAACCGATAAAGCTTCGCTTTAAGTGAAGAGGTAAGAGTGAAGAAGTGCGGATGAAAAAGCTACGCTTTTTCTGCATTATATTGTATATTGCTTAATCTGAACCGGGGCTTCATACGTGCGGCCGACCTAAACACGGCGCCGGCGCGGCCTGCGTTGGCGGCTCGGGATTCCAAAGGGCTGTGCCCTTTGGGTCTAAAAAGCTATTGTTTTAAAAAAGCCTTAAATAGAGAGCCCCTGAAGGGACCGAGTCCCTTCAAAAATACCCCGGACGGGCGCAAGCCCGGCCATAATAAACGAAAATAAAAAAACAAAAAAGGCAAGCAAACAAGATGCACATAGGAAGCAGTGAAACGGTAAAGGACAGGGACCTGCTGGGGATATTTGACATAGACGCAGCGACGGTATCTGCGGACACGAGGCGGTTTTTAAGCCGGATGCAGGGGGAATACAAGGCGGTGAATTTGGCGGCAGATTTGCCGTCGGCCTTTGTGGTGACGACGGAGGCCTACACGGACAGGGTATATTTGACGGCGCTTTCCGCCGGCGCGTTAAAAAAGCGGGCGGTTGTTACAACGAAAAGAGGAGACAAGCGATGACCGAGAGTTACAACGAGAATCAAATACAGGTGTTGGAGGGGCTGGAAGCTGTCAGGAAGCGCCCGGGCATGTATATAGGCACCACGTCGATACGGGGGCTGCACCATCTCATTTACGAGATAGTGGACAACTCGATAGACGAGGCGCTTGCGGGTTACTGCACGCATATAACGGTGACGCTGCACGGGGACGGGTCGTGCTCGGTGCAGGACGACGGGCGCGGTGTTCCGGCCGGGATACATCACAAGATGGGGATCCCCACGCCGGAGGTGGTGTTCACCGTGCTGCACGCGGGCGGCAAGTTCGGCGGCGGCGGATACAGCATATCGGGCGGCTTGCACGGCGTCGGCGCGTCGGTTGTCAACGCGCTGTCGAAGAAGCTTTTGATGCGGGACTGCTTTGACGGGTTTGAATACACCGAGGAGTTTGAGTACGGCAAGGTTTCGAAGCCGTTTGAGAAGGTCGGAAGCACGGAAAAGCACGGGCTTTACGTCCGCTTTTACCCGGACGAGACTATATTTGAAGAGACGGTGTTTGACTTTGACACCGTGAAGACGAGACTGAGGGAGCAGGCGTTTTTGAACGCGGGGCTTCGCATAACGCTGCGCGACGAGCGCGGTGAGGAAGTGACCGAGGAGTCGCTTTGCTACGAGGGCGGAATACGCAGCTTTGTGGAGCATATAAACGCCAAGAAGCACGAGGAGCTTCTGCACCCCGACATCATCTATATAAGCGGGGGGAAGGACAGCTCCGTCGCAGAGGCGGCGCTGCAGTACAACGCGTCTTATACGGACACCATTCTGTCCTTTGCAAACGACATAAGAACCGTCGAGGGCGGCATGCACGAGACGGGCTTTAAGGCAGCGCTGACGAGGGTTCTCAATAACTACGGGAAAAACCACGGCATACTGAAGGGCGAGGAGAAGCTTTCCGGCGACGACGTGCTGGAGGGGCTTACCGCCATAATAAGCGTGAAGCTTGAGAACGCGCAGTTCGAGGGACAAACGAAGTCCAAGCTTGGCAACAGCGAGATGCGAACCATAGTTGACGGCATGGTAAGCGAGAAGCTTTCGGAGTACTTGGAGGAGAACCCGGCCACCGGCAAGGCAATTATAGAAAAGGCGATAAGCGCCGCAAGGGCGAGGGAGGCTGCGCGGAAGGCGCGCGACCTTACGCGCCGCAAGGGGCTGCTTGAAAGCAGCAGCATGCCCGACAAGCTTGCGGACTGCAGCGAGAGACGGGCGGAGTATACGGAGCTTTTCCTTGTGGAGGGCGACTCTGCAGGCGGTTCCGCGAAGGAGGGCAGAGAAAGCAAGTTCCAGGCGGTGCTTCCCATGAGGGGCAAGATACTTAACGTGGAAAAGGCACGGCTTGACAGGATCTATTCGTCCACGCAGATAGTGCCCATAATAATGGCCCTGGGCACGGGCATAGGCGACGAGTTTGACATAAACAAGCTCCGCTACGGCAAAATAATAATGATGGCGGACGCCGACGTCGACGGCGCACATATAAAGACGCTGCTTCTGACCTTCTTCTACCGCCACATGCGCCCGCTTATAGAGCACGGGCACATATACGCGGCCGTACCGCCGCTTTACAAGGTGCAAAAGGGCAAGCAGGAGAGGTACGCGTACTCCGACGAGGAGAGGGACGCCATTATTGCGCAGTTCGGAGAGGGCGGTCCGAAGATAAAGGTTCAAAGGTACAAGGGTCTCGGCGAGATGAACGCCGACCAGCTTAAGGACACGACCATGGACCCCGAAAGGCGCATCCTTCGCAAGGTTACGATAGAGGACGCGATAGAGGCGGACGAGATATTCTCCATACTGATGGGCGACAACGTGGAGCCGCGGCGTGAGTTTATAGAGAAAAACGCAAGATACGTCGCCAACCTTGACATATAAGGGGAGAAAACGATGGCAAACAACGACAATTTCGAGAACGAAGAGAACGAGTACAAAAGTCACGAAGAGCAGAGGATTATAAACGTCGATATAAAGGAAGAGGTCAAAACCGCTTACATCGACTATTCGATGTCGGTCATAGTGGGCAGGGCGCTTCCCGACGTGCGCGACGGGCTTAAGCCCGTACACCGGCGCATACTTTACGCCATGAACGAGGATCACCTCACCTACGACGGCGACACGAGGAAAAGCGCAACCACCGTGGGCAACGTGCTCGGCCGCTACCACCCGCACGGCGACGCTGCGGTTTACGACTCTATGGTGCGCCTTGCGCAGCCGTTTTCGCTTCGCTACCCGCTTGTTTACGGGCAGGGCAACTTCGGCACCATGGACGGCGACAAGGCCGCTGCCTACCGTTACACCGAAAGCAAGCTTGAAAAAATCGCAAACCTTATGCTTGCGGACATCGACAAAGAGGTTGTGGACTTTATGCCCAACTTCGACAACACGCGGAAGGAGCCGGTCGTCCTCCCGTGCCGCTTCCCCAATCTGCTGGTAAACGGCACCATCGGCATAGCCGTAGGCATGGCGACAAACATCCCGCCGCACAACATGGGCGAGGTGGTTGACGCGCTTTGCCACCTTATAGACAACCCGGACTGCTCGATTCCCGACCTTTTGCAGTTCATAAAGGGGCCGGACTTCCCCACAGCAGGCACGCTTTACGGCCTTGCGGGCGTTTACGAGGCGTATATGACCGGCAGGGGCAGGGCGAAGATACGCGCCGCTGCGCACTTTGAGGAGAAGCACGGCAGGGAAAGCATAGTGGTTACGGAGGTTCCGTACCAGGTGAACCGCTCCATGCTGCTTGCAAGCCTTGCGGATATTGTAAAATCGAAGCGCATAGAGGGCATAAGCGACATACGCAACGAGTCGGACAAGAGAAAGGGCACGAGGATAGTCATAGACCTGAAAAAGGATGCGAACGGCCAGGTTATCCTCAACAACCTTTACAAAATGACTCAGATGCAGGACACCATGCCCATAAACATGCTGGCGCTTGTGAACGGCGAGCCGAAGACGCTTAACTTAAAAGAGCTGCTTGTTCACTACCTGAGGCACCAGGAGGACGTGATAACCCGCCGCACGAAGTTCGAGCTTACGAAGGCGGAGAGACAGGCGCACATCTACGAGGGCTACAAGACAGCGCTTGACCACATAGACGAGATAATAAAGCTTATCAGGGAAAGCGCCTCCGTTGCGGACGCAAAGCAGTCGCTTATGGAGCGCTTCGCTTTAAGCGACGTGCAGGCGCAGGCCATTGTGGAGATGCAGCTTGGCAGGCTTTCCGGCTTGGAAAGGCAGAAGATAGAGGACACGCTTGCCTCCCTTTACAAGCAGATTGCGGAATACAAGGCCATTCTCGCGGACGAGTCGAAGATAACCGCGATAATAAAGGCAGACCTCTTGGACGTAAAGGAGAAGTTCGGCGACGAAAGGCGCACGCGCATAGAGGCCGTTGACAACGAGATAATGGACGAGGACCTTATAGAGCGCGTGAACAGCGTCGTAACCGTCACGCACGGCGGGTACATAAAGCGCCTGCCGGCGGACACCTACCAATCGCAGCGCAGGGGCGGCAAGGGGCTTACCGGCATGACCACGAAGGAAGAGGACTTTGTGGAGCAGGTCATCGTCTCGGACAGCCACTCGTTCCTTTTGATGTTCTCCAACCACGGCAGGGTCTACAGGAAGAAGTGCTACGAGATACCGGAGTCAAGCCGTACCGCAAAAGGCACGCACCTTGCAAACGTGCTGTCGCTTGCCGAGGGCGAGAAGATAACCTCAATAATCCCGGTTACGGACTTTTCGGAGGACAACTACCTTATACTTATAACAAAGCTCGGCGTTATAAAGAGGATAAACCTTTCGGAGTACAACACTCGCCGCACGGGCGGCCTGTTTGCCGTGAATCTGGACGAGGGCGACGAGCTTTGGTTTGTGCTTAAGACCGGCGGCAGCGACCAAATAGTGGTCGGCACCAACGGCGGCAACGGCATAAGGTTTAAGGAGACGGACGCGCGCAGCATGGGCAGGCAGGCGCGCGGCGTCAAGTGCATGACGCTTGAGGAGGGCGACTTTATCGTCGGCGCCTGCGTCATAACCGAGGACAGCATTAAAAACGGCGCAAAGCTTATCACCGTGACGGAAAACGGCTTCGGCAAGCGCTGCGACATAGAGGAGTTTAAGGTACAAGCCCGCGGCGGCAAGGGCATATGCTGCCACAAGCTTTCGGAAAAGACCGGCAACCTCGCAGGCATATCGGTTGTAAACCCGGGCGACGACGTGATGCTTATCACCGACAGCGGCATCGTCATACGCTTCAGCGCGGACGAGATACCGGTTTACGGCAGGGCAACCGGCGGCGTTATAGTGATGCGCACCGGCACCGACGCGCGCATTATAGGCTTTGCGGCAGTAAAACCCGAGGCAGAGGACGACGAAGGCGAAAACACGGAGGAGTAAGCACATGGCTGTAAAGACGTTTGTATTTGAAAACACAAAGGACAAGGAGAAAAGGCACGCGCAGGTTCAGTCCGCGCTTAGGCAGTACACCGGCGTCGACAGCGCCGAGGTGCTTTACACCGGCAGGGGCAAGCCCTATATAAAGGGGCTGCCCGAGGAAATGTATGTAAGCGTTACCACCGCCGACGAGGTCATGGTGGTCGTGTTCTCCGGCAAGCCCGTCGGCGTCGACGGCGAGCATATGGCGCGCTTCGAGAACGACACTCGCCGCAAGAAGCCGGACTATATCGGGCTGGCAGAGCGCTTCTTCTCCCCCGACGAGGTGGAGTGCGTGCGCGACGCCGACGTCGAGGCCGAACGCTTCGCCGAGATCTGGGTGCGCAAGGAGGCATACGTCAAGTACACCGGCAAGGGGCTGTCCGACTTCTCCAATTTCAGCGTCACCGACGGCATCAAGTTCTACAACAAGGTGAACGGCGTCCCCGTCAAAAAGCTTAACGTCCCCTTCCCGGGGAGTGGGGAGTATTTATTTATGATCGCAGGGGAGGACGAGTAGATTTCCCCCAAAAATCTGACGATTTTCGGGGGTACCCCCGATATAGCTAATAGGTTGGCTCTTGGAAAAGCACGGCTTTTCCAAGAGCCTTCGGTTTATTATAGATTCCCGTTCACTCGCGTCTCGCGCCTTGCCCCCGCCCGCGGGGCGGAGTCAAGGCACTCGCGGGAATCCAAGGAGAATTTTCCGCGGTACGTGCCCGCGGAAAATTCGATATTGATTGTATGCTCGCTTCGCTCGCGGGCAAAGGCCCAAAGGGCACAGCCCTTTGGAAACCCGTGCTGGCAACGCAGGCTGCGTCTTAGCGATGTACACGCCGGCCGCACGTATGGTGCGCGGCATCAGTTAAACGAAGGCTTTCCTGTCGTTTAGTGTTAAAATTTAGAAATTATTCGTGCATTTTAGTGTAAAAATCCGCCGAAAAAGGCTTGATTTTTACACGAATGTCTGTTATACTGTGCTTGTCCTTAAAAAGGGGGGCTTTTATGTACAGGAAAATTACGGCGTCCTTGGAGGCGTGGAAGGAAAGCGCCCACCGCAAGCCGCTTATACTTCAGGGCGCAAGGCAGGTCGGCAAGACCTATTCCGTTTTGGAGTTTGGCCGCACCCGTTACGAAAACGTGGCGTATTTTAACTTTGAAACAAACCCGCGCCTTGCGGAGACCTTTGAAGAAAGCTTAAGTCCTTCGTATCTCTTGCCGGTGCTGTCGCACATAGCCGGGCAGACGGTTGTGAAGGAAAAGACGCTTGTCGTGTTTGACGAGGTGCAGCTTTGCGAGCGCGCGCTTACTTCGCTTAAGTATTTTTGCGAGGAGGCACCGGATTACCACATAATCGCCTTGGGCAGCCTTCTCGGCGTTGCGGTGAACCGCGAAAGGTTCTCTTTCCCCGTGGGTAAGGTCGATATGCTTACGCTTTACCCCATGGATTTGGAGGAATTTATGCTGGCTGCCGGCGAAGAGGCTTTGGTAAAGCAGATAAAAAGCTGCTTTGCGGACGGCACGCCCATGCCCTCCGCCCTGCACGACGCGGCAATGGCGCTTTACCGCCGGTACCTTGCGGTTGGCGGTATGCCGGAATGCGTTATGCAGTTTGTTCAGACCGGGGACTTTATTCTTGTGCGGCACACGCAGGACACGATTCTTGCAAGCTACCTCAATGACATGAGCAAGTACAACAGCTTAAACGAGATAAAAAAAACTCGGCTTGCCTATGACAGCATTACCGTGCAGCTCTCCAAAAAGAACAAGCGCTTTCAGTACAAGCTTATAAAAACGGGCGGACGTGCGGCGGAATTTGAAAACGCCATAGAGTGGCTGCGGCTTACGGGAATAGTGTCGCAGGTGTTCAGGGTGGAGCAGGCGCAAAAGCCGCTGGAAAACTACCGCGACATAGACAGCTTTAAAATTTACGTGTCCGACACGGGTTTGCTTGTCGCGAAAAAGGACCTTGCGGCGGGCGATATACTGTACGCGTCGGAGGAGCTTAACGATTTCAAGGGCGCTCTTGCGGAAAACTATGTAAACGCGCAGCTGACGGCGAACGGGTACAGGACGTATTACTGGGCGTCGGAGCGCGGAGCGGAGGTGGATTTTGTCATTCAGCGGGAGGGTAAGCTTATTCCCATAGAGGTAAAGTCCGCAGACAACACAAAGGCGAAAAGCCTTGCTATTTACATGGATGCCTATAAGCCCGCCTATGCCATAAAGCTTTCGGCAAAGAACTTTGCCTTTGAAGGCGGCAAGAAGACAATTCCGCTTTACGCAGCGTTTTGTATATAAAACCGCGCCGGCGTTTCATACGTGCGACCGGCCTAAACCTATCTGCGGCGCGGCCTGCGTTGGCGGCTCGGGTTTCCAAAGGGCGACTGCCCTTTGGCTCTAAAAAGCTTTATTATTTGAAAAGCCTTAATTAGAGAGCCATGAGGGGACAAAAGTCCCCTCATATAAAAGCAGGACGGGCCGAGGCCCGTCCGTAAAAAAATGATAATAAACCCAAAAAATCACTTAACAGCGTCGTACTCGGGGTTATAGGCGTAGAAGTTCTTGCTGTCGAGGTGGTCGCGGATGATGCGCATGCCCTCGCCGAAGCGCTGGAAGTGTACGATTTCGCGCTGGCGCAGGAACTTTATCGGGTCGCGCACGTCGGGGTCGTCGACGAAGCGCAGGATGTTGTCGTATGTCTTGCGTGCTTTTTGTTCTGCGCCGAGATCCTCGCTGATGTCGGCGATGGCGTCGCCGGTGCTTTGGAAGGTATAGGCGTCCCACGGTACGCCTGCGGCGGAAACGGGGTAGATACCGGTTGTGTGGTCGACGAAATAGGCGTCGAAGCCGCCTTCCTTGATCTGCTCCGGGGTAAGTCCGCGCGTCAGCTGGTAGATAATGGCGGAGATCATCTCCATATGCGCAAGCTCCTCGGTGCCGACGTCGGTCAGTATGCCGATGACTTCTTTATACGGCATGGAATAGCGCTGGTTGAGGTAGCGCATGGAAGCGCCAAGCTCGCCGTCGGGGCCTCCGAGCTGGGTTATGATAAGCTTTGCAAGGGCTGCGTCGGGCTTTTTGATGTTTACGGGGTATTGAAGCTTTTTGTCGTATATCCACATGTCGGCTATCCCTCCCTTTTGTTCTGCCAGGGCCAGGGGCTGTCTGTCCAGCTCCAGGCGCTGCCCTCGACCTCGTAGTAGGTCAGCGGGCCGTACTGCCTGCGGTAGGCGGCCGCAAGCTCCTCGCGCTTTGCGCGCATTTTGCCGTAGTATTCAAGGGCGCGCCTGCAGGAGGGGTGCGTGTCTAAGAACAGCGCCGTCTCGTGCATGGCGAAATCAGCCGCCATTATCTGCTTTAAAAGCTTATCTCTTTCCATTCTGCACCTGCTTTCCGCCGAGGAAGGGCTTGTCAAGTGCGGGGAAAAGCGTCCCGTTTTGCAAAGCCGCGTCCTCCGTATACAAATCTCCCCATTCCTGAACCGGCACATACGCCATCGCGAGAGTCATTTTTTCTCCGCCGCAAAGCATCGCGGCGGCTTCTTTTTCTATATTAAAGCCTTCGACAAAGCTCATGTCTGCTTCTCCTTTCGGTTGGGTTCTTTACATGATATGCACCGCAGGGCTTTGCTGCCATATGTAAAAAACAGAAAAAGAGGGGTCAAAAAAATGAAAAAAACTATTGTAATACGGGAAAAAATGTATTATAATCAATACAAAGCTAAGGGAAAGGGCGGGAAACGCCGAAATGAACAGCGAACTTAAGAACGAAAAGATGGAGAATCTCTTTCTGGCGTTTGCCGCTGCGAGGACGCCGGAGGAGGCGGAAAAGCTCCTTGACGACCTCTGCACCATAAGCGAGCTGCAGGCGATGAGCAATCGCCTTGCCGCCGCACGCATGCTTACCGACAGCTGCACCTTCAACGAGATATGCGAGGCCACCGGTCTGTCCACTGCTACGGTGACCAGGGTCAATCGCGCCCTTAAATACGGCAGCGGCGGCTACAGGCTAATACTAAACAGGACAAGGGTGCGCGGAAGATGAACACGGGCTTTTCGCTTATTGCGTCTTGCTATGATGGGTTTAACTGCGCCGGATACCGAAAGTATCTGGCGTTTTTTAAAGCCGTTTTGGAAAAATATTCGGATATACGGGTAAAAGAGGTGCTTGACCTCGGCTGCGGCACGGGCGAGCTTACAAAGCTTTTAATGGACGAGGGCTACGACGTTGCGGCAGTGGACGGCTCGGAGGAGATGCTTTCCGTTGCGGCCGCGAAGTGCGGCGACGGGGTGCTTTTCACCTGCCAGGACATGCGTGACTTTGAGCTTTACGGCACCGTGCAGGCCACCGTGTGCAGCTTTGACTGCCTTAATTATTTGCTTAAGGCGGAGGATTTGCGCCGCTGCTTCAGCCTGGTAAATAACTACACCGAAAAAGGCGGGCTGTTTGTGTTTGACGTCAACACGCCCTACAGGTACAAAAAGGTGTTTGCGGACAACGCCTATGTTTACGAGGACGAGGGGAGGATGCTTGTGTGGCAGAACTCCTTTAACGAAAAAAGCGGGCTTTGCGACTTTTACCTGACGCTGTTTTCGGAGGGCAAAGACGGCGCCTACGAGCGGCGCGACACCGTGCAAAGGCAGAAGCGGCACGCTTTAAGCAGGATACGCGCGCTTCTTAAGGAGTGCGGCTTTGAGGTGACGGCGGTTTACGGCGACACGGACCTCGGCGCGCTTGCCGAGGACAGCGAGAAGGCGTACTTCGTGGCGAAAAGCGTTTCCGGCAGGGCGCAGGGATAGGAGAGACGATGGAAAACCTTAAAAGATACCTGACGGCGGACGGCAGCGCAAGGCTTGTGCTTACAGACAGCACGGCAGTTGTCAACCGCGCGTTTGAGATACACAAAACGGCGCCGACGGCGACTGCGGCGCTTGGCAGGGTGCTTACGGCGGCTTCCATGATGGGAAGCCTGCTTGGCGAGAAGGACGACGCGCTGACCTTAAACTTCAAGGGCGACGGGGAAGCGGGCGCCGTTATGGCGACAAGCGACTATTTGGGCAACGTGCGCGGGTACATAGAGAACCCGGCGGCCGACCCGCCGAAGAGGGCGGACGGCAAGCTTAACGTCGGCGCTGCGATAGGGCGCGGCAGCATGTACGTGCTGCGCGACGCGGCGGAGCTTAAGGAGCCTTACGTCGGCGTTTCCGAGATAACAAGCGGCGAGGTGGCGGAGGACATAGCCGCCTACTACGCTAAAAGCGAGCAGGTTCCCACACTCTGCGCACTGGGCGTGCGCGTAGGACGTGACTACAGGGCTCTGTCTGCCGGCGGAGCGCTTCTGCAGCTGCTACCCTTCGCGGACGAAGGGGTAATAGATATAATTGAAAACAACATAAAAGAGCTTCCGCCGATAAGCCTGCTTGTGGAAAAACACACGCTTGACGACATCGCGGAAATGTACCTTAAAGGAATAGAATACGAGCGGTTCGACGGCATGGAGACCGCGTACCGCTGCGCTTGCAGCCGCAGGAAGACGGACAGGGCGCTTCTCTCGCTTGGCAAGGCGGAGCTTGAGGCGATGATCGCCGAGGGCGGGACGGAGCTTAACTGCAAATTCTGCGACAAAGTATACAAATACAGCGCCGAGGAGATACGGGCGCTGCTTAACTAAGGAGCAAACAAACAATGAACAACCCGAAATATATAGAAAAAACGCTTGGAGATTACCTTTCGTCCGTTGCGGAAAAGTACCCGGACCGCACGGCGATAAAGTACAACGACCGGGACTATTGCCGCACATGGAAGGAGCTTGACGAGGAGGCGGAGCGCATAGCAAAGGGCTTTCTGCAGATAGGCATCACTAAGGGCGACCACGTTGCCATTTGGGCAACCAACGTGCCGCAGTGGTTCCTTACGCTTTTCGCCTGCTCTAAAATCGGCGCGGTGCTTGTGACGGTGAACACCGGCTACAAGCTTTTCGAGGCGGAGTATCTGCTTCGCCAGTCGGACACGAAGGCGCTTGTGCTTATCGAGGGCACAAAGTACGTCAACTACTGCGACATAATGGAGGAGCTGTGCCCGGAGCTTAAGGACAGCAAGCCCGGCTGCCTTTCCTCCCCGCGCCTGCCCTGCCTTAAGGCGGTGATCCACGCGGGGGATATGAAGCGCCCCGGCATGTACAACTGGAGCGAGGTGGAGGCTTTAAGCGCTTCCTGCCCCGACACGCTTTACAAAGAGGCAAGCAGCGGCATAAGCTGCCACGACGTGACCAATATGCAGTACACCTCCGGCACGACGGGCTTCCCGAAGGGGGTTATGCTTACCCACTACAACATACTCAACAACGGCCGCAACATCGGCGACGGCATGGGCTTTACCCCGGACGACAGGCTTTGCATATGCGTGCCGCTTTTCCACTGCTTCGGCCTTGTGCTTGCCACCATGGCAAGCGTCACCCACGCGACCGCGATGATACCCGTGGAGGCCTACAGCCCCGTTAAGGTATTGAAGGCGCTGTCGGAGGAGAAGTGCACCGCCGTGCACGGCGTGCCGACGATGTTTATAGCGATGCTTGAGAGGGAGGACTTCGACACCTACGACCTTTCGCACATGCGCACCGGGATTATGGCCGGCTCTCCCTGCCCCATAAAGGTAATGCGCGAGGTCGTTGACCGCATGAACATGCGCGGCATAGTGATAGTTTACGGCCAGACGGAGGCTTCCCCCGGCTGCACCATGACCACCACGGACGACAGCATCGAAAAACGCGTTGCCACCGTGGGCAGGTCCTTCCCCGGCGTTGAGACGAAGATAGTCGACCCCGAAACGGGCGAGACCCTCGGCCCCGGCAAACAGGGCGAGTTCTGCGCAAGGGGCTACAACATAATGAAGGGCTACTACAAGATGGAAGAGGCGACGAAGCAGGCCATAGACGAGGACGGCTGGCTTCACACCGGCGACCTTGCGGAGGTAGACGCAGACGGCTACTACAAGATAACCGGCCGAATTAAGGATATGATCATCCGCGGGGGCGAGAACATCTACCCCAAGGAGATAGAGGAGTTCCTTTACACAAAGGACTACATAAGGGACGTTCAGGTCATAGGCGTGCCCTCTAAGGCCTACGGCGAGGAGGTCTGCGCCTGCGTTATACTTAAAGAAGGCGAGACCGTCACGGAGGAGCAGATCAAAAACGACGTGCGCGAGAGGATGGCAAAGCACAAGGTGCCCTCTTACGTGCTGTTTATGGACAGCTTTTTCATGACGGCAAGCGGAAAGATACAAAAGTTCAAGCTGCGCGAGTACGCGATAGAGAAGCTTTCTTTGCAGGAAGAGAGCAAAATAGAAACGGCTTAAAGGAGGAAAAGCGATGAAAACTGCATTTTCAACCCTCGGCTGCCCCAACTGGAGCTTTAACGAAATTTACGCCACCGCCAAGGACATAGGCTTTGACGGCGTGGAGATTCGCGGCGTCGGCGACGAGATGTACGCCCCGAGGATGGGCGTGTTCTCGCCCGAAAAGATAGAGGCGACGAAGGCGAAGTTCGAAGGCAGGCTTAAAATCTCCTGCCTTACAAGCGCCGCCTGCCTTGACGACGCGGCCTGCCTTAAAGAAGCAGAAGACTACCTCGTTCTGGCGGAGAAGCTTTCCGTCCCCTACGTGCGGATTATGGTAAACGGCACCACCTTCCCGACGGAGGCCGACCTTTCGCTTTGCGCCGAGAGATACGCGCAAATATGCGACTTCGCCCTGAATGCGGGCATTTCCGCCCGCCCGCTTGTGGAGACGAACAGCGTCCTTGCGGACAGCGCCGTTATGAAGGACTTCCTAAAAACGGTGAACCGCCCGAACACCGGCGTCCTATGGGACATAAACCACCCCTACCGCTACTTCGGCGAGGAGGTGGAAAAGACGGCGGAAAACCTTGCGGGCAGCATCTTTTACATGCACGTAAAGGACAGCCACATGGAAAACGGCAGCCTTAAATACCGCATGGCCGGCTACGGCGACATGCCTATATACGACGCGCTTAAAGCCGCAAAGGCGACGGGCTTTGAAGGCTACGTCTGCCTTGAATGGGTAAAGCGCTGGATGCCCGACCTGCAGGAACCGGGAATAGTCTTTTCACACTACTACAACTATATAAGCTATCTCTTCGGGATGCTTTAAAGGAGGAGTTTTTATGACCACGGCTTATCTTGCGGCAAAAGAACTCGGCGCAGAGGGTGCGCTTTTCGAAGACCCCGTCAACCGCCGCTACGTCACCCGCTTCCCTTCCTCGGACGGGCTTGCCCTCTGCCTGGAAAACGAGACGCTGCTTATCCTCGACATGCGCTACGCCCTTGCGGCGGAGACGGCAAAGCTTGACGGCGTCACCGTTGTGCGCAGCACCGACGGGCTTATTAAATCCTTGAAGGAAGAGGTCGAAAAGCGCGGCATCGCGTCCCTTGCGGTGGAGAGCACCGCCGTTACCGTCGACCTGCTCCAAAGGCTGCAGTCTGCGCTTCCGGGCGTAAAGCTTGTACCCGCGGCAAACATCAACGGACCCGCAAGGCAGATAAAAAGCGCCTTCGAGATCGACTGCATAAAAAAAGCGCAGGCGATAACGGACGCCTGCTTTGACCACATCCTGGGCTTTATCAAACGCGGGATTACAGAGCGCGAGGTCGCCGCAGAGATGGAATATTTTATGAAAAAGGCCGGCGCCGACGGACCCGCCTTCGAGACCATCGCCGTCTCCGGGCTTAAAAGCGCCTTCCCGCACGGCGTGCCGGACGACAGCGTGCTTACCGAAAACGGCTTCTTTACGCTGGATTTCGGCGCCATGTACGGCGGCTACTGCTCCGACATGACCCGCACCGTAGTCATCGGCAAGGCAAACGCCGAGATGCTTAAAATCTACAACACCGTGTACGAGGCACAGCGCCGCGGAGTCGCCGCCGTTAAAAACGGCGTGCCCTGCAAAGAGGTCGACGCCGCAACCAGAGACTACATATACGGCGCAGGCTACGAGGGCTGCTTCGGCCACTCCACCGGCCACTCCCTCGGGCTTGACATACACGAGATGCCCTCCTGCTCCATCCGCAGCGAGGATACGCTTAAAACCGGCATGCTTATGACCGTCGAACCCGGCATCTACGTCGAAGGCCTCGGCGGCGTCCGCATCGAAGACACCGTACTCGTCACCGACTCCGGCTGCGAGGTGCTCGCTTCGTCTCCCAAAGAGCTTATCGAGCTGTAGGTTTTGGGTTATTATTTATGGACGGGCCCCGGCCCGTCCTTTGATTTTTTACGGAGGGACTCGGTCCCTCCGTGGCTCTCTAAATAAGGCTTTTTTAACAACACAGCTTTTTAGACCCAAAGGGCACAGCCCTTTGGAAACCCGAGCTGGCAACGCAGGTTACGCCGGCGCCGTGTAGGGGGCTTGCCGCACGTATGGAGCGCGGGTGCACGGCGGAGTTAATAGTGAAGAAGTAAGAGTGAAGAAGTGCGGTGTCCGCTGCGCGGACGGTATTTGATTTAATAAAACGTTTGTGTCAATAACGGCGTAATACTTCACGGCCTTTCGCTCCGCGCTGCCGCTATTTCCGCGTTTATTTCGTCAAGCGTCATTTCCGATGTGCCGTTTTGCGCGGCGATACGGCCGGCAGCTTTCATCGCCGCAAGCCCGCGGCTTTCGCCGCCTTCTTCAAGCTTCATGCTGAACGGTATCCCGTTTTCCTGTATCAGCCGCGTCATGCACATCCTGAGATAGGTCTGAAGGTCTATCCCAAGCCTTTCGCATATATTCGCAGCCTTTATCCTCGCCGTTTCATCTGCGCGGAACTGAACAAGCGTGTTTGCCATAATGTGTCCCTCCTTAAACATCTGATTATATTATACCGTTTTCTTTACAATTGCAATCGTTTGTTTATGCTTTTTAAAAAATTTCAGCAACCACGCCCCATACGTGCGAACGGCTTTTACATTGCAAAGACGTCGCTTGCGTTGCCGGCTCGGGATTCCAAAGGGTGCCAACCCTTTGGGAAAAAAGAAGCTAAATTATATGTTAAACCTTAATTAGAGAGCCATGAGGGGACCGAGTCCCCTCATATAAAAACCAAGGACGGGCGTCAAGCCCGTCCATAAAAATAATAAAATCGCTACTTACGGATTTCCCTTTCCGCAAGTCCCAGAAGCTCCTCTGCGGCCTCGGAGCTTACGGCCTCGGCGAACATGCGGAAGCAGCCGCTTTTCTGCGGCACGACTACGACGCTGCCTGCGCTGTAGCGCAGCAGCACGCCCTCACCGCCGCGAGCTGCGGAGCCTTTTTTGTAGAGCCGGCTTATGGTTTCGGCCTTGTCCTCCTCGTTTACGCGCACGGTTTTTTCCTCGACGGTCTGTTTCGGTATCTGTGCGGAGAGCTCGTAGAGGGGCTTGCCGGCCTTTTTGGCGGCGTAGAGCGCGCGGAGGGCAAGCGCGGTGCCGTCCACGGTCCAGAAGCAGCGGTAGGCAGCCTCGCGCTCTCTGCCGCCGGTCTCGCCGTAGAAGACGCACTTTCCGCCGCTTTTGACGACGGCGTCCTCGACGAAGCGCGGCGTAAGCGCGGGCAGCGCAGCCTCGCCGCCGAGGGAGGCAGCGGCGCAGACAAGCCCCCAAAAGCTGCACTCCGTCCCGTCGGCAAGCGCCGCCTCGGCGTAGGTTCCGTCGGGCGAGACGTAGAAGACGTCGCCGCCGTCCTCGCCGTAGCTGACGGAGGCGCCGAGCTTTTCGGCGGAGGCGTACAGGAACTCGGAGGCGGCGTTGCGTTCTTTGATGCTGAAGCGCAAGCCCTCAAGGCTTGGCACAAGGTCGGTCAGCGCGCGGGCGTAGCGGTACTTCACACGGTCCTCGCCCTCAAGCACCACCCTTTCCCCGGCGGAGACGGCAGTTGGCGCAGGGCGCGCAATGGCGGCCTCTATGGCGCGTTCTTCCCTGTCGGTGGGGAAAAGCCCGTCGCCGTCGTAGACCGTAAGGCAGGCCGTAGAGCCGCGAACCTCCACCATCACCGCAAAGGAAAGCGCGTACTCCTTGGCAGAAAAGGCGCAAAGCGCACCGAAGCCGTCTTCAAGGTCAAAGCCCCTGCCGCCGTAGATGCGCACGCCGCAGAGCACGCTTTCCGCAAGCGCCTTCGCCTCTGCCCCCTCGCCGTGCATAACGCCTATTGCCGAGCCCGCGCCGGCAGTGAAGCTTAGCGCTCCGCCGAGGGAGAGGCACAGCTCGCCGTTTATAAAGCTGCCGTAGCGACCCTTTATTTTGCCGTTTTCAAGGTGTCTTTTGCGTATTTCGCCGAAAATTATGCTTTTCATTATTCTCGCTCCTTTTTCAACTATCAGGCCGGATTTAAGCGCCGTCCCGCCGGAGACGTAGGCGCCCTCGCCTATGACCGTTTCCGCGCCTATGACGCAGCCCTCGCCGACGAAGGAATGCGCGGACAGGTGCGCCTTTTCGCAGAGTATGCTGCCGTAGGCGGCGCTTCCGCCGTCCATTGACGCGCCGTCAAACAGAATGCAGCCCTCGGCGGCGCTGTCCGGCGCAGTCCGCGCCCTGCCGAACAGCACGTTTTTTGCACCCTTCGCAGCGCGAAAGCAGCAGTGATAGTAGCTTTCCACGCTGCCTATGTCGCACCAATAGCCATCTTCTTCTATGCAGCGTATCGGTATCCCGGCAGCCGCAAGAGACGGGAACAGGTCGGAGGCGAAGTCCTGCTTCCCCTCGCCTATAAAGCGCAGCACCTCTGGCTCTATCACGTAGATGCCGGTGTTTACAAGGTTTGTCAGCGTCCGCTGCCAGGAGGGCTTCTCCACAAAGCGCGTGATTCGCCCGCCCTCGGCAATGACTGCGCCGTATTCCGTCGGGCTTTGCACCCTTGTGCAGACCACGCTTATCGCCGCACCGCCGGCCTTGTGGCGCTTCCATACGGCGGCGAGGTCGAAGTCGCAAACGGTGTCGCCGCTTAAGACGAGGAAGCTGTCGTCAAAGCCCGCAGCAGCGCTTTTGACGCTGCCGGCAGTCCCCAGGGGGACGCTTTCGCGGCAGTAGCAGACCTTTGCGCCGGAGATGGGCACGGCCTCTATCATCTCCGCCTTGTACATGGTGGTGACGGCTATGTCCGTAAAGCCGTGGCGTATAAGCGCATCGGCCGCCATTTCGTAAACGGTGCTGTTCCCAAGCGGCAGAAGGGGCTTCGGCCGGGTTTCCGTAATCGGCAGAAGGCGCTTTCCAAAGCCCCCTGCGAGAAGGACAGCGTGCTTTTCCATGATGTTTACCGCCTCTCATGATTTTTATATATTTTCTCTAAAACGGGAAAATCTATACCCGCTATTGACAAACGCGGCAAAAAATTATATATTAAACTTTAGAAACGGTGTATTGAAAGGGAAATAAATGATAAAGCTTTCTGAAGGGTCGCTTCCGCTTCGCGGCGGGTGCGTGCTTACCCTGGGGAATTTCGACGGCGTCCACATAGGCCACCGCGCACTTATAGAAAAGACGGCGGAAGCGGCAAGGGAATGCGGGCTTCCCGCCCTCGTATGGACCTTCGCCGGGCACCCGCAGGGCGGCGGATACATCTGCCCGGAGGAGGAAAAGGCGGCTCTTGCGGCCGCGGCCGGAGCCGATATGTATTTTGCCGCGGATTTTGAGAAATATAGGGACAAAAGCCCTGAAAGCTTTGTGAAGGAGACGCTTGTCGCCGCATTCGGCGCAAGGCGCGTCCTTTGCGGCTTTAACTTCACCTTCGGCAAGGGGGGAGAGGGCACGCCGGCGACGCTTGAAAGGCTGCTTTCCCCCTTCGGCGTGCCGCTTACGGTGCTTCCGCCCGTCTGCCTTGACGGCGAGGTCGTAAGCTCCACCGGCCTGCGCGCCGACCTTGCAAGGGGCGACATGGAGCGCGCCGAAAAGCGGCTTGGCCGGCTTTACGGCTTCACTCTCCCCGTGGTGCACGGGCGGCGGCTTGGCCGCAGCTACGGCTGCCCCACTGCGAACCAGCGGCTGCCCTTCGGGATGGCGCTTCCCGCCTTCGGCGTTTACGCTGCCTTCTGCGAGACCTACGGCGGGATATACCGCGCAGTCGCCAACATCGGCGTAAAGCCGACGGTTGCAAGCGACGGCGAGGCACTTTGCGAGACACACATCTTCGGCTTTGACGGCGATTTGTACGGAAAGCCGCTTTCCGTGTTTTTGTACAGGCACCTTCGCGGCGAGAGGCGCTTTGAAAACGCAGACGCGCTTTTTTGCCAAATAGAGGAGGACAAGGCGCATTCTCTTGCCGTCACGGAGGGGGTACAAGTGAAAGGAGAAAACGGATGCTTCAAAACAGAACTGTATTAAAAATAACGGCGCTGCTGCTTGCGCTGCTTGCCGTTTTTGCGCCGATTGGCGCCTTTGCGGAGGAAAGCGGCGACGTTTCGGCACCTGCCGATACGAGCGCGGAGCAGGTGCCCGAGCCCTCGACGGAAAACGTACTTGTTATAAAGAACCTGAACACGGGCAACAACCTTCCGCTTAAAGCCGCCTCCGGCAGGAGCTTTGAGACGGGCGTGGCCGCAAGGCTTATGTGTGCGCTTGTCGCCTTTGAAGAGATAGAGGACCCTGCGGCGAAGATAAGCGTTGCCTTCTGCTCGGACGACAGCGCGCTTCGCGGCAACGGCAGCTATATAGGCTTCTCCTACGACGAGGCCGACGACGCCATGAACCTTGAGGACTTTTTGACGGCTGCGCTTGTAAGCTCCGCCGCCGACGCCTGCCTGACCCTTGCCGTTGCGGCAATGCGCCACAGGGCGGGCGAAAGCCTTGACTACTCGCACAACTACTCTGCGGCCGCATCCGCCGCCATGAACGAAAAGGCCTACCTGAACGACTTTGTCGCGCTTATGAACGAGCGCGCGAAGGAGCTTGGCTGCAAGGACACGCTTTTCACCAGCTGCACCGGGCTTTTTGACGGCGCAAGCAGAACTACGGCTGAGGACATCGCCGTCATAGCCGCCGCCGTGTACGCCAATTCCGCCCTGCTTGCGATAAGCGACAAGGCAAGCTACACGCTAAGCACCGGGTCAAATCAGATCTTTACGAAAAACGCGCTTAAAAGCGAATACAACCTTAAAGGCTATAAGCTAGACGGCGTAAAGGGCATAACCGTCGGCTACATCGACAAGAACGACGCCTTCTGCACCGTCACCGCTGCGGAGAAGGACGGGCTTTCCTACGTGTTCGTCTGCGTCAATGCGACCGCCGCAGGCGGCAGCGGCGACAGTAAGTACGCCCCCGAGATAAGCACCTACAAGACAATAAGCGACTTCTTGCCCTGGGCGCTTTCCTCCTTCAGCTACTACACAGTCGTCTCCCCCTTCACCGCCGTTGCCACCGTGCCCGTCAAGGCCGGCAAGGGCAGGGACAGCGTCACCGTCGTCGCGCGCGACCTTATAGAGCTTCTCGTGACCAAGGATATCGATCCGGAAAACGACATATCGGTCGTATACACCGACATTTCCGGTTTGTCGCTCTCCGCTCCGGTTGCGGAAGGTCAGGAGGTCGGCCGCGTCTACGTCTATTTGAAGGGCGAGCTTGTCGGCGAAAGTCCGCTTGTCACAAACGGCTCCGTCGCGGAAAGCAGCGCGCTTTCCGCCGTGGACAAGATAAAGAACACGCTTTCAAGCGACTTTATGAAGAAGATTTACAAGTGGGCGCTTATACTTTTTGCGGCGTACCTTGCGGTCTCTTTCGTCATGTTTATATACCGCGTCATACGCAAATACATCGACGCAAGCCGAGATTGACGGCGTATATGGCGCATATGTAAAGGAATTATTAAGCAATTATTAAACTTTGTTGATGGACTTGCAAAGGCAAACGCGCTGTGCTATAATCATCGTGTTATGACTTCGATGTCTTTTGGAGGATTTTTTAGATGTTAGTTAAAGTTATTGGTATAATACTTCTCATTATGGCGGTATTTCTTATCGTCTCCATACTTATGCAGAGCGGTAAGAGTAAAAAGCTCTCCGGCACCATCGCCGGCGGCGCCGAGACCTTCTTCGGCAAGGAAAAGGGTCAGGCTATAAATAAGCGTCTCTCTACGGTGACCAACGTTGTCGCCGTTCTGTTCGTTGCCTTGGTTCTTGCACTCTTCCTTATTAATGCTAAGCAGACTGCGGACAAGAACAACACAAGCTCCGCTGCGGACGAGTCTTCCGTTGCTTCCGACACATCTGACGAATCCGCCGCATCCGCGACGGAATCCGCCGCTTCCGAGGCCGCTTCCGAGACGGAGTCTGCCGCATCCGAGGCCGCTTCCGAGGCTGCATCCGAGACGGAGTCTGCCGTATCCGAGGCCGCTTCCGAGGGCGAGACTTCTGCGGAATAAGGCTGTTGACAAACACGGTTCTTTTCGGCCGCGGGTCGAAGGGTCAAAGTGCTGTGGGGTTGTCGTTTTAACCGAAAACATTTGAAAAACAGATAGCCTCCCACTTCTTTAAAGTCGGGGGCTTTCTTTGTTCGGAAATGGGGGTACAATATGTCGCAAAACGTCGAAGGCGCCATGCTTACGGGCGTACTGGAGGGCGAGGCCGGCAGCACCGCGTTTATCGCGGACGGGACGGGTGAGAGGCTTTCCGTAACCGGCTTTCTGCCTGCGGGCTGCCGTGCGGGGGACAGGGTCTGCGCCTGTGCGGATGGCGAGGGCTGCCGCGTTGTAAAGGACTTTGGCTCTGCCGACGAGGCGGAGGCGTATATAAAGGCGCTGCTTTTTGCGGAGGGGCTTGACAGACCCTTCGGCTTTGACGCGCTTCTTCAGGCGAAGCAGACTGCGTTTACGGAGATAACGGCGCTTATGGGGCGAAGGGTGGACCTTCGCGGCAAGACGGTTATAACACTCAGCGAAAGCGAAAGCAGCCGAAGCGAGTGCGGCTTTTCCGTGGAGACGGACAGGGACGGGAACTTCATCCTCGGTCTTCACACCATGGACGCGGCGGAGTTTATAGGCCGCGACACCGCGCTTGAGGCGGAGGCGAAGGAGCGCGGGAAGACCGTGGTTCTTCCGGACAGGGAGATCCCCATGCTGCCGGAGGTGCTTACAAAGGGCACCTGCTTTTTCGAGGTAGGCGAGGACAGGCTTGCCGTCAGCTACTTTGTGACCGTTGACGGCGAGGGGCGCGTCCTCTCCTTCGATTTTTGCGAAAGCATAGTAAAGGCAGCCGCAAACTGCCTGTTTGACGAGATAGAGGCACTGCTTTTGGACTTCGACTCTTCCGCGATAATGCCGCTTAGGGAGGCATATGCCTCCGTGCTGCCCACGATAAACCAGATGTTTGTGCTTGGCGGCCTGCTTCAAAACGCGCGCGTGCTTGCGGGCGGTGCGGACATTGACCGCGCAGAGAGGAAGTTTGTCTACGGCCGTCACGGCGGCAAGCCCCTTGGCGTGATCTGCCAGAAGGAAAGCGACCCGAAGAGGCTTATCCGCGAGTTTATCGCGGTGACCGGGCGCGAGCTTGCCTCTTACCTGCACGCCAACGGCATACCGGCGCTTTACCGCGTGCAGGAGGAGCCGTGCGAGGAGGCGGTGGAAGACTTCCGCGCAAAGGCGGAGGCGCTTGGCATCGACACGGCGGGCGCAGAGGGCGGCGAGATTTTCGCCTACGCGGCGGAGTCCTGCCACGGCATGCGGACGGAGGAGCTGCTTCTGAACGCGCTGCACGGCGCGCTTGGCGAGCCGGGCTTTTCCCTTACACCCGTGAAGCACGTTGTGCACGGGACGCCGATGTACGTGCGCTTTGCCTACCCGCTTAACCGCTTTGCGGACTTCTTTACACAGCGCATTGTAAAAAGCGTCATCTACGCAAGGGAGCACCTTGCCGCGGTGGATACGGAGGATCTGCGCGCCCGCGCAGAGAGGGCCTGCGAGGCCGCGAACAGGCTTGAAAAGCGCGCTTCCCGCGTGGAGTCGGCGGTCGAGGACATCACGGCTATGGAGTGCCTGCGCCGTCTCGGTGCGAAAAACTACACCGGCCTTGTCAGCGCCGTCGGCGACGGGTGGACGGAGGTTCTGCTTGACAACGGCTGCACCGGGTACATCGAGCGCGGAAAGGGCGGGCTGTCCTTCGGCAGCGAGGTGACGGTGCGCTTCGAAAGGGCGGACTTCAGGGAAGGCAGGCTGTACCTGTCGCTTTGAATGTTCCACGTGAAACATTTTGGAGGACTGTTTGTGAAACAAAATATAAAAAAGAAGCTTTTGTGTGCCCTTTTGGCCGCTTCGACACTGCTTCTTCCCGCCTGCGGCGGCACCGCCCCGGCCGAGGAGAGCAGCAGCGTTGACGAAAGCACGGAGGCTCCTGCGGAAAGCATAGCCGTCCCCGAAAACACCGACGGCTGGATAGCAGAGCTTAACAACGCGGGCGGAAAGTACAGCGGGCAAAGCGCAAGCATAATTTCCGTCTCCGGCGAGCTCTTCCAAAACGAAGAGGAAAACCCGCTTGCGCGCGCCGTTACGCGCAGGAACGAGCTTGTGCAGCAATATATGGGCATAAGCGCTTCCTGCGAGGTGAAGAAGGCGGACGAGGTATACAGCCGGGTTAAGGTCGCATTTGGGGCAGACACCGCCTGCGCCGACCTTATATGCGCACCGGTAAGCGTTTTAAGCCGTCTTGCGGCGGAGGGGATGCTTGAAAACCTGTATTCTCTTCCCTACCTTGACCTTGACGCGCCTTATATAGACAAAACCGCGCTTGCGCAGCAGACCGTGGGCGACACGCTGTACTTCTACAGCGGTCCCGTTACGAACAGTGCGAACTCCGCCGTGGGCGTCTTCTTCAACAGGAAGCTTGCGGAGTCGACGGGAGTTGACCTTTTTGCGCTTGCCAAAAGCGGCGGCTTCACCTGGGACGCGCTTAAAAACGCAGCCTCCGCAGTTTCGGCGGCAGGCGCCGACGGCATAGCCGTTATGCTTGACGACACGTCGCTTTCCACTGCGATCTACGGCTCCTCCGGGCAAAGCATATTTGCCGCAAACGGCGGTGTCTTGGAGCGCGCGGCGGACGCAGCGGCGGCGGAAAAGACGGCCGCCGTCATCGAAGAGCTTTTCAAAAACCCCGACTGCGCGGTCGTATACGGCAAGGACGAGGCAGCGGAGGCATTTAAAAAAGGAAGGCTCGGCTTCGTAGTGGCAACGCTTGACTGCGCAAGCCTTTTCGAGGGGGCGGAAAGCGAATGGGGGCTGCTTCCCCTGCCCAAGCACAGCGAGGCGCAGAAGTCCTACAGCTCGCTTATAAGCGGAAGCGCGCTTGCTCTGGCCGTTCCGCGCGGCAGCAAGGACAGCGGATTTTCCGGCTTCTTGCTTAACGCGCTGCTTGCGGCGTCGGCGGGGGTCATGGAGGAGGCGCTTAAGACCACCTATGTCAACTACTATTTCTGGAGCAACGACGCGGCGGTGATGCTTAACACCGTCTGCGCCACTGCCGGCTACGACCTCGGCGTGCTTTACGGCGGGGTTCCGGCGCTTGCGGCAGCGGGCGTCTATACGGTCACGTCGACGGAGGAACCGGAAGAGGAGACATTAAACGAATTTAAGGACGTCGCCGGCAAAATGTTTCACTAAAAACCCTTGCATACGGGCACGCTTTGTGTTATAATACAGCGGAAGAAAAATACAAAACAGAAAGGTGATTGAAATGGCAGCAAAAAAATCTGTTGAAGACTTGAAGGTTCGCGGCAGGCGCGTTCTTGTAAGGTGTGACTTTAACGTTCCCCTTAAGGACGGCGTCATAACGGATGAAAACCGTATCGTAGCGGCTCTTCCCACTATAAAATATCTGATCGAAAACGGCGCAAAGGTCATACTTTGCTCGCACCTCGGCAAGCCGAAGAACGGCCCGGAGGCGAAGTTTTCGCTTGCTCCCGTCGCTGCAAGGCTCAGCGAAAAGTTAGGCAAGCCCGTTGTGTTCGCGGCTGACGACGAGGTTGTCGGCCCCAAGGCGCGCGCGGCCGTTGCGGAGATGAAGGACGGCGACGTTGTTTTGCTTGAAAACACCCGCTTCCGCGCAGAGGAGACCAAGAACGGCGAGGCGTTCTCGAAGGATCTCGCATCCCTTGCCGATCTGTTCGTAAACGACGCGTTCGGCGCTGCGCACAGGGCGCACTGCTCCACCGTGGGCGTGGCTTCCTATGTTGAGGAGTCCGCCAACGGCTTCCTCATGGCGAAGGAGATTAAGTTCCTCGGCGACGCTGTCAATTCCCCCGTTCGCCCGTTTGTCACCATCCTCGGCGGTGCCAAGGTTGCAGACAAGCTTGCGGTTATTGAAAACCTCCTCAACAAGGCAGACACGCTTATCATAGGCGGCGGTATGTCCTACACCTTCCTTAAGGCGAAGGGGCTGGAGGTCGGCACTTCCCTGCTTGACCCCGAGAAGGTCGACTACTGCGCAAAGATGCTTAAAACCGCAGAGGAGAAGGGCGTAAAGATCCTCCTTCCCGTGGACTGCGTTGTGGCAAAGGACTTCCCCGACCCGATAGATGCGGAGATAGAGACTAAGGTCGTACCCGCAACAGCCATCCCTGCCGACATGATGAGCCTTGACATAGGCCCCGAAACGGCAAAGCTTTACGCAGACGCGGTTAAGGGTGCGAAGACCGTCGTTTGGAACGGACCCATGGGCGTTTTCGAGAACCCGATACTCGCCAAGGGCACGATAGCGGTTGCTAAGGCGCTGGCGGAGACGGACGCGACCACTATAATCGGCGGCGGCGACAGCGCTGCGGCAGTGAACACCCTCGGCTTTGGCGACAAGATGAGTCATATTTCCACCGGCGGCGGTGCTTCCCTTGAGTATCTGGAGGGCAAGGCGCTTCCCGGCATAGAGGCAATGACCGACAAATAAACTGACGGAGGCATATAATATAATGAACAAAGCTGTTAGAAAAGCCGTTATAGCGGGCAACTGGAAGATGAACAAAACCCCCGCAGAGGCGACGGAGCTTATAAACTCTATAAAGGCGCTCATCGCCGGCAAGGACGTCGGCGGCTGTGGCATAATTGCGGGCGTACCCTTTGTGGACCTTCCCGCAGCTGCGGAGGCTGTCAAGGGCAGCCCCATCAAGCTTGCCGCGCAGAACGTGCACTGGGCGGAAAAAGGCGCCTTCACCGGCGAGATAAGCGCGGAGATGCTTAAGGCTGTCGGTGCGGAGTACGTCATAATCGGCCACAGTGAGAGAAGGCAGTACTTCGGCGAGACGGACGAGACCGTCAACAAGCGCGTAATTGCCGCGCTTGCCGCAGGGCTTAAGGTCATACTTTGCGTGGGCGAGCTTAAGGAGCAGCGGCTTTCCGGCATAACTTCGGAGGTCGTTTCCATGCAGGTCAAGCTTGACCTCGCGGGCGTCACCGCCGCAGACATGGCAAACGTCATCATCGCCTACGAGCCCGTTTGGGCAATAGGCACCGGGCTTACCGCCACTGCAGCGCAGGCGGAAGAGGTTTGCGCCGTCATCAGAGGCGTGCTCGCTTCCCTATACGACGCTTCTCTTGCGCAGTCCGTTACCATCCAGTACGGCGGCTCTATGAACGCCGGCAACGCTGCCGAGCTGCTCTCTATGGAGAACGTCGACGGCGGCCTTATAGGCGGCGCGTCGCTTAAACCTGCCGATTTTGTCGAAATTATAAACGCCGCGCAGGCGTAGAGGTTGCTGTTATTATTATATTATGGGCGGGTTTGCACCCGCCCGAGTTTTTTCGGAGGGACTCGGTCCCTCCGGGGCTGTTTTGGGTTAAGCTTACAGAAAAACAAAAGCTTTTTAGAGCCAAAGGGTTGGCACCCTTTGGAATCCCGAGCTGGCAACGCAGGTCGCGCCGCATTGATGTATAGGCCGGCCGCACGTATGAAACGCGAAGCAAAAACAAAAAAGTCGCCGCGCAAGCTGTCATGCCTGCGCGGCGGATTTCCTCTTGACAAATTTCACTAAAAGAGTATAATGTAAACGAAGGACGTTGCCATATACGGTAGGCGGCTATCTCCCTTAGTCACTGCAAGCTTTGCTTGTTAGTGAGGAAAGGGGGTGACTGTTTATGCATGTTACATACTCGGACCTTTTTGCGTTCGTGAATATGCTCATAGATCTTATTGGTCTTGTCATATACATTGTCAACAAGCATCGCAGAAAATGACCGCCACTGCTGTGAACAGTGACGGTCGGCCTATGAAAATAGGCTGATTGCACAAATCACAGGAGATAGCCGCTTATCGGCAACGCTCCTTCTATGTTTATTATATACCCCTCGTATCAATTTGTCAAGCATTTTTAGTAAAAAAGCAGCCGCGCGCGCTTCCCCTTCATGACGTGGCGACAAATTCAAAGAATCGCCTGTTATTTCGCACAATTTGAGGCAGGCCATTTTGTGATTTCTTAACAAAAACGCACGGAAAAGCCGAAAATGCTTGACGAATTTTACAAAAAGCCCTTGACATAAAATGCAAAAGGTTTTATAATATCCTTAAATCATTAGGCGAACCTGTCACAGCAGGTCTTTTTTGCCGTTATTGCAAGACGGCAAAAGGGCTAAAAAATTTAAATGGAGGAAAAAACATGAGCAAATCACTAAGGCATTTATCCATGGCGCTTGCCGTATTCATGGTTCTCGGCCTGTTTGCGGCATTTCCTATGGCGGC
>CANRAV010000017.1 GCA_947628695.1 uncultured Clostridia bacterium
ATAGTTGTGAACTCTGCGAAAGAAAAAGACGTGCCGCGCATGTTAAAGCGCGGCACGTCTTTGCTTCTATGTAAAGGAATTGTGGTGGACTTTACCGTTCCTTCGGCGCGTTTTCCGCTGCCGAAGCTTTGTAGCCTTCACCCCACGTCTTCATGGCGTCAAGTATCGGTTTTAGGGATTCCCCCAGCTCCGACAGCGCATACTCCACTCTCGGCGGGACTTCGGGGTAGACGGTACGGGTGATGATCCCATCCGCCTCCATCGACCGCAGGCTGTCTGTCAGTACCTTTTGGCTGATCCCTTCGAGATTCTTTTGAAGCTCATTGAAACGCCACGGGCGCTGGAGCAGATTTCGTATGATCAAAAGTTTCCACTTGTTCCCGATGAGCTGAACCGTCGTCGCTACGGGACATTCGGGGATGAGTTCGGCTTTTGTTTTCATAAAGCACCTCCGTTACATCAAAAAAGGAATGTTACATTCATATTTTACCGCAACACGCTTCAAAATGCAATGGCTTCGGACGAGTTCACAAAAAAGTTAAAAACTGATTTTACCGTCAAACGCCCTAAATACCCAAAAGTTACAAAAAGGTGCGTATCCCCATAAAAAAGTGCGTACTTGTGCGGAGAAAAAATATCCGTACAATGATAGATACAGGAGGCAAAAAGCTCCCTGAATCCATAAAGGAGGACACGATCATGGCACTCTCTAATCTCGCTGGATGGACTGAGGACAAGGCGGCTTCCGCCTGCGGTGCAGCTTGCGGCGCTTCCGATAAGCCTGCGGAAACTCCCGCTGCTTGCGGTGCTGCTGACAAGCCGGAAGAAAAGCCGGCTGCGTGTGGCTCTGCCTGTGGCGCTGGTGACAAGCCTGCCGAAGCTCCCGCAGCTTGCGGTGCTGCCGACAAACCCGCCGAGGCTCCTGCTGCTTGCGGTGCTGCTGACAAGCCGGAGTAAGTTCACCCCAACCGTTCCCGGCGGGTGCGATCCTGCCGGGAACCACGATTATTTTTCGGCTCTGCCGATTTACGATAAAGCGAGGACTGACGATGAAGCAGTATTTCTCTTTTCAATGGCATATCACGGACGAGTGCGATCAGCGGTGCAAGCATTGTTACATTTTCTCCGGGGATAAGTGCCATGAACTTAAAAGCATGACTTGGGCGGAGATGGAGGACACCTTCTATAATTGCCTTGACTTCTGCGAGGTGTATGGCCGCCTGCCCTATTTTTATCTCACCGGCGGCGACCCCATCCTGCACCCGGATTTCTGGCGGCTGCTGGCGCTGTTCAAGGAACACGATATCCCCTTTACCATCATGGGCAACTCGTTCCACTTGAACGACCAGGTGTGCCGGGAAATGAAATACTACGGCTGCGAAAAGTACCAGCTTTCCCTCGACGGCCTCCATGAGACCCACGACTGGTTTCGTAAACCCGGCTCCTTTGACTGCACGATTGAAAAGATCGGGTGCATCAACAGCTCCGGGATGCGAAGCGTGATTATGACGACGGTATCCAAAACAAACCGCATGGAGGTGCCGGGGATCATTGACGCCGTGGTGGCTGCGGGAGCAAACGTATTTGCCTTTTCCCGCTATGTTCCCAGCGGCGGCGATCTGGACGCTTCCATGACGCCGCATGAGTACCGGGAACTGCTGGTGATCTGCGATAAGAAATTCAGGGAGTATGAGGCGGAGGGCTACCACACTTATTTCAACAAAAAAGACCATCTCTGGACACTCTACGAGTATGAAACTGGGACTTTCAAAATCCCCGCGGACACCAAAGAGGGCACGATCTACGGCGGCTGCAACTGTGGCAACTGCCATATCACGATCCTGCCCACCGGCGACGTGTACGCCTGCCGCCGTGCGGCGGAGAGCAAGGTCGGCAACGTATTCACCGACCGGCTGGCGGATGTGTGGGTATGCGAAATGGAGCAGTACCGGGAGTATGATAAATTCGTCAAGTGCAGTAAGTGTGAATTAAAGGCGTGGTGCCGGGGCTGTCCCGCTGTTGCCAAGGGGACAAACGGAGATTTTTACGCCGCCGACCCGCAGTGCTGGAAGGAGGTAGTCTGATGGAACTTTTAGAGCTTATGAAATATCGCCGCTCTATCCGAAAGTATCAGGGCAGGCAAATTTCCCGTGAAGATATGGAAACGATCATCGAGGCGGGAACTTATGCGCCAAACGCCGGAGGCGGTCAGCGCAGTATCATTGTTGGCATCCGAAACGCGGAACTTGCGGAGAAGATCGGCAGGCTGAACGTCGCCCGGTTTGACCGTTCAAGGCTGTCCGGCAGCTATGTTTCCGCCGAGCAGCCCAGCATTATCGACGACCCGACCATGAAAAGCGGATTCTATGGCGCTCCCTCCGTCTGCGTTGTTTTCGCCATGAAGAATTTTCTTTACAGCATCCCGGACGCCTTTTGCTGTGCCGAAAACATGGTGCTGATGGCTACGGAGCTTGGCATTTCCTCCTGCATTATCGCCAGGGGCGAGGAAACTTTTGATAACGAGATCGGCGCGGCGCTTCTCCGGGAGTGGAACATCCCCGAAAACTATATCACCCGCTGTTTTGTCCTTTTAGGGTACTGCGAGGGGGAATATCCGAAAGAAAAGCCGCGCAAGCAGGGACGTAATAAGATCATTGAATGAGGTGGTTAGAATGGACGCACAGACTTGTCTCAAAAAATTAGAATATGTCGGCGTACTGGCTTTTGCCACGGTGGACAAAAACGGTGCGCCGCAGATACGCAATATCTCCGCCATTCACTACGAGCCGGACAGGATGATCTTCTTTACCGCAAAGGGGAAAGCCTTCTGCGAGGAGCTTCTGACCGACGGGCGTGTGCAGGCGCTTAGCTACACAAAGTATAAAGAAATGATACGCCTATCTGCAAAGGCTGTTCAAGTTTCGGAGGACGAGCAGGAAAAGTGGATCGACACGATCTTTGTGGAACAGCCCTATCTCTCTAACGTCTATCCCGGCGACACCCGAAAAATGGCGGGAATCGTCTTTGAGATCAGGGACGCGGAAATCGAATATTTCAACCTCGGCGTCAACCCGATTTTTCGGGAGAGCTACACCATCGGCGCGGGAAATCTCACCCGAAAGGGATATGTCATTCTTGATAAATGTATAGGCTGTGGCAAGTGCCTTAAAAACTGTCCACAGCAGTGCATTGAGTCGGGAACGCCCTACCGTATTCAGCAGAATCACTGCTTACACTGCGGAAACTGCTTTGCGGTTTGCCCGGTAAAGGCGATAGAAAAGCGGGGATAGCATGACACAAGCCGAAAGACTAATATTTCTCATACAAAAGCTGATCGACGAGCAGCCTAAATACAGGAATATAAAAATTCCCCAAAACGAACAGGACCGGAAGCGGCTTCTCCGTTCTCTGATGAACGTCCGCCCGCCGTGCCCTATTGGTGAGGATTTTCTGACTGTGCAGGACGCCTATTTACAGGAGGAAATCGCCCTAAAGGGTGTGACCGATATAGCCGGCTTAACGCCCGCGGAACCGGGAATCTACCTATGGCAGGGCGACATCACCACGCTGAAATGCGGCGCTGTTGTCAACGCCGCAAATTCCGGCATGACCGGGTGCTATGCTCCCTGCCACGGCTGTATCGACAACGCCATCCACACCTACGCCGGGGTACAGCTTCGGCTTGCCTGTGCCGAGATTATGGAAAAGCAGGGACACGAAGAGCCCACCGGTCAGGCCAAGCTCACGCCTGCCTACAATCTGCCCTGCGATTACGTTCTCCATACCGTCGGCCCCATTATAACCGGCAGAGTGACCGAAAAAGATCGGGAGCAGCTCGCCTCCTGCTACCGTTCCTGCTTGAAGCTGGCACAGGAAAACGGCATAAAAAGCGCTGCGTTCTGCTGCATTTCCACGGGAGAGTTTCATTTCCCGAACGTCGAAGCCGCAAAAATCGCCGTGGACACGGTGCGGCAATACAAAGGCGACACGGAGGTGATCTTCAATGTTTTCAAGAATGTCGATTACGAAATCTACCGGATGCTTCTCGGATAACGTAAACCGCCTTCGGGAAGCGCTGGATAAAGCGGAAGCCGTTGTGGTCGGCGCAGGCGCAGGGCTTTCTACCTCGGCCGGCTTTACCTACTCCGGCGACCGTTTCCGCCGATATTTTGCAGACTTTGAAAAGAAATACGGCTTTCACGACATGTACACCGGTGGGTTTTACCCCTATTCGTCCCCGGAAGAGCACTGGGCGTATTGGAGCAGATATATAACGGTCAACCGCTATACGGACGCACCGAAGCCCGTCTACAAGCTGCTTTTTGACCTTGTGCGCGAAAAGGATTATTTTGTAATAACCACAAACGTGGATCACTGTTTTCAAAAAGCGGGCTTCGACAAAAGGCGGCTTTTCTACACGCAAGGCGACTACGGGCTGTTCCAATGCTCCGAGCCATGCTGTAAGGAAACCTTCGACAACGAAGACGCGATCCGGCAGATGATGAAGCGGCAAAAGGATATGCGCATCCCGTCGGAGCTTCTGCCCACCTGCCCGCATTGCGGGAAGCCCATGACTATGAACCTCCGCTCCGACGGCCGTTTTGTGGAAGACGCCGGCTGGCACCGTGCCGCCGAACGGTATGAAAACTTCCTGCAAACGCGGAAAAACGGGCGGATTCTGTTCTTTGAACTGGGCGTCGGCTACAACACGCCGGTCATTATCAAATACCCCTTCTGGCGTATGATCGCACAGAACAAGGCCGCAGTCTACGCCTGCATAAACTATGGCGAAGCCGTCTGCCCGACGGAGATAGAGAAGCAGTCAATCTGCATTGACTGCGATATTGGCGAGGCTCTGGAAGATTTGAGGTAAGGCTATGCACGATATTTGGAACCCGTGGCACGGGTGCGTGAAATGCAGCGAGGGCTGCCGGCATTGCTATATGTATTTTCTCGACCGCGTCCGTGACCGAGACGGCGCCGATATTTACAAAACAAAATCCGGCTTCACCTATCCAGTTCAAAGAAACCGAAACGGCTCTTATAAAATCCAAAGCGGAGAACTGATCCGTGTCTGTATGTCCTCGGATTTCTTTTTGGAGGAAGCAGACGAATGGCGGGATGATGCGTGGGAGCTGATGAGGCAGCGCAGCGACGTGAAATTCTTTCTTCTGACCAAACGTCCGCAAAGAGTAGAAGACTGCTTGCCGAAGGACTGGGGCGACGGCTGGGAGAACGTCATGCTCAACGTCACCTGCGAAAATCAGCGGCGAGCCGACGAGCGCATACCGATCCTGCTTTCGCTGCCCTTCAAGCACAAGGGGATCATGTGCGCGCCGTTTATCGGTTCGGTAAGCATCGAAAAATACCTCGGTAACGGGCAGATCGAACAGGTCATCTGCGGCGGCGAAAATTACGACGGCGCACGACCCTGCCACTTCGACTGGGTAAAGGCGTTGCGTGCGGAATGTGTGGCGCATGACGTCACCTTCTGCTTTATAGAAACAGGGACGGTGTTCATCAAAGACGGCAAGCGATATCATCTGCCAAAAAAACAGCTTCAAAGCGAAATGGCGTATAAATCCGGCATGAACTTTGCGGGAAAACCGATGGAATGGAAGCTGACCGACCGCTTAGACAGGGAGATTCCGAAAGAAGCGCTGTATGTGCCGCATTACCGCCAAAACTGTTTCCATTGCGGCAGTAAAATGATCTGCAACGGCTGTTCCGACTGTGGAAGGTGCGAATAAAAAGCGAAAAATTAACGTCAAGATACAACCATATAATTAACAAAATGTTAACAAAAAGAGCCGTCTTTGCCAAGCAAACGCCGCAAGTTATGTCATCGAAGGCATTTTTTCGGGTAAACTGCCGCAGTAATAGTGTTTTTTCAATGGCAAATCAGACGAAAATTCGAAATAATTACCTCATAAGACTTGATTTTTTCGGCAAAAAGAAATATAATACAAAGAGAGTATGTATTAAACGGCACCGAGGCCGGCAGGCAGGGAAAGCACCTTCCTTCCCGCCTTGACCTTAAAAAGTCGAAAAAAGTCGAAAAAGCCCAAAAGTCAGGGGGTGGGAACAGGTTGATAGTCCTATATATTTTGCTTTTTCCGCCGCTTGCTTTGCTGGCGGTCTTTTTCCTTCTTTTCCTGTTCAGCCTCCCGATAAACCCGCACCGTGAATACGAAAAGGAAAGCGCCTTCTACCGCTTCCTGCTCAATTTTTCCACAGCGGTCGCGCTGAAGCTGGCTTTGATACATGTGCACTGCGAAGGGACGGAAAAGGTTCCGCAGGGCAGGCCGGTGCTGTTTGCGGGCAACCACCGTTCAAGGTTTGACCCCATAATCACCTGGTACGTGTTCCGCGCACATAAGCCGGCGTTTATATCAAAGGCCTCCAACTTCAAGGTGCCGGTTTTCGGTCGGATAATACGCAAATGCTGCTTTATGGCTATCGACCGCGAGAATCCCCGCAACGCCATAAAAACCGTAAACAAGGCGGCAGAGCTGATGATTCGTGGGCAAAACTCCGTGGGTGTCTATCCCGAAGGGACGCGCAGCAGGACCGGCGTCCTCCTGCCTTTTCACGACGGCGTGTTCAGAATCGCACAGAAGGCGAGCTCGGATACCGTGGTGCTTGCCGTCCGCGGGACGGAGAAGATTTCAAAAAACTATCCTTTTCATGTCACTCACGTCTATCTTGACGTCCTCGCCGTGATCCCGGCGGAAGAGATAAAAGGGAAGCGGACGGGGCAGATAGGCGGATATGTGCGTGATATGCTGGAAAGGTATCTTGACGAAAAGGAAAAAACATAAAGAAAGGAATGTGAAACATCATGGGCGAAACGTATGTGCTGTACAACCCGATTGCGGGCGGTGGGAAAGGATTTGAAAATGCGAAGAAGCTGGAGACGCTTTTGCCGCAAAAGAAACTGCTTTACCGCGACATGACCGAAATCACGGACTATGGGGCATTCTTCGGCACTGTCCGGGCGGACGACGAGATTATACTCTGCGGCGGAGACGGGACCTTAAACCGCTTCATCAACGCGACGGATTCACTGCAAATTCAAAACCCGATTTTGTACTACGCCACCGGCAACGGAAATGACTTTCTGCGGGACCTCGACATCAAGGAAGACGGCCCTGTTCGGATAAATGGTTACATAAAGGATCTGCCCAGCGTCACTGTCAACGGGAAACGGTATCGCTTCTTAAACGGTGTCGGCTACGGGATAGACGGCTACTGCTGCGAAGTCGGCGACAAAAAGCGCGAGCAGTCCGACAAGCCGGTCAACTATACCTCCATCGCCATACAGGGTCTTTTGTACGGGTACAAGCCGTCTGCGGCAGTCGTCACGGTGGACGGCCGGACGCGCAGGTATCAAAAGGTGTGGATCGCACCGACCATGTACGGCCGCTATTACGGCGGCGGCATGATGCCCGCGCCGGAGCAGAGGCGCGAAAATCCGGAGCATAAGGTGTCACTGGCCGTAATTCACGATTCCGGCAAGCTTCGCACGCTTTGCGTGTTTCCGTCCATCTTTCAGGGCAAGCACGTCTCGCACACCTCCATCGTCGATGTGCTAAGCGGCCACAGCATCACCGTGGAGTTTGACAGGCCGTCGCCCTTGCAGATCGACGGGGAAACGGTATTGAACGTGAAAAAGTACGACGTGGAGGCGGCAGCCGTCCCCGCAGCGCACGCGCTCGCGTGAAGAATTGCTTAGCGCAAACGTTTAAGCGACCTCCAACCGGGCATAAACCCCACCCTAAACAAATACATATAAAACGAAAAGCGCCGCAGCCCTTAAAAAGGGCTTACGGCGCTTTTTGGCGTCCGCGAGGCGACTCGAACACCCGACCTACCGCTTAGGAGGCGGTCGCTCTATCCAACTGAGCTACGCAGACATATCGAAAAACAACAGGCGGTGAAGAGTGCTTCCCGCACCTGCCTTGCTATTTTACTATTTATAATCGGTTTTGTCAAGTCTTTTTTTACAGTAACGCAAAATAAGTGAAAGTCATATAATAATAATTGTTGCAAACGGAAAAACTTTGTGGTATGATACCCTTTGACAGCGAGTCTTTTAACCAAAAGACACGATGTCAGACCGAGAGAAAAAGTGTGCAGACGGGACGAACAAAAGCCGATAGCTACTTATAGTACTGCAAGGTTTTTGTTCGTTCCGAGCGAAAAATAAAATCGAATAAGATGTTAGCGGAGGCGAATGCCGACGGTAACTTCCTTAGTACCTTCAAAAAGTTTTTTCGCGTTCGATGCCTTTTTCGCCGGTCTGATACCTTGTGATAGCCTGAAAAGTTGGTGTATAAATGACAAAAATTGTGAAAAAAGTAGTAAAATTCGGCGGAAGCTCTCTTGCGGACGCTTCGCAGTTTAAAAAGGTGCGCGATATAATCCTTGCGGATCCGTCGCGGCGCTTTGTCGTCCCCTCCGCGCCCGGAAAGCGCTTTAAGGACGACACAAAGGTAACCGACCTTTTGCTTCAGGCGCAGGCGGCGTCTGCGCAGGGCGGTGACTGGGAAAGCGTCTTTTCCGACGTCGAAGACAGATACAGAGGCATTATATCCGATTTGGCGCTCGACGTAAGCCTTGAAGGGGAGTTTGCGGAGATAAGAAGCCGTCTCGTGACAGGCTGCACAAAGGACTATGCGGCAAGCCGGGGCGAGTATTTGAACGGCATTCTGCTTGCGGCCTATTTGGGATACGAGTTTGTCGACGCAGCGTCTGTTGTCTTCTTTGACGGGGACGGCGTCTTCGACTCTGTAAAGACAAACCGCGTCATGGGTCACGTCCTTGAAAGCTGTGAAAATGCCGTCATCCCCGGCTTCTTCGGCAGCGGTGCGGACGGGGAAATAGTCATCTTTTCCCGCGGGGGAAGCGACATAACGGGCGCCATAGTCGCCCGCGCGGTCGGTGCCGACGTTTACGAGAACTGGACAGACGTCTCCGGCTTCTTAATGGCGGATCCGAGAATTGTCGAAAACCCCAAGCCCATAAACATAATAACCTACCGCGAGCTGCGGGAGCTTTCGTACATGGGCGCGTCTGTTCTGCACGAGGACGCAATCTTCCCCGTAAAGGCCGCAGGCATACCGATACACATAAAAAATACAAACGACCCCTCCGCATACGGAACGCGCATTGTCGCGTCCACGGAGCAGTACCAGAACGAGTACATTATAACCGGCCTTGCGGGCAAGAAAAGCTTTTCCCTCATCAACATCGAAAAGGACATGATGAACAGCGAGCTTGGCTTCGGCATGAAGGTTTTGAAGGTGCTTAACGACATGGGCATAAGCTTCGAGCACCTCCCTTCGGGCATCGACACCATGAGTGTTATCGTGTCCGACAGCGCCATTAAGGGCAGGGAGAGGGAGATACTCTCCCGAATAAGCGCGCTTGTTTCGCCGGACAATATAGACATTGAAAAGGGCATAGCCCTTATTGCCGTCGTAGGCCGCGGTATGATACGCACGCAGGGCACTGCCTGCAGGGTGTTCGAGTCCCTCGCAAGGGAAGGGGTAAACGTCCGCATGATAGACCAGGGCAGCAGCGAGCTTAACATAATTATAGGGGTAGAGGAAAAGGACTTTGAAACGGCCATCCGAACCATATACTCCGAATTTGTCCAAAGGTAATGGAAAAGGGATATTTCACGCTGTCTGCATACGGCGAGGATCGGTTTACGGAGAGGAAGTCGGTGTTTATAGGAAGCGCCTGTCCGGTTAAGGACGAGCGCGAGGCAGTCGACTTCATTGCCTCCGTGCGCTCTAAGTACTCGGACGCGACGCACAACGTCTACGCCTATATCCTGCGTGAGGGGAACACCGCCCGCTTTTCCGACGACGGCGAGCCGCACGGTACGGCGGGGCTGCCGGTGCTTGACGTTTTGAGAAAGGAACAGCTTTTCGACTGCGCAGTGGTCGCAACGCGTTACTTCGGCGGCATTCTTCTCGGTGCCGGCGGGCTAGTGCGCGCGTATTCCGCCGCGGCAAAGGTCGGCGTGGACGCTGCTGGAATTGTCTTTTTGAAGCCCTTTGACGTCTTCACGCTTCGCACCGATTACGGCAGGTACAACAAAATTGCAAAGCTCTTGTCGGAATACCGCGTAAAGGTCGCGGAAAGCGTCTATGCCGAGGACGTCTTTTTAAAGGCAAGCATCGCGCACGAGAGGGCAGACGCATTCCTTACGTCGCTTCGCGAGGCGACTAACGACAGCGTAAAGGCATCTCTTTGCGGCACAGTCTTCGACAGCGAAGAATAAAAAAGCAAAAATTTCAAAAAAACATATTGACAAGACGGCGTCTTTGTGGTAAACTTAGAGAGCTTAAAAAGAAGAGCATGGCTCACCTGGCGCCTACGGCGCAGGGTCAATACTTATAACGGCAGGGGGTGCGTTTAACGCCTTCCGTGCTTTTGTGGGTTGTGGGCGTATGGCTTTTCACAGCCTTTTTTATTTTTTCGGAGGTGTTCTGTTATCAGCAAAAAACAGCTTATCAACGACCAAATTAAAGCAAGCGAGGTCAGGCTTATCGGTGCGGACGGCAACCAGCTTGGCATTGTAAAGCTTGACGTGGCGCTTCGCATAGCGGCGGACGCGGGGTTGGATTTGGTTGAAATTGCACCGGAGGCAAACCCTGTTGTGTGCAAGATTCTCGATTTCGGCAAGTACCGCTTTGACAAGGAGAAGCGCGAAAAGGAGAACAGGAAGAAAACGCCTGTTGTCGACACCAAGGAGATACAGCTTAGGCTGGGCATTGCCGAAGGGGACTTGAATACGAAGCTCAACCGTGCAAGGGGCTTCCTTGACGAGGGTCGCAAGGTCAAGGTCATGGTAAAGTTCATGGGGCGTGAGATTGTCAGGCCGGAGCGCGGGGCAGAGCTGGTTGATAAGTTCATTAAGGGCTGCGGCGACAAGTGCGTCGTGGAGAAGCAGCCGTTGCTTGACGGCAGGAATATGATAACTATTCTTGCACCGCCGAAGAAGCCGGCTAAAAAGCAAGTAAACAATATTGGAAAGGAACAAATAGAAAATGGGCAAGATTAAGACACACAGCGCATCCAAAAAGCGTTTTTCGTTCACGGCAACCGGCAAGGTTAAGATGAACCACAGCGGCCGCCGTCACAAGCTTGGTTTAAAAACTCCCAAGCGCAAGAGGATTTTGAGGAAGGCCGGTTATGTGGCTTCCGGCAATGCGGCACATCTCAAGAAGATGATGCCTTACGACTAATATATTTGTGTGAATTGGGAGGATAAATAGATGGCAAGAGTAAAAGGCGCTATGATGACCAGGAAGAGAAGGAACAAGATTCTCAAGCTGGCAAAGGGCTATTGGGGCAGTAAGAGCAAGCACTTCAAGATGGCGAAGCAGGCCGTGATGAAAAGCGGCAACTACGCTTTCGCCGGCAGGAAGCAGAAGAAGAGAGATTTCAGGAAGCTTTGGATAACCAGGATATCCGCACAGGCAAAGGTTGAGGGTATCAATTATTCTCAGTTTATAAACGGCCTTAAGAAGGCAAATGTAGAGCTCAACAGGAAAATGCTTGCAGAGCTTGCAGTCAGCGATAAGGACGCGTTTGCATCCCTTGTGGCCACCGCAAAAAAAGCTTTGGGCAAATAAGCAAAAAACAGTTGACAAATGTCGAATGTTATGCTACACTATTCGAGTAATTTTTGAGGGATTTAACCCTTTGCGTGGTCGAGGGGAGGGATATAGATAATGGCTGAAATCAAAGTCAAGGAAAACGAGTCGATTGACAGCGCTCTTCGCAGGTTCAAGAGAAGCTATCTCAGAAGCGGCGTTCAGGCGGAGCTTCGCAAGAGAGAGCATTATGAAAAGCCCAGCGTAAGAAGGAAGAAGAAGTCAGAGGCTGCAAGAAAGCGCAAGTACAAGTAAATTAAGCAAAAATATAAAGGGAATGCGTGCTTTTCGCGTTCCCTTTTGTTTTTCTATTCGATCTTAAGCAGTGAAAACAGCCTCTTGTACTTCGGCTTGTACGCCGCGAAGTAAAACACTGCGCAAAGCGGCAGCGCCGCAAGCACGTCGCAAACCGAATGCTGCTTTGTAAACACCGTCGCGGCGCATATCGCGGCGGCAAGGAAGGCGGAGGCAAGCACCGCACCTTTGCATTCCGAAAACGCCTTGTCCTTCGCAAGCGCTATGTGAAGCCCTATCGCCACATAAACGTGCATGCTCGGAAGCACCGTCGTCGGCGGGTCTATGCCCTGAATAAGCTTTATAATGTCTGTAAGTAGGTTGTCACGCGGGTAAAGCGCAATTCCCGTCCGGTCGAAATACATGGGGAACACCGTGCAAAGCGTCATACAGACGAACATCCCCCCGAACAGGAAGATGTAAAGCCGTGTGAAGACCTCCTTGTTGTTGAAAAGCAGGTAAAGCGTCACGGCGACAATCTCCGCATACCACAGCACGTAGGGGATTACAAACCACTCGCAAAACGGAATAAGCCGGTCGGCCGCGCAGGAGACGGGGAAGGGGTCACGCCCCATGGTGAAGGCTTGAAGAAGCCTGTACCAAATGCCGTGAATAAGCCAGTAAAGAAGGATAAGCGCGTGCCTGTTTGACTTTACAAAGTCCTTTATTTTTACTCGCATAGCTGCCTCTTTATGCGGGCTTCCCGTCCTTGTATGTCACCGTTCTGGTGCTTCCCGCAGACTTGTCGTAGTAGATAGCCGTTCCCTGAAGAACGCCGTTTTCAAAGGTACCTTCAACCGTGTCGCCGTCTGTGTATGTGAACTTGCCCTTGCCGTTGAACAGGCCGTTTTCAAAGGCGCCTTCGTACTTGCTTCCGTCCTTGAAGGTGTAAACTGCGCTGTCGTCGCAGCACTTTCCGCCGATAAAAAAGCCCTCGTACTTGTCGCCAGAGGCAGTGACGGAAACGCCCTCGCCCTCGATTATGCCCTGAACAAACAGCCCCTCGTATTTGACGCCGCCGACGATCATAACGCCCTTGCCGTTCGGCACGCTTGCAATCCATTCGCCCTCATAGCTGTCGCCGTTGGCGTAGGTGTATTTGCCGCTGCCCTCGCGCTCGCCGTCTACGTAGTTGCCCTCGTATCTGTCGCCGTTCGCCCAAAGGAAGCGGCCCTTCCCGGTGCGCTTGCCGTCCTTAAGCTCGCCTTCGTAAACGTCGCCCTCGGCGTTTTGATAGATGCAGCTCCCCTGCGGCTCGCCGTCGACAAAGTTTGCGTATATATAGCTGTTGTCGGCAAAGGTAAGCGTGCCGTAGCCGTATATTGCCCCCTCAAACCACATGCCGTCATAGCTTGAACCGTCCAGATAGTGGTAAACACCGGGACCGTTGAACTCCCCGTCCGCAAACGAGCCTATGTATTTTTCCCCGTTGGGAAGGTTAAGCTCGCCCGTGCCGTTCGGAAGCCCGTCCGAGATATAGCCGCTGTACACGCCGCTTTTGTAGGGAATGGTGGCGTAATCCTGCTCCGGCAGGGTGTAAACGCTTTCCTCGTCCGTGCTTTCCGCGCTTACAGCGTCCTCCGTGCTGTCTGCCGGCTCTGCCGCGGCAATATCCCGCGGCTTTTCCTTGACAAAAAAGGTAAACCCTATAAGGCATATCGCAAACGAAAGCAAAACTATGGTGAACAGCGCTATGGCAGCGTCGCCTGCGGTCATCCTTGCCTTTCCGCCTCCGACATCGGCAAGCCCAAGGGATTTTACAATGCGCTTGTTCTTCCCGCGTGCGCCGCCTGCGCAACAGGAGAAGACGTAACCTAAAAGCTCCTTCGTCCCGTCGCTCGCCTCCGCGCCGTAGAAAAGCGTGTAAAGCAGCTCCTTCACGGCAGACTCGAAGGTGTCAAGCCCCATTTCGGCAAGCGTCTTTGCCACATAGTCCCCGTCAAGCCTGTCTCCGCAGCGCGAGTAGAAGACCTTTACGTCCGCAAAGTGCTTAAGCGTCACGTCCGCCGTGCGCAGCTTCTCCGCAAGGCCGGAAATCATGTATATGTAAAAATCGCTGTGGTTTAGCGAAAGCCGCGCACCGCCGTCCTCAAGCGGAACAGCACGCTCCGTAAGCTTTCGGTGGAAGGCCGACTTGTCCTTCGGCTCATAGCGCACCTCAAAGACGCTGCCGTCCGCACTGCGGTAAACGTCGCTTCCGTCATTCTTTTTGCTTAAGGCATAGCCGCAGCTCTTAAGCGCCTCTCTCGCCCCCTTGCGGGCAGAGCGCTTTACTATAACGTCCGTGTCGGTCACTGCGCGCATGTCACGCTCCGGATAATAAAGGCAAAGCACGCTGCCCTGAATGGGCAGGAAGCTTATGCCTGCCTTCTCAAAGGCGGCAAAAACGCGCTCTTCCTCCGTCTCGCGCAGCCTGTCAGCCTCTAATGCCTTTTCGTGCTCCTCCCGAAGCTCCGACAGAAGGGTCTCCGGTGTCCCCCTCGCGTCCTTCACGGCGTAGTAAACCGCACCCGCAACCCCGTGGGAGAGGGCAAGACTTTTAAATTGTTCCGCATTTACCCAGTCCGGAAAATCACTGCTTTTCCTGCCGGACACGGCCGCCGCAAGGCAGCCCGCAAAATATTTCTCTGTGTCGGTCATTTTTCCCCCAAGTAAGGTTGACAAAAGCGGCTGCCTTTAAACGAAGCACCGCAAATTTACAAGCATTCAAGTATACAGATACGAATAACATTATATAATAATGCGAAAGGAAAGTCAATTTATTTGCGCCAAAAAGTTTGTAATTTTTTATTGAAATAAAGACACTTTGGTGTTATAATGACGTGTAAAGCCAAAAGAAAGGAACGTGGGAGGCTTTTCCCGGCTTCCCGTATATAATATGAAATACATCGTTCTCGTCGGCGACGGTATGGCAGACCTCCCTTTGCAGAAGCTTGACGGCAAAACTCCGCTTACCGCCGCAAACAAGCCGCACATGAACTATATTGCATCCATGGGCATAAACGGCAGGGCCTTCACCGTCCCGCGTAGCATGACCCCGGAAAGCGACACGGCAAACCTCGCCCTTATGGGCTACAACCCGGAGATATACTCGAAGGGACGTTCTCCCTTAGAGGCCGTCAGCATGGGCATAGATATGAAGGAGGACGAGACGGCGATTCGCGCAAACCTTGTCGCTCTTTCCGACTGCGGCGAACCCTACGAAGAAAAGGTGATGCTTGACCACTCCTCCGACGAGATACCGACGGAGGAGGCAAGGGTGCTTATCGAGGACCTCAACAAGCACTTTGCAAACGACACCTACAGGCTTTACGCCGGCATAAGCTACCGTCACTGCCTTATTTGGAAGAACTGCCCCCCGTTTCACGACTTCTCGCGTCCGCACGACATTCTTGGCGAGAAGATAGAGGCCTACCTTCCCAAGAAGGACACAAGCAAGCCCTTCCTTAAGCTTATGAAGGAAAGCTTTGAGTTTTTGAACAACCACCCGCTTAACCTTAAGCGCGCGGCCTCCGGCAAGAAGAAGGCAAACTCGCTTTGGCTTTGGAGCCCGGGCAAAAAGCCCGCTCTCCCCTCGTTTAAGGAGGAAACCGGGCTTGACGCGTCGGTTGTCTGCGCGGTGGACCTTATAAAGGGCATCGGCCTTTGCGCCGGTATGGACGCGCCTTTTGTCGAGGGCGCTACGGGCAACATCGATACGAACTTCCGCGGCAAGGCGGAGGTTGCCTTAAAAGAGCTTATGAACGGCAAGGACCTTGTTTACATCCACGTGGAGGCACCGGACGAAAGCGGCCACAGGGGAGAGATAGAAAACAAGGTGAAGTCGATAGAGCTTATTGACAGCGAGATACTCGGCTACCTTATGAAGGAGCTTGACCTTGCGGGCGAGCATTACAAGATTCTGCTTACGCCCGACCACCCGACGCCTATCTCGGCACGCACGCACACGCTTGACGCCGTGCCCTTTGTGATATACAAAAGCTATCAAAAGCGCAAGGGTCAAATTGAGATATACGACGAGAGAAGCGGCTTCGAGGGCGGCGTATATTTGGAGGACGGCTACAAGCTTATGGACCTGTTCCTTCGCGCTTAAGTTTTGTTTACGGAGAGGGTTTTATGGTTAGACGCATACTGCTTTTTGTGCTTTCCGCGGCTTTGATTATATGTTCACCCGCAGGGGGAGAAAGGGTCGGGGAGTGTGATACCGGTGACGACGCCCTCCGGGGCTATACGCCGACCGTCGCACTTACCGTTCCGCCGACTGCAAGCGCGGAAAGCGGCATAACCTTGCCTAAAATCATAGATGAACAGTACATAAACGCCGTAAAGGATCTGCTGGACGGGGTGCCGTACGCCTGCGCACTTTATTACGTCGACCTTGAGACGGGGCTTTCCTTAAGCTACAATCCGGACAGGATGTTTGCCGGTGCAAGCCTTGTAAAGGCGGAATATCTTATGATGATATTCGAGATGATCCAAAACGGCGATGTAAGCTACGACAGCATGTACACCTATACCTCCGCCAACAAGCGCGGCGGCACGACAAAGATACCGGAGGAGCACAGCTTCGGCGATCAACTGAGCTTACGCGAGATAATAGAATACGTCGTCCTCCACAGCGACAACACCGGCTTCAACATGCTTCAGGTTTACGTTCGTTCCCTGTGGGACCTTCAGCCCTGGGCTAAGGAGAGGTACGGCACGGTCTTCGCCTACGAGGGCTGCAACTGGCTCAACGCCCGCGGCGTTGCGGAGTGCTGGAAGGAGATATACGACCGTTACGCAAGCGGCGACGAGGACTATCAATGGTATGTAAGCCTTCTTTTGGAGGCAAACGAGAACAAGTTCGTCAAGGGCGGGCTGCCCAAGGACGAGGCAGGGGAAAGCATATACGAGGTTGCGCACAAATACGGCAAGGATATAAACGCCTCCAACGACGCTGCCATAGTCTTTTACAAGGATCGCCCCTACTTCTTGTGCATACTTTCGGACTACATCGGCATGAATTCCCAAAGCTTTATGAACGAGGTTTCCGCAGAGGTGCTTAAGCTTCACGAATACATCTGCTCCTTCGACAGCTGATATGGAAGTCCTCAACATCGTCATAAAGGTGCTGTCGACGGCGATAACGGTGCTTTCGGCGTACAAGATTTTGTATGTCGTCATTGGCGTCATATCAAAGCCCAAAACCTTTGAAAGTGCCCCTGCGGGCAGGAAATACGCCCTTGTCGTCGCCGCAAGGAACGAGGAGGCGGTTTTAGGCAAGCTGCTTGAAAGCCTATGCGCCCAGACCTACCCGAAGGAGCTTTTGCAGATCTTTGTGGTGGCAGACAACTGCACGGACAGTACCGCAGACATCGCCCGCCGTTACGGAGCCTCGGTATACGAGCGGCACGAGCCGGAGCGTGCCCGCAAGGGCTACGCTTTGAACTTCCTGTTTAAACAGATAAAGCGCGATTACGGCATAGAAAGCTTCGACGGGTATCTGTTCTTCGACGCAGACAACGTCGTCAATTCCGATTATGTAGAGCAGATGAACAACGCCTTCGCTTCCGGTGCGGATGCCGTGGTCGGCTACAGGAACGCAAAAAACTTTTCGCAAAACTTCGTTTCCGCCGCATACGGCATGCACTTTATGGGCGCTTCCATTTCCTACCACCGCCCGCGAAGCCGCCTTTCGCTAAGCACACACATAGCCGGCACCGGGTATCTGCTTTCGAGCGCGCTTATAAAGGACGGCTGGAATTTCGAGCTGCTTACGGAGGATACGCAGGCCACGCTTTCCTTCATCAGGCAGGGCAAGCGCATAGAGTACTGCGAGGCAGCGGAGCTCTACGACGAACAGCCCACAAGGCTTCGCACCGTGTTCCGCCAGCGCCTTCGCTGGTCAAAGGGCAGGATGGCCTGCTTTTTTCTAAACGCCTTCGGCCTTATCGGCGGCATATTCAAGACTGCGGGCAGGCGCTTTTCGTGCTACGATATGTTTTTCTACGTGTTCCCCGGCGTGGTGTTTACGGCGGCAATGGCGCTTGTAAAGGGCACAGCCACGCTTATAGATCACTTTGTCTCCGGCAGTGCGGTTGACATAATGCCAAAAACGGATATTAAAAGCTCGCTTATAGCGCTTGCAGTATCCGCGCTTGTCGGTTACGCGTCCCACGTCATAAGGGGCGTGCTTATCGCGGTGCGGGAGAGGAAGCACATCAACTGCCCGACGAAAAAGCTTGTCTTTTACGTATTGATTTGGCCCTGGTTCGACGTGCTGAACGGCCCAATAACGCTTGCATGCCTTTTCATGCACATCTCCTGGAAGCCGATAAAGCACGACGCAGTCATAGACATAAAGGAAATAGGCACATCAAGATAAACTGCAAAAGCCCCGCAAGGACTGTAAGTCTTTGCGGGGTTTAACTTCAGCCGGCGGATTTCAGGCGCTCAAGCAGCGCGTAAAGCTGCGCCTTTACGCCGCTTAGGGCGTCGAAAAGCCTGTCTGCCGCAGCACGTGCGGCGTCGCCGTGCAGCGCAAGCGCGGCCACGCAGACCGCAAGAAATGCAAGGGCAACAAACGTCCATAGCAGGAAGGCCCTTGCAAAGCGCTTTACGGTCCGTCTTTTCGCCGCAAAGCAGCTGACTGCGCAGATAATCCACCCCACCGCGGGCACCGAGAAGAGGACAAGCAGCCCAAAGAAGGCCGCCGTCGATGTCCTGCACCTTTCCTTCGCCGGCAGTGCCGCCGCAGCAGGCAGCACAGCCGGCGTTTGCTCAAGCCTTTGCCCGCACTCGGTGCAGAACAGCGCGTCGTCGCCGCCTGCATTACCGCATCTGATGCAATATTTTGCCATAATCTTACCTCCGTTTACAGCGATTATCGCCGTAAAACGCGGCGTTTATGCGCCCGCCCGCAGCAAAAATTACAAAAATATATTGCAATTGCAGGAAAAGCGGTGTATAATAAAATAAAAAAATCAGGTCGAGGGAAAAAGAGCGTAGACGGGGCGAACAAAAGCCGATAGCTGTACTTAGTACTGCAAGGCTTTTGTTCGTCACGAGCGAAAAAATTTAAATTAAATAAGTTGTTAGCGGAGGCGTAAGCCGACGGTAACTTCCGTGTTTCATTATTTGCTTTTTTCGCGTTCGGTGCCTTTTTCACCGGCCTGAAAATGGGAGCTTGTTTGACAGGCTGAGAGGAAGGTTTCACCTTCGACCGTACCTGATTTGGGTAATGCCAACGTAGGGAGCTTTGAAAAGCGTATGTTTTACGGGGGCGGACCTTGGGTCGGGCTTCCCGTTTTTTTGCTTAGGAGGCAGTGTTTTGGTTAAAATAAACGGTGAAACAAGGGACATAGCCGACAGGACGCTTGCGTCTGTCGTGACGGAATGCGGCTACGACCCGGCACGCATCGCGGCAGAGCTTAACGGCGAAATTGTGCCCAAGTCAAGGTATGAAAGCACCGTCCTTAAAGACGGCGACAGCCTTGAGGTAGTAAGCTTTGTGGGAGGCGGTTGACATAATTCCTTCAAAGGCGGAATGGGAAAGCGCACTTCGCGCGCGCTGCGGGGACGCGCTGTACGAGCGGTTTAGTGCGGCACACGTCGCCGTGTGCGGGCTTGGCGGGCTTGGCTCCAACATAGCGGTGTCGCTTGCGCGCGCAGGCGTCGGCAGGCTGCTGCTTATCGATTTTGACCGCGTGGACGTGGCAAATCTCCACCGTCAGCAGTACAAGGCCTGCCAGACAGGGCTGTACAAAACAGAGGCTTTAAAGGCAAACCTCGCGGAGATATGCCCCTATACGCGGGTCGACACAGTGTGCGAAAGGCTTACAAGGGACAACGCGCCGGCGCTGCTCTCACAGGTTGACATAATCTGCGAAGCTTTTGACAAAGCGGAAAGCAAGGCCATGCTTGCCGACGTATTTGCGGAAAGCCTCCGCGGTAAATATTTGGTCTCCGCATCCGGGATGGCGGGGCTTGGCAGCCCCAACGGGATAAAGACGAAAAGGGCTGCAAACAGGTTTTACATATGCGGCGACGGCGTGTGCGGCACAGACGGCGGGATGCGGATTTTCGCACCGCGTGTTATGCTTTGTGCAGCACATCAGGCGCAGACGGTGCTTCGCATACTTGCGGGCGAAGAACAGTGAAGGGAAGGGATAAACATGAAAGATGACAGTCTTGTTATAGGCGGGCGCAGCTTCGGCTCGCGCTTTATACTCGGCTCCGGCAAGTATTCGCTGAAGCTTATAGAGGCGGCTGTACGTGACGCAGGCGCGGAGATAATAACGCTTGCGGTTCGCCGTGCAAACACAAAGGAAAAGGAAAACATCCTCGATTATATACCGAAGAACGTCACGCTTCTCCCCAACACAAGCGGCGCAAGGAACGCCGACGAGGCGGTACGGATAGCGCGCCTTGCGAGGGAGCTTGGCTGCGGCGACTTTGTTAAGATAGAGATAATGCGGGACAGCAAGTACCTGCTTCCGGACAACCGCGAAACGGTCAAGGCGACGGAGATACTTGCAAAGGAGGGCTTCGTCGTGCTCCCATACATGTACCCCGACCTTAACGAGGCACGCGCCCTTGTTTCCGCGGGCGCTGCCGCGGTTATGCCGCTTGCGTCGCCGATAGGCTCGAACAAAGGCCTTTGCACAAAGGAATTCATACAGATTCTGATAGACGAGATAGACCTTCCCGTGATAGTCGACGCGGGCATAGGAAGGCCCTCTCAGGCCTGCGAGGCAATGGAAATGGGCGCAGCCGCCATAATGGCAAACACGGCGCTTGCCACCGCCGGTGACCTCCCGCTTATGGCTGCGGCCTTTAAGCGCGCAATAGAGGCGGGCAGGCTTGCCTACCTTTCCGGGCTCGGCCGGGTGCTTACAAGGGGGGCTTCCGCCTCCGACCCGCTTACGGGCTTCCTTTGCGACTGAGGGGTGGTCACATGGAAAACAGCTTTTTTGTCGATTCCGCTCGCCTTTCCCCGAAGGCGCTGGAGATAAAGCACCGCCTTGAAAGCGACCCTTCGTCGCGAAAGAACCACATGGAATATATGGAGGGGATGCAGCGGATAGATTCCGACGTGTGCAAAAACGTTATGGCGCACTTTGACTCTTACGACCCCTCCGCCTACACAGCGGCCGACGTAAAGGCGGCACTTACGCGCACCGGCTGCGGCATAGAAGACTTCAAGGCGCTTCTGTCCCCTGCGGCAGAGCCGTTCTTAGAGCAGATGGCCGAACGTGCGCGTCTCGAGACAAGCCGGCATTTCGGCAACACGGTTTATATGTTCACCCCGCTGTACATCGCCAACTATTGCGAAAATTACTGCGTGTACTGCGGCTTTAACTGCTATAACGACATAAACCGCTTAAAGCTTTCGCCGGAACAGATAGAAAACGAGATGCGCGTTATCGCCGAAAGCGGCATGGAGGAGATACTTATTCTCACGGGCGAAAGCCGCTCGCAAAGCGACGTCGCCTATATAGGCGAGGCTTGCCGTCTTGCGCGGAAGTACTTCCGCCTTGTAGGGCTGGAGATATACCCCGTCAACGTGGACGAGTACGCCTACCTGCACGGGTGCGGTGCGGACTATGTCACCGTATTTCAGGAGACCTACGACACGGTAAAGTACGAAAGCCTGCATCTCTTAGGCCACAAGCGCGTCTGGCCCTACCGCTTTGACGCGCAGGAGAGGGCGCTTATGGGCGGCATGCGCGGCGTGGCGTTCTCCGCGCTTTTGGGGCTTTCGGACTTCCGCAAGGACGCGCTTGCAACCGCGCTGCACGCGTACTACCTGCAGCGCAAATACCCCTATGCGGAGATGTCGCTTTCCTGCCCGAGGCTTAGACCCATAATAAACAACGAAAAGATAAACCCCCGCGACGTGCATGAAAGGCAGCTTTGTCAGATACTTTGCGCCTACCGCATCTTTCTCCCATACGTCGGCATAACCGTCTCCTCGCGTGAGAGCGCGTCCTTCCGCAACGGCATTGTGAAGATAGCGGCGACCAAGGTCTCTGCCGGCGTTTCCACCGGCATAGGCGACCACGAAAGCAAGTACACCGGCAAAGAGGCGGAGGGCGAGCACGGGGACGAGCAGTTTGAGATAAGCGACGGCAGAAGCCTTTTCACAATGTACAGCGACATAGAGCGTGAAGGGCTTCAACCCGTTTTAAACGACTATTTGTATGTGTAAGGCAAAAGATATGAAGTTTGACCCAACCCTTTACTTTATAACCGACAGGCTGCAGTTTTCGGAGGAAGAGTTTCTCTTCCGCGTGGAGAAGGCGCTTAAAGGCGGGGCTACTTTGATACAGCTTCGCGAAAAGGAAGTAAGCACGGCGGAATATATAGCCATAGCGGAGAAGGTGCACGCCATATCCGCGCGGTACGGCGTACCGCTTATAATAGACGACAGGGTCGACGTTGCGCTGGCAATAGACGCAGAGGGCGTCCACCTTGGGCAGTCGGACATGCCCGTCGGTACCGCACGCGCCATCCTCGGCGGCGAAAAGATAATAGGCGCAACGGCAAAGACCGTCCCGCAGGCGCTGGAGGCATACCGGCAGGGTGCGGACTACCTCGGTGTCGGCGCCATATACCCGACGACAACGCACGTAAAAACCGTTATAACCTCGGTGGAGACCTTAAAGGACATATGCCGTTCCGTCCCCATCCCCGTAAACGCCATAGGCGGGCTTAACAAAACGAATCTCGGCGTTCTTCGCGGCGCGGGGATTGCGGGCATATGCGTCGTTTCCGCCATAATGAAGGCACCGGACCCGGAGGCGGAGGCAAAAATACTTCTCGAAAAGGCAGCGGAACTGAAGGCAAAATGACATACGGCGCTATTTTCGATTTTGACGGCACACTTTTTGACTCTATGCACGTGTGGGCGACGGTGGGAAGCGACTATCTGCGCTCCCTCGGCCACACCCCGAAAGAGGACTTAGACGAGGTCTTCAAGGCGCTAAGTCTTCGGCAGGCTGCGCTATATTATAAGGAAGAGTACGGCGTAAAGCAAAGCGTCTCCGAAATAGAAGACGGCATAAATGCCGTGGTGGAAGAGAAGTACTTTAAAGAGGTTCTCCCGCGGGAGGGTGTGCCGAAGCTGCTGCAGCTTCTCAAGGACGGCGGCTTTAGGATGTGCATAGCCACCGCGACGGACAGGTATCTTATAGAGGCCGCACTTTCCAGAACCGGGCTTTGCGGCTTTTTTGAAGGGATCCTCACCTGCCCGGAGGAGGGCAGCGGCAAGGACGAGCCTGCCATATTCGAAAGCGCTCTTCGCCTTCTCGGCACCGGCAAAGAGAAAGCCTTTGTGTTTGAAGACTCGCTTCACGCGCTGAAAACCGCAAGGTCTGCGGGCTTTAAGACCGTTGGCGTTTGCGACCGGTACGAAAGCCGTCAGGCGGAGGTACGGCGCAATTCGGACATATACATAGAAGATTTTCGTGACCCGGAAGGGCTTTACAAACAGCTGAAAGCGGGGGCTTAGCAATGAAAACAGCGCTTACAATAGCCGGCAGTGACTGCAGCGGCGGTGCAGGCATACAGGCGGACCTTAAAACCTTTATCATGCACGGCGTCTACGGTATGAGCGCCGTGACGGCTCTCACCGCGCAGAACACACGGGGAGTGACGGATATACAGGAGTCGACACCCGACTTCCTCGCGTCTCAGCTTGACGCGGTGTTTACGGACATATTCCCGGACGCTGTCAAGGTCGGCATGGTCTCGTCCGTCCCGCTTATAGAGGTCATTGCGGAAAGGCTGCGCTTTTACAAGGCAAAAAACATAGTCGTCGACCCCGTCATGGTTGCGACAAGCGGCTCGTCCCTTATAAAGGGCGGCGCGGTACAGGCGCTTACGGAAAAGCAGTTCCCGCTTGCGGACATCGTCACCCCCAACATCCCGGAGGGAGAGACGCTTTGCGGCTTTAAGATAGAGAACGCCGCCGATATGGAGAAGGCGGCTCGGAAAATACACAGCGAATACGGCTGCAGCGTCCTTCTCAAGGGCGGGCACGGCGCGGGCGGCGCAGACGACCTGTTCTGCACAGACGCAGGTCTTCTTTGGCTGCGCGCCGAACGTGTCGACAGCCCGAACACACACGGCACGGGCTGCACCCTTTCAAGCGCCATAGCGGCGAACCTTGCAAAGGGCGCATCCCCGGAGAGGGCTGTACGCCTTGCAAAGGACTACGTAACGGGCGCGCTTCGCGCAGGGCTTGACCTTGGGCACGGCTCCGGCCCGCTGAACCACGCGTTTGCGATAACCGAACACCAACAGGAGGAAAAGCTATGAGAGATTACAAAACTCAGTCGGAGGCAGCACGCCGCGGCATAATAACGCCGGAGATGAAGACAGTCGCCGCAAAGGAGTACAGGACGGAAGAAGAGATACGGGACCTTGTCGCGAAGGGGCAGGTCGTTATCTGCGCAAACAGGCTGCACACCTGCATAAACCCGAACGGCGTCGGCTCTATGCTTCGCACCAAGATAAACGTAAACCTCGGCGTCTCTCGCGACTGCAAGGACTACGACGTGGAGATGCAGAAGGTCATGGCTGCGGTCAACATGGGGGCAGAGGCGATAATGGACCTTTCCTCCCACGGCGACACTCAGCCCTTCCGCCGCAAGCTGACGAGTGAGTGTCCCGCAATGATCGGCACCGTGCCGGTTTACGACAGCGTCATTCACTATCGCCGCGACTTGGCGGAGCTTACCGCAAAGGACTTCATAGACGTCGTGCGGCTGCACGCGGAGGACGGCGTGGACTTCGTAACGCTTCACTGCGGCATAACCCGCAAGACCATAGAGCAGATCAAAAAGCACAAGCGCAAGATGAACATCGTCTCTCGCGGCGGTTCGCTTGTCTTCGCTTGGATGAGCATGACCGGCAACGAGAACCCGTTTTACGAGTACTTCGACGACATACTTGACATCTGCCGCGAGTACGACGTTACAATTTCCCTCGGCGACGCCTGCCGTCCCGGCTGCCTTGCCGACGGAAGCGACGTCTGCCAGATAGAGGAGCTTGTCCGCTTGGGCGAGCTTACAAAGCGCGCCTGGGCAAAGGACGTGCAGGTTATGGTCGAAGGCCCCGGGCACATGCCCATGGATCAGATAGAAGCAAACATGAAGCTGCAGCAGACTATATGCTGCGGTGCCCCGTTCTACGTCCTCGGCCCCATTGTTACGGACATCGCCCCCGGCTACGACCACATAACCTCCGCGATAGGAGGTGCAATGGCTGCCGCCTCCGGCGCGTCGTTCCTCTGCTACGTCACCCCGGCAGAGCACCTCGCACTTCCCAACGTGGACGACGTCAAGCAGGGCATCATCGCATCCCGCATAGCCGCGCACGCGGCCGACATCGCAAAAAAGATCCCGCACGCGCGCGACATAGACGACGAAATGGCGGACGCCCGCCGCACCTTCGACTGGGAAAAGCAGTGGCAGTGCGCCATAGACCCCGAAACGGCCAAGTCCATTCGCGACAGCCGCTCTCCGGAGCATGAGGACAGCTGTTCCATGTGCGGCAAGTTCTGCGCAGTCCGCAGCATGAACAAGGCCTTAAACGGCGAATATATAGACATACTATGAGGCGATGCGTCATAATAGGCGGCGCTGATATAGGGGACTACGCGTCTTTGCGCAGTCGCCTCAAGGACGACGACTTTTTCGTCTTCTGCGACAGCGGGCTTAAGCATATGGAAGCCCTCGGCGTAAGCCCCGACCTTGCCGTGGGGGATTTCGATTCGCACCCAAGGCCGGACTTTGAGGTGGAGACAATAGTTCTTCCCTGTGAGAAGGACGACACGGACACCGTCTACGCGGTTAAGGAGGCGCTCCGTCTCGGATTTGAAGACTTCCTTCTCATAGGCGTCGTCGGCGGAAGGCTTGACCACACGCTGGGCAACGTGTCAATCCTCCTTTACCTCGACGGACTCGGCAAAAAAGCCGCGCTCCTCGACGACTTCTCGGAGATGGAGATAGTGTCGAACACCCCCGTCACCGTAGACGCGCGCTTCTCCTACTTCTCGCTTCTCAATATAAGCGGCACCGCACGGGGCATTGTGATAAGAAACGCAAAATACCCCCTCTCGGGCGGCGAGATAACCGTAGAGTACCAATACGGCATAAGCAACGAGACAAAAGACGGTATTCCCGCCGAGGTTTCCGTCGCCGAAGGGCGCCTGCTGCTTGTCAAAGTTTTCTGAAAAAACAAAAAGCCGGTCGTGTCCCATTCAACACGACCGGCGATATTTTTTATCTTTCAGCTTTCAAACTTAAAGTCCGCATAAACGGGGCAGTGGTCGGTGGCACGCAGGCAAAAATCCTCCGTCAAAATGACGTGCTCCGTCGCCCGCAAGCCTTCGTTGTAAAATATGTGGTCAATGCTCTTGCCCTCGTCGGGATAGACGCCGACGTCGTGGTGCGTCTTAATCCCGGTTATCAGCACCTCATCCGCGTCAAACTCCGCGTCGGAAAGCCCCGCGCCGACTATCGTCTTGTAAGCCTCCGAGCTTTTGTTGCAGTTGAAGTCACCGGTAAACACAAGCGGCAAATCCCCGTACTTCTCCCGCAGCTCTTCCGCAAGCTCCAGCATCTGCTTCGCGTTGTCGGTGCGCCACTCTGCGCCCTCTACCTTGTTCGTCGCCTCAAGCTTGTAGCTTTCAAGTATTATAGCCCCATGCAGGTTTACCACGCCGAACCTTCCTCCGCCGTCAAGCCTTTCAAAAACGGCAAAGCATATCGTCTTCGTGTTCGTACCTTCGTACCTCTTGCGTAGGAAGCGAATCCCAACCTCAATCGGCTTGAATTTATCCTTCCTATATATAATGGGCGTATAGCTTTTGTCCTTCGTGCCGTCTATGGTCTCACCGGCCGTCGCGTATTCCTTCGGCAGCTTCGCCACTACTCCGCGGTAGACGCGGTCGTTCACCTCCTGAAGTCCCGCAATGTCAGGCCTGTAGCGCTTAAGCAGCGCTTCCATGTACGGATACCGCTTGCCGTAGTCCCCGTTGGAGGCGTAGGTGTTAAGCGTCATCACCCTAAGCGCCGTCTCGTCGCGGTCGGCAGGAGCCGTCTCGCTTGAAGTCTTCGATATCCCCCTTATAACGCCGTTCCCCTCCTTGACGTAGTTGTTCACAAAGTCGTAAACTGCATCGTAGGCAGTCCACTCGTCAGCGGCGGCAAGGAAAAGCAACCCCTCCTTCTGCTCTATTACGTGCGCCGTGCTGCCCTCTGCAAGCGCCGCAGCAAGCTCCAAATCGCAAGGCGCCACGTCCTCTGCGTTCTCCGGCATGCCTATCACAACGCGCACCTCGGCGCTCCCCGCCGCAAGAGGCTCAACCTTAAGCTCCGCCCCCGTCTCCGCCTTTAAAAGCTCGGCAAAAAGCAAGGCACTTTCCTTGTACTTTTCCCCCGTGTAAAGCACGGTAAACTCGTCAATGCCGTGACCGCTAAGCGTAAGCGCGCTTTCCGCCTTCATGCTTTCTTCCTCCTTTGTCACGTCGCCGCTAAGCGCAGCCTCCCCTTCGCCGCCGCAGGCGGCAAGGCTTAAAACAATTGCCAAAGCTAAAATAAATGCCGTGTATTTTGCCATATTTCACCACTCCCGTTTACGATTATAGCACAGCAGTTCGCCGTTTGCAACGGCAATTTTTTCGCATGCCAAAAAAACAAAGGGTTTTCCGCGTTTTTTTGTAATAAAAGTTATTGACAAATCCGGAAAAAGTGCTATAATCTGATAATGTATGAAAGTGTGATAACAGGCTTTTCCTTGACTGGGCGGAGTTTTGTTGTCACAGCAATACCAATATATTAAAAAGGAGCGAAGTACCAAAATGAAGCAAGCAAAATGGTCCAAGATTCTCACTTGGGTTCTTTGTGTGGCGATGCTTTTCACCCTGCTGCCTGCTAACGTTTTTGCGGACAATGCTAAGTCGTCTGCGGAAACCGCAGCGGTTGCAGACGAGATTGAAACCATGGCCATAAAGAAGCCTCCGGTAGAATCTTCCGTGGCGCCTGAGCCGGATCCGGAACCCGAACCCGTTGATCCCGGCACATTGGCAGATGATACAGTTGCCATCAACTTGAAAACCAATAAGCAGTACACTACACTTGACGCTGCTGCTGCAGGTTCCAAGAAGGGCGAGACTATACAGATAGTTCGCGACTGTACCGTTTCTAAAAGCATTTCTCCGATAAGCCATGCATCGGTTTATATGGCTACCACCCCGGTAACCGTTACCCGTGCGGAAGGCTATACCGGCACGATGTTCTCTTACGGCAGCGGTAATTATGACCTTACCCTTAAAGGCCCCATTACCCTTGACGGTCAGAAGAGCGAGAGCAAAGATACAAACGACTGGGCATATACAAGCTCTCTCATCAACATTTCCGGCAAAGGCGGCAAGATAGTTATCGGCTCCGGTGTTGTTCTTAAGAACAACCGCGCATTCTCCAAGTCGGGTACCGTAAACGGCGGCGCTATTTATATTTCCGGCGCTGTTGATCTTACCATTGAAGAAGGCGCTAAGATCATCGGCTGTGAAGCTAAGACTTCCGGCGGCGCTATATACGCGGCGGGCCCCGGCATTAATTACACCTGCGAGATAGTTATAGCGGGCGAGATCTCCGGCAATAAGGCTTTGGGTCTCAACGGATACGATGAAAGCAACCAGGTTACCCGTGACGGCGTAGGCGGCGCTATCTTTGTATGCGGCTCCGCTAACGGCAACATGTACTCTCAGGCTCAAAACAAGGTTGTTATTAAGGGCACCGCAGTTCTTGACGGCAACTCCGCTTTGTACAGGGGCGGCGCTATAGGTATTATGCAGCAGGACAATTCCACCAGGCGCGCACAGGTTGTTGTTGAAGAAGGCGCAAAGATAACCAACAACTCCGCACGTTTAGGCGGCGCTATTTCCGCAGCTACCGACAGCGTTAACGGCGGCTTCTGCAGCCTTGTTGAGATAAACGGCGCTGTTGACATTTCCGGCAACAAAGCTACCGAAAAGGGCAACGGCATCTATTGCGACAACAACGGCCATACTTACAATCAAGATGAGTACTGCGGTCTCGTTCTCAGCGGCGCAGCTTCCTTCGAGGATGACATTTATCTTGACAGCGAAGCTAAGATAGGTCTTAAAGAGGACTGGACAGGCGAGGTTAACGTTTCTCTTCCCGAGCAGACTCAAAGTCAGACTCGGGTTGCTGTGCGCGTCCTCTCTATAGAAGAGAACGGCACTGTTCCCGAAACCCTCGGGCAGGAGCTTGATCCTTCTCAGCCCGCTAATCTCCACCTTAACCTTGCAGGTAAGGCGGTTGACAAAAACGGCGACATAACCGAGGAAGCAAACGTTCACATTTACATCTACAAGAACGGCAACACCTCCAAGCCTGTTGTATCCACCACTTTGAAGGGCGTTGCATCCGGCACCGTAGTAAAGCTTGACATCAACGATTACTACAAGTCAAGCTACGGCTTCGACTTCTCCGGCTGGTACGGCGGCGACGGCGCTTGGAACAGCGGCTACATGAACGGCAAGCCCGGCACCGAGACCGTTACCATAGGCAACGGCTGGTACAACATCAAGGCCATGGTTACCGATTACGAGACCGTACACGTTATGATCTACGCTAACGGCAACACCGAAAAGGCCGTTAAGGACGTTGCAATAGGCACCGCACTTCACGGCTCCAAGCTTAAGGTCAGCGACATCAACATAGCCGACTATTACACTTCTCCCTACACCTGGATAAGCGAGGACTACGGCTATAAGTTCGAGGGCTGGTTCAACGACGGCAAGTGGAATTCCTTCAAAGCCGGCAAAGAGGTTGCACCTCTTAAAGACGACGAAATTACCGTAAACGGTTGGACAAACCTTAAGTGCATGGTTACCGACGAGCAGCCTGTACAGCTTTACATCTATCGCAACGGCGACACCGAGAAACCGTATCAGACGCTGTATCTCGACCCCGTTCTTCGCGGCGAGACTCTCGATGTAAGCGCTATCGACATCAACGATTACTACTCTCACAAAGAGGGCTTCGTATTTGAGGGCTGGTATAACGACGGCGGCTGGAGCAGCTACCTCGCAGGCGGCAAGCCCACAGCACTTACCGAGATAAAGGTAAACGGCTGGACAAACCTCAAGTGCATGGTTACCGACTATGAGACTGTAACCGTTCAGTCCGTTGTAAACGGCGAGAAGAAGAGCGCCGAAGAGGTTTGGTCTTCCGACAAGGTGCTTCACGGCACACCTCTTGCCGAGGTGCTTGAAGCCATAGAGCTTGAGGAGCGCGAAGGCTACACTATCTTCAAGTGGTACGATTGGGACAACTTCGGCCAAAAGATAGCGGATGACGCTGTCGTATTAGGCCCGACCAACGTTTACTACTCTTACGAAGCAAATTCTTATGAAATAACCTATACCGACGGTGTCGGCGGTGCTGCATTTGAGGACGTTGTTCTCATCGGGCGTTACGGCTTTGACACCCCCGTTCCGGAAGGACTTCCCACCCAGTATGACGAGTATCTCTTCACCGGTTGGGAACCCTCCGTACAGGATAAGGTTACCGGCGCTATCACTTACACCGCTAAGTGGGAGCACGCAGTAGCACGTCTCGAAGAGACAAAGAAGCTTTACGCTTCCCTTAACGAGATATTCGAGGACGCAAACGACCTGTTCGACGCAGGGCAGATCGAAAGCGCTTCCATAACCCTCCTCCAGGATTGGACGGAGAATCTTGCGGAAGCAGACGAGAAGTATGCTCACGCAGATGCAGAGTTCACCTGGTTCTCCGGCGTAGGCAAGGAGTTCAACGTAGTGATAGACCTTGGCGGTCACACCCTTAAGGGCACCGGCAAGCGCGCTGTTCTCTACTTCAACCGTCCTACCGCAAGGAACACCAGGTGGAACATCAACATCACAATTCAGAACGGCACAATCACCGGCGGTTACTCCTCCGGTTCCGAACCCAGCACTTATTCCAAGAACGGCGGCGCTATAGAAGTTGCTTCCAACAACTCTAAGATGACCTTAAATCTTAAGGATCTTACAATCACCGGAAACCGTACAACCGGCAACGGCGGCGCTGTATACGTTTCTTCCGCAAACACCATCGCTCTTACGGTTGACAATTGTAAGATAAACGGCAACGAGGCTGCAAACGGCGGTGCTGTTTACGGCCGCAGTATAACCGTTAAGAACAATTCCGAGATAACCGGCAACAAGGCTTCCGCCACCGGCGGCGCTATCTACATGTGGGGCACCATCTCCATGGATCTCACTGTAGAACCTACCGCAAAGATCTACAATAACACTGCCGCTACTTACGGCGACGACATCGTTATGGCCACCACTGCGAAGAGGAATTACGAGTATCATCTCGCAGATCCTGCAGCATGGGGCGTTGAAGGCGTAGACGCTTGGTGCGTTGACGGCTTCGACGGCGAATATGACAACTTCAAGACCCTTGAGACCGTTACCAGGTACGACTATGAGACTTCCAAGAAGCTCTCCGAGTACGACCTTAAGCTCGGCTCCTCCAAGCCCGGCCACATGATAGCAATCAAGGCTGCGGCATACCTGCCCGAGTACAAGATCACCTACAAGGACGGCATGTTCAACGGCGAGGCGTTTGAGGACATCGTTCTCGAAGGTCGTCAAGACCGCGCTACTCCCGTTCCGGAGAATGTGCCCGAACAGTATGGCGAGTACATCTTCAAGGGCTGGGAGCCCGCAATAGCAGAGAAGGTTACCGGCGACGCAACTTACGTTGCACAGTGGGAGCACGCAGTAGCACGTCTCGAAGAGACCGGCAAGCTTTACATGTCCCTTAACGAAGTGTTCGACGAAGCTGAAGATGCGTTCGACCCCGGCAGGGACGGCACGAGCACGCTTGACAGTATCACCGTAACCCTTCTTCAGGACTGGACGGAGAACCTTGCGGAAGCAGACGAGAAGTATGCGCACGCAGATTCCGAGTTTGTTTGGGTAACAAGCCTCTATTCTCCCGACAAGGATCTGAACCTTGTCTTCGACCTTAACAACCACACACTCACCGGTACCGGCAGGCGCTCTGTTCTTTCCTTCAGGCGCACCGGCAGCGGCGCAGCTAAGTGGAGCTTCAACGTTACCGTTAAGAACGGTACCATCACCGGAGGTGTGGCAAACGCAGTCGCACCCAGCACCTACGCCAACAACGGCGGCGGTATTGAGATCAATTCCGCAGGCAAGGCAGACGTGCTGTTCCAGAACCTTACAATCAAGGGCAACCGTACAACCGGCAGCGGCGGCGCTATATACGTTCAGACTTCGAACAGCCACCCCGTTACCGTTGAAGGCTGCACCATAACCGACAACGAGGCTGCAAGCGGCGGCGCTATCTACGGCCGCGAGCTTACGGTTAAGAAGTCCACTATAACCGGCAACAAGGCAACCGGCGAGGGCGAGTTCTCCGGTCGCGGCGGCGCCATCTATATGTGGGGCTCCATCACCTTCGAGCTTAACGTTGACGCAGAGTCGAGGATTTACGGCAACAGCGCCGTTCACCTTGGCGACGACATCGTTATGTGCACCACCTCTACGAGGACCTTCGAGTACAACCTCACCGACCCCGCACAGTGGGGCGTTGACGGCATAGACGCATGGTGCGTTGACGGCTTTGACGGGTTGTACACCGACTATCAGGCTCTTGAGATTATAACCAGGTACAACCTTGAAACCTCTAAGAAGCTTGCAAGCCTTACCATGAGCAGGGGAAGCCGCGACCCCGGCTATATCATAGCCATCAAGGCTGCGGACTACCTGCCCGAGTACAAGATCACCTACAAGGACGGCTTCGACGGCAAGGCGTTTGAGGACATCGTTCTCATCGGCCGTGAAGGCCGCAAGACCCCCGTTCCTGAGAACGTACCCGAACAGTATGACGAGTACATCTTCCGCGGCTGGTCGCCTGAAATCGTTGACCCCGTTACCGGCGACGCAACCTACGTTGCACAGTGGGAGCACGCAGTAGCGCGTCTCGAAGAGACCGGCAAGCTTTACACCTCTCTTAAAGAGGCGTTTGAAGACGCAGAAGACGCTTTCGATCCCGGCAGGGACGGCAGCATCAGCACGCCTGACAGCGTTACCGTAACCCTTCTCCAGAATTGGACGGAGCCGACGCCTGACATCTACGCTGATGTTGACTTCTCTTGGAACCCCGGCCTGTCTAAGTACAGCAAGAACGTAAACTTCACCTTCGACCTTAACGGTCACACGCTTACCGGCTCCGGCAACAAGACAGTGCTTTACATTGGTCGCAGCGGTTCCGGTTCCGCTAAGATATGGCTTTACGTTACTATTAAGAACGGTACCATCACCGGCGGTAACGGCAGCAGCTACGGCGGCGGTATTGGCATAAGGTCTCAGTCGAACTCCAATGTAGACATAGTTTTGAAGGATCTTGTTATTGAGAACAACAAGACTACCGGCACCGGCGGCGGCGTATACGTTGCTACCAGCTACGCACATTCCGTAACCGTTGATAACTGCATTATCAGGAACAACGAGGCAGCAAGCGGCGGCGGTATATCCAGCCGTGAACTTACCGTTGTTAAGTCCACGATAACCGACAATAAGGCAACCGGCGATGCTAAGAACTCCGGTCGCGGCGGCGGTATCTATATTTGGGGCAACTCTACTGCAAAGCTCAGCATTGACGCAGAGTCCAAGATTTACCACAACACCGCTTCCCAGCTTGGTGACGACATTGTTGCCGCTAACACAAGGAACAAGACAACCTTCGAGTATAAGCTTGCAGACCCCGCAAAGTGGGGCGTTGAGGGCATAGACGCATGGTGCGTTGACGGCTTCGACGGCGAGTATGACGGCTTCATGGCAGCAGAGAGCTATCAGAGGTACAGCCTTGACACTTCCAAGAAGCTTGCAAACCTTGAAAAGACATTAGGCACCAGGGATAACGCATACGTTATAGCCATCAAGGCTGCCGACTATCTCCCGGACTACACCGTAACCTACAAGGACGGCCTTGGCGGCAGCGTATTTGCAGACGTTGTTTACACCGCTAAGGAAGGCAAGCCGACTCCTGCATTCAACGCAGAGGGCACCGATCCTACCCGTGAGGGCTACACCTTCGCAGGCTGGGATCCCGAAGTTGCAGGCACCGTTTCCGGCAACGCTGTTTACAACGCTAAGTGGACGGCTAACGAGTACGAAATTACCGTTGACCCCGCTAACGGCAGCGCAGAGTACACCGTAACCCTCACCTATGAGGACACCATAGGCGACAAGGTTTCCACTCCCACCCGTGCAGGCTACACCTTCGCAGGCTGGAAGGACGGGGAAGGCAATGATGTCGAGACCGCTAAGAAGTACGACGGCAGCTTCACAAAGCTTACTGCTCAGTGGGCAGCTGACGACTGCATCATTACAGTCGACCCCAATAACGGCGATAAGACTTACACCGTCATCATCACCTGTGACGACGTTGTCGGCACTAAGCTCACCACTCCCACCCGCAAGCACTACACCTTCGCAGGCTGGGTAGACGAAAACGGCAAGGCAGTTGATCTCACCGCTAAGTACGACGGCAGCTTCACCAAGGTTACCGCTCAGTGGACCGCTACCAAGTACATTGTAACCGTTGATCCTCAGAACGGCTCCGCGACCTACACCGTAGAGCTCTCCTTCGAGGACGTTATAGGCTCCGTTCTTACCGAGCCCGCTCGCGAGAATTACAACTTCGCCGGCTGGATCGACAACGACGGCAAGGACGTTGACGTAAACAAGACTTACGACGGCAGCTTCAACAAGCTCACCGCTAAGTGGACCGCTAAGGAATACCTTGTAACCGTTGATCCTAAGAACGGCACCGAGGCTTATCCTGTTACGATCACCCTTGAGGACGTTATAAATGATAAGATCGCCGACCCCGTTCGTGAGAACTACACCTTCGCGGGCTGGACGGACGAAAACGGCAACACCGTTGACACCTCAAAGAAGTACGACGGTAGCTTCACCAAGCTTAACGCTAACTGGACCGCCGCTTACGACTTCTTCACATTCACCAAGGACGCCAACACCGAATACGTAGTGCTCGACAAAGAGGCAGGCGTTATCACCTTCAAGGCCGGCGCAAAGACGGTTGAAGAGATAAAGGCTTTGTTCGTTGACGAGACCCTCACGTTTGCCAAGGCAGCAGGCGATGCCGTTGCCGAGGGCAGCGTTGGCACGGGCTTCACCGTAACCTCCACCATCGGCGAGAACTCCAAGACTATAAGCGTTTTGGTACTCGGCGACGTCGACGGTGACGGTGACATTGACAAGGACGACTACACCACCCTTCTTGAGACTATCAAGGGCACCGTAACGCTTGAAGGTCTTTACTTCAAGGCTGCGGACGTAATCTCTCCCGAGGGCAAGCTTACCACCAGGGACGCTACGAAGCTCAACGCCTTCATCAACGGCACGGTTAAGTCGTTTTAATCAAAGATAACGGCGGTTTCTTCCGCCGCACAAAGAAGGGGCCGGCGCAAATGCGCCGGCCCCTTTGGCTATATTGCAGAGCAAGCAAAAACGTGGATTGCTTTTCGTCAACGGATATGGTATAATTTTACCGGTACAGACCGAAAAGACGGAATTTGAGGTGTAATAATGGCGTCAAGTAAAGAATATTTGGACTTTGTTTTAGAGCAATTGTCAGAATTGGACGAAATAACATATCGTGCTATGATGGGCGAATTTATCATCTATTAGCGCGGCAAAATCGTAGGCGGTATCTATGATGACCGGCTGCTTGTAAAACCGACAAAATCGGCAATCGCCTATATGCCGACGGCGACCTTTGAATTGCCCTATGAGGGAGCAAAAGAGATGCTGTTGGTGAATGATGTTGACAACAGTGAGTTCTTGGCAGGCCTATTTAACGCCATGTATGAGGAATTGCCGGCACTGAAACCGAAAAAGAATAGCCTTTAAAAGAGGAAAGAACCTTGTATGAACGGATGATTCCCTTTCATAGCCGCTAATTTTTGGAAAAGATAAGTCGGCAAGGAGTATGAATGCAGATATGGATAAAACATTTTGGGATCGAACGTGGGAAACGATTGCGCCTGAACGTATATTATCATATGCCGCCGGTTTTGACATGGCAGAAGATTCTATTATCGCTTTCCTGCAGAAAAAGAAAGCGGAATATGTCTGTGATGCCGGATGTGGATGCGGTGTCTATTCGCTTAAGCTGGCGCGATTTGGTTTTGCTGTCTCCGGTTTTGACATCGCTGAGGATGCTGTCCTGCTAACGAAAAAACTACTCTCAGAGAATGGATATTCGACACAGGGCTTCAAGCGAGCCAATGTTCTTTCAACAGGGTATCCGTCCAAAAGCTTTGATGCCGTCGTTGCCAGAGATGTCATTGACCATATGCCGATTAAGCATGGCATTGATGCAATTAAGGAGTTTTTTCGTATCGTTAGACCGGGCGGTTTCGTACTATTGACTTTGGATGCAGCAGACAGCGAATACGAATTAGAACCGCATGAAACAAACAAAGACGGAGACTATTTGTTCATTCAAGGCAAATGGAACGGAATGGTGTTTCATCCGTATTCTGATTTGGAAATAAAAAAACTGACGGATGGAATTAAATACAATATATTGCTTTCAAATGGAAATGGTTTCATTGTTGCTCTTGGAGTGGGTGAATAGAAATAACACCGGCGGGCAGTTTACAGCTCACGTTCTGCTCTCCGCGTCGCGCACCGCTTGCGGCTCGCAGAGCAGGCAAACTGCGGATTGCTTTTCGTTAATGGATATGGTATAAATTTTACCGGTACACACCGACAAACGGGAATTTGAAAACCACGATTTCATAAGTGGTTATTGCCCCTCACAGGGCTTTAATAAAATCCTCCAAAACGCTTGAAAACAAAGGATTTATCGCAGTGTGTCCGCCTTATCCCTTTATACGATTTCACTTGTGTTTATGCTTCCCTCGCTACCTCATAAGGGCAAAAACAAGGGAAGAAAAATCTGATAATAAGATATAACAGCGAGTGGCAATCGGGAAACTGTGACATATGTGCGAATAGATGATACTGGAGGATTTCAGAATGGACAAGTACATTTATAACGAAAGCAACGGTCTTTGGTATGAGTTACAGGGCGAGTATTACATCCCCTGCCTGGAATTACCCGCCGAAAAAGATGAAAGGCATATCGGCGTATGGGGGCAAAGGTATTTGCGCTATCTGCGGGAGTGTCAGAGGGTTACATATACCAATCTTCTTACAAGTGGCAGATTGAATGATTATTTAGCCGACATTGACGAACAGGCGGAGGAACTGTTTTTCCGGCTTGTAAAGGAAATGGCAGAGCATGAAGGCATAACCGAGGAACTGAAAGCAGAGCAGCCTATGCTTTGGGTCGGCAGAATGAACGAGATACGGGCGAGAGCGAGAGAAATCGTAAACGCTGACATCATTTACAACTGAGCAAAAGTAACGCTTATTACCTCAAAAAACGCGGTGGGCAGGGATAATCCTTGCCCACCGTTTTTTCTGCGCTGGGAAAGGCTTGAAACATGCGATTTTGACATCTAAAAGCGTTTCTTTTGCCGTTCTGTGTTACTCAGTAGAAATATTCACGATTTTGTAGTAGAATCTTTAATGGAAGTCCTATGCGGAAGTTGCTTTTGCCTGTTATTCTACCACCTATATGCAAATAGCGACCACCTATTGAAAAGCAGTGGCACTTGCGTTCCTGCAATCTTATACTATAGCCGTGGAAAGGAGGTAATCGGATGAAGATTGAAATCAAAATCGACGAGGGCTGCGCCGAGCCGAAAATTATCGTTGTGACGAACAAGGTAACAGATGAAATCAACGAAATTGTGAAAAGGCTTTCGGGAGAGCAGTCTCAAGTGACAGCGGGTTTTCGTGATGAACAAGTGATTGTGTTAGAGCCAAATCAAATCGTCCGAATCTACGCATCAAACGGAAAAGTGTATGCCGAAGCTGAAAACGGCACATACCTTCTCCGGCTGCGGCTATATGAAATGGAACAGCGCCTTGCAAACCAATCCTTCGTGCGAATATCCAACTCGGAAATCATCAATCTGAAAAAAGTCAGGGGCTTTGATTTGAGCTTTGCGGGAACAATTTGCGTTTCTCTCTTAAACGGAACGGTTACTTATGTTTCAAGACGCTATGTCGCCAAAATCAAACAATTATTAGGAATATGAGGTGGTCAAGATGAAAAAACAAATTATAAAACGGGGATTATTCGGATTCCCGGTAGGCATTGCAATCGGGTTTGTAATTACTATATTGATTTCAGCCTGCGTTGGGAACGGATCCTTTTACCCCGTCACGCCGGAACTCATCAACACAATGGGAAACGAACTGAATGCGGTCATTTTGCAGACTGTTCTATGCGGTATCATGGGGACGGGCTTTGCAATGGCATCCGTTATCTGGGAGCTTGATTCGTGGAGCCTTGCAAAGCAAAGCGGCATATACTTTCTGATTGCGTGTATCCTTATGCTGCCGATTGCTTATATTGCGGGCTGGATGGAGCATTCCATCGGCGGCTTCCTCTCCTATGTGGGAATCTTCGTGGCGATTTTTATTGCCGTCTGGCTTGCGCAGTACCTAAGCTGGAAGCGGAAAATAAAGAAAATGAACGAACTTGTCAACAAAGAGGACGGGAAACAATAGATGTAATGAGCAGAGAGCCACATTGTTTTCTTTTGAACCGAATAAATGTCATATTGCCGCTTGGTTTTGAAATAATCAGGCGGCTGTTTCTCTATTTTCGGAAACCCTATTGACAAACATAGATGCCAAGAGTATAATGCAATCTGACAATGATAATTGTCAATAAGACAAAGCAGATTGTCATTTGGAGGTGCTGTATGATATTGCGAAACCGTTTGAAAGAACGCAGAGCCGCACTGAATGTCAATCAACAGGAAATGGGGCGCTTATGCGGCGTTTCAAGGCAGACAATCAGCCTGATTGAACGGGGCGACTATTCGCCGTCTGTCACCCTTGCCCTGACGATTGCAAAGGTATGCGGCGTTACGGTGGAAGAGGTTTTCTATTTACAGGAGGAAGAAGAAAATGGATAACAATGAAATCAAGAAGGCAAATCGTAAGGCTCTGCCGAAATTTATGCTCATTATGGTGATATCCCTGCTTATCGGCGGTTTGGGGGGCTTTTGCTCCGCTAAATATGGGCTGAATAGTCTGTCCGATGGTATGAAAAGCGCAGGGGCGTTTTTCAGTGCATATATTGCCCCGTGGCTGATGCTGGCAGCAGCGGTTATCTTGCCAGTGGTCTGTATCCCGATTTATCGGAGCACAAAGAAGCTGATTTCCTCTTGGGACGGCGAAAATGAGGAAATATCGGATACGATTGACCAAAAACTTTCTATCGTGATTTGGGTTACAAGCGCAGCTTTGATTCTCTCTTATTTCCTCATTGCGGCATCTTATGCCGAAGGATTTGCAACTTTTGAAAAAGAAAACAGTATTATTCCGTTTTTTGTAGGTATTGCCGGCTTTTTCGCCATTATGATTGAAGCGGTTATCCTCCAGCAGAAATGCGTCGATTCAGCCAAGAAAACGAATCCCGAAAAAACGGCGTCCGTCTATGATACGAAGTTCCACAAGAAATGGATGGACAGCTGCGACGAAGCCGAGAAAATAATGATTGGCAAGTGTGCGTTTAAGGCTTATGCCGCCACGAATGCAGTCTGTACGGTTCTATCCATTGTGCTTGCCATATGTGCCCTTATTCTCGGAATAGGCTTTTTACCGTCTCTTACAGTATGCCTTATTTGGATTGTCAATCAGTCGGTATATTGCAAGGAAGCGTTAAAGTATTCTAAGGCTGGAAACAAGATTTCCTGATGGAAAAGCAGGAGGACAGGCAATGACAAATTATTTGTGGATTGTTGTTATTCTGATTATCTTTTTGTGTATCAGGAAAAAGCGACGAACAGCGGCGGCTGTGTGGCAAATACAAAACCGAAGAAAACAAAACAAGGAGATATTGGTTATGAAAGAACTTGCAAAGCAATTTATCGGTGAAGAGTGCATCATTTATACGATTACTTCAAATGACGGTAGTGTACAGGGAGTTATAAAGGAAATTGATGACGGCGGTATGATAATTGAAAGAAATTCCGGTGAACGGGAAGTTGTAAATCTCGATTTTGTCACTCGTATCAGAGAGTATCCGAGAAATAAAAAAGGAAAGAAAAAGTCTAAAATAGATATTGCTTTGGGTGAATAAGTATAGATGTTACACCCTGCAAGACGAAAAATCTTGCAGGGTGTTTTCTTACGTTCTGATATATGTAAGACCGCAAGGCAGG
>CANRAV010000018.1 GCA_947628695.1 uncultured Clostridia bacterium
AGATTGAAAGAAAAAACACCCTCCCGCAGGAGGGTGTTTTTTCATGCGTCGGCGGGTAAGTGCCGCTTGAGCCAGTTTTTGCGCAGATAGTACACGATGAACACCACCGACGTGATGCCCCAGGTGACGGGGTAGCTGGCGGCCACCATCTCCGGCGAGCGATGCAGAGGCACCACGCACCATATCCACACCAGCCGCAGCACGCACACGCCGAAAATGGTGATGACCATGGGCTGGAGCGCCTCGCCCACGCCGCGGGCCGCGCCGGAGAATATCTCGATGAACACGTAGGCGGCGTAGGCCGGGGCCCACACCCGCACGAAGGCCGTGCCCAGGGCCACCACGTCGGCGTCGCCGGTGAAGATGTGCAGGATGGGTCCGGCGAAGGCGATCTCCAGCACGCTCAGTGCGCCGATGGTCCCCAGGGTCATGCCCAGGCACACCCGGGTGCCACGCAGGACCCGGTCGTACTTGCCCGCGCCGAAGTTCTGGCCCACAAAAGTGGTCACGGAAATGCCGAAGGCCCCCATGACCATCCACACGAACCCGTCCACGCGGCTGATGGCGGACCAGGCGGCCATGGCGTCGGTGCCGAAGGAGTTGACCGCCGCCTGGATGACCAGGTTGGAGACGGTGTAGAGCACCGACTGCATGCCTGTGGGCAGACCAAGACGCATGACGCGCCGGAGCATGTTGGCGTGAAAGCGTATTTTGCGTATTTCCAGCCGGTAGCCCTCCCGGGTGCGCATGAGGATGACCATGATGAGCGCCGCGCTCACCACCTGGGACAGCACCGTGGCCAACGCCACGCCGAACACGTCCCAGTGGAAGGCCACCACGAACAGCAGGTCCAGCACGATGTTCACCACGCAGCAGGCGATGAGGATATAAAGGGGCCGCCTGGAGTCGCCCACGGCCCGCAAAATGCCGGTGCCCACGTTGTAGATGACCGTGGCTACCATGCCGCAGTAAAACACGGTGATGTAGGTCATGGCCTCGTCCATGACCTCCTCCGCCACGTCCAGGATGCGCAGCGACGCCCTGGCGGTGACCAGGCCGATGACCATGATGACCAGGCCTCCGGCCAGACTCAGGGCGATGGAGGTGTGCACCGCCTTGGACAGGCTCTCGTTGTCCCGTGCGCCGTAGAAGTGGGAGATTATAACCGACGCGCCCCCGGCCAGACCAATGAAAAATCCCAGCCACAGGTTTATCACGTTGCCCGTGGCCCCCACGCCGGCCAGGGCCTGCTTGCCCACGTACTGGCCCACGATGATGGTGTCCACGGTGTTGTATAGCTGCTGGAAGAAGGAGCCGATCAGGATGGGGAAGAAAAACAGCAGCAGCTGCTTCCAGATCACGCCGTCGGTTATCTCGTTTCTCGTGGCGGTATCCAATGGCAACACCCCTTTTCCTGGTCCTGACAGCCAGCATATCATAGCACAAAATCAGCCCGCGTCAACCCTTTCGCGCAAAATCTGCGGCGCGGATTTAAGGGTTGACAAACGCTCCGCCGTCGGCTATAATTCGCTGTGCTGGTCTGCTAGTGTAGCTCAGTCGGTAGAGCAGCTGATTCGTAATCAGCAGGTCGCCAGTTCGAGTCTGGCCACTAGCTCCAGAAAAGTGCCCGGAAATCAAGCGTTTCCGGGCACTTCCTTTTTTATCCAGCCTTATTTTGCTAGTAACGTGTTAGTAACCTCTTTAGGCTCTACCGCTTTGACCAGTTCATCTATATTAACGTGCGTATAGGTGTTTACGGTCAAGGAATAGTCCTCATGCCCCAATATCTGTTTCAGCAGTTCGGGCTTAGTCCCCTCATTAACGGCTCGTGTGGCGTATGTGTGTCTCGTCGCGTGTGGCGTTTTTCTTTTTATCCCTAGCCGCTCCAAAAGCGGATAGTATTCCCGCTTCCGAAAATTGTCTTGGTTGTGCTCCCCAATGTGTCCAGACAGCAGCAGCGGCCCCTTTGCCCGTTCCTTGAAATATGCGAAATGCTCCCGGCCCTCGATTCTGATTGGTATAATGCGATCTCGCCCAGCTTCCGTTTTCTCGCCGCCGATCACATACTTATCAAAACAGTCCTTCACCGGGAGAGTGAATAGCTCCCCAATACGCATACCAGTGGACAGCAGCATTAAGACGATCCGCGCAGTCTCGCTCCCGTCCTTTTCCAGCTTCTTAATATCGTCCTTTGTGAAGATGTCCTTTTCCTTTTTCTTCTTCTCAGGAACAGTAACAAACGATGCAAAGTTGGTCACGATCATTTCCTCCCTTATGGCCCACCGCGACATCTGCGTGATAAGATGCTTATACTTGGAAACGGTGGAGTGCGATTTTTTCTTATGCTGGTCAATGACTTCTTGAAAATCCGACGTGCGCAAGGTGCGGAATTTCTTATCATGCAGGGATTCAAAGACATCATAGGCCCTATCGTAAGAGCGGATGGAAGAGGTGTCTATTTCCTTGTAGTGCTCTTTCTTCCATTCCTCAAAAACCTGTGAGAAAGTCATATTGTACCGCTCTGTCAGGCTTTTCCCGGACAGTCTTTCTAATGCCTCTTGCGCCTCAGTCTTTTTCTCGAAGTACCCTATGATGATCCTGCTTTTTGCTGCTACCCATGGGCGTTTTCTCCTTCCTTGCAGCTTGTAGACCGTCCCCATCCCGTTTGCACGTTTGAGAGCCTTGCGCTTCTCCGGGACTTGCTTTTTTCCGCAGAACGGGCAATAGCTTCCGTTCTCTGGTATCTCAGCGTGGCACCTTATACAGTCCATTTTTCTACCTCAATGCCGGGTCATATAATTCATCTAACCCATCATATAGGCACTGAACGCGCTCATAGTTCTCCTGCGTGAACAGTGGCCCCGTGTAATGAGGGCACGTCTTATTCCCTGTCCAGAATGTATCAGCACAGTCAAATGCGCTTATAAGGGCTATCAAAAATTTTTCGTAATTTTCATATCTAGCCTTTGCCGTCTTTATCTTCTCAAGTTTCCTTTTGTTGTCATCTATCGCCCTGTCAATGAAGTCATCAACGATCTGCCCTAGATTGCGCTGAATTATTCTAATGTCACGAGTAGGTGTCTTGTCATTGAAAATGCCGTATACCTCATACCGCTGCAAATCCAAAAGTGTGTCCATTACAAAGCTCAGACGCCCAAAGAAAACAGGCGGTGAAACGGTGGACCGCATTAGTTTCTTGCTTTCTCCAAGTTGCTTTATGCGAGGGCGCAACATTTCTATTTGCTGCGGTGGCAAATTGTATTTTTGTTCATGCACCTGTCAATGCCTCTAAAAGTTGTAAATAATTTGTAACTTTTGATACACTTCCCTCAGCGACAAAGAATGAAGGGAGGGAATACCGATGACTTTGCAAGAAGCTAAGGCCTACATAGCCGGTTTGACCCGTGAAGAAAAGGTCATGCTGAACGAGATGCTAAAAGACCTTGAACAAAAGCGTCAACTTGCTTCCGTTCCTCCGGCGTCAAAAGAAGAAGCCGAGCAATAAGTTCCTCGTCCAAGGCCCCGTCGCCCGTCTGGGTGGCGGGGCTTTCTCCGTTGTATAGGTAGTCAGGCGTGGTGTGGAGCAATTCGGCAATTGACATCACCTTTTCTAGCGGCGGTTTGCGCTTCGCTTTCGCCCATTTGCCAATAGTGCCGTTGGCATATCCTAGCTCAGCCTCTAGCTTCGTGATAGAGGTTTTCTGTCTGAGGCACAATGCCCTTATTCTATCAACAATTGATTCTCCCATGACGCACCTCAGAAATTTTCTAAGAATTAGATAAAAAGCTATTGACAACTAGCCTGTGGGCTAGTATAATGACTGGCGTAAGGCAACAGGAAAGCTGGCCCCTTACTGAAACGGGCTAGAAAATAAGTGAAATTGGGCTAGCAACACAATATTAGCTTATTTTCTAGCAATTGTCAAGACTGGAGGTGATATTTTGATCGTAAACAATATCAGGCGTCTTTGTAATGAGCGAGGCATCAGCTTTTGGGCGCTTGAGCGGGCCACTGGGATAGGAAACGGTGTGATTGCTAAGTGGGAGAACAAATCCCCTCGCATCGACACGTTGCAGAAGGTAGCAGATTATTTCGGCGTGACCGTAGATGATCTGCTGGCAGAAAAGGACACGGCGTAAGGAGTGAGGCATGGACATCATCGAGACATTGACGCCGCAGCAAGCGGCAGAACGGCTCAGGGCCGTTGGTATGCACATCGGCGTTGAAACTCTCCGGCAGGGCCTACAACAAGGGGCTTTCTCGTTTGGGACGTACATACAGACCCCCACAGGTGGCCCGGTGTATTTCGTGTATGCGCGGCTGCTGGAAGAGTGGATCGCAGCAAGGGAAACAAAATAAGGCTAAGGAAGGAGCAAAAGCAAATGACAATCGGTGCATGGGTAACAGTTGGCGTTTTGGGCCTCGCTGGTCTGCTGTTTACTGTGGCGCTCTTTAAGCTAGCGTCAGAAGAAAAATCTGCTGGTTACGTGATCGGCGCAGTTCTCCTTTTGGTCGCAACTATTGTGGTGTGTGGCATTATCATCTGGTATCGCTCCACGTCTGCGACCGGGCAACGAGCCTTAAAGGACCAGCAATCCAATCTTTCTGGCGGCATTGAGCGCACAGTTTCCGTGTACGACATCAACGGGCAACTCATTGAGCAGTACAACGGCAAGTTCGACATCGAGACAGACCGTGAGAGCTATATCCTGTTTGACGATGAACAGGGGAAGCGTCACATCATCTATTACACAACCGGCACGATCATCGTAGACGAAAAATAAAAGTGCCCCGCCAGGTGCGGTAACACCTTGCGAGGCTGTGACAGACCTAATTGCGCTAGGCCATATCACGGAGATATTATATCAAAACTCCGTTTGGGCCGCAATACCAAAGGGGGATTTTTTATGGGCGAAGAGGGGAAAACCATGGAAGTCAAGAGATATGAGGAACCGCGTGAAGCCGCCGTGTCCTCGGTCGCGGTGGCGGCAAGTACGACGGACAAGCCCCGTCTGTGCCAGGTGCTTGGCGTGGACGTGGGCGAGCGGTTCAAGGTGCTGGTTGGTGACAAAGAACAGGAACTTCTTGGCCTGTTCTGGGTCTCCCGCAACGGGCGTTTTTTTGCTAGCCGCGATTTTGCTCTGATGGACACGCTTTTTGCGCTGTGCGAGGCCATCAACCACCCGGAGAAGATCGAGCGCATACCGCATCTGACGGAAAAGGAGCGGGAAATCTGCCTGCTGCTGGGCGCCAAGTGGGTGAGCCGGGACGTGGACGGTGACCTGGTGCGCCTCTGGGAGAACAAGCCGAAGGAACGAGACAACGGCCTGTGGGACTACGGAACGAGATGTGCGTGGATACGGGTCAAGTGCTTCCCCTCTGTTCGGCCCGGGCAGCTTATCCAGGTGGAGGACGCGACATGACAGCGGCGGTGGTAATTGGTCTGGCCGTGTGTGCTGCGCTGGCGTTCGGCTGCATCGTCGCGGACGAGCTTTTCCCGCGCATCGGCCCGGTCGAGCGGTTCATACGGCGGCTTCCGCTGGGGAAGTGAAAATGAACGAGCCTGTTTTACACCGCTGCTATTGCGGCAACGAAGCGGAGGTATGGCGGCTGGCGACCATCGGTGGGTACCAGGTACGATGCACAGGGGAAACGTGTGGGAACAAAACCGGCGTACACCTGAGCGCGGAATACGCGGCTGAGGTCTGGAATAATGGCGAATGGAAAGGAGGGAAAAAGTGAAGATTCCTATGGGTCCGCGCCTTATGCGGAGGCGACGGCGGCGGCAGGGAAAGGCTATTGTGCTGGCGATCATCCTGTTTTTCTTGGCGGCTGTCACGTCTGTAACGACATGGGACAGGCCAGAGCCGCAGGAGAAGTTTGACGCAACGTATCTTGGCTATATGCGCAACATAGCTTGGCTCTCTCCCGGAGCGTTTGACGGGTTTGCGGACCAGCACCCAGAATACGCCGCTGAGATACTAGGCGAATAAAAAACCCGTCCGGGCGCAACCAGACGGGAAGAGACCGAAATCATCACAAAACAGTCCCTTGCCCTTGTATTCTACCACAGGGCGGGGAGAAATACAAGGAGGCAAATGCGTGAACCTCAGAAAATGGTGCATCAAGCATCACAAGTCAACGGCTGAGTTCTGCGAGTACATACACCCAATCGCGCCAAAGTTCAGCAAAATTCAGTTTTCTATGGTCTGCAATCCAGACTACGGCGTGACGCTGAGGCCGTCCGTGGCCCAGTATTTGCGCGAACCTGATACCCGCAAAACACCTTGCCGGGTTCAGTTCCGTGTCACAGAAGCGCAAAAGGCGCGTTTAACACGGGCTATGGAAGTGATGTCCTGCGCGACGGTGCAAGAGTTTATGGCCAACGTCCTTAATATGTTTCTGGACGATCTCGACAAAGAGGAAGAAAGGAGAACGGCATGAGCATACGCAGGGAAGAAGCAAAAAACACTTTGCGCCATCTGGACGCGATTATCAATTTACTCCCAGAGGACGTTGATATTCTCTCCGTTGATATTCCGGGAAGAATCAGCGGGCGCGAGTTTGAGGCAGGAATATTCCTTTTTGCCGCAGATTTGGAGGCTATCAAGGAAAACTATAACATGAGCTGTATTCGTGAAGAAGCCATGAGCGGCTACCAGGGAACGTCCTACCAGTATTTCACCGTTGAAAACATAGCGGTGTATCAGCTCATACGTAGAGCCGCCCTCTCTGGAACAGAGGATAGCGGCAGCGAAAAAGAAACTACTTAAAACCTATCACACCAAAAGGAGTTTGTCAGATGAACCTTTACGAGATAGACCGGCAGATACAGGAGATCATCGAGAGCGGCGTCGATCCTGAGACTGGGGAACTGACGCTTGACCCGGAGGCGTTGGACGCTTTGCAGATGGAGCGCGACGCCAAAATTGAAAACCTCGCCTGCTACATTAAGAATCTGACCGCCGACGCAAAAGCTATCCGGGTCGAGGAACAGGCCCTTGCGGAGCGGCGCCGGTCCGCTGAGAACAAGGCCGAGCGGTTGAAGCGGTATCTGTCCGACGCGCTGGCGGGCGAGAAGTTCAGCACGTCCCGCGTGGCGATCAGCTGGCGCAAGACCAGCGCGGTACAGGTGGACGAGGCGGCGTTTCTGGCTGACACAAATAACTGGAATTTGGGGCTTTACACGATGGAGCCAAAAATCAGCAAGACTGCCATTAAAGAGGCCATATCCAAAGGGCGCGTCGTTAGTGGCGCAGAGCTTGTGTCCGGCATGAGCATGAGCATTAAGTGAGGTGCGGCATGGATAATATGGAGCTTTACGAAAAGGGAAGGTCTGTCCCGGATGAAGCAAAAAAGTCCATAGATGCTGGGCGTCTTAAGGGCATGACCGACATAAACCCCATGTGGCGTATCAAGCGGCTGACGGAGATATTCGGCCCGTGTGGTATCGGCTGGTGGTACGTCATCAAGGACAGGCGCTTGCAGACAGGGGCAAAAGATGAAGTCTGCGCTTTCGTAGACATTGACCTGTACTACAAGTGGCAGGACACCGTTTCCCAGCCCGTCCCCGGCACTGGCGGCAGCAAGTTTGTAGCTCTTGAAAATAAAGGGCCGTACACGTCCGACGAGTGCTTCAAAATGGCCCTGACAGACGCAATAAGCGTCGCTGCAAAGGCCATCGGCATTGGCGCAGATGTGTATTACGCCAAAGACCGGGACAAGTACACGGGCAGCGGTGGCGACGCCGATAATACCAGGCGTCCCGCTGAGTTCTGCGAAGAGTGCGGCAGGGAGATCGAGGACTATATCGACCCTAACGGCAAAACCGTGAGGGCGGCGGCGATCATAAAGCGCAGCAAGGAAATGTTCGGTCGCTGTCTGTGCGTCGAGTGCGCCACAAAACGACAAGAGGCCACGGCATGAGAGTTGAATCGTGTACGATGGAGGGCAACAGGCTATGCCTGTCCCTCCACCGGGACGGCATGGTGGACGCGAGGCGGTTTTTGCTGCACTTCAAACCGGGCGAGTACGACATCAAAAAGGCCACGAAGAAACGGAGCCTTGACGCAAACGCTATGCTTTGGCGTATGTGCGGGCTGGTCGGCGCGGCTGTTGGTGAGCCGAAAGAGGCCATCTACAAGAAGAATATCCGGGAAGCCGGCGTGTTTGATCTCGCCTATATCAAGAGCGAGGCGGTCATCGACTTCATGGAGGCGTGGGCCAAGCATGGTATCGGCTGGTTTTGCGATATTGCAGATGACGGTGCGCTTCCGGGCTATAAGCTGCTGATCGTCTATAAAGGCTCTTCCGAGTACGACACAAAGCAGATGTCCCGGCTCATAGACAGCGTTATGCAGGACGCGGAGGCCGTAGGCGTTGAAACACTGAGCGAGCGGGAAATGTCTCTGCTGCTTGAGGACTGGGGGAAAAGGAAATGACAGACATTGAAATGCACATAAGAAACATGAACGGCCTTTTGGACTGGTCGAAAAAGAACTTTCCTGACGTGATAACTCAGACCATCGACGCGGGGCTGGACGCGCTGCGCCGCCTGCAAGTCATTGATAAGCCTTGCATGTTTTGCGAGACGTTTGATTTCGCAACAGCAGCGGTGCATACAAGCATCAAAGGATCTTGCATATCATTAGCTGGCGGTTTTACAAGATTCTCCAAGGAAGAAAGATTTAAATACTGTCCCGTGTGTGGTCGGCGCATTAAATATGAAAACTGACCGCACAAAGGCAACGTCCATCCCGGCAGCGGTTAAACAAGCGGTTTATGACCGCGATTCTGGCTGCTGTGTCTGGTGCGGGAGGCGCGGGGCTTTGCCAGAGGCGCATTTCATATCCCGGTCAAAAGGCGGTCTGGGCGTGGAAGAAAATATCCTCACCTTATGCCGCTTCCCGTGCCATGAGCAATACGACCGTGGGCCGATAGAGCGGAGGGAGGAAATGCGTACATATTTCCGGGAATATCTCAAGAGCCAATACCCCGGCTGGGACGAGAAAAAACTGATCTATAAATCACCGTGGAGGGGGAGCGTGTGAGCGATCTTAAACCTTGCCCGTTTTGCGGTGGGACCGTTGAAGTGTGGGAAACGGAGTTTGGCGTTATACAGGTTGTCGAGTGCAAATCATGTGTGACGCGGTTCGTTTTCCCCTATACAAGAAAGGGCCATGAACTCTTAGAATTTTGGAATAAGCGAGCACAGGAGGATTTATCATGCTGAACATAATCACCATCCAAGGCAGGCTGACCAAAGACCCGGTTTTGCGTTATACGCAATCCAATACGCCCGTCGCGTCTTTCACCGTTGCCTTTGAGCGGGACGTGAAGAATCAGGACGGCACACGCAAGACGGACTTCATTGACTGTATTGCGTGGCGCGGCGCGGGCGAGTTCGTTTCAAAGTATTTTGCCAAAGGGGACATGATCGCCGTGTCAGGGCGGCTGGAACTGCGGGACTGGACAGACCGGGACGGCAACAAACGCCGCTCCGCTGAGGTCAACACGTCAAACATCTACTTCTGCGGCGGCAAGAAGGACAATGCTGCTGGACAGTCAGAAGATTCCGCAGGACCCCATTTTGAGGATATAGACGATTCAGACGGCGAGCTTCCGTTTTAATGGGAAGTTGCAGAGAATTTTATTTTATAGGGAGGCTACGGCATGAAAGCTGTTATTTCTACAACTGAGTTTAACCGTCTTATTGACGCTACTAAGAAATTCTTTAGCACGGATGATCAAAACCGCCCCAAATTCACTTATATCAGGATGGAGTTTAGCAAAGGTGAAAACGGGGAAGAGAACAAAGTGCTGGCCGTTGCGGTTGACGGATATAGGCTTTCCGTTGAGAGCGGGAGTGCGCTCGACGTGGACGAGAGCTTTACAGTTTACATAAAGCCTAATTTCCGCTTTCCCGCTGTTCGCTGGCCCAAAGAAAACTATTGTGAGATCACGCTTAATGGTGAAGAGTGCATTATACGCAGCGGCGGGTTTGTGTATGGCTACCGTCAGCCTAAAGAGCCTGAGAATTTCTTGGACTGGAAACAAGTTGTACCAGACCGGGAATGTGTCTTTAGATACGGCATAAATCCTAAATATCTCATAGCTGCAATACAGGCGGCGGCTGTTCGGCGCGTTCACAGCGAGCCGATCATACTTGAGTTTTACGGAGAAAATCTGCCTATGATCTTAAGGCTTGGAGGAAGTTCTAGCTTTAAGATGGTGTTGCCGGTAAGGTTAAGGGACCAATATAAGGAAGAGTGAGGTGTGTTAGGGGGCAACAGACTGATAAAGGCGTGAAGGTGGTGTGACCGTTGGAGAGCGAATATGTGAAGCTCTGGACAAGCTATGAGGCGTATTTCGAGCCTCTCGGTGACGCGGAAGTAGGGCGTCTGGCACGGGCGATGATAAGCTATAAATCGTCTGGGACTGAGCCAAAATTCAGCGGGAACGAGCGGTTTGTGTGGCCCGCGATCAAGCGGGACATAGACTTTGCCATAGCAGCACAGAAAGAGCTATCACAGACAAGAGCCGATTGCGGCAGGCTTGGCGGCAGACCTTCAAAATCTAAAACAAATGCTTTGGATGATAACCAAAAAAACCAAAAGGTTTTTGAGGAAAGCAAAAAAAGCCATGGTCAAGATAAAGGTCAAGGTCAAGGTAAAGGTCAAGATAAGGGTAATATAAATTTCTCTCCTAGCGGAGAGAAAACGCGCCCGCGATTCATCCCGCCCACAGTTGAAGAGGTCGAGGCGTACATACAAGAGCGCAAAAGCAACGTGGACGCACAGCGGTTCGTGGACTTCTATGCCTCTAAAGGCTGGATGGTCGGTAAAAACCCTATGAAGGACTGGCGGGCCGCTGTCCGCACATGGGAGCAGCGGGACGGCACGCAGACGCAGGCACAGGCAATTGCCAGTTCTACGCCAGATGCCGGGGAGCTAGAGCGTATGCGGAAGCTGCGGGATAGATTGAGAGGCGGTTAAATGGCTGAGAGCGTGGCGTATAACATGGACTGTCTCACAGCCATGCGGCAGATGCCAGATAAAGCGTTCGATCTTTCTGTAGTCGATCCACCATATGGACGTGGAGAGCACGGGGGGAAATGCCGGAGCGGATATGTTCTGCAGAAGAATGGGACAAGGCTATTCGTATCTGATGGAAACTACGAGAAGAAGTCATGGGACATGGAGCCACCATCACATGAATACTTTGAGCAGTTACGTCGTGTATCAAAGAATCAGATTATATTCGGGTGCAACTACTTTGTCGGAGAAACCTTTGGCCCTGGTCGAATCATCTGGGATAAATGCAACGGAGCGTCCAACCAATCCGATTGCGAGATTGCCTACAACTCCATGACGAGCCGGGTTGATCTGTTCCGCTTTATGTGGTCTGGAATGATGCAGGGCAAGAGCATATCTGAAGGTTCAATCATGCAAGGGAACAAAGCTCTAAACGAGAAGAGAATCCACCCCACGCAAAAGCCAGTGTCCCTTTACAGGTGGATTTTTCAACGCTACGCCAAACCGGGCGACAAGATACTGGACACGCATCTTGGCAGCGGTTCAAGCCGTATAGCGGCCTATGACGCGGGGCTGGATTTTACAGGCTATGAGACAGACCCGGACTACTTTGAGAAGCAGGAGCAGCGGTTTAACGCGCACACGGCCCAGATGAATCTATTTCTAGGAGAGTAAATCAGATGTATGCAATACACGCAAAAAAGAGCGGCGATAGGTGGCAGACCATTGACACGGCAAAAACCGAGCCAGAGGCCATGAGGAAATACGGCAAGCACCGTGTTGAGCTAGGCCCTGAGTATCTAATGTGCATGACGGGAGGGGAGGAACAGAACGGCCATGATCGAGTTTGAAAATTATTACTATATTGCTGCGGAGGAAATCGCGCTGATAGAAACGAAAAAAGGCGACACGGACTACCCCTATATCTTGTCGGTCACGCTCAAGAGCGGAAAAACCGTGAGCGTGAGCTACAAGACCAAAGAGGCGAGGGACGTTGCACGCAGAAGAATGGCAAATCAGATCAGCATGGATTTGCGGCAGGACTGGGAGCAGATACATAACAGGCTCTACTTGTTAAATGACGCGGTGAAGCGCGTGGACAAGCGGCAGCTTAGGATTTGGCGTATTCTCTCAAAACTACTGCATATTGACGAAAAGGAGGCGAGCGAGACATGAAAAAACTTGTGTGTGGGTGCTTAGGCACGATCTATGACGCCGTGTTGAGCGAAATACCCGGTTTGATGACGGGGGACCGTACAGATCGTACAGACGAGTGCATAAACGCCGTGGCTAAGCACATGAAGTGTAAAGCGGACGCGAATACAGAAACGCCCGGATTTTGGCAATATAGCTGGCCCGATATTGGGACGCTTACGTGGGAGAGCAAAAAGATGGAGGCGAGCGGGACATGAAGCCGATGATGTTTAACGCCGATATGGTCCGGGCTATCTGGGAGGGGCAAAAGACCGTCACCAGGCGGCTTGTGAAGGGTTACGCGCTTAAGCATTTGGAAGTAGATGTCGATGGCAGCGTTATTGGGATTTACCAGCAGGACGAGGGGACCGTGTTCCCGGCGTCGAGCTTTGCCCCGTATCAGCCCGGAGAGATCGTCTATGTGCCGGAAGCGTGGCGGTTGCTGGATATGTGGGAAACACTTGTCAGACGGCGGGACTGTGCCAAGTTGGAGTTCCAGGACGGCGAGGTAGTACGGTTTCACTTTTACGACCGGGAGCGGGCAGAAAAATGGAGGAAATACCTGGACAAGCCGAAGGAACACTGGCAATCTCCGTATTTCATGCCCCGCGAGGCGGCGCGGCTGTTTCTCCGCATCAAGGACGTGCGGGCGGCGCGGCTGCAGGACATCGACGAGGAACAGGCAAAGGCAGAGGGGGCAAGATCGACTTTTGGATTTGTCACAGACCCGGAAAACGAGTATGCGCCACCGCCCCATACAGCGAGAGAGGATTTTCAACGGGTATGGGACAGCACCGTCAAGCCCAAAGACCGGGACAGGTTTGGATGGTCGGCAAATCCCTGGGTGTGGGTGATTGAGTTTGAGCGGATCAGCAAACGGGAGGCGCACGGTGGCGAAGCGTAACTGCCAGAACTGCCAGAACAAGGAGTATTGTACCCGGACGCGGCAGTGGAGCGAGAGAGGGTGTAGGCTATTCAAACCGAGAGACAGCGGGCCTCGCTCCACCTTGCCAGAATGTTCACGGACGAGCTGCAAGGGAAACACCGGGCAGCGGTGCAACATACTGAAAAACAATGACTTTGGCGGGCGCGAGTGCCCGTTTTACAGGGGGCGGGACGAGGGGTGAAGGTTCTGGAACTATTCGCCGGTACACGATCAATCAGCAAGGCGTTTGAACGACACGGGCATGAAACATTCTGTGTGGAGTGGGACAAGCAGTTTGAAGGTATCGACCTGTATCAAGACATCATGCGACTGACAGCACAAGACATCTTGACGCGATTCGGTCGGCCCGATGTGATATGGGCCTCGCCGGACTGTTCATCATATAGCATAGCTGCGATAAGCCATCATAGACGGCGAGAAGAAAACGGGAACTTAGTACCTGTGAGCGACTATGCTAAGTTTTGTGATCGCGTGAATCAGCATGTCCTATGTCTTATTATGACCTTATCCCCTAAGTGTTGGTTCATTGAAAATCCGCGGGGGGGTATGAGAAAAATGGACTTTATGAACGGTTTACCACGGTACACCGTTACATACTGTCAATACGGGGATAATAGGATGAAACCTACCGACATCTGGACGAATCACCCAGACCCAAAATTCAAGCCTCCTTGTCACAACGGCGACCCTTGCCACGAATCCGCGCCACGTGGAGCAAAGACGGGTACACAGGGGAGAAAGGGCAGCATTGAAAGGGCTAAGATACCAAATGAGCTATGTGAACACATCGTAAAGATATGTGAGGAATACTATGACCAGTGAGGGAAAAACAATTATAAAGGCGGCGCGTAGATGTCCAAAGTGCGGCAGGGATTCTCGCGTCTACGGGACGCGGGAAATACAGTCCGGGCAGATACGGCGAAACAGGAAATGTGTCTCTTGCGGGTTTTCGTTTATCACGCTGGAAACGTACAAGTCCGAATCGTCAAAAACAGATGACCGGGCAGAACACGCCCACTGGATCGTCAAAAGGGGTAGCAACGGCAGGATCGTCAATTTTTATTGTTCGTCCTGCGGGCCGGGAAACATACATTTTGTGATGGATAAATATTGCCCGTACTGCGGTGCAGATATGGACGGCGCGGTGGAATATGTCTAAATATATAGGATTTACGAAACTGCAGAATTATTATAAAATATAGGGTGTAAAAGGCCCATCGGTAGGGCAGTGAAACGGTGAATGCCATGTAGCTGGCTGTTTGAAAGTGGGCCTTATATATGTAGGGCAAGGTCGCTTAATTGGCAGGTTCGATTCCTGCACCTACTTCCGAGGCGTGTATACAACGCCGAGGTCTGCGCAGAGCGTCGTATGTGGTAGCGAAGCTAACTACCACATACGGTGCGAATATGCCGCCGAGCGGTGCATGAGCCGTAGGCGGTGCCATGCTGGGACGTACACTTGTGCCATGCGCAAGGGATCAAGCGAGTAGCTACCGCCTCCCAGCAACCAGAATAACGGCCACATTCTGCGGAGTGTGAGGCTATGAAAACCGGCCTTGACAGTCTGGAAGAGACAGGCACAACAATGATAGCAAGCAGGTCGGCATACTGCTCTTTCCTCCTAGACGTACACTACACCGTATAAGATCACAAGTCGGTAAGGGTCTCGCCCGTGACGCTGCTGGCACAGTGCATGGGCGCTCCGATGCAATTTCGGTGAGCCGATTCGATAAAAACATGGACGTGAGAGTTAAAACATTCCAATACGACGGGAGAAAATGGGCCTATGCCGATGACATAACAGACGCACTTAGCGGCTGCAAGGTCATAACGCCACGCTGGGCCATAAAAGAGGCTTGGCAACGGGCCAGAAAGAGGATCATCAACGGCAAGCTGGCGGTCGAGGTCCATACTGAGGTGAGCGAGTGAAGCGAAAGAGAAAATCAGACGGTTTTTCCTTTGACTTTTCGTCGCTCACCTTTGGCAATACCGCGCAAGAGGTCGAGGAAATACCAAAGCTCACGACTGAGCCTGCGGCATTTGAAAATGCCGAGCGGATGGCTGAATCCATAGACTATGACAAAGACTATTTTGCCTTAGTGTCTGGCAGTTTCATCTTTGGAGACTTCATCGAGGCGCTTATATACAAACATGAGCTTGCCCCATCGTCGGTGTATATCACGACGCTTGGCATGAGCAAAGATAACGTGGACAGCATCGTAAACCTGGTGGACTATCTGGGCTGCGGGAAAGTGAATCTGCTGGTCAGCAACTATTTCCGCGCTCTTGAGCGGCACAAGCTAGTGCCCTATATGCAGCGGGAGTTTGCGGGCAAGCCGGTGGACGTGGGAGTGCTTGCGTCCCACTGCAAGATCGCGTTGATATTCTCAGACAAGGGCAACATTATGATGTCCGGCAGCGCGAATCTATCCAGCAGCAACAACGTGGAGCAATTCATCATCCAGCACGACCCGGCGACCATTGCGTATGTAAAGGACCGCTTGGACAGCATTATGCAGCGGTTCACGGTCTATCACGGCATGGAGCAACGGGCCGAGCGGGTGACGGGCAACACTGGCAAGAAAGCATTTGAGGCTATGACAGGGGGTAACGAATAATGGCGGCAGGAAGCGGCTGGCAAGGCAGCTACAACAGATCGGCAAAATCGCGCCGTAGCAGATACACGCGGGAGAGGACTGTCCGGGCGCTTGGCTCCGTTAAGACGCTGAGGGGCAGCGTGAACGGCAATAGGCGGTACAGGCAATCTCCCGGTCTGCCCTTTTAAGGGGTGACGTAAATGGCTGGCGGTCCCGGCAAGATAAATGAATACAACAAGTCTCTGACCGCCGACGAGCGCAAGAAAAACGCAAGAAAGGCCGCAAAAAAGAGCGCCCAAAAAAGAAAGGAAAACAAGGGGCGTATTTCCGATATACGGGCTATTGCGAGGCTGATAAACGACGCTCCCGCTGGCGGGGATTTGCAAACGGCTCTTTCCATGCTCAATCTCCAAGACGAGAGCGTGACAAACGCTGCTGGCATTGCTATGGCGGTTTATCAGGCGGCATTGGACGGCGACATGAAAGCGGTCGAGAAGTGGGAGAAATATGTCGGCCAGAGCGATAAAGACGATCAGAACGACAGCGTGACGGTGGTAATTGATGTCTAGTATAAAGCTATCATCCGTTTTAGGTCCTGCATATTACAACCTCGCGCATGACGTATTCCAGCATGGACACACATACTATGATCTCTCAGGCGGGCGCGGTTCGCTGAAATCGTCCTGCATTTCCCTGTTAGTTCCGCTGCTGCTTATAACCCACCCGGACACCCACGCTTTGGTGCTGCGCAAGGTGGGTAACACTCTCCGGGATAGCGTGTATGCTCAGTACATCTGGGCCATCGGTGAGCTTGGAATGTCCGGCTGCTGGGACGCGAAAGTGTCACCAATGGAGCTAACATATCGCAAGACAGGGCAAAAGATAATGTTTCGCGGTGCGGATGATCCGATGAAATTAAAGAGCATCAAGGCCCCGTTCGGCTATATTGCCGTTACGCACTTTGAGGAAAAGGACCAGTTTGCAGGCCGGGAGGAAATACGGAACATACTGCAATCCACAATGCGCGGCGGCTCCGTGTTTTGGAATTTTGAGAGCTACAACCCGCCCATTTCCCGCGACAACTGGGCGAACAAAGACAGCCTTGACGAGCGGGAGGACAGGCTTTGCCACAAAAGCACATATCTTGAGGCACCTCCTGAGTGGCTAGGCGAGCAATTCCTTTTAGATGCAGCGCATCTGCGGGAACAGGACGAGCGGGCATATAGGCATGAATATCTGGGCGAGGCCGTAGGCACTGGCGGCAACGTCTTTGAAAACCTAGAGTTCAAGACGATAACGGACGAGCAAATCAAATCGTTCGATAGGATCTACCAAGGTGTAGACTGGGGCTTTGCCCCGGACCCGTTCGCTTTCATCCGGGCGCACTATGACCGGGCGCGTGAGACGATCTATCTCATTGATGAATTGTATGTGAATCGGTGGAGCAATGAGCGGGCGGCGAGTTGGATAAAGGAACGCGGCTATTTGGACGCTTATATCACCTGTGACAGCGCAGAGCCTAAGAGCGTTGCAGACTTCCGGGCCTGTGGGCTTCCCGCAAAATCGGCGGTCAAGGGACCGGGAAGCGTAGAGCATGGTATGAAATGGCTCCAAGTGCGGAAAATCGTCATAGACCGGGCGAGGACGCCAAACGCCTATGATGAATTTCTCAACTATGAGTATGATCGCACAAAAGACGGCGACTTCATCAGCGGCTACCCGGACGAGAAAAACCACCTGATAGATGCCTTGCGGTACGCCATGGAGCGCATGAGCCGCAGATTTGGCAGCAGCGCATAAGGAGAAACGGCAGCATGAACATCTTTGAAAAAATCAAGGCCCTTGGCTACACGACGTGCCCGGAGAGCTTCTACGGGAAAATCGGCGTGTGGCATAGCTGGTATCAGGGCAAGGTCGATAGTTTCCACCGATACAAGGTGTGGAACGGCACTGAGCGCGTTGTATGCGACCGCTTTTCTATGGGTATGGCAAAGAAGGTGTCCGAGGACTGGGCCAATCTCCTGCTTAACGAAAAAGTCAGCATCACCCTTGAGGGGGAAAAAGAGCAGCAGTTTTTCGATGACGTGTGCGAGGCCAACAACTTCACCGTAAAGGCGTCAGAAATGCAGGAATTAAAAGCCGCGCTTGGCACGGCGGCGTATGTTCCCCGCGTGGTGGGCCTGTCCGTCGCTCAAAACGGCGAGGTCACGGGCAGCGACGGCAAAATCCGGCTGGACTACTGCACCGCAGAAAACATCTACCCGCTGGCGTGGGAGAACGGCATAATCACGGAGTGCGCGTTTGCTGCGGAAAAGACCGTGGGAAACGAAAAATACATGTATCTGCAAATTCACCGCCTTGTCAACGGCCTGTATGACATTGAGAACGTGCTTTACAGGAACAGCAACGGCAATCTGCAAGAGGTCGAGCTTAAAACTGTTTCCGGGTTTGAGAACGTCCCGCCCGTGGTACATACAGGGAGCGACAAGCGGCAGTTCGTCATTGACCGGCTGAATATCGCCAACAACGTAGATGTGTCCCTGCCTATGGGTATCAGCGTCTATGCCAACGCCATTGACCAGTTAAAGGGCGTGGATATTGCCTATGACAGCTATGTCAATGAGTTTGTGCTTGGCAAGAAGCGGATCATGGTCAAGCCAGAGGCCACAAAGAACCTTCAGACGGGAGAGCCGTATTTTGACCCAAACGATACGGTGTATTATATCCTGCCAGAAGATTCATCCAACGGCGCGACCGTGGACGCTATCGACATGAAGCTGCGGGCGCAGGAACACAACGCCGGTATGCAGGATATGTTAAATGCGCTGTCCAGCAAGTGTGGGTTCGGTGAGAATCACTACAAGTACGACAACGGCAGCGTGTCCACGGCCACCCAGGTAATATCCGAGAACAGTTCCATGTTCCGCACGATCAAGAAGCACGAAATCATCCTTGAGGGCGTTCTTGTGGAGCTTGCCCGTATCATCCTCCGCATGGGTAACAAGTATCTCAACGCGGGCTTGGACGAGGACGTAGAGATCAGCGTTGACTTCGACGATAGCATCATCGAGGACAAGGCGACAGACTTCTCCCGTGATATGCAGATGCTTAACGCCGGGATTCTCAATCCGTGGGAGTTCCGGGCGCGGTGGATGAACGAGGACGAGGACACGGCAAAATCGTCTTTGCCCGGTATGGAGGACATGACGGACAACACGCCCCAGCAGGAGATTGAGTGATGAAAGTATCTTATAAGGACTTCAAGGGCGAGCTTATAAAGCTGGAGCGGAACAATAGCGTAAACACGCGCATTGTGCAGACGGCAGAGTATGTGGGCTGCTCAGTTTCCAGCGGGTCTATCACAAATTCGTCCATCACCGAGATTATACCGCAGGCGTACAACCTGACATTATACGACGAGGGCAAGAAAGCGACCGTCAGCTTTGACGCGATAGATCCTCGCGATATTCGATTCCTCGCGGCGAGTGTGGCGATCTGCTGAAAAAGTCAATGGAAGAGCATATCAAAAAATACAGAACTTGGCGGGCGCTTGGAAACGCATTTTATCTGTTTGTCTGCATTTTTCTTATTGGCTGCATCTGGCAGCTATTAGAAATGCACCTATACGGAAGAATCCAGCACAGGAAAGTAGATGACATAATCAACCTTCTGTATGTGTACGCTATCTATTGCGCTTATAGAAAAGGCGTAAAAGACGGGATGGTGGACATGGAGATAGCTCTTTACAAACATCAGACAAATATACACAAAGGCTCCGACCGCAAATAACAATGCCAAAATACCCATTCAATCCCGCCGTGCTGGACGCTTTGCCTGAGCCGATAGCAGAGCTATTCCGTGGGCTGGAACTGACATTACTAAAGGAAATATGCTCCCGGCTCAAAATTGCGGACAATCTAAACGAGGTCACAGTAGCGGATATACGGGCCTTGCGCTCTCACGGCATAGACATGAAGGAGATCGAGAGGGCCATCCGCGACGTTGCGGGCATTTCTCAGCAGCGGCTTGATGAACTGTTTGACCAAGTTGTGGAGCGCAATCAGGAGTATTATACCGATGTGATAGACCTGGCGGGCATAACGAGGCCAGAAGTCATAGTGAGCGCGGCAGATGTAGACGCGATCCGTCGCCAGACCGAGGGAGCGTTCAAAAACATAACTGGCACAATGGCGTTTGTCTTGGACGCTGGGCGTAGTGCAGTGAATCCGCAGGACGCGCTTATTTGGGCGCTGAATAGCGCGGAATTGCAGATACAGTCCGGGGCCATCAGCTACCAGCAAGCCGTCAAGAGCGCGGTTAAACAGCTTGCAGACAGCGGTATTAAGACAGTCGATTATGAGAGCGGCAGGCGCGACCAGATAGATGTTGCTGCGCGTAGAGCCATAATGACGGGCGTCCGGCAGACGTGTTCCAAGTACACAGACCAGAGCGCGGAATACTTAGACACGCCATACAGAGAAATGTCGGCCCATCAGGGAGCGCGTGACATCGACGGGCCGAACGGCTGGGAAAACCATAAGGCGTGGCAAGGCAAGGTCTATTATAAGAGCGATCACGGCGAGCCTGACCCGCTGGGGAAATACCCAGACCTTTACGAATCGACAGGCTACGGCGAGGTAGACGGTGCGCTGGGCGCAAATTGCCGCCACTGGGATAATGTGTGGATCGAGGGCGTGTCCGAGCGGACATACACCGATGAAGAGCTTGCCAAGATGGACCCGCCTCCGTTCACCTATGAGGGCCGCAAATACACGGCATATCAGGCCACGCAGAAGCAGCGGCAGATTGAGAACACCGTCCGCAAGCTAAAGCGTGAGCGCGAGGCGTACAAGGCTGCTGGGCTGGAAGAGGACGCGACGGCTGTCAACGTGAAGATACGGCGGCTCAATAAGAAGTACAAAGAGTTCAGCGAGGCGGCGGGACTTCCGATGCAGCGAGAGCGGATGAAGGTGCTTTATGTGTGAAAAAACCTGTACAACTTCCACAAGATGTGGTATAATGCGCTTGGATGAACGGTCAATCGCCGCTATTGAGGCTGTGCTTGCCAAGGGGCAGCGGGCCGAGGTCATCCCCATAAAAGACGGCGTTCGCGTCGTTCGTGTGAAAAGGGAAACGGTGGAATGTGAGCAAGGCTAGGACTTCCCGCGTTAGAATCCCAACGCATAGGCAGTTTCGTATAAATAATTTGCCCCCCGCTCAATATGTCGAGACACTAAGCGTTGAGAAACGCAAATCCTTATGCAAACAGGCAATTTGCGATTCTCTTTCATTCTACCGGGCGACGGTGGAGATACAGGAAGCGGGGCTGCGCTTCGACGCGACGGTTATAAAAGAAAGCGTCTACGACCTTCCGCACTGTGAGCGCGACGGGAATTTTATATATGATCCTCCCGTTGTGATGACACAGATAGTGGCAGACGCGCCGCTCCCGTATTTTGCAAACTGTCCCGCTGTGATAGTGACGGCAGAATCAGGCGAGATCGAGGGATATAGGGTTTACAACGGCGATTCCAAGGGCCTGTTAATTAAGGTGTAACCAAGGTTTAACCAAGAATTAACCAAGGTTTAACCAAGCGATAAATCAATATAGTTCCTCCCAATAAGCGTTTTGGTGAGAAGGGCCGAGAGTGGTCAACTGTTGCATATTTTGCAGCAGTTGTCCGCTCTCTTTTTTTGTATTCATGGCCGACGGGCTTAAAACGGCGCACGACGGTGCGAGAAATAAACGGAGGTATAGCATGAGCGAACCTATTGAAACCCCTGTGAATCAGGAGCCTACTCCGGGCAGCGGAGGTGAAGTCACCTTTACCCAAGCCCAGGTCGATGCACTGGTGGCCCGCGAAAAGGCCAAGGCAGAGGCCAAGGCCAAAAAGGGTATGCCGAGCGCGGAAGAGCTTGCTGCTTTCCGGGCGTGGCAGGCCGACCACCAGTCCGACGAGGACAAGCTGGGTAGCGCGATCAAAGAGCGCGACGAGGCCCGCGCCAAGGTCGAACAGTACGAACGCGAGCGTGTCCTTTTGAGCAAGGGCGTTCCCGCTGAGGACATCGACTATTACGCCTACAAGATCGGCAAGACGCTCACCGAGGGGAAGGACTTCAAGACGGCGGCTGAGGAATATCTTGCCGCCCATCCCATCAACACCGTAAAGGTGGACACCGGGGCTGCGCTTGGCAGCGGCCCTGTGAGCAAGACCACAAATGAACAGATGAACACGGTCATCCGATCCGCGTTCAAGTGAAAGGAGAAAATATGCCTAACATCATTGACAGAAAGGGTATGTCCGGGCTTATCCCGGAACCTGTGACCCGCGAGATCATCCAGGGGGCTATCGCTGAGAGCGCTGTGCTGCGTATGGCGCGGCGACTCCCCAACATGACCAGCAAGACCCAGACGCTGAACGTCCTGGACGCTCTTCCTATGGCCTACTTCGTGGACGGCGAAATGTCCAGCGAATCCAGCAACAACTACTCCGCTGGTACGGGCATCAAGAAGCTCACTGATATGAAGTGGGACAAGAAGAAGATCCATGCGGAAGAGATCGCCGTTATCGTCCCCATCCCGGAGGCGGTGCTGGATGATGCTGACTACGACATCTGGGGCGAGGTTCGGCCCCGGCTGACGGAGGCGTTCGGCAAGGTCATCGACGCGGCGGTACTCTACGGCACGAACAAGCCCGCCAACTGGCCTGACGGCATCGTCACTCAGGCTGCTTCCAAGAGCGCGGAGATCACGGCTGGCGCGGACATCTTCAAGGACATCATGGGCGAGGGCGGCGTGATCGCCAAGGTCGAGGAAAGCGGCTTCATCCCCAACGGCGTCATGGGCGCTATCCAGCTTCGCGCCAAGCTGCGCGGACTGGTCGATACCAACGGACAGCCCATCTTCAAGAGCGATATGCAGGGTGCGACCCGCTACGCGCTGGACGGCATGGACATGTATTTCCCCGTCAACGGCGCGTTCGACCCCAAGAAGAGCCTCGCCATCGTGGGCGACTGGTCCCAGCTGGTCTATGCCATTCGGCAGGACATCACCTTCAAAATCTACGACAGCGGCGTCGTGCAGGACCCCACCAGCGGCAAGATTCTGTATAACCTGATGCAGAACGACATGGTGGCCCTCCGCGCTGTCATGCGGCTTGGCTGGGAAGTGCCGAACCCGGTCAGCGCCTTCAACTCCGACATCGAGAACCGCTTCCCGTTCGCGGTCTATAAGCCGCAGGGGGAATAACCGGGGCTGACCGCGTAAAAGTAACGCCCCAAGGTCAGCCCCTTACCGAATACGGGGTAGGAGACAGAAAAGCATCTGATCTCGTCGGAGAGGACGCCGCCATTCAGTGGACGGGCATCAACGGCAAGGTCACGGGCACGTTGAAGAACATCACGGAACCGTGGACGCAGTTCAACACAGACCCCACCGATAACACGGGACACTTTTTCCCCATCGAGCTTGATAAGAAGTACGACGGCGAGAAGATAACCGTAATCGGAAAGCGGCAGAAAACCGACGCAAGCCGCTTCTGGGTGCTGCGGGCCGAGAACTCCAAAAACGGCAAGTTCACCTTCAAGAAGGGGAGCGAAACGCTGTTTGTCCTCGACCTGTCGGGCGCGGCTCCTATGGGCGAGCAGGCCATCGACCCCGCCAAAAAGGACTTCGGCAGATTTGGCAAGTGGGAAGAATACTGCGACGGCGTTTCCATCGACTGGGACGGCGTAAAGGGCACAGTCAAGGGAACTATCAAGCATCACGGCGAAATCGGAACCGTAAAAGCGGGCAATCACTTCCCGCTGGGGCTTGTGGCGTTCTACTTTGACGGCGTTCCCAAGAGCGTCACCATCGGCAGCGGCAGCGCAAAGTCCATCACCGACAAGGACATCATCTGCGACGTGTCCAAGTCCAAGACCATCAAGGTTGAGTGGGCCGGGGTATCTGTGCTTGAGCTTGACCTTACTGGCGCGACAATCGCGTCAAGCTGAAAGGAGGCGCGGGGCTGATGTCCTACGCTGACCACAATTACTATACTGACACCTACCTTGGCAACGTCATCCAAAAGGACGATTTTCCCCGTCTGGCCCTTCGTGCAAGCTCCTTTTTGGACTACTACACGCAGGGCCGGGCGGCAAAGCACCCGGACATGGAGGCGTTGAAAATGGCCTGCTGCGCCCTCGCGGAACAGATACAAGTCATAGAGAACGCGGAAGCACTTGCGCAAAAAGCGTTGACCCTAGCTCTTTCGTCATCGTCCGTAAACGGTGGCGAGATACAGAGTGAGACGGTCGGCCCTCATAGCGTGACCCGGAGAAGCGGCGGCGACAGCGCGAAATCTGCTGCTGCGGCGGCAAAAACAGCGCAGGAACAGCTTGCAGGCATCGTCAAACGGTATCTGGCAGGAACGGGCCTCATTTACAGGGGAGGTTGTCCATGTACGCCCCACACACTGTAACGCTCTACTACAACGGCGAGGAACAAGACTTTGAACCCGTCACGGAGATAACCGTCTTGCACGGTGTTTTCTACGACGCGACCAAAGCGGCGAATGTGACCAAGAGCGGCCTTGATGGTGCTGACGCTGTGAACCTCTATATCCCGTTTGACGTGAAAGCGGTGGACGGCCACACCGGGAAACTGAGGCAGTACGTCAGCCCTAAAGAGTTTGAGGCGGCAGAGGACAAATCGGACATCTGGACGCTGGGTATAGGGCCGGAGTTCTTTTTCGTGAAGGGCGAGATCGTGGCGGACCTTGACTTCCAGCAGATGAACGCCAAGTACGACAACGTACACCGCATTACAAAGGTGTGCGAAAATGACTTTGGGTCTCTGAACATGAGGCATTGGGTAGTGGGAGGGGCATAATGGCGTCTCTCAAAATCAAAGTCGATGTAAGCGGCTGGGACGCGCTCAAGGCGAAAGTCGCCTCGCTTGCTACACGCGCAGAACACGCAGTTGCACAGCGGGCGAAAAAAGATACCGTCCCATTTGTCCCCGCGTCGCCAAACACCATGTTATCCGGCCCCGGTACAAGGGTTATAGGCAACACCATTGTTTATGGCGGCGCAGATGTCGGAGCGCCATATGCCCGTTTCCTCTACTACGGCAAACTCATGGTAGACCCTGACACCGGGAGCGCGTGGGCCACAAAAGGCAAAACAAAGGTGGTAACAGACAAAAACCTAGTGTTTAACACCACCGTTCACGCTCAGGCGCAGGCTAACTGGTTCGAGGCATCTAAGGCGCAGAACCTTGATAAATGGCTCGACGTGGCGCAGAAAGAGGTAGACAAGTATGGACCAGAATAAACCCATCAACTACGTCTCTAACAAAGAGACGGAGCAAATATCCCGCAAGGTGCTGTCGTGGCTTAACAAGTTCCCGGAAAAGCCCGTCAAGATCGACTATGAGTATCTTAGGGATGACGGCATCAGTATGGCCCTATCGACCATACAGGGCGCGTACAAGACGGCGCAGTATATCACAGGCGGGTATAAGGCGCAATACCAGTTCAAAGTCGCGTACAGGCTGCAACCGTCCAAGAACAATGACCGTCTGAGCGCGGACGAGATATTGAACGCGCTGGCAAACTGGGCGGCAGACAATCCCCCGGATTTGGGAGGCCCCCGGTATATCCGCGTAGAGTGCGACGCTCGCGCTTCTCTCTTTGCCCGCTATGAGGACGGCAGCGAGGATCATCAAATCTTAATGACTATGATTTATGAGGTGATTTAACATGGATGAAAAGTTTGAGTTCAACACCCCCAAGGGCGAAACCATAGATCGCGCCCTTATGATCGTCTACCTCAACGTGGGCGAATCCCCGGAAAGTCCCACATGGGCGGCCCTCGGCAAGCGCGTGGAGGACAGTTCCGCTGAGTATGAGTGGAACGAGGAAACCTCCCAGGACATTCTCGGCAACACCTATACCGATCTGAAGAACCCCACCGTCACGCAGAGCTTTGACCCTATGCCCCTCGACGCGGACGATACCGCCGCCCGGAAAATCTGGGAGCTTGGCATCCGGGACCAGAACGCTCACGCGCTGTCCAATCAGGACTGTCTTATCGCCCATTTCTATGCGGGCAAAACCGACAAGAACTTTGCGGAGCGGTATAGCTCCTGCGCTGTGCGTCCTAGCAGCATCGGCGGCGAGGGCGGCGGCAAGATCGCCATGCCGACCGAGATCACGTTCGGCGGCAAGCGCACCAAGGGCACGGTCAAGAACGAAAACGGCGTGGTCACGTTCACCGACGCGGCGAGTGAGGCGGTCTGATGGCAGAGCTTAATATCGCCACCGGCCTTGTCCGATACAACATCAACGGCAAGGTCGAGGTCGAGTTCAACCCGTCCGATCAGGAATTTGTCGAGCGGCTTTACAACACCTTTGAAAAGCTGGACAAGCAGCAGGACGCCTACAAGGAAGAGATCACCGCTGCGCAGGGCAGCAAAAAGGTGTTTGAGGTGGCCCGTGCCCGCTCCGACGAAATGAAAGCCATGATCGACGAGCTTTTCCAACAGCCCGTGTGTGAGCCTCTTTTCGGCACCATGAACGTGTACGCGCTGGCTGACGGCCTGCCCGTCTGGTGTAATCTCCTGCTTGCCATTATGGACATCGTTGACGAGAACATGACGGAACAGGAGAAAAAGACCAACCCCCGTGTGCAGAAGTATATGGCGAAGTACAAGAAGTATCACAAGTGAGACATGGGCGGCGTGACCCGCCGCCCTATCTTGAAACAGCAATATGAACTATGACTTGCCTACAAGCGTGAATATCGGCGGCGAGACATTCTCCATCCGAAGCGACTTCCGGGCCATTCTGGACATCTTTGAGGCCCTTAACGACGTGGAACTGTCCGACCGGGACCGCGCAGAGGTCGTTTTAGGCATATTCTACCCGGACTATGAGCGGATAACGGACTATAACGAGGCGTTGCAACAGTGCTTTTCCTTTATCAACATGGGGATGAAGGAGAGCGGCAAAAAGCAGCCTAACCTAGTTGACTGGGAAAACGATCTCCCGTTTATTGTAGCACCGATAAACCGTGTTTTGGGCTACGATGTCCGCTCTATCCCATATGACAGAGAAAAAAACGAGGGCGGTGTGCATTGGTACACGTTCCTCTCAGCCTACTATGAAATAGGCGACTGTGTTTTCGCCCAGATAGTGGGAATCCGTGACAAGAAGCTGCGGCACAAGAAGCTGGACAAGGCAGAACAAGAGTTTTACGACCGACAACGTGACTTAGTTGACATAAAAACAAAGTACACGGAAGCTGAGGAAGCATTTATTAAGCAGTGGACATAGGCCACTGGCGCACCTTGATAACTTCATAGGGACAGCGGAAATTTTGTTTGTCCCTTGCTAGGCCCTGTTAAACGTGGTATTATCTGGGTCAAGGAGGGATGAAACCATGAAAAAATTTGCCATTATCCTTTTAGCTTTATGCCTGTTTGCCTCTCTGTTTGCCGTCGCCGCTCTCGCTGAGGGAACTCAGATCATAGACCTGAGCCAGTACGACGATGATACCATCGTTGAACTGTACGAACAGGTCAAAGAAGAGCTTGTAACACGGCACATAGAAAAGACGGCACATCTAAAGGCAAGTCCTGTACCGTATGTTGTTGGTCGAGACATTCCGGTTGGAGACTATTTACTGACAAAGACTTCTGGTAGCGGTTTTATTTGTTTGGATACTGCAATAGATGAAGAAACTGGAATGTATGATACAAAGGTGATTGAATCAGTAGGGGAAGATGAAGATTTCACGGCATACATTACGGCAGAGGAAGGGGACACACTTGAATTAGACTTCGATTGCGACCTGACGATTTCCACCGGCGTAAAGTTCGAGTAACACGGATCACAACCAATATTCCCGCTGTCTCTATGGAGGCGGCGGGATTTTTTATTTGGTGGTGAGAATATGGCTGACGGCAGCGTTACTATTGCATTTGACGCTAATACCAGCGACGCGGACAAAAAGCTGGCAAAGCTGAGAAGCAACATAAAGAAAACCGAACAGCAGATCGAGGACATGACTTCCAAGAGGGACGCTGCATCGGAAAAGTCGGCCATTCTCGGCGGCACTATCGAGGGTGAGCAAAGGAAGCTGGCAGAACTCAAGGCCCAGCTGGTAGATTTGCAGAACGCGGCAAAGGACAAGTCTCTGTCCGCTGGCGTTCGGCAGGAACTTTCCGCGCAGATACCATCCTTAAAAGAGGAAATCACGGAGCAGCAGCAGCGCGTGACCGCTCTTGAAAGAGAGTGGAAAACCGTCACTGCATCGGTAGAGCGGTACGACCAGCGGATCGCGGACGCGAATGTGAAGCTGGACAGGCATGCGAGCGAGGCCGGGGAGCTTGAGGCGCAAATCGCCAGTACCAATAGCGAAACCAGCAAAATGCCGATTGCTTTTGAGGGCGCGTCTGCCTCCCTGGACAGGTTCATCAAGCGTGTGAAGGGCCTTGCAAAACGTGTTTTTGTGTTCACGCTCATAACAAGGGCACTCCGCGCCCTGCGGACCTGGCTCTGGAACAGTGTGCAGGCAAATGATGAGGCGCGGGAGGCAATAGCGCGGCTGCAAGGTGCGCTGCTGACCCTTGCACAGCCCATTTTGAACGTAATAATCCCGGCCTTTACAGGCTTGGTCAAAATCCTTACTACGGTCGTTACGGCAGTTGCAAAGGTTCTGAGCCTGATATTTGGCGTGGATTTGGCAAAGTCGGCCCAGCAAGCGCAGAAGAATTTGGAGGACGAGGCAAACGCCCTCGGCGGCGTTGGCTCTGCTGCGGACGATGCTGCTGGCTCTCTCGCTGGATTCGACGAGATCAACACGATACAGACTGAGGAATCAGGCGGCGGCGGTGGCGGCGGCGGTGCTGGCGGGATCACGCCTGATTTTTCCGCGTGGGAGAACTTCACAAATCAGTTGAGCGGCATTGAAAAGGTCGTGCTTGGCATCGGCGCCGCTCTTGCCACTTGGAAGGTCGCAAAAGGCGTCAGCTCGTTCCTAAATCAGATAAGCAACTTCACTCTTGGCGGCGGCTTTGCCAAAGTGAGCCTTCTCGCGTCCGCTGGCATTATGATTAGGCGGTTCATCGAGGCGATAGGGGACATACAGGCAAACGGCGCGACATTCGATAATGTGACGAAGCTCATAGGTGAGTTTGTCGGAGCCGTGGGGACGATAGCCGCGCTGCTGGGGCACACTCAATTTGGCGGTGCGCTGGTCGGCATTTCCGGGCTGGCTGATATTGTGAGGGCCATCAAGGGCTTTGTCACGGACGGGATAAACTGGGAGAATGTGACCGCTGGCGTTGAGGGCATCGGCAAGGTGCTTATGGCTATCGGTATGCTGACTCCCTACAAATACCTTGTGGGCGCTGGCGCGTTTCTGCTTGGTGTTCCCACGCTCATTGACGGCGTGAAGAGCGTTGTCGAGGCCATCAAAACGGGCGATTGGAGCAACATTGATTGGACAAGCATGATTCTCGGCGTTTCTGCGACCGTGGGCGGTATTATCCAGTTCTTTACATGGATCAAACGGCTCAACGGCGTTACCAAGGGCGCTGAGGGCACAAGCAGCGCGATCAACGCGGCGACTGGCACAGCGGAGGGCATCAATGCTGCTATGGGTTCTGGCACTGGCGGCGGTCTGTTTGGCAAGCTCAAAACCGTTGCCGTGAATATGGGGCTTGGAATCGCCATCATAGCTGAGGCCGCTATCGCTGCTGGACTTCTCGTCGCGGCAGTATGGGGGCTTGGCGCACTGCTGGAACAGGTCGGAAAGTCGTGGGAACCTGTTATCGAAAACGGAGGAACCGTCGCAACTGCCATGGGCTTTGGGTCGGGGGTTCTTGCTGCTGTCGGCGTTGTAGCATACGCGCTTGGCTCGATAGGGGCGACGGCTGCGGCCAATATCGGGATCGGAACAGCCATCCTCGCGGAAATTGGCGTCGCTACGGGCCTGTTTATCGCTGAAATATGGGGAATCGGCTGGGGGCTGGAACAGGTAGCCGATTCGTGGGAGCCTGTCATTGAACATGCTGAAACGGTCGAAACAGCAATTGAAAAAGGCTCGGAACTGCTGCTTGCTGTCGGCGTTGTAACCGCTGCGCTCGGCGCGCTGACTGTCGGCACAGCCGGGGCGTTGCCGCTCGCAATCGGCATCGGGACCGCTATGCTGGTAGAGCTTTCTGCTGCTACGATAGCGTTCACAGAAAGCCTTGTTGCTGTGGCAGATGAAATGACAGATAACCTCGCGCCCGCGCTGGATGACTTCAACGAGGTTTTGCCTGACTTGAATACCAATATGGGTAACTTCAAAGACTACATGAGCAAATTCGCGGGGCTTGTTGTTTCCTACTCCGAAGATACAATCGTTGCGGGCATTTCTACCGCTATTTCCAAAATAATCACGTTCTTTACTGGCGATCCGCTTGCCAATTTCACCGCTGAGGTCAAAAAAACGTGGGATATGCTCAACGGAAACGGCGAGACGGAAGGACTTTCCTCGCTTCTCACAAAGACAAACCCCTTGCTGGAAAGCGCGGCGACAAACTCTGCTACCTATGTTGGGTCTATGAATGATTTGTCTGAGGTTATAACGGATTACTCAGGCAACGAAACCGTGTCCCTTATTTCTGCCGCAGTTGACAAAATCAAAGGATGGTTTAGCACAGACCCGCTGACCAAGTTCAAGAACGAGGTCAAAGACACCTATAACAAGATAGCTGGCGAGGACGGCAAGGAAGGGCTGGAATCGGTTTTGACAAAGACCGTGCCCGTCCTGGCAACTGCCAGTGAAAACGCCACCAGCTTCATTACAAACCTGGACGCGCTCGCAGATATTCTGAATAACTATGCTGGCACAGGTACCGCGTCCGGGCTTGCAGGATCAGCAACGACAATATCCGGGTGGTTCGATGGGGACCCGTTCGGGACCCTTGCGGGCGTTGTAAAAGCCAATTACACGTCCCTAGCTGGTTCTTCTGGCGGTGCTTTTGGCGTTGGCGCGGCTGAGGGCCTTAATGCTCTGCTGGCAAAGGTCATCCCGGAACTGCAAACGGCCTACCTCGGCCTGTCAAGCTATGTGGGTTATCTGAACCTGATCTCGGAAACTACAAGCGGGCTTACATTCACGGGCATTTCCGACGCGATCTTCGTTGACATGACGGGCGTCGGCTCAAACCTCGTCTCTGGATTCGCGCAGGGCATAGCGTCCGCTGGCGGCGTTGGGAGCCCGGTCATCAACGGGTTAAACGCTATGCTGAACACTATAAGCGGGTTTAGCTGGTATAGCATCGGAACGAACATCGGCACAGGCATTGTCAACGGCATGTATAACATCGGCCCCGCGCTGAACGCATGGGGGCAGGCGTTGTTAAACAGCGTGAAGAATATGTTTGCCATTCACTCCCCGTCTAGGCTCTTCCGGGATGAAGTGGGCTACTACTTAGGTACTGGCATATCGTCTGGCCTCGCGGACAGCCAGTCCAAGATCATGCAGACCGTTGGCGGCATTTCAAACGCTATGCTGTCCGCTTTCTCTGGCGGCAGCAAGTTCCACTTCAACGGCGCGTTCCCGGCGATCCCGCGTCTGGCGCAAGGCGCGGTCATCCCGCCGAATCGTGAGTTTTTGTCGGTGTTGGGCGACCAGTCCAGCGGTACAAACGTGGAGGCCCCGCTTGAGACTATAAAGCAAGCTCTCGTTGAGGCATTGAGCAAGAGCGGCGGCGGGAACCGGCCCATCAACATCACTATGGTTCTGGACGGGAAGGTCATAGGAAAGACGGCGATACGGGAGATACGGGACAGTATCACCGTGAGGGGCAAGCTCCCGTTCCCGGTGTGAGGTGCGAGATATGGCGTATGTGCTGCAAATAAAAAGCCCGTCCGGGGCGTGGCATGATTATACGATGGTGGTCAAGGCCAAGGGCTTTGGCTGGAAGCGTAACGACCTTGACACGGAGAAGTCTGTGCGCGTGAAGAACGGGCGCATGAGGCGTGACAAGATCACGAACAAACGGACGTGCGAGTACGACGTGATGCAGACAGCAGACAAGGAATTGCTGGCGCGACTGGACGATGATTTGAGCCAAACGGAATTTACGGCCCGGTACTCCGATCTACACGGCAAGCGTGAATCCGATTTTTACTGCACGTCTTTTGAGGCCACGCTTGCCTCCGTAGGAGAGGACGGGACGGAAAAATGGGAGGGCAAGCCCTTTACGATGATAGAGGTGTGATATGCAGCAAACGTCCGACTTGTGGAAGGACCTGGTGGAGCGGAAAAACACCCGCAAGGAATACAAGTTTGAGATAAACGGCGTGGAATACGGCGACGCTGCGGAAATCTCTCACAGCGTAGACAGCGGCTTATTTGACGAATTTGGCATCGGTAACGCTTCAACAGCGGAGCTTACACTTTCCCTTTACGCGGATGAAATTCCCCGTGGAGCCACAGTTAAACGCTTCGTGCGGCTTGTCAACGGGGAAGATGTCAGCGAGTGGATTCAAAAGGGTGTGTATTTCATAAATCGCCGCTCCTATGAAGATGGCATCTGGACGATTGATGCGTTCGACGCCATGCGCAAGGCTGAAAAAATATGGGTACCTGACCCGGAGCAGCCGTCGCCCATGCAGCCTGACGCGGCGGTGCGCGAGTTTGCCCGGTTGATGGACGTTGAAGTGGATGATAGGACATGGGAAGCCTTGAACATGTCCTATGGCGTTGAATTTCCGACGAACGATTACACGATCCGGCAGGAGCTTTGTTTTATTGCTGCTGCATCTGGCGGGAACTTCATCATAAGCGACGAGGGGAAATTACTGCTGGTGGGTCTGACGGCATTTCCACCTGAGACGCACTATCTCATTGAGGAACACGGCAAGGCTATAACTTTTGGCGGGGTGAGGATTCTTGTCTAGCTTTGATAAGCATTACGCGGGGCTTAATATCACCGCTTCCGATAACAACGGGAAAATGCGCCCCGTGTCCCGGATCACGCTTTATGTGGACGATGAAAACGTCGTGACCGCTGGCGACGATACGGGCCTTGAGATAGTCGCGGACTGTCCAAACGCTACGCAGGCGATAGCCGATATGCTCCTTGCACAGTTCAAGGGCTTTGTCTATCAGGCCATGAGCGCGGAGGACACGGAGATAGACCCCGCTGCAGAACTGGGCGACGGCATCACGGCAGACGGTATGTATTCCGTTATTGCCAAGATCGCTGACGATGGCACAGGCTTTTTGTCCGTTTCCGCTCCCGGCGAGGAAGAGCTAGAAGATGAATACCCCATGGACGGGCCTCTCACAAAGGCCCTGACACACGCTTTCAATCGCAAAATTGCCGAAACACAATCCAGCATCACAAAAACGTCTGAGGAAATCCGTCTTGAGGTCAAGAACACAAAGGAAGGGCTTGAAAACACAATACGGCAGACGGCATCTTCTCTCACCAGTGAAATTAGTTCCAGCGAGGCGAGAAGCAAGAGCCTGGTCGAGCAAACGGCTACCTCGCTCAGAACCGAGATAAGTTCCAGCGAGGGCAGGAGCAAGAGCCTGGTCGAGCAAACGGCTACCTCGCTCAGAACCGAGATAAGTTCCAGCGAGGGCAGGAGCAAGAGCCTGGTCGAGCAAACGGCGTCTTCTCTCAAAAGCGAGATAAGTTCCAGCGAGGAAAGAAGCAAAAGCCTGATAGAGCAGAGCGTTGGGAGCATCAAACTCAGCGTGTCAGGCGGTTTGGGCGGCAGCGCGTCCATCACGCTTTCTGGTGGCGGTGAGGGCGGCGGGACCATCGACCTGTCGCAAGTCCGTAGCGCATTTGCAAACGACAATTCAGAGGTCGCTATCAGCGGCGGGCGCGTCACGTTCAATTCTGGCACTTTTGTTGTCAACTCTACAAACTTTGGCGTCACGGCAGACGGGACCATTACGGCAAATGCAGGGTCTATCGCCGGGTGGTCTATCACTCCCGGAAAACTGTTTGCTGGGAACGCCTCTACCGGCGTGGCGGTCGTTCAGACCCCGCAAGATAGCACGGGCTATGTGTTCGCCGCTGGCGGCAATAGCCATGACAGCTACGCAAACTGCCCGTTCCGAGTGCAAAAGGACGGCACACTGTATGCGACAAAAGCGAATATCACCGGGGCGGTCAACGCGACCAGCGGCAGCTTCACAGGAAAAATCGAAGCGTCCAGCGGTAATATTGGCGATTGGCAGATAAACTCTAACGGCATCATCTATGAGACGGCAGACGGCCTGCAACGTGTTACAATGCGCGGCCTGGGTTCTGGTGCGTCCGGGACCGGCGTGTTTTACATAGGGACAAGGACATCTGCAAGCGGCTCTTTCACTTACCCGTTCCGCGTGGACATCGACGGCACTTGCCGCGCCACAAAGTTTGAAATGGTCGGCGGCACTATGAGCGGCACAAACACAAACTCCGGCACGATCTCAGGCGGCACGTTTTCCAATGGAACAGTCTCAGGCGGTACGCTAACGGGCAGCACAGGCGGCACGTTCAGCGGAGGCACGTTGAGCGGGTGCAACCTTGGGGGCACAAGCCTATCATTTGGCGGTGGCGGCGGTTCGCTTTCGTCTGGTTCTAGCGGTGGCGTAATAAGCGGTTACCTTCGTGTTGCTACAAACAACACCAGTTATACGTCAACTGGTACGGCATTTAATAACCCTGTAAACGTCTATTCCAGTCTGAATGTTACAGGCGACAAGGATAGAATGATGTCCACAAAGCATTACGGCAAGCGTCTTTTAGCTGCTTATGAGACCCCTCTTGCTACGTTTTCAGACTACGGCGTGGCGCGGCTGGACGATACAGGCGTGTTTTATATCGTCATTGATCCTGTTTTTGCCGAGATGGTGAACAATGCGTATTTGCCTACGGCATTTCTCACGAAGTACGGCGAGGGTGATATATGGGTTGAGGAAGTGGCCCACGACATCATCACAGTGCGCGGCACTCCCGGTATGAAGTTCGCGTGGGAAACCCGCTACGCCCAGGGCAACGCCAGAGTGGAACGGCTGCGTGTTATGGGCTTTGATTATATGGACATGAGCAACGAGCGCGAGTTCGACACCGACGCGGCGGTCGCCTATGAACACAGCAAAGAAAACATCGACTATGCCGAAATGGGCTTTGAATACTTTAGGGAATTTGAAAGGAGCATAGAAGCGGCATGAGCGTGAAAAAGATCACCAGTATCACGATGCACACGACGAGTGAGGGACAGCGGCTTTCCTATACCTTCTCTGTCATCGACGAGAACACCGGGGCGGTCATTTCCAGCAACGAGCGGGCTGCGCTTGTTGTGCTGGACATACCGGGGAATAAGACCGTGCTGTCCCATATCGCGGGCGTACAGTCCTACGTGGAGGGCAAACTGGATGAATGAGGCGCAGAAAAGGATAGACGAGGCATTTTCTTACATTTCCTCTATCCCGGTCGCGGGGGATAACGTGGAACTGATGGCAGCGGCAAAGGAATCGCTCAGAGCGGCGTACAAGCTGGCGGGCGATGGGAAGAGCGACGACGCGGCTGCTGCGGCAAAGGCGGCTGCGGATTCGGCAAAGAGAGCGGAGGCGTCAACCGATGGCTGACAAGACAATAGGCGATCTCCACGTTGCAGAAGAACTATACGACGATTCTCTTCTGGTCGTAGAACAAAACGGCGAGGCGAGAAGTATCAAGGGATCTCTTGTCGCCAAGTTCGCACGGGAGGCTACGGAGGGCTACGCCACGCAAGCGGCAGAGAGCGCGAGACAGGCGGCGGCGAGCCAAGAGGCGGCGGCACAGTCCGCTACGGCAGCGGAAAAATCCAAAAAGCAAGCGGAGGTCGCGGCCCAGAACGCGGCAAACGAGGTCAAGGAAACGCTGGCGGGCTATGTGTCCGATGCTGAGGCGGCAAGGGACGCTGCGGCTGGTTCAGCGACAAAAGCCGGTGAAGAGGCTGGCAAAGCTGAGGTGGCGGCAAAGCAAGCTGCTGATGACGTGCGGGACGAGCTGCAGGACATCGCGGACGCCGCTGCGGCCAGCCGGGACGCGGCAGCACAGAGCGAGGAAAACGCCGGGGCGAGTGCGTCCAAGGCCGAGGAACAGGCCACCAAAGCTGAGACGGCGGCGAAAAACGCCGCAGATGATGTCCGGGCAGAGTTGCAGGATATTTCCGACGCTACGGCGGCGAGCGCGGACGCTGCGGCGGGGTCTGCGGCAAAAGCCGAGGAAGAGGCTGGAAAAGCTGAGGCGGCGGCAGGCAAAGCGGTTGAGGACGTGCGGGACGAGCTGCAAAGCCTTGTGGACGATGCAACGGCGAGCAAAACGGCGGCGGGCGAGAGTGCGGCTGCGGCGAAGGAGAGCGAGGACGCGGCTGCTGGTTATCTCGCTGCTGCTGAAAAGGCCAAGAGCGACGCGCAGACCGCGCAGACGGGCGCGGAGGACGCGGCGGCACAGGCTGAGGCGGCGGCAGGCAAAGCGGCAGATGATGTCCGGGCCGAGTTGCAGGATATTTCCGATACCACAAAAGGGTACAAGGACGCTGCGGCGAGTTCTGCGACGGCGGCGGCTGGTAGTTCCCTCGCTGCTGAGAAAAGCGCGGAAACCGCAAAACAATACTCCGGGAACCCGCCAAAGCCTGACACGGACAAGAACTTGTGGCAGACGTGGGACGCTGACACGGGCGAGTATAAGGACACGGACGCGCCGGTGTTCACGCTGCTTCAGTTTTCCTATCCGTCCATCGAGGCGATGCAGGCCGATTTTGAAAATCGGCAGTTCGGCTCTCTTGGCATTATCGCGTCCGACGTGGAGCAAGAGGACAACGCGAGGCTCTATATCCGTGACAAGACGGCATGGAAGTATCTGGGCGACCTCTCAGGCGTGACCGGCAACGGCATAAAGACCTGGACCAAGACGGGCGGTGACGGCTCTCCCGGCTCTTCTGATACATACACCGTCACGTTCACGGACGGGCGCACATTCGTTTATACCGTCTATAACGGGCGCGACGGCGAGGGCACGGGAGATATGCTCGAGGCAATATACGATCCTACCGGGAAGCGGACGGACGTATTTTCCTACATCGACAAAGCAATCGCCAATGTCCAGGCGCAGTTGACCTTCGATGATACGCCTACGGAGGGCAGCAAAAACCCCGTCACGTCGGACGGGATTTTCAAGGCCCTGCAAAGTGCTGGCACAGGCGGCATCGTTATCTTGCGTGACAATTCGGCAGATGTCAATTATGCGCTGACTGTGGAAGCGGGGCGTTTAACGCTGACCGAGATAGCAGACGGATTCGCGCCAGAGAAAGGGCCTACACTGATCGACACAAGCGACGGCGCTATATACACACTCTATGTGGATAGCGGCAGGCTTGGCATAAAGGAGGTATAGCATGACAGGCGACAAGAAACCCGTAGTAATGGCATCGGACATGGGCGTGTCCGTTGCCACGCTGGACGGCGACAAAAAACTCCCTGCTTCCCAGTTACCGGACAACATTCCCGCTGGCAACGTCCATTTTGAGGACGGAGAGACATTTCAAGCCAAGTTTGACCACGGCGAATTGACCGGGCCTCCCGGAAAAGACGGCGACACGGGCAAGACTGGCCCGACTGGTCCGCAGGGCGAACCCGGACCCAAGAGCGACAGCATAGACTTGACGCTCACCGTTGCCGACTGGCAGGAGAAAAGGCAGACCGTCAAAAACGCTATGCTCACGATGGATGGCTATAACTACATATCTGGCGCAGCGGCGGCAGACGAGGCCAATATAACCGCATACGCCAATGCCAATATCCGTGGGCTGGACATGACAGAAGAAGGCCAGATTACTTTCATCTGCGACACGACGCCCACACAGAACGTGACCGTGCGCCTGTATCGCATAGCGGCAAACGAACAGGGGGCCTAAATATGGCTGGCAAACTTTTGAATTTCAGCGGTGGAGGCCGCACATCGAGTGAAGTAACGCTGATCCGCGCCATTACGTTTTTGGCGGGCGTTGACCCGGACAAGCACCAGACCTACGACGATCTGGCCGCAGACGCGGAGGATATGGCAAAGGTCGCCGCCAATCACGGTGCGATCGTGGTCGCGGCGGACTATGCGGACGTGATGACGGCCTTTGCCGCGTCCCAGACCGCTATGGCGGCAGTAGCCGCGTCCCAGACCGCTATGGCGGCGGTGATTGCAAGCCCCGTGGCCTTGAACGCCGTCGTTTCGTCCCAGACCGCTATGGCGGCAGTGTGGGCCAGCGCGACGGCCCGGTCCGCTGTGACCGGCTCTGCGACCGGGCGGAACGCCTTGAAAGCCTCGCCTCTGGTCAGGGAAAATACAAGCATTTGCCCCACGCAAGACAAATACTGGAACAGCGGTTTTGGCACATTCGCATTTAAGGGCTTCTTGATTGCGACAAAATGCGGCAATTCGGACAATGCCTTTACGATTCGTTCTGTCGTAGATTCTAAGATTCTAACGTCCGATATGCAGACCAGAAACGCCGCTGTGAAGAATAATACAGGCTATTATGACTGGCTGGAACACAACCCGAACGACAGCTATGTGCAAGAACACATCACCTACTGGGCGTACTACACCACGACGGCAATAAAGTACCTTCC
>CANRAV010000019.1 GCA_947628695.1 uncultured Clostridia bacterium
TGCGCGGGCGGGTATATAATACTAATAGTAAAGGGCGCCGCCGATAAGCGGTTGACCCCAAGTTTAGAAGTTACCTACTTAAAAAAGTAGGCGACCGTCACTGCTGGAATCAGTGGCGGTCATTTTTTGCACACTTTACGATCACAACGACCAACTGAATAAGGTCGCATATCGCGCTAATAAACACGAAGATCGGTTCATATGTACTAAAAAACATAAGCATCCCTCCTTCCCCCCGCTTAGAGAGCGAGAAAGGAGGAGCCAACCGCCTACCGTTATGGCAAACGCCCGGGCGCACGCCGCTATGGCGAACGCCTAAGATTTATTGTACGCTTTCAGCAAAATTTGTCAAGAGGAAACCGCCGCGCAAACAAAACTTGTGCAGCGGCTTTTTATGCTTGGGAAGCATTGGCACATTTGCACCTGCGTTTATACGTGTGACAAGCCTAAACCTCGCTAAAGCACAGCCTGCGTTGGCAGCTCGGGATTCCAAAGGGTGCCAACCCTTTGGGTTAAAAAGCTATTGTTTCCAATAAACCTTTATTAGAGAGCCATGAAGGGACCGAGTCCCTTCATATAAAAACACAGGCCGAGCCGGGGCTCGGCCAAAAAAATAAACAAGCGCAAACCCCCGAAGGCTGCAAGTAAGTTAATACCATTTAGCAAATTCGTAAAAAAAGCCCTTTACAAGCGGGGCATTTTTTGTTATAATAAAAGCGGAAACACGGCGCTGTATAACGCAGGTGCAGCTTGGCTCTGTTTTTACTACACACTTAAAGAAGGACGGTTTTTGCTCTGCCTGCGTGGTGCAAATCAAAATACGATGACGAGAAAAAATTTACAAAGGGCGGGTGCGCTTCTGCTGTGCCTGGCAATGCTCTTCGGTGCGTCTTTCGTGCCGGGGGCGGAGCAGACGGTAGTTTCCGCTGCGGGCTTTTCCGTACCGGGGAAGTGTCCGTTCGTATTGGACGGGGACTATCTTAAGGGTGTAGAGCTTAACACTACCGCCGGCGAGCTTATGTATTACTGGCGCGACGCCGTTATTGCGGACAGCACCGGCAAGGCGCTTGGCCTTTCCGACAAGGTCGGCACCGGCACTACCGTTACCGTAAACGGCAGCACCGTTACCGTTATAGTAAGCGGTGACGTTGACGGCGACGGTGTCAGCAGCGATGCAGACACGGCGGTTGCCAAGCTTCTGCTTACAAACGCGCAGACAAGCGGCAAGTTTGACCTTATCGCGGCGGAGCTTAACGGCGACGGCGTTATAAGCACGGCGGACTATCTGCGTCTTAAGCATGCGGAAAGCTGCGGATTGCTTGTTCAAAGCGCTTCCTCCACCGTTAAGGTGCCGGATCTTTCCGGCAAGACGGTTGCGGAGGCAAAGACGGCTCTTGAAAGCGTCGGTCTTGTTGCCGACGTGCGCTACACCACCGCGGGCAGCGCGGACGAGGATCAGAAGGTTATGTATCAGAAGACGGCTCCCGGCACGCTTGCGGGCGAGGGCGCTTCCATATGCTTTACGGCCTCCACGGGCGGCAAGTACGTTCCGCTTAATTACGACTCTATGAAGGGTCTGTGGCTTTATCAGTACACTTCAAGCACCAGCCTTTTCAAGCAGGGCACCAGCCAGCGCGACGAGGCAAGCTACCGCCAGCTTGTCGAGAGGATTGCGGACAACATGTCCAAGGACGGCTTTAACACCGTGTTCCTTCAGATGCGCCCCTATGGCGACGCTCTGTATCCGGACAGCGTTTATCCGCCTTCTCCCTACGCTACAAGCATGGGCGGTCTTAACTACAGCGGCACCTTTAAGTACGACCCGCTTGAGGTCTTCATAGAGGTTGCGCACGAAAAGGGCATCTCCGTTCACGCCTGGCTTAACCCCATGCGTCTTATGACCACCGGCTCCATAGCCACCGTTCCGACCACCTATAAGATTGGCGAGTGGTACAATGACAGCTCCAAGAACGGCGACTACATAGTCAGCTACGGCGGAAGGTACTATCTGAACCCCGCTTATCAGGAGACAAGGCAGCTTGTCGTTGACGGCTGCATGGAGATATGCAAGAACTACGACATAGACGGCATACATTTTGACGACTACTTCTATATATCTATAGACGGCACGTCTGCCGACCTTGCCTTTGACCAAAAGTCCTTTGACAAGCTTGGCGGATCTCTCTACGGCTCTTCAAACAACCTTGAGGTTCGCAAGCGCTGGAGAAGGAACAACGTCAACATGCTGCTTAAGGAGATATTCTCCGCCATGAAGGAGTATGACGACAGGATACTGTTCGGCATATCCCCCGCAGGCAACATAGACAACAACCAAACCGGCTACCTCTGCGCGGACGTTAGGACCTGGTGCTCTCAGCCCGGGTATATCGACTATATCGCTCCGCAGGTTTACTGGAGCTTCAGCTGGAAATCAAGCGGCGGCGCTACCTATGCCGCGTTTGACAAGTGCTGCGAGAGCTGGTCGAAACTCGTCACCTGCAAGGACGTAAGGCTTATCATAGGCATGGGCATCTACAGGGCGGACAAACCGTCGTATTCGTCCACCGACCCCGACTGGTACAACAAGAGGGACAACATAAAGCGCATGCTTGAATACACCAAGAAGATGGAAAAGTGCACCGGCTGGATAATGTTTAAGTACGAAAACGTTTACAACATCCTGTCTTCCGGCTACTACACGGGCATGAAGGAGGAGCTTGACAACTTCCTGCCGCTTGTTGCGGAATGGTGAGAGGGAAAGCTATGAAAAAGTTTAACGCAGCCCTTGCGGTTGTTTTGGCGCTTTGCTTCCTGCTTTTCACCGCCTGCGGCGGCAGTAACGACGCGACAGAATCTGCGGAAAGCAGTGCGGCAAGCGAAGAGACAAGCGCGGCGGAGCCTTCGGGCTCTGCCGCAGAGGAAAGCGCAGTCTCGTCCGAGGCTTCGAAGGAGGAGAGCGCGGCTGCCTCCGCAGATGAGCAAAGCAGCGAGGCAGGCGACACAAGCGAGGAGAAGGTGATCCCCACGAACGACTATCAGCCGCTTAACTACGAGTACATGAAGGCCATGTGGCTTTACCAGTACAAGACGGAGGGGCTTTTCAAGACGAACGGCGAGCAGAGGGACGAGGCGGACTATCGCGAGAAGGTCGAGACCATCTGCGCCAACCTTGAGCGTGACGGATTCAACACCCTGTTTTTGCAGATAGGCGGTCACGGAGACAGCTTCTATCCTTCGAAGCTGTACCCGCCGACGATGTTTGTGGTACCCTCTTACGAGGACAGCTTTGTTTACGACCCGCTGGAGATCTTCGTAGAGATCGCCCACAAGCACAAGATCTCCCTTCACGCCTGGATCAACCCCTACAGGCTGCTTACCGAAACGCAGATACAGCAGGTTCCGGAGCAGTACATGATAGGCAAGTGGTACAGGGAGAACAACGGCACCTACATCGTCAAGGTCGGCGACAGGTACTACGGCAACCCCGCGTATCCGGAGGTGCGCCAGCTTGTCATTGACCGTGCGGTGGAGATATGCTCTAACTACGACGTGGACGGGCTTCACCTTGACGACTATTTCTACCCCGACGGTGCCGACGGCAACTTCGACTTTGAGATATTTGCCGAGGAAGGCGGCGGCAGGACGCTTAAGCAGTTCCGCTTTGACAGCGTAAACACGCTTGTCAAGGGGCTTTTCGACGCGGTTCACGCCGTGAACAAGGATCTGCTTTTCGGCATATCGCCCTCCGGCAACATAAGCAACAACCGCGGCTATCTCTGCGCGGATGTGGACACCTGGTGCTCTACCCCCGGCTATGTCGACTACATCGCGCCGCAGGCGTACTGGAGCTTCCACCACCAGCTTGACTATGCGAAGTACGACCAATGCTGCCGCAACTGGGCGGAGCTTACCACCTGCGACAGCGTGCGGCTCATCATCGGCATGGGGCTTTACCGCGCAGCGGACGCTACAAAGCCGTCGTCGAGCGACCCCGACTGGTTCGAGTACAAGGACAACATAAAGCGCATGCTTGAGTTCACCTATGATTTTGAGCCGGCATCGGGTTACATAATGTTTGATTACGAGTCACTTTACAACGTTTTCACCGGCGAGTACAACCCGAGGACGGCAGAGGAAAGGGAAAACTTCCTTCCGCTTGTCAAGGGCTGAGTTATAAGGAGTTTTTAGAGAATGAACAAAATAAAAGTGATGCTTGCACTGCTTCTGACGCTTTGTCTTGTGCTTTCGGCTGCGGCCTGCAGCAAGGACGGGGAAGAGAACAGCAGTGACGACGCAACTGCCGCAATTACCGAAAGCGGCGACAGCGGCGCAGATGAAAGCGCGGCAAGTGCAGCCGAAAGCTCGGAAGACCTTGTCATTGACGACGGTCCGGCCGTTCGCGACCCGGACTATAAGGCGCTTAACTACGACACCATGAAGGGCATATGGATCTCTCAATACGACACGGAGCTTTACAAATCCGGCGGCGGGCAGAGAGACGAGAAGAACTTCACAGAGCGCTGCGACAAGATCTGCAAGGGCATAGCCGACATGGGCTTTAACACCATCGTCGTTCAGGTTCGCCCGAACGGTGACAGCTTCTATCCCTCCGAGGTTTACCCGCCTTCCACCTTCGTTACCGGCGGCTACAACAAGGAGTTTAAGTACGACCCGATCAAGATATTTGTTGCGATTGCGCACAAGTATAACCTTTCGTTCCACGCCTGGATCAACCCCATGCGCCTTATGAGCCCGTCGCAGATTAAGAACGTAAGCACCGACTATCGCATCGGTCAGTGGTATCAGGACGAGTCTCTCAGGGATCAATACCTCTCCGCGTTCGGCGACAATTACTACCTTGTTCCCGGCTACGAAGAATCAAGGCAGCTTGTTTGCGACGGCGTGACCGAGATCTGCAAGAACTACAATGTCGACGCGGTTCACATCGACGACTATTTCTACCCCACAAGCAACTTCGATTTTGACGATCAGCATTTCGAGACCGTCAAGGACGACTATGTGAACATAAGGTTCTACAGGATAGAAATGGTTAACCGAATGGTTAAGCAGATTTACGACTCTGTAAAGGCCGTTAAGGAAGACATAGTTTTCGGCATCTCCCCGCAGGGCAACGTCAGCAACAACGTCAACAGCCTCTATGCGGACGTCAGGGCTTGGTCATCCCACGCCGGGTATTGCGACTATATCGCACCGCAGGTTTACTGGGGCTTCGAGTATCCGGCCGAGTCTTCCCGCTTTGACGTTTGCACCGAAGAGTGGGTTGCCATGAACACTGCGCCGGAGGTTAAGCTTGTTATCGGCATGGGCATCTACCGCATGGGCGAGGCTTCCGCAAACAACGACTTTAAAGAGTACTTCGAGAAGAAGGACAACGTAAAGCGCCAGCTGGAGTACCTGCAAAAAACCGAGGGCGTAGGCGGGTTTATTATGTACTGCTACTCGACCATACTCGACGACTTCGGCAGACCCAGAACCTCCGCCAAGGCCGAGATCGAAAACTTCACCCCCGTTCTTCAGGCTTACGAATAATTTCCAAAAGGCACAGCAATTCGGCAGCGCAGGACTCGTTCCTGCGCTGCTTTTGGCTTTTGGTATTTTTTATTATTTTTGTTATTTTTGGCCGAGCTTACGCTCGGCCTTGGCTTTTCTTGCTTCTGTTTTTTTGGCCGAGCCCCGGCTCGGCCTTGGTTTTTTATATGAAGGGACTCGGTCCCTTCATGGCTGTTTTGGGTTAGGTTTACAGAAAAACATAGCTTTTTAGGCCCAAAGGGCACAGCCCTTTGGAATCCCGAGCTGGCAACGCAGGCTGTGCTTTAGCGAGGTTTAGGCTTGTCGCACGTATGGGGCGCGGGATAAACATAAAAATTGCCGCGCAAGCAAATGAACTTGCGCGGCGCGGTTTTCTCTTGACAAATTTCGCGGAAGGTGTATAATGTAGACAAGAAGGGCACGGCCATATCGGTGTGCGGTTAGCTCCGCCTTGATGCGCTTTTACGGTGCATCCGAACTCGCTTTTACAGCGAAGGAAGGAGGTGGAGAGGATGTTTGTTACATATGAAGCTTTTTTCGGCGTCTTTGAAGTAATCTTGGGTGTTTTAAGCCTGATTACAAGCATTGCAAGCCTTATAATAGCGATTATTAACTTACGAAAAAATGACCGCCACTGTTCCCGGCAGTAGCGGCCTCCTACTTTTTCAAGTAGGTTAAACGCTTTGCAAGGAGCTAACCGCATATCGGCTTTGCCCTTCGACTTTATTATATACTTGGCAAAGCAATTTGTCAAGCCTTTTTAATATTTTTGCCAAAAATGACCTGCTCTAAAGACGCGAGCGAAGCGAGCATACAATCAATAACGAAAAATCCGGCGACATGTGCGCCGGATTTTTCTCCTTTGATTCCCGCGAGTGCCTTATCTCCGACGTAGGAGGAGACAAGGCGCGAGACGCGAGTGAACGGGAATCTATAATGACTGAGGATAATTGAGAAAGCCGTGCTTTCTCAATTATCAACCTATTAGTAATAATGGGGGCACCCCCGAAAATCGTCAGATTTTTGGGGGAAACACCGCAGACGCGAGCGAACGGGAATCTATAATAAGTCGAAGGCTCTTGGAAAAGCCGTGCTTTTCCAAGAGCCAACCTATTAGCCTTATTCGGGGTCCCCGCCGCGAACGTAGTGAGTGGTGGGGATTAAAATCGGGGGTACCCCCGAAAATTGTCAGATTTTTGGGGGATTATTCCTCAGATTCTTTGGGGTTTTCTGTCTCTTCCTCTTCCGTAAGCTCGTCCGCCTCTACCGTGCGTATCGCCCACTTTTGAATGTCCATAGAGCAGTTGCCGGTGTAGATGGTCACGGTGTCCTTCATTATCCGCTCGATCTCGCCGGTTATGCCGCCTATCGTTATAACCGTGTCGCCTATCTTCATGGCGTCGCGCTGCTCCTGCGCCTCTTTTTTGCGCTTCTTTTCCGGCCGTATCAGCACGAAATAGAAAACCAGCGCAAACAGCGCCAGCATAAGCAGCGGCGAAAGCGTGGAAAGCCAGTTCCTTGCACCGCCTGCCGCAGCTGCCGCAGAGCCGTCCGAGGTCTCGGCAACCACAGATTCAACCGATTCCCCCGCCAGAAGCATAATGTTCTTTAAAAACATGCCTGTTTGAATCCTCCTGTCAAATTGCGTGTCAAACGGCGCAGTCGTACCTTATCCGCTTGACCTCTTTTACGTATCCGCTTTCGTCGTCGAGCGTGAAAAGCGCACCGCAAAGCGCCGCCTTCCCCTCCGCCTTCTCAAAGCGGTTGTGTACCTTCATTGTATAGTCGCTTATAACCGTCTCCGGCTTCACGCCCAAAATCCCCTCCGTCACGCCGCACATGCCAAGGTCGGTTATGTAGGCGCTGCCTTTGGGAAGAAGCTGCTCGTCCGCAGTCTGCACATGGGTGTGTGTGCCGTACATCACGTTTATGCGGCCGTCAAAGCAGTAGAAGAACGCGGCCTTTTCGCTTGTAGCCTCCGCGTGGAAATCCGCCACGGCAACGTCATACTGCCCCGAAAGGCGCTTAAGCAGCGCGTCCGCCGCGGTAAACGGCGAATCCGCAGGGTCCATAAAAACCTGCCCGGCAAGGCTCATAACCAGCACCCGCTTCCCGCGCCCGGTTTGGAACAGGCAAAAGCCCTTCCCCGGCGCAAGCGGCGGAAAGTTAAGCGGCCGAAGCACAAAGTCATTGGTATCGTACATTGCGAAGCTGTCGTGTATCCGAAGGCTGTGGTTGCCGCCGGTAAGCACGTCGGCACCTGCCGCAAAAACGGCCTCTGCGCTCCTCACGTCAAGCCCGTTGCCGATATACGCGTTTTCGGCGTTCACAATGACCAAATCCGCGCCCTCGCGCCGCTTCAAAACGCGAAGCGAGGACCTTACGGCCTCAACGCCCGCAGGGCCGACAACGTCGCCCAGTGCAAGTATCTTCATTATTTTGCGTAGTCGTGTACGCGCGTTTCGCGCACCATGTTTATCTTAATCTGACCGGGATACTCAAGCTCGCTTTCTATCTGCTTCGCAATGTCGCGGGCGATAAACACCATATCGTCGTCGCTGACCTGCTCCGGCTTGACCATGATGCGTATCTCCCTGCCTGCCTGTATTGCAAACGACTTCTCAACGCCGGTGAAGGAGTTTGCAATTTCCTCAAGCCTTTGAAGCCTCTTGATGTAGTTTTCAAGGTTCTCGCGCCTTGCGCCCGGCCTTGCCGCGCTTATCGCGTCCGCCGCCTGCACTATCACCGCGATGAAGGTCTTCGGCTCCACATCGCCGTGGTGTGCCTCTATCGCGTGGATGACCTCTTTGCTTTCTTTATACTTCTTCGCAAGGTCAACGCCTATCTGAACGTGCGAACCGTCCACCTCGTGGTTCATGGCCTTGCCTATGTCGTGAAGCAGGCCTGCGCGCTTAGCAAGCGTCGCGTCTATGCCAAGCTCGTAGGCTATCATGCCGGAGATGTGCGCCACCTCTATAGAGTGCTTAAGCGCGTTCTGCCCGTAGCTGGTTCTGAATTTAAGCCTGCCGAGTATCTTTACAAGCTCCGGATTTATGCCGTGAATGCCGGTCTCGAATGTAGCCTGCTCGCCCTCGCGCTTGACGATTGCGTCAACCTCTTTGCGGCTCTTTTCAACCATCTCCTCGATTCTCGACGGGTGAATACGGCCGTCGGAGATGAGCTTTTCAAGCGAAAGTCTTGCAACCTCGCGCCGTATCGGGTCGAAGGTGCTTATCGTAATAGCCTCCGGCGTGTCGTCGATTATCAAATCGACGCCGGTAAGCGTTTCTATCGCGCGTATGTTCCTGCCCTCGCGGCCTATTATCCTGCCCTTCATCTCGTCGTTGGGCAAGTCCACCACGGAAACCGTCGCTTCCGACACGCTGTCGGACGCGCATCTTTGGATGGCAAGCGAGATGATGTCCCTCGCCATGTCCTCGGCCTTATCTTTGTACTCCTGCTCGATGTCGGAAAGGCGCATCGCCACCTCGTGCCGCGCTTCGTCCTCCACACGGTCAAGAAGTATCTGCCTTGCCTCGTCCATCGTTATGCCGGAAATCTTCTGCAAAAGCTCTGTCTGCTCTGCCTTGGTCTTCTCGATTTCCTCCGTCAGCTCTGTGTTTTCCTTGATCTTCGCGTTAAGCTGCTCCTCCTTTTTGTCAAGGTTGTCAATACGCTTGTCAAGGTGCTCTTCCTTCTGGGTCAGGCGGTTCTCTATGCGAGTTATCTCTTTTCTCCTCTCCTTTGCCTCTCGCTCCGCCTCTGTTTTGATCTTGTGTGCCTCTTCTTTTGCTTCAACAACGGATTCTTTCTTTACCGCTTCTGCGCTCTTTCTGGCTTCGTCAACTATACGCTGCGCTTCTATCTCTGCCGACTTTATGGTCTTCTCGGAAATGAGCTTTCTTATCAAAAAACCGATTACGGCGCCGATTATAAGCCCCGCAACAGCCACTGCCACGGTAATCCATATATGCGTCATAAGCAAAAACCTCCTACAATTTATTTTATCGCTTTTTACAGCTAATCAATTTATTATACACCACCCGCATAAAAAAGTAAATAGTTTTTTATAAGTTTTTATATCTTTTTCAACCAAGGGCACGGCCCTTTGAATCCCAATTTGGCAGCGCAGGCAGCGCCGCAGCGAGGCTTAAGTTTGCCGCACGTAACTTCTTCACTCTTACATCTTACCTTAACAACAGTTGGCTCTTGAGAAAGCCGCGCTTTCTCAAGAGCCAACATTTCAGTTTGAACGGGGAAAAGTTACGATTCTTTGAATATTGCCAAATAGTCGGAGGTGGTGATGCGGTTGTCGCCGTTGAAGTCGGCCGCGCGGCGATACGCCCTATCGGGCAGAACGCTGTCGTCGCCGCAGAGGTAGCTTCTGATGGTGATAAGGTCGGCGGTGGAAAGCCTGCCGTCGCCGTTCGTGTCACCCCTTACCATAACGGTGTAGGGAACCCCGTCAACCGTAAGCTTGCAGCCCGTGCCGACAACGGCCGTGCCTTCAAGCTCCTCGCCGTCCTTGCCGTCTACAGAGACCGTCTTGCCGGCGGAAGAGTAGTAGATGCCCAAAACAGAGGCGGTGGTGTAAGCCGGCATATCCATTGCTATGCTCGTGGCGCTGTCCAGAACCCAGGCCGCAGAGAGGTTTATATACCTTATCAGATTTGCCGTGGCAAAGCTGCTTACCGCGCTGTTGTTGTAGGAGCAAAGCGTAAAACCGCTCATCCCCTCAAACGCGCCGTCCTCTATGCCGGTGACGCCGTCACCGATAACTATATTCTTTAAATTTGCGCCGTCAAACGCGCCGTCGGCAATGCTCTTTACCTCGGCCGGGACGGTGTAATTCTCTCCCTCGCCGACGTACTTTACAAGGACGCCGTCGGCAACAACGCCGCCGTAGCCCTCCTTAACCGTGGCGTGGCAGGTTGCGGAACCGTCGCCGGAGGAAAGCGTAACCGTTGCGCTGCCCTCTCCTTTTGCGTCAAGCTCCGTCCCGGAGACGTAAACAACGCCGGAGTTGCTGCTTTTTACGCTGTAGGCCGCACCGGTGGAGGGGGCGGAAAGCACATAGGAGGTGCCGGTGTCCATAAACAGCGTAGACGGCAGGCCGGAAGCCTCCGCGGCCGCGCTTTCGCCGACGTTGCCGGAGCTGTTAAAATCGTAGTTGAACCTTTCCAAACCGTACTGTTCAATGGTTGCAATAAGGCTGGCGGTGTAGACCGGAGCTCCGCAGTACCCGTCGGAAACGACAAGGGTGCAGCAGGACTTATAGTCGTAATTGCCCCTCAAATTTGCGTAAATAGACGAGGTGTTGAACAGGTCGCTGTGGTCGTCCACGCTTTCCTGCCAGCTGTCGTAGGCACGCCAAAAGTTCAACGGGTTGGCGTTTACGTATGCCTCGCCCTTCTTAGCCTTCAGGTCGGCCCAGTTTTTGTAGGTCTTCATTTCATCACGGTCGTAAATCTTCCCGTCCCAGCCGCCGTAGGCGCGTATGCCGAAGAGCGCGTTTGCCTCCGTCGCAAGGGTGCTTGTGCCCCAGCCGCTTTCCCATATAGCCTGCGCAAGGGAGAAGGAAGCAAGTATGTGGTTGTCCCTCATGTCCGCTGTGCACATCGGGCCGACTATGTTCATAAAGTCGTCGGTATACGATGCGCTTGCCGTTGTCGCGGGTGCTGCCGACATCACGCCGATAAGCATGACTGCCGCAAGAAGCAGCGCCAATTGTCGTACTTTCATAAAATCAAATTTCATCCTTTCTGATTTAAAGAGGCAGAAACAGGCGCCGGAAGCTGCAGCCTTAAGTAAAAGTTTGCCTCTGCATTTCGGGACAGAGTAACGCGTTCCTCCTCGCCGTCCCTTTCTATAATAGCCCCGTTGAAGTAGTTTTCAATCAGTTCAAGGGGAATATAATAGTCGTCCGTGAAAATTATCTTCGACCCAAGTCGTATTTTTTCGCCGTTCATCTCCACAACGGCCGAATCCCTGTAAAGCGTAAGGCTTTGCCCGAGATTGTGGAAATGCATTGTGACCGTGTTCATGTCCCCGGCAAGAGTGAAATCGTATATGAAGCTGAGCGCCTCTGCGGATATGTACTCCACCCCGTTGACGTCCGCCTTCTTTGCGGAGAGGGTGTAAAGCTCCTCCCCCTCGCTGCCCGCAACCGCAAGGGACATAGCCCCCGCACTGTTGGCACTGCCGCGGTAAAGTGAAAACACAAAGCCCGCTATCGCAAGAAAAAAGGCAAAATATATCGCTGCGCCGAATACGAGCCTTGCAAAAAAGGTCTCCCTTTTATTGCGGCGTATCTCCGCCGCACGGCGCCTCCTCTCCTCCTCCGCAGGGGAAAGACGCCTTCTCGGTGCTGCAGTCTTGCTGTTTTCGGCAATATTCTGTGCGTTACGGGGTTCTCTGACCCCATTAGTATTATTTTGCCCTTTCAACGTACAACACCTCACCGTATTATATCATCCCAAATGCCTTTTTGGAAGGTTCATCCGAACATTTTTACAATTTGATAATAAAATGGCAATAGATACATCAAAAATTGGGTAAACTTTCTATGTAAAGGCACTGTTTTCTGACTGAGAGGGGGATGCTTATGGAGAGAAAATTCAGCGAAGAGGCGGCTTTGGCGGTGAACATAGCGTTTTCGGAGGCGGCGCGCTGCGGCGCGGGTTACGTCGGAAGCGAGCATCTGCTGATAGGTCTTGCGCTTCAGGACGGGGATGCCGGAAGGCTTCTTGCCTCGTGCGGGGGTACGCCTGCCGCGCTTAGGGCGAGGGTGGAGAGGTATTCCCCAAACGAGACGCTGTGCGAGGATATGACGCCCACGCTTAAGCGCATACTTATGAAGGCGGCGGCGCTTGCGGGGAAGGGGTGGCGCGTGTGCGGAGCGCATTTGCTTTCTGCGCTGCTTTCGGAAAACTGCGCGGGGAAGCGCGCTGCGGAAGAGGTGTGCGGCGAGGAGCCGCTTTACGAAGGACTTGAAAAGCTTTTGACGGAGGAAAAGATGCTTCAAAGAGGGAAGAAGGCGGAAGCGCGGCCTACGCCGCTGCTTGACAAAAACGGAAGGGACCTTACGGAGAGGGCGCTTGCGGGCGGGACGGACCCGGTGATAGGCAGGGACGCCGAGGAGGAGCGCGTGATACGCATACTGCTGCGCCGCCAAAAGAACAACCCCTGCCTTGTGGGCGAGCCGGGGGTCGGCAAAACCGCCGTGGCGGAGGCAGTGGCGCGGCGCATAGCGGAGGGGAAGGTGCCGGAGGCGCTTAAAGGCAGGCGCGTGGTGGCTTTGGATCTGCCTTCGCTTATAGCGGGGACGAAATACCGCGGGGAGTTTGAAGACAAGCTGCGCGGCATAATAGACGAGGTGCAAAGCGCGGGAAACGTGATACTTTTCATAGACGAGCTGCACACGGTGGTCGGCGCAGGGGCGGCTGAGGGCGCGATAGACGCTTCCAATATATTAAAGCCCTACCTTGCAAGGGGCGAGCTGCAGCTTATAGGCGCGACGACGCTTAAGGAGTACAAGCGCTTTATAGAAAAGGACGGCGCTTTGGAAAGGCGCTTTCAGCGCGTGCTGCTTGAGGAGCCGACGGCGGAAGAGGCCGTCTGTATCCTGCGCGGGCTTAGGGCGAAATACGAGGACTACCACTCCGTAAAGATAAGCGACGGGGCGATTTGCGCCGCTGCGGAGCTTTCCGAGCGCTTCATAACGGACAGGCGCCTTCCCGACAAGGCGATAGACCTGATGGACGAGGCGGCTGCGGCGAAGCGCCTTGAATGCGCGCACGGCAAAAGGTGCGGCACCGTCGGGCGCGAGGACGTGGAGGCGGCGCTGGAGGCCTGGCTTGGCGTAAAGCTTTCCGCAGACCCTATAACGGAGGAGGAGATCTGCGCCTTAAAGGCGCGGCTGTGCGGGCAGGAGGACGCGGTGGATACCGTGGCGGCTGCACTTAACCGCTGCAGAGCAGGGCTATTTCTTTCGGAAGACGCGCCGCTTTGCTCCTTCCTCTTCACGGGTGCGCCGGGCACGGGCAAGCGGCGGCTTGCAAGGGAGGCGGCAAGGCTTATGTTCGGCAGCGACAAGCGCTTTGCGCGCTTTGACATGTCGGAGTACTCGGAGCCGCACAGCCTGCCGCGCCTTACTGGCGCCGCCCCCGGCTGCGCGGGCTTTGAGGACGGAGGCGCGCTTACGGAGTGGGTTCGCAAGTCCCCCTGCAGCCTTATCTTTTTCGACAACGCGCAAAGCGCCTGCCCGGAGGCGCTTGCCGTCATACGCCGCATACTTGAGGAGGGCTGCCTTACCGACAGCTGCGGGTGCAGGATAAGCTTCCGCTCTGCGGTAATAGCGGTGGCGGCAGACACGCCCGCAAGCGCTTCCGCCGGCTTTGTCGCGGGCGGAGGCGGCAGCCTTGACAAGCGCCTTTGCGCCATAGGCGAGCGCGTGGACGAGTGGGTGCGCTTTAAGCCGCTTGACAAAAAGGCGCTTTCCGCCGTGGCGGAGCGCTGCCTTGCGCAGATGAATTTGCGCCTTGCGCCCTTCGGCATACGCTTAGGGGAAGAGGCCGGCTTTGCCGACAGCATGGGAGAGCGCTTTGCAGAGCGCGGCATGGGCGCGGCCATGCTTTGCAGGGCGCTTGGGAAGCAGGCAAAGCAGCTTTTTTGCGAAAACGGCGAGAAAACTCTTGACAAGGCGAAAAGTTTATAGTATAATGTGCAACTGTAAAGTGTTTTGCTTTACAGTTGCCTTTCTGAAAGGCGGTGTTTTTTTGGAAAAGGACAGGGTTCGCATCTCCGCGCTTCTTGATTTGTACGGCGCGGCCTTGCCGGCGAGGCAGAGGGACGTGCTGGACTTATATTATAATGATGATTTGTCGCTTGCCGAGATAGCGGAGGATACGGGCATAACCCGTCAAGGCGTCAGGAGTGCGCTTTTGAAGGGGGAGGCCTTCCTTTCCGGGATGGAGGAAAGCCTCGGCTTCTTCGCGAAGGGGCAGCGCATACGGTCTGCGGCGGAGGAGATTGCAAGGGCGGCCGACGCCGCCGGCGACGAGGGGCTTGCGCGGCTTTCCGCGCGGCTGCTTGCCGAGATCTGACGGGGGTAAAACCGATGTTTCAAAGTTTGACGGAAAAACTTTCTCAGGCCTTTAAGAAGTTCCGCAGCAAGGGCAAGCTTACGGAGGCGGACGTTAAGGCCGGCATGCGCGAGATAAAGCTTGCGCTTTTGGAGGCGGACGTAAACTTTAAGGTGGTAAAGGACTTTATCGCCGGGTGTACGGAGCGCGCCGTTGGCAGCGAGGTGCTTGAAAGCCTCGTCCCGGCACAGCAGATTGTAAAGATCGTAAACGAAGAGCTTGTCAAGCTGATGGGAAGCACCAACTCGCGCCTTACGATGGCGCCTAAGCCGCCGACGACGGTGCTTATGTGCGGCCTTCAGGGCAGCGGTAAGACCACGCACAGCGGCAAGCTTGCGCTTATGTACAGGAAGCAGGGCAAAAGCCCGCTGCTTGTCGCCTGCGACATATACCGTCCGGCGGCTATAAAGCAGCTGCAGGTTGTCGGCGAGAAGGCCGGCGTTAAGGTGTTTGAAAAGGGCACGCAGGACCCGGTGAAGACCGTTAAGGAGGCGCTTAAGTACGCCTACGAGTACGGCCACGACATGGTTATAATCGACACTGCGGGCAGGCTTCACATAGACGAGGAGCTTATGGAGGAGCTGAAGCGCGTCAAGGAGGCGGCAGAGCCGACGGAGACGCTGCTTGTCGTGGACGCCATGACGGGGCAGGACGCGGTGAACGTTGCAAAAAGCTTCAACGACCTGCTTGACCTTACGGGCGTGATACTTACGAAGCTTGACGGCGATACCAGGGGCGGTGCGGCGCTTTCCGTGCGCTGCGTCACGGGGAAGCCGATAAAGTTTATAGGCACGGGCGAAAAGCTTGAGAATTTGGAGCCCTTTTATCCGGACAGGATGGCTTCCCGCATTTTGGGCATGGGGGACGTGCTGTCGCTCATAGAGAAGGCTCAAAACGCCTACGACGAGAAGCAGGCGGCGGAGCTGGAGAGGAAGTTCAGGGAGTCGTCCTTTACGCTTGAGGACTATTTGGAGCAGTTCGGCCAGATAAAGAACATGGGCTCTATGGACCAGCTTTTGGGCATGATACCGGGCGTGAACACCTCCAAGCTTAAGGACGCGAAGATAGACGAGAAGGCCATGGCGCATATGGAGGCGATAATCCTTTCCATGACGCCGTATGAAAGGACACATCCCGACGTGCTTAACTCCTCCCGCAAAAGGCGCATTGCCGCCGGCTGCGGCAGGAGCGTTGAGGAAATAAACCGGCTGCTTAAGCAGTTTGAGCAGACCAAGGATTTGATGAAGCGCTTTACCAAAAAGGGCAAAAAAGGAAGAATGCGTCTTCCTTTCGGCATATAAACAAACATAAAACAGTTACGGAGGAAAAGAAAATGGCTGTTAAGATCAGACTTAAGAGGATGGGTGCGAAGAAGGCGCCTTTTTACCGCGTGGTGGTTGCGGATTCCCGCTTCCCGAGGGACGGCAGGTTTATCGAGGAGATAGGCTACTACGATCCCATGAAGGAGCCGGCAGAGGTTGTTATAGACAACGAGAAGGCTAAGAAGTGGATAGCCAACGGCGCACAGCCCACGGATACCGTAAGAAGCCTGCTTAAGAAGAACGGCGCTATATAAGGAGCGGCTTTATGAAGCAGACTTTGTTGGACATAGCAAGGGCAATTGTCGACAACCCCGATGAGGTCAGCGTTGCCGAGAAGGTCAGCGGGGACACGCACGTGCTGGAGCTTAGCGTTGCAAAGGACGATATGGGCAAGGTTATAGGCCGTCAGGGCAAGATAGCCAAGTGCATACGCGTTGTCATGCGCGCGGCAGCCGTAAAGCAGAACAAGCGCGTTATTGTCGATATAGTTCGGTAGACGATGAAAAGATACTTAGAGGCGGGCATTTTGGGCGCTCCGCGGGGCGTCAAGGGGGAAGTGCGGTTTGAGTGCTTCTGTGACAGCCCCGACTTTCTGCGGGGTGTTTCCCGCCTTTACTTCGACGGCAGCGGTGAAAAGAGCCTTGCCGTCAAGCGTTACTATCCCTCTGTCCCCTCCATAATCTTCGAGGGGCGGGAGGACCGCCAAAGCGCTTCCCTGCTTACGGGGAAGACCGTTTGGTTCGACAGGGAGGAAACATCCCTGCCGGACGGCGTCTTTTTCAACGACGACCTTTTGGGGCTTCGCGTTTACGACGCGGACAGCGGCGAGACGGTAGGCACCCTTGTATCCGTTGAAGAGGGCGGCCGCGGTTTCCTCTACCGCATAAAGGGGGAGAGGGAATACCTTGTTCCGGCGGTAGACGCCTTTGTGATAAGTCTTGATTTGCAGAACGGCATAGCCGTCAGGCTTATCGAAGGATTGGAAGTAGGCTGATATGCGTTTTGAGGTGCTTACTCTTTTCCCGGAGATGCTTACGGGCGTTTTCGAGGCAAGCATAATAGGCAGGGCAAGGCAGGCGGGGCTTATAAGCGTCGCCTGTACGGACATACGCGCCTACACGAAGGACAAGCACCGCCGTGTTGACGACACGCCCTACGGCGGCGGCTACGGCATGGTGATGCAGTGCCAGCCGGTTGTTGACTGTATACGGGACGTAAAAAGCCGCCTTCGCGGCAGTACGCGCGTGATATACCTTTCGCCGCAGGGCAGGCTGCTTGACAACGGCGTTGTGAAGGAGCTTGCGGGCTACGACAACCTTGTGCTTCTCTGCGGCCACTATGAGGGAATAGACGAGCGGATAATAGAGCTTGAGGTGGACGAGGAGCTTTCCGTGGGCAACTACGTGCTTACGGGGGGCGAGCTGCCCGCGGCCATAGTTGTGGACGCGGTGGCACGCACGGTGGACGGCGTCCTCCCCGCGGAGGAGTGCTTTGAGGAAGAAAGCTTCAAAGACGGGCTTTTGGAGTATCCGCAGTACACGCGCCCGCGCGTTTTTGAGGGGCTTTCCGTGCCGGAGGTGCTGCTTAACGGCAACCATGCGGAAATCGAAAAGTGGAAAGCAGCGCAGTCTATAGACAGAACGCTTCGCAAGCGCCCTGACCTTTTAAAGGAAACAGAAGGATGAAAAACAGGGGAACGACGCAAAGTAAGGGACTTTTAAGCAGGCTTGTAAGAGAAAGCCTTATTTTGTCATGCCTTGAGGCCATATCTTCAAGGCTTATTTCTTTTTTTAAGAACGGCCTGTTTTCCTATATACTCACCGGCGGCGGCGCAAGCGACGCGGCGCTTCACTCCGGCGGGTTTGGCAGCACGGCAGACGAAAACAGGCTTAAAGCGCGCTTTAACCGCAGCGTCAAGCAAAAAGTGGCGCTTTCCTTTGAGAACAGCTTTATAGTCGGGCGGTACAGGGACGCCGTTCGGCGTGCGGTGTGCACGCCGGTAAGCACCTACGGCATGTTTACGGCGACGCTTGGCATTTACATATGCCTTGTGTATTTTGTCAAGCTTTACGGCTTTACCGCAGCCGACACGCAGAATATAAGCAGCCTTATAACCGGGCTTATCGTCATAGCCGCATCCGTGCCGCTGCTTTTGTGCCGAAAGAGCCTTGCAAGGGCGCTTTCGGAAAGCGCCTTCTTCGGCGCGGCCTTTTCGGGGCTTGTGGAGCTTGACGCCTACGGCGACGAAAAGGGCCGCGGCGCTGCGGGCATGGCGCTTATCGCCGGCTCGGTCCTTGGCGTTTTGTCGTTTTTCAGCGGTGAGATTAGGATACTTGCCTTTGTGGCGGCGGTGGTGTTTTTGCTTCTTGTCGCGTATTCGCCGGAATGCGGGCTTCTCACGGCTGCGCTTGTCTTTCCATTTTGCCCGGCAGGCGCGCTCTGCGCGGTGATATGCGCGTCGCTTTTCAGCTACGTCGTAAAGGTGCTGCGCGGGAAGCGCAATTTCCGCCTTAACACGGCCGGCATATTTATGCTGATTTTGTGCCTTTGCTTCCTGTTCGAGACGGCCGGTGGCGGGAGGAACGCGCTTTTCGCCTTCTGCATGGCGGCTTTGTACCTGCTTACCGCCAATTTGCTTACCACGCAGGCGCTGCTGAGCAAGGCGGCCAACGTGCTTACAATAGGGCTTGGTGCGGCGGTTGCCGTTTACGCGATGCAGGTCTTTATGGCGGCGTTTTCCGGCGGCGACTGGTACACGGCGCTTGTGTCGTCCTTTTCGGTGTTCGGCTCCGGGAAGCGCTTTGCGGCCTATGTGCTGCTTTGCGCGCCCTTCGTGTTCTGCAAGGCGCAGGGCGGAGGGTTTATAGCAAAGCTTTACGGCTACCTTGTGGTGGTGGCGTGCATCATATATTCGGTGCTTAACGGCAGCGTCGCATACGCCATACTTGCGGCCCTTGCGGCGTCTCTTTATTTGGCGGTCGCCGGAAGGAGACTGTTCAGGCCTTTTCTGCTTTGCTTTGCCGTGCCCGTCGGCGGGCTGTACTTCGCCGCCGTGCCGATAAGCTTCGGCGACATGGGGTTTTACAACACGCTTTCCTGCTGGATAGACGCGTTCAAGGCGGGCGGTGCGAACTGGCTTTTCGGCTGCGGGATGTCGGACGCGTCCACGGCGCTTGCCTTCGGCGGGGACAGCCGAAGCCTGTATCTGCAGATCTTCGTGCAGTGCGGAGCAGCCGGCTTTTTGCTGCTTGCGGCGGCGCTTTGCTTCGCGCTGCAGCGGCTTTACGTGCGGCTTGACGGGGTGGGCAGCGAAAACCGCAGCATAACCGCGGCCGCGGGTGCGTCCTCCGTCACGGGGCTTATAATGGGCATGGGCATAAACCTTTGGGCGGACAAGGATTTGAGCTTTATATTTTGGTTCGGCCTAGGCATTGCCGCCGCGGCATACGAGGTGCGTAAGGAAAGACGCAGGGGGGTAAATGATGAGCAGATCGTATAAGGGCGGAAGGCGCCGTTTTACCGCCGCAGACGCTTTGATTGCGGTTATAGTTGTCGCGCTGGCTGTGGGGTCGGTGCTGCTTTTTCTGCTTCCCGACAGGGAGGAGTCTACGGCGGTACCCGTGAAGACTTCGATACTTGTCCACTTTGGCGACATGCCTTCAAGCTTTGCCGTCGGCGACAAGCTGTTTTACGGCGAGACGGAGATAGGCGTGATAAACAAGCTGGACAAAAGCGCAAACAACGCCGTGATAGAGGTGACGGTCGACAGGGACGACGGGGTCTACCTGCTTGGCACCTCTCCGCTGCGCGTAAACGGCAGCTTTGTGCTTGAAACCCGCCTCTGCCGCGCCGAGGGCGTTATAGAGAGCATCGACGAAACGGGGGCTTTGGAATGAAAAAGGGCAAAATAAGGTTCAATTTTCTGGATGTTCTTATCATTTTAGCTGTTTTTTTGCTTGTTTTGGGCATCATATGGCGTGAGGAGCTTACCGAAAGAATAGAGACGCGCAACATAGAAAACACCGTGACCGTAAGCTGCGGGATAAACGCCTACGTCCCCGCGGAGAACGAAGACGGCGCCTATGCCGTGAAGTTCGGCGAGGGCAAAACCGACGTGTACCTTGACGGCGCGGAGGCGGGGTATATAGAGACGGTGGTCGTGCAGACCGGGGAGGAAAGCGGCGACGACTCTTCCGCAGACGGCAAGGTCCCGCAGACGGTGGAGGAAACCACGCTTTATCTGCGGGTCGTGTCGAGGGAAAGCGGATACTACATCGGCGGAGAGACAAAGCTTTTGCTTGGTGAGGAGTATCTTCTTCACACCAAGACAGAGCAGTTCTACGTAAAGATACTGTCGATAAGCGAGTAAAGCGGCTTACACAGCGCTTTTTCGCCCGTAGACGGCACAAATTGTGTATTAATCACTAAAAAAAACAGCGCCGCCCTTTAAGTTTCTTGGAAAACGCCAAAATATAAATCTTGATTTTTCGGGGCCTTGTTGGTATAATATTAACATAGCGATATATATTATGGCGTTGCCTATGGAGGAATCGCAGTTTATGACAACCAGAACCGTTACGATACAAAACAATGTCGGCCTGCACGCAAGGCCCGCAACGTTTTTTATCCAGAAAGCAAACTCCTACAGGAGCACAATAGTTATAGAGAAGGGCAACCGGCGCGCTAATGCGAAGAGCCTTCTCGGCGTGCTTTCCATGGGCATTGAAAAGGGGCAGGATATCGTCGTCCGCGCAGAGGGCGTTGACGAGGCGGACGCTGTGGAGGGGCTTGCTTCCCTCCTGCTAAACGGGTTTAACGACTAAAGGCTTTTTCGTGTTTTGGCGCTGCGGGCTTTTCTGCCTGCCGCGCTTTTTTGCTTTAGGAGGGCTGCATTTTGACAAGGGAAGAGCTGTACGCCGCCGCACGCGCGCTGCCGGCGTCACCCGGGGTTTACATAATGCATAACAGCGCCGACAAAGTGATTTACGTCGGAAAATCGAAGGCGCTTCGCAACCGCGTGGGCAGCTATTTTGCGCCCTACGCCGACCACAAGGGGAAGACTGCGCAGATGGTCGCGTCCGTCCACCACTTCGAGGTGTACCACACGGCTACGGAGTTAGAGGCGCTTGTGCTTGAGAACCAGTTCATAAAGCAGTACATGCCCCGGTACAACATAAAGCTTAAGGACTCCTCCGGCTACCCGTACATACGCATTTCCGACGGCGAGTATCCGCGCATTACCGTTGTGAACAAGCGCGAGGGCGGCGGGCTGTACTACGGGCCCTACGCCTCCCACGTGACGGCGAAGAACATAGTTGCAGCTGCTGCGGCTGCCTTCCGCATACCCGTGTGCACCAAGCGCTTCCCTGCGGACTTCGGCAAGGGCAGGCCCTGCCTTAACTACCACATAGGGCGCTGCATGGGCTTTTGCTCCGGCAAGGTGCCGAAGGAGGAGTACAAGGCGCGTATAGACGGCGTAAAGCGGCTGCTTGGCGGCGACTGCACCACCCTTGCAAAGGAGCTGGAGCAGAAGATGAACGAGGCTGCGGAGGCGCTTGACTACGAGCGCGCGGCTTCGTACCGGGACAGCATGCGCGCCGTTTTGAAGATACGCGACAAGCAGCACATCGTCGGCCCGCCGGAGACGGAGGCGGACGTTATCGGCATCTACGCCGACGACGCGGGCAGCGCCGTGACGGTGCTAATGGTTCGCGGCGGCGCTATAACGGACAGGGAGACCATGTTCTTCGGCGCAGACGAGATAATAAACCCCTCGGCGGTGTCCTCGCTTTTGGGGCGGTACTACACGCTTCGCGGCTTCACCCCGCGGGAGATATGGTGCGGCTACGACCTCGGCGACGAGGCGGAGGTGCTGCGTCAGTCGCTTACGGGTACAAAGCTCCTCTTCCCCAAGCGCGGCGAAAAGCGCGAGCTTGCCGACCGTGCCGAGACCAACGCAAAGGAGCAGCTGCTTCACCGCAGGAGCGAAAACGAAAGGCAAAGCGGCTTTCTCGCCTCCTTCGCGTCGTTTTTGGGGCTGGAGGTCGTGCCGGAGCGCATAGAAAGCTACGACATATCCAACAGCGGCGACGACTTTATCACCGCCGGCATGGTGGTGCTTAAAAACGGCAGCTTCGCAAAGAAGCTGTACCGCAGCTTTAACATAAGGGAAAGCGAGGCGCAGGACGACATCGCCGCAACAAAAGAGGCACTTCAACGCCGCTTCTCGCACCTTGACGAAAGCGAGGCCTGGGAGGCGCCCGACCTTATCCTTGCGGACGGCGGCGTCGGCCAGATAGGCGCGATACGGGAGGTGCTTTACGGGTACGGGCTTGACATACCCGTCTTCGGCATGGTCAAGGACGAGCACCACAAGACCCGCACGCTTACCGACGGCGTAAACGAGATATCCTTAAACAAGCGGCAGGACATCTTTATATTCATCTACAAGCTGCAGGAGGAGGTGCACCGTTACGCCCTCTCCCGCATGGACCAAAGGCGGCGGCAGACGGTAAAGAAGAGCATACTTGTAAGCATAAAGGGCGTGGGAAAAGCGAAGGCGGAGGAGCTTTTAAAGCACTTCGGCGGGCTTAAGGAGCTAAGGGAAGCCACGCCCGAGGAAATCGCTAAGGTAAAGGGCGTAAACGCAGAGCTTGCGGAACGCATCTGCAGCTTTTTGAAAGAAAATTTAAAATAGGGCTTGACAAAGCCAAGTGTGTGTGTTACAATAACTGTACTATTAAGCATAGTACAGTTATTTTTTCAGCAGGAGGGGCGGTGAACCGATGCCAATAGTAGACAAATTTTCGAGGAAGCCCATCTACGAGCAGCTTATGGAGAGCATAGAGGGCGAGATACTTTCCGGCGTTACGCCTGCGGGGGCGCGCATCCCCTCGGTGCGGGAGCTGTCGGTAAGCCTTTGCGTCAACCCGAACACGGTTCAAAAGGCGCTGTCGGAGCTTGACCGTGCCGGCGTTATAGTAAGCGCAAGGGGGCGCGGCAGCTTTGTGGCGGAGGACGCGAGGGAGAAGATTCTGCACCGCAGCGGAGGCCGGCTTTCGGAGCTTACAGAGGCAGTGAAGCGGCTTGCCGCTTCGGGCGTTCCGGAAGACGCGATAATGGGCGCTGTGCATTCGGCGTTAGAGGCCGTTTTGGGCAGCGGAGAGGAGACGGAAGCATGATAGAGGTAAACGGTCTTGTAAAAACATTCGGCAAAACAAAGGCGCTTGACGGGCTCAGCTGCAAAATAAACGACGGCTGCCTGTACGGGCTTGTCGGCAGCAACGGCGCCGGCAAGTCGACCCTTCTGCGGCTGCTTTCCGGCATATACAAAGCGGACAGCGGCAGCATAAGCTATGACGGAAAGCCCGTCTACGACAACCCGGAGGTCAAGAATGACATTGTCTTCATAGCGGACGACTTGTACTTTGCCTCCCTTTCCAGCATGGAAAGCATGGCAAAGCTGTACAAGGCGCTGTACAAAAGCTTTGACATGAAGCGGTTTAAGGACCTTGCGGAGCTGTTCCGCCTTAACACAAAGGCGAACATAAGCACATTTTCAAAGGGCATGAAGCGGCAGGCGGCGATGATTTTGGGGCTTGCCGCAAGGCCTAAGTACCTGTTCTTCGACGAGACCTTCGACGGGCTTGACCCCGTAATGCGGAACCTTGTGAAGAAGGTCATATACAACGACGCGGCCGAGAGGGGAACTACGGTTATAATATCCTCGCATTCCCTGCGCGAGCTTGAGGACACCTGCGACCAGCTTGCTCTGCTGCACCGCGGTGGCATAGTGCTTGAAAGCGACGTGCAGGACCTTAAAACCTCGCTTTTCAAGGTGCAGACGGCGTTTTCGGAGCCCTTCGGCAGGGAGAAGTTCGAAGGCATAGACATCAAAGAGTACACACAGCGCGGCTCTGTTGCCGTATTTATTGCGCGCGGAGATCGGGATGCGGCGCTTGCCGCGATACGGGAGATGAAGCCACTGGTGCTGGACAGTCTGCCGCTTAACCTTGAGGAAGTCTTCGTTTACGAGCTTGCGGCTCTCGGCTATACCTTCGACGACGTGCCGCTTTAAGGAGGTGCTTTGCTATGAATAAATATTTTTCTCTTTCCCTTTACAAAGAGGGGCTAAAAAGAGTTCGCGGCGTGGGCATCGCCTCCGCGCTTATAGTGATAGTTGGGAACCTTATAGTTCCGCTTGGCGAGTGGGCAGGCCACATCTACTTTGAGTCCGAGGTCGTCTCCGAGGTTAAAGCCGTCGAAGCACTGCCGCTTTGCTATGTGATGGCGCTGCTTGCGCCGGTCATTGTACTGCGCATGTTCTCGTTTTTAAACAGCCGCTCTGCCTCCGACTTCTACCACGCGATACCGCAAAAGCGCATCTGCCTTTACCTGTGCTTTGCTGCCGCAGCCGTCACCTGGACGGTGGGCATTACGGTTGTCTGCGGCGCTTCGTCGCTTATCGCCTGGAACCTGGTACCCTTCAAGCATTTAAGCCTCGGAACGGCCGCGCGCTGCGTCTTCTCGCAGACGGCGCTGGCACTGCTTACCTCCGGCTGTGCGCTGCTTGGCGCGGCAGTTGCGGGCAACGTCTTTTCGGCTATTTTCGCTTCGGCGGCCGTTTTCGGCATGCCCGTGCTTCTTATAAACTCGTTCGGCAACCTGATTGACGAGTTTTACCCGGCTTTTTGTTACGAAAAATCCGTCTTTTACTACTGCGGCAGCAAGGGCTTTCTTCCTGTGACGTCGACGGAGGATTTTTACAACCCCAAGGGGCTTCCGGTCATTGCCGCATACGTTGCCTTCCTGCTGCTTGCGGCGCTTGCCGCATACGCTTTCGTGAAACGGAAAAGCGAAACGGCAGAGCACAGCACCTGCACCCCCGTTTTGCAGCACCTGCTGCGCCTTTCCGCCGCGTTCCCGATTTGGCTGCTTGTTATAACCCTTGTCCTGGACGGCGACTATTTGGAAGTGATTCCCTTTGTCCTTGTGTCGCTTATAGTGTATTTGGTTTACGAGCTTATCACCGTGCGCGGAATTAAAAACGCGGTAAAGGTTCTGCCGCTTTTCCTGATACTGCCCGTCTTCAGCGCCGCCTTTGCAGCGGGCGCCTACGGCTGCACCGCCGTTATGCGCGCAAACGACCCGAAAAGCGTTGACGACGTCAGCTACGTCATAATAGAGGGCAACGCCGGCAGTATTGTAAACATACCGCTTTATGAGATTCAGGGCGAATGCCTTACTGACCCGGAGGTCATCTCCGCCATCACCTGCGGCCTCAAATTCAAGGCAAAGAGCCCCGAAGACGAATACAGCTACGACTCCCCGGTTTATTATTACGGCAACAGCGGAGTTCAGCTAAAGGTCGCTTTGAAAAACGGAAAGGTTCTGTATAGGGACTCCTTCCCCTACGGCCTGTATTCAAAGCAGCTTTGCGAGGCGTTTAAAAATCAACCGGCGCTTTATAAGAAGCTGTTTACCCTGCCGGAGTACGGCAAAGTCAAGATCGACGTCCCAAAGGAGGCCTGGGAGCTTTACCGCAAGGAGTACGAAAAGCTTTCCGACGACGACAAGCTTCGCGTGCTTTTAGACGAGGTTTCGTCGGACCGGGTGATATACGTCTACTTTGAAGACGAGCAAGGCTTTTATTCCAGGGAATCCTACTATTCCGTTCACGAAGGCCTCTTCCCGGAAACGTACAAATTCCTCGAAGAGTATTACGGGGATTACAAAGAAGAATGATATTCTCATCCTGCGCCCGTGTTCCCACGGCACTTTTCGCCCCGAAAACCCTAAGGATTGCGAAAAAAACTATTGACAAAAGCCTTCGGGTGTGATAGAATACATTTTGCGCGGCGGATGTCGTGCAAGATAGCGGAATTGTGTAAGGGTAGCACAGCAGACTCTGACTCTGTATGTGAGGGTTCGAATCCTTCTTCCGCTGCCAAAACCGGCAGGGTTTTTGTCCCTGCCGGTTTTTCTTCGCCCTTTGCCCTCTTTGTCCTGCGCCGCCTCTCTGCAAAAAACCGCGCCTAATCGACATAAAATGTGAAAATCCTCAAAGCATTCGCCCTTATTTTGTGAAAACCCTCAAAATATTCGCCATGTTTTTGTGAAAAACGGGGTTGATTTTCCCTCATAAAATGTGTATAATAGCTGTAGAGGACAACGCGGGGGGTTTTGTATGTATTTGAAAAGGAAGATAGACGCCTTCTTAGAGGGATGGAAAGCCGATCCCGACAGAAAACCGCTGATTATAAAAGGAAGTCGTCAGGTCGGCAAGACGGAATCGGTCAAGCATTTTGCCGAGCGGAACTATGAAAGCGTCGTTGAAATCAACTTTGTCAGGGACGAAAAATACAAGGGGATCATTGCGGACGGCTATGAAGCTGCCGACATTGTAAAAAACATTTCGCTTCTCGACCCGTCTAAAAGGTTTATACCGGGGAAAACGCTGATCTTCTTCGACGAGATAACCGAATTCCCGGAGATTGCCACCGCGCTTAAATTCTTCGCGATTGACGGGAGATTTGACGTGATCTGCAGCGGCTCCATGCTTGGCGTCAACTACAGGAAAATCGAAAGCAACAGCGTCGGATACAAGAAAGACTACGACATGTTCTCGATGGACTTTGAAGAGTTTTTGTGGGCAAAGGGGTACGACAGCGAGACGGTGGAACAGATGCTTCACCACATGCGGGAATTTCGCCCGTTCAGCGCACTGGAAATGGACGTTTATCATTCCCTTTTTCTTGACTTCAATATCCTCGGGGGCATGCCCGCGGTAGTGGCCGAGTATATCCGAAAGAACACATTCGAGGGTTCTCTTGATACGCAAAAGCAGTTGACGGCCGACTACAGGGAGGACATCCGCAAATACGCCTCCGGCGTCGATCAGACAAGAATCGTCAATGTTTTCAACCGGGTAGCTCCGCAGCTTGCAAGAGAAAACAAGAAGTTTCAAATATCAAAGGTCGCCTCGGGGGCGAGATTCCGCGATTATCGCGGCTGTGTGGAGTGGCTTGCCGACGCCGGGATGGTCAACATCTGCTACTGCATGGACTTCCCGGAGCTTCCGCTTGGCGGCAATTATGACCCGGATATATTCAAGCTTTATTTTGCGGATACCGGGCTGCTTGTTTCGATGCTTGACGAAGAATCTCAAGAGGATTTGCGCGCAAACAAAAACCTTGGCGTCTATAAAGGCGCTTTGTTCGAAAACATGGTCGGAGAAGCACTTGTCAAGCAGGGGTATAAGCTGTTTTATTATAAGCGCGACAATTCTTCATTAGAGGTAGATTTCTTTGTCAGATCCAAATCGATGCTGATTCCCATCGAGGTGAAAGCAAAAGACGGAAAAGCAAAATCAATGTCAACTCTCATTCATTCCGACAAATACCCCGACATTTGCTGCGGCCTTAAGTTTTCTAAAAACAATATCGGGCATGACAACGGAATATATACATTTCCATATTTCTGCGCGTTTTTATTGAAGCGGTTTATGGCGTCTTTCCACCCGGAAGAGGAGCGCGAGAGAGGCAAAGCCCTTGGCGGTGAAGAATTAAACGGTTAAAGTATATAAAGCACAAACTCAAAACGGCGGGGTGTTAAGCCCGGCCGTTTTCGTTTAAGGCCGCACGTACATCGCAGCCGTGCTTTACCGCAAAACTCTCAAACAAAATGCCGCAAAATTCTCAAACAAAACACCGCAAAACTCTCAAACAAAACACCGCAAAATACTCAAACGCAACTTTGAATAATTTGACAATACGCAAGTAAAAACAGAAAAGCAGTTTTAAAGAGTTTGACATTTGCGCCGCAAAGCCTTATAATATAATCGGTGTAATGAGCTTTTTAAAAAATGAGGTGTTTTTACGTTGTATTTTGATAATGCCGCGACGACGGTCCCGTCAGGGGCGGCGGTGCGGGCATACACAGAGGCGCTCGGCCTCTTCGGCAATCCGTCGTCGCCGCACGCGGCGGGTGTTGCGGCGCGGGAGGCGCTGGAGGCGGCAAGGGCCGCCATTTCCTCACACGTCGGCTGCAGGGCGGACGAGCTTTACTTTACCGCCTCCGGCACGGAGGCGAACAACACCGCCATCTTCGGCGCGTTTGCGTTTGCGTCCCGCCGGACGAAGCGCATTGTACTTACGGACTCGGAGCACCCCTCGGTAGAGGAGTGTGTAAAGCGGCTGGAGGCCTTCGGCGCGGAGGCGGTTTACATACCGACAAGGTCGGGCATACTTGACATTGACGCGCTGGCGGAGGCGCTTACGAAGCCCGCCGCGCTTGTGTGCGTAATGGCTGCGAACAACGAGACGGGCGCAGTCTACGACATAGAGGCGGTGCGGAAGGCCATCGACAAAAGCGGCTGCGGGGCTATTCTTCACTGCGACGCGGTGCAGGGTCTTTTGAAGCACGCGGACATGAAAAGGCTTTTAAAGTGCGCCGACACGGCCGCGTTCTCCGCGCACAAGCTGCACGCGCCGCGCGGGATAGGCGCGCTGAAGGTACGCGCCGGGCTGAGGCTTCCCCCGCACATATACGGCGGAGGGCAGGAGAGGGGGCTTCGCTCCGGGACGGAAAACGTCGCGGGGGCGGCGGCCTTTGCGGCGGCCGCGGGCGAATACACGGCGGAGAAGCTGCTTTCGGTAAAGGCCGTGCGCGAGCGGCTTGTAAAGCGCCTTTCGGAGGCGGGGAACGTCGGCTTCAACGTCCCGCCGAAGCACATAGACGGCATACTGAACATCAGCCTTTTCGGCATAAAAAGCGAAACGGCTTTAAACGCGCTCTCCGTGCAGGGAATATACATCTCGGCATCCTCCGCCTGCTCCTCAAGAAAGGGGCAAAGCCGCGTGCTTAAGGCCTACGGGCTTGAAAAGGCGGCGCTTGACAGCGCGCTTAGAATAGGAATATCGCCATACAACACGGTCGAGGAGGCAGACAAACTTGCGGACGCACTCTTGACGGCGAGAGAAAGGTACGGTAGAATATGAAAAACGACATACTTATGCTAAAATACGGCGAGGTCGTGATGAAGGGCCTTAACAGGAGCTATTTTGACGGGCTTATTGTCCGCAGGGTTAAAAAGCTGCTGGAGGGTCTCGGCAGCTTCGAGCTGCAGTACGCGCAGTCGACCCTTTGCATAAGGGGCGCAGACGGCGCGGATATGGACGAGGCTGCGGATAGGATGAAGCGCGTCTTCGGCGTTTCCTCCGTCTGCAGGGCCTACAGCTGCGAAAAGACGACGGAGGCGATAAAGGCCGCCGTAACGGAAAACCTGGACGAGCTTCTTGGGGACGCAAAGACCTTCAAGTGCGAGGGGAAGCGAAGCGACAAAAGCTTTCCGCTTACGTCGCCGCAGCTTTCCGCAGAGGTGGGTGCGGCGGTACTCTCCGCACGGCCGGACCTGAAGGTGGACGTGAACGCGCCCGACGCGGTGCTTCGCATAGAGGTGCGCGACAAATACGCTGCGGTTCACGGCGGCGGCGAAAAGGGCGCGGGCGGTATGCCCGTGGGCAGTGCGGGGCACGGGCTTTTGCTGCTTTCCGGCGGTATCGACAGCCCCGTTGCGGGCTATATGATGGCAAGGCGCGGGATGACGCTTGACGCCTTGTACTTCGACAGTCAGCCCTACACCGGCGCGCTTGCCGAAAACAAGGTGGAACAGCTTGCCAAAAGGCTAAGCGACTATTCGGGACGCATTTTTATGCACATAATAAGCCTGACGGAGATACAGGAGACGCTTATGAAAAGCTGTGACGAAAGGCTTTTCACGGTGCTGCTTCGCCGCTTTATGATGCGCCTTGCGGAAATGCAGGCCCTTGACGTTGGCGCAGGCGCGCTTATAACGGGCGAAAGCCTCGGCCAGGTGGCAAGCCAGACTTTGCACGCAATAACGGTTACAAACGCGGTGCCGCAGAAGCTACCGGTGTTCCGCCCGCTTATCGCAATGGACAAGGACGACATAGTCCACACAGCGCGCTCTATCGGCACCTTTGATATATCCGTCCTTCCCTACGAGGACTGCTGCACGGTGTTTGTGCCGAAGCACCCCAACACACGCCCCACTGCAGAGCAGGTCGCGGCGGAGGAGGAAAAGCTTGACGTAACCGGGCTTACAAACAGGGCGTTTGAAACAAGAAGACACAAAAAAATAATATAACTTCAATAGGAGGATAAAAAAATGAAAACGGAAGAAAGGCTTTACCGTCTTTTGAAAATCAAGGAGATGAAGATAAGCTTTGCCGAGTCATGCACCGGCGGGCTTGCCTGCGACCGGCTTGTAAACGTACCGGGCAGCAGCGAGGTGTTTGAGGGCGGCATGTGCTGCTATTCAAACGCAATGAAGCAAAAGCTTTTGGGCGTCAAGGACTTCGTCCTTGAAAAGCGAGGCGCCGTAAGCGCCGACTGCGCACTGGCAATGGCAAAGGGCGTTTTGAAGGTGTTCAACTCGGACATAGCGGTGTCCGTAACCGGCATAGCCGGCCCCGGCGGCGGGACGGACGAGAAGCCCGTCGGCACCGTGTACATCGCCTGCGTCCTTAAGTGCGGCGAGCAGCACATTTTCCGCTACCGCTTCTCCGGCGGCAGAAGGGCCGTGCGCGAAAAGGCGGCGGAGGAGGCGCTTGGCATGGCGATTCTCGCCATTTTCGGCTCCGAGCTGCAGTAAACTGAAAAACAAGAGGTATGGGCAGATGAAGAAAAACGGCAGCCCTTCCGGCGGCGTAAAAGCCGCCGGAGTAAGGCTTTTGGCGCTTATGTTGGCGTTTTCGGCACTTTTGTGCTTTACCGCCTGCGACCGCAGCGACGACGCGATATACAACTACGTCTACGAGCCGAAAAGCGAGGCGGATGAGCCGCCGGCAGAGTCGGCGGAGCTTTCCGCAGAGACGTCTGACGACAAACCGCAGCAGCCTTCGGGACGTGCGGCGGAGAAATACGGTGCCGCCGTAGAGGCCTTGGCGGCCATGACGAGCCAAAAGCTGCGGATTAACATGACCACCGAGAGACATGTCGGCGCAAACACCGGGCGCGTCCGCAGGGAGGCTGTGCTTCTTTACAAGGGCATGGGAACCGACGGATTTACCGCCTATATTACGGACAAAAGCACCGTCGGAGACGATTACTGGACGACAAAAAGGTACTACGCGGACGGCAGGTACACCTGCTTTACGGGCGGAAGCACCTATTACACGGAGATGTCCGCCGACGACTTCCTCGCGCGGCAGACGCCCGCGGCGCTGCTTACCGCCGGGCTTTACGACATAAGCTTCGGCGGGGACGAAAAGACGCTTGTCTTTGAAAACGCCTCTGCGCTTGAGCCCTGGCTTGCGACGGAGTACGCCGTTTTGTCGTCGGCCTCCGGGACCGTAAAGCTTAAAACAAGCGGCGAGATAGACAGCTTTGAATACAACGCCGTCTATAAGAGGGGCCCGGTGGAGTTCGAGGTGAAATGCAGCGCAGCCGTCTCAAGCCCAAGCGACGCCGACCGCTTTGAAGGGCCCGAAAAGGAGGGCGAAAGGTTCGAGAACGCCGACGTGCTTGACACGGCAAAAACGGCCTGTCTTCTCGCACAGGGCGCGTTTGCCTTCGAGATGAACAGCACAAAAAGCCTGTACTCCGAGGCGGGCGGTATAAGCGCCAACGTAAGCGAGCAGTACCTTGCCTGCGGGACGAACGCCGACGACTTGGAGATAAAGACAAGCGCGGGAGTTTCGCAGTACGACAGCGTAAACGGCCAGTACGACATCAAATCCGAAAGCCGATACAAGGGAGGCGTTCTCTCCACTGACCGCGACGGGCAGACGACGGCCGAAGACTGCACAGTTGAAGAAGTGCTTAAAAGCGCGTTCTTCGACCTTAACACTGCTCGCCCGGACAGGTTCACGGCAAAAAGCCTTGAGGTAAGCGACTACGGCGAGTACCTGTATATATCCTACAGCCTTGGCGAAAAAGCGTGCGAATATTACGAAAAATACGTAAACTCGTTCTTTTACTCCGAGGAAGACAGAGACCGGCTTGAAGAGAGGACCGACCTGTTCTCCCCGAAAAAGGCCGAGGGCTATATCTGCATAGACCGTGACGCCGGGTATTTAACTGCGCTGGGGCTTGAATACGCCGGCACGCGCACCGTGGACGGGGAGGAGTACGGCTCCGGCCTTACGCTTACGCTTTCGTTCGCCGTCGGCGGCGTCGGCACGTACAGCGCCGTAAAGGGCAGCCTGCCCGAAGCGGACGCGCCGGAGGAGAAGCCGACACCGCTGTTTTACAAGCTCACCTCGCCGGAGGGAGGCGTGCTTTATCTGCTTGGCACCGTCCACGTGGGCGACAGCGCTGCCTGCAGTCTGCCCGACGAGGTATATGCGGCGCTTGACGGCGCAGACGTGCTTGTGGTAGAGACGGACGTCTTGGAGCTTGAGGACAGGCTGGAGAACGACCCCGCGCTTCGGCAGAAGGCGGTGGATTCGTACATGTACGCGGACGGCTCTACTGCGGACAAGCACCTTGCGGACGACGGGCTTTACAAGGCGGGGCTTTGCCACGCGCTTGCGTCCGGGCTTTCCTCCGCTGTAGCGCGGCTTATGACCCCCGCAGCCTGGAGCAGCTGCATAACCGGGATGTACCTTAAATCCGACCCCTCCATCTCGGAGGAGTACGGCATAGACAGGCAGCTTCTGCTTCGCGCCTACGAAAAGGGGCCGGACATTTCGGAGCTGGAAACCCCGGAGGAAACGCTTGACAGGCCGTTCTTGTACGACGACGACGTGCACGAAATGCTCCTTCGCAGTGCGCTTGGCACCACCCGCAGCGAGTATTTAAGCTCCGTGCACGAGCTGTACAGCCTTTGGTGCGAGGGCGACGAAGAGACACTTGCGCAGTACCTCGCGGATTCTGCGTCGACCGACGGACTGTCGGACGCGGAGAAGGCCGCGCTTGACAAGTACAACGACATCGTGGACACGTCCCGCACCGCCAAAATGGCAGAGAAGGCATCGATATGCCTTGAAAGCGGGCAGACCGCCTTCTTCGCCGTCGGACTTGCGCACGTCCTCGGCGAACACGGGCTGCTGCAAGCACTTGCCGACTATTCACCGGCTGTCGTGACGTTCCGGTGAGTCAAATTTTTATGCTTTTGTTATTTGGCCGAGCCTCGGCTCGGCCGGGCTTTTTCGGAAGGACTCGGTCCTTCCGGGGGTCCTCTGATTAAGGTTTAACTGATAACATAGCTTTTTAAGCCCAAAGGGTTGGCACCCTTTGGAATCCCGAGCCGGCAGCGCAGGCTGCGCTTAAGCTATGCAAGGGCTTGCCGCACGTATGGGGCGCTTTTTGACAGAATATAAAAAAAGACTTGACAAATTGCTTTGCCAAGCATATAATATAGTCGAAGGGCAAGGCCGATATGCGGTTAGCTCCAACAACGATTGCTACCTACTTAAACGTAGGCAACCGTCACTGTTGCAGCAGTGGCGGTTATTTTTTTTGCAAGTTAATAATGGCAATTATCAGACTTGCGATGCTTGTGATCAGGCCTAAAAGACCGATTATCACGTCAAAGAAGCCGAAAAAAGCATCAAACGTTACGTACATTTCTCCACCCCCTTCCTTCGCTTTGAAAGCGAGTTCGGATGCACTGTAAAAGCGCATCAAGGCGGAGCTAACCGCACACCGATATGGCCGTGCCCTTCTTGTCTGCATTATACACCTTCCGCGAAATTTGTCAATAAGAAAACCGCCGCGCAAGTTCATTTACTTGCGCGGCAATTTTTATGTTTATCCCGCATTTCATACGTGCGACCGACATTTACAAGGCGCCGGCGCAGCCTGCGCTGCTAAATTGGGTTTCCAAAGGGCAGTGCCCTTTGGGCCAAAAAAGCTGTGTTTTTATATAAGCCTAACCCAAAACAGCCCATGAGGGGACCGAGTCCCTTCATAAAATACCGGCCGGGCGTAAGCTCGGCCAAAATAATAAAACCAAAAACCGGCGGTTGACAAAAGGCGCTGGCGGTGTTAAAATGGAGGCAGTGAAATGCAAAGAGGCGGGAAGGAGGCGCGGCATGAAGAAGACCCTGATTTGTGCTTTCTTGCTTTGTGCCTTTCTGCCCGTTTTGGCCTGCTGCGGCGGCGGGGCGGAGGACGGCGCTCCCTCCGTGTGCGAGTCTGCGGAAAGTGCCGCGTCAAGCGCCGAGGACAGCAGCGACGAAAGCCGCGCGCACGTTCCGGGCGCGCCTGCGCCGGCGATTTCCGGCGGCGAGCCGACCTACGGCACGGAGATGGAGGAGGTAAGCAATGGGCGCATAGCCTTCCTTGCGCCGGCTTACAGCGTCGGCGTCAACGCGGACGGGCAGCCCTACGTGATAGAGAACGGCGCGTTCAACATCGCCTTTTTTACCGAGCAGCCCCCTGCGGGCGAGCGATACCGCAGCATGACGGAGCAGAGCTTTGAAGAGGACATGAAGCCGACGCTTGAGTCACGCGGATACTCCGTGCACAGCGCGGAGATATGGCACACGGTCAACTCCGGCGGCACTGCCGTGACCGTGATACGGTTCAGCGCGCGCTTTGCCGACGCTGAGATAGTGCAGACCTATATGGCCGTTCCCACGGGCGAGGACTGCCAGGTGGTGATACTTACCGAAAACGTCGACTGCGGCGACCTTTACGAGTGCATACTCGATTCAATTGTCGTACTGTAGATGCGAAAAAGTTTTGCTTTTTTAGTGAAGAAGTGCGGTGTCCGCTGCGCGGACGGTATTCAAATAAATATGTGAATGCTGTTTTTTTGTTAAAGCTATAAATATACAAATCAGGAAGAAGGAGAAAGTGATGAAAAAGCTAATTATCATGACGCTTTGCCTGACGCTTGTGCTTGCGGGTCTTGCGGCCTGCGGCGGCAAGAAGGACGGCGAGAAGGCGGAAAGCACAAACGGCAGCGGCGACGGCTCGAAGGGCGGCACGGCCGCGGTGGAAAGCAGCGCGGACGCGGAGACGACCGCAGAGGAGCCCTCTAAGGAAAAGGAGCTTGTCCCGCTGGAGGTGGCGCTTGACCCGGCCTGCGAGTACGCATCTTTCGCGAAGATAACCTCCGGCAAGGCGCTTTACTACGTCAACCCGAACGAAAACAGGAACGGCAAGGTCGTTTGCGTCAACGCCGGCCACGGCACCAAGGGCGGCAGCTCTGTCAAGACGCAGTGCCATCCGGACGGCACTCCGAAGGTGACCGGCGGAACCACCGCCGCGGGTGAGACGGAGGCGGTTGCCGTTTCAAGCGGCATGACCTTTGCGGACGGCACGCCGGAGCACAAGGTTACCGTAGCAATGGCGCTTGTGCTTAAGCAGAAGCTGCTTGACGCGGGCTACGACGTTTTGATGATACGCGAGGGGGATGACGTGCAGCTTGACAACATCGCGCGCACCGTCATAGCCAACTACAACGCAGACTGCCACATAGCCCTGCACTGGGACTCTACCGAAAGGGACAAGGGCAGCTTTTACATGAGCGTTCCGTCAAATGAAAGCTACCGCGCAATGGAGCCTGTCGCTTCCCATTGGCAGGAGCACAACAGGCTTGGCGAGTGCCTTATAGACGGGCTCAGGGGAGAGGGCGTGAAGATATTCTCCACCGGCAGCCTTGAAACCGACCTTACGCAGATTTCGTATTCCACCATCCCCAGCGTGGATATAGAGCTGGGCGACAAGGTCTCCGACCACTCGGAAGCGGCGCTTGAAAAGCTTGCCGACGGACTTTTGTACGGAATAGAGGAATTTTTTGCCGGAAACGACCCTTCTTGAGGCGTTTTGATGAAATTTCGCTTTCGGCATTGACAATTATTTTCCTTTGAGGTATAATTACGCAGCAGCCGCGCGGCTGCTAAAAAATAAAGGAGAGTAATTTGCGACATGAAAAAGTTTTTTGCATTTGCGCTTTGCCTTGTTCTTTCGCTTTCTGCTTTTGCAGCCTGCAGCAGCAAGGACGGCGACGGCAGCGCAAGCGGCGCCGAGTCTAAGGTTGAAAGCACCGCAAGCGAGGCCGAAAGCAGCGCAGCAGAAAGCAGCGCAGCAAGCGAGACCGAAAGCAGCGCAGCAAGCGAGACCGAAAGCAGCGCAGCAAGCGAGACCGAGAGCAGCGTTGCTTAACCCCTCGGCAAAGGCGCGCCCGTGACGCTTTACGGACACCTGATGTTTTGCGCTAAAACCCCGCGTCCCAAAAAACGCGGGGTTGAATTTTTCCGTGCGGGAAAATATACCGTAAATTCTCAAAGTAAATGCAACAGTAGCAAAGGGGTTGCAATTACCGAGAGAAAACGGTTGCAATAAGTATGA
>CANRAV010000020.1 GCA_947628695.1 uncultured Clostridia bacterium
TTATTGCAACCGTTTTCTCTCGGTAATTGCAACCCCTTTGCTACTGTTGCATTTACTTTGAGAATTTACGATTTTTTGCCTAAAATTTACTGCTGCTCATCATTTAACAGGTTCAGCTCCACAACTTCCCAGCCATTTCCGGCGTTTATATAGAGAAGCCTGTATATTCCCACAACGTGGTCTTCCCTGCCGTTGTCGACCCGTATGCCTGTGACGTCATAGTGCACGTCACAGCGAAAGGCGTTGTCGGCAAAGCTTATGAAATTGTCGACGTGCAGGTCGTTGTATCGTATCGTGTGATCCCTTCTCCAGTACATGCCGGAGTAAGAGCCGGTAACAACCTCGTAGGCTTTGGAATTTAGCCTCGTCTTTTCCAAGACTTTTTTGAAGTTTTCGTTTAGGTGCTCTCTGCCGATAAAGGTATATTCCATCATCGCCTCGGCAAAGCCGACGCCAAGCTCTTTGTACTCTTCGGTGTCCGCGGCGTTTGGCGACAGGTCACATCGGTAGCTGTTTTTACCGCAGTTTACAAGTGCGTATTCTTTCCCCTCAGAGTCTTTTACTGTTATTTCGGGCTTGAAGAACAGGCCGCTAAAGCTGTAAACACAGCAAAGGGTGGGATTTTTCAGCTCCGATTTATAGTCGCTGACCTCTGTGTACTCGACGCCCCTTTCTACTACAAATTCGTCGCTGTCGCTAACGCAGATGCCGTTTACGTACACCAAGGCGTTTTCGGGAAGCGACAGGGTGTAGTCGGACGTTCCGCCTTCGTAAGCGTAAAAATAGCTTCCCTCGGAGTCACCGCGGCGTTCAAGCTTTGCGCCGTTAAGCAGCACCTCCACCTTCGGCGTTTCGTAAAGCCCCTTGACCGTGTACTCCGTAGCCTTCGGTGCAGCTTCAAGCTTTTCCTCCAGCGGGTTTAAAAAAGGGTATTTGATGTCCTTGCCGGTGATGTACTTTGTTGACAGCCTAACTGAGTTTATATAAACCTCCGAACCGCGCGGTACCGTTATTACCGCGTCTTTTTTGCTGCTTTCCGCAATGTCAAAGCCCAAAGCACCGCCGTCAAGCTCATAGCGCTGAAGCGGCTTTCCGCTCGATTCGGCTGCGATGTCTGCCTCGCCATAGGGTAAGCACAGCTCTGCTTTTAAAAAGCCCTCGCTTTTTTCTTTCTCAAATTCGTTTGCAAAAGGGCTTGTGCAGCTGTTAAGAAGAGAGCCTTCCACTGCTTTGCCGTTGACCGTCAAGGCAGAGCCTTCGGGCGTGTAAAGGGTTATCTTTGGATTTACGCTGTCTGCGAATGCCTTGTCAAGTGAAAGACTCTGCGTCTTCCAGCGGGGCATTCCAAACGCACCGCTTCCGTCCCTGATAACTTCAAGAACGCAGATATTAGTGCCGTCTTTGGATATTTTGTAAACGTTAAGGTCGCCCTTGCTTTCGGAGGGAGAGCGTCTGCAGACAAGATCGGAATTTTCAAAGTAATCGGAATACACCGCAGCTACTTCCGCACCTCTGTCGCTAAAATCGCTTCCGTGTATGTTCTCCGCAATAAAAGCTTTAACCTCGGCTTCGCTTAGGCTGCCTATATACTGCGAAGCATATTCGTCGCACTGCCCCTTTTGATATGAGGACAAAAACTGCCAAAGCAGTATCTGGCTGCCGACTATAAGCAGAAGCAGAAGGCATACGTATATTATCAGGCACTTTTTGTATGCCGAACGCCTCTTTTTGTACCTTCTTTCCGGTTCGGGCTCTTCTTCTGTTATTTGTCGGAAGGAAACATTTTGTTCGTCCATATCAGCCCTCCGCCTTCTTTACAAGTATTACGTCAGGCAGTCCCCTCTCGCCGATAACGGATGCGCATTCATTGATGGGGTTGCCCTTGTAGTGCATCCTTGTGGAAGAGCCGCCGTCAAGGTTTGCGGCGTTTACAGCGCCGAATTCAAGCATTATGTCAACTAAATCGTCGTATGTTGCTCCCATACTTTGCGGCTGTCTGCCGTCGACGACGAGAAGAAGCATTGCACCGTCTGCCCTTTGGCCGATTGCTGTGCGTGGGTTAAGGCCGCCGCCAAACTTGTGATCCTCGTTCAGAGGCTTGCCGTTTACTATAAGCACCGGACCGGGTGCAAAGCTTACTGCGCTTACAAACTTCTTTTCAAGCGCCATGCTGCCGGAATAAGTTCCCACGTGAAGTATGTTGTTCTCGTCAAAACCGACAACGCAGTTGTACTTTACGTCCTCCTCGCCCCAAAGTATCTGCGAATTGCCCATAACAAGCCCGTCCGGTATGCCGCCTGTCCCGTTGCCGTCCGGGTCGTAGAAGCCGCCGGCATTTATGCCGCCGACAGCGTCATATTTTGCAATAAAGCCGGAAAGCGTTATTCCCCTGCTGTCTTCGCCGTAGCTGTCAAGAGTCGCGACAAAAACCCTTGAAGGGTCGTTTACAATCATCATCTCTCCGTGGTAGGTAAGGCCGTCAACCTCAACTATCTTTACGCCGTCCTCGTCTACCACGACCTTGTCATCCTCAACCGGAAGCTCGTAAGAGCTTTCACCCGGTACAAAGCCGGGGGTGTCTTCGTAATCGTAGGAAATGTCCTCCGACGGGTCGGGTATCGCAATAAGGCCGGGGTCGACCTGCTCGCTTTGTTCAACATCTTCCCTGCTGCCTATGATGCCTTCTATTTTGGCAGAGCTCATAAACAGCCTCGGAACCCACTTTGCGGCGCTTGTCTCGTTAAAGCTTTGAACAAAAAGCTCCCTTGCCCTCTCCGAGGGGCCGTAAATGACGATAAGCCCTGTGCTGTAAACGGTAATGAGAAGCGCAAGCAGTGTCACGCCCAAAACCGTAAAAAATCTTCCCGTATAACGTAAGAACAACCGAAGCTTTTTATTTTTTTCCTTCATCCTTTTTCCTCTTCCTTGCAAAAGCAACAAATGCCGCCGACAAAGCGGCAAGCAGCACAGCGGCAGCGATAAAGGCGGCTTTGCCGTTTTTGCCGTCTGCCGTTTCCCTGCTTATCTCTTCGCTCTCTTCCGCAGATTCAATGCTGTTTGACGGTTCGTCGGTTGGCGGCAAACTTTCTTCAAGCTTGTGTATCACAGGCAGGTATATTTGTGCGGGCTTGTGTTTTTCGCAAAGCGCCTGTTTTGCTTTATTTGCTGCGAAAAGCGCAGCAGTTTTGTGTTCCGGATCGGGCGACTTTCGCTTTAAATATTCTTCTAAATTGTCAAAAAGCCCGTTTTCCGTCCTGTCTTCTCCCACGGTTGAACGGTAAAGCCCGTACCTGCAGGGGCTGTAAATGCCGATTTGAGATGCTTTTGTTATTGGTGTGCCTTCCCTGCCGTAAAGCCAGTTATAAAGGCTTTCAAATTGGTGCTGCGACTTGTGACAGCCGAAGGCTTCCTGCGAGACTTCGAAAGCGCTTTTACCGCCGAAATATTCAAGCGGCTCGTCCCAGTTAAAGAAGGTGCTGTTCTCCTGCCACAAGTGCACGTAAGTCTTAGGAACGTCCCAAATCCCGTCCTCTGCCGCCTTCTCCACCGCCGACATAACGGTTTTTGCGTTCAGCATATGCGCACCGTGCCCGTATTCACCGTTTACGTCGTGGCACGCAACAACAAGCGGTCTGTACTTCTCAAACAAATCAAGGTAAAATTTCGAAAAGTCATCCCCGTCATAGCCTGCAATACCGAAAACACCTTCTGCCTCCTCAAGACTCGTACAGTAAAGGTCCGGGAACTCCGAAATAACCGGATAGTACTTCAGCCCGCAGGTCCAAAGCCCGTCAAGAAGCTCGTGCGGCCTGTCGTGCGTGTTAAAGTGGTTGGTTAAATAAACAACCTGCACGTCATAGCCCTCGGCGACACACCAGGGAATCATACCGGCAAAATACAGCTGGTCGTCGTCGCTGTGCGTCGGACAAACCATTATGTCGGCCTGCTCCAAGTCCTGCCATTTCTGCACCCAGTCCGGTGTTTTCTTCGTCTCAAAAGCCCAAACGTCCGCTATACACGCCTTTTCCGAGTATTCGATTTTAAAGCTCTTCTCTCCGCCCAGTTCGATAAATTGGTGAAGGTAAGATGTTTCGCTTTGAGGAAGGAGCTTTCCGTCTGCTTCTGCTTTAAACGCAGGCGGCAATCGGTCGTATTTAATGTAAACCCCATACATGCCTGCGTCGCTTCTTACTTCCAAAGTATCCGCGCTTTTGTACGTGTATATGCTGCCGTCGGTAAGCTCGCCGGCATTTACGCCGTCGGCGGTTATCACGGCGCCTTCGGCCGCAAAGACCGTGCCCTTGCAAAGGGAAACAGCGGCCGCAGCAAACAAAAGAAAAAGCAAAAGTCTTATTATCTTCAAACGGTTCAAAACCTTCCGCGCAAAATCGCAACTATTATACACCGTTTTACGACGTTTTTCAACACATATCTTAATATTTGGCATTATTTGCAAGTCAAAGGCTGGATTTTTCCACAAAGCAGTGGTATAATGCCGAATGGACAGAGTTGACAAGGAGTGCTTTTGATGGATTTGTGGGACAGGCTGTGTGAAGAAAAGCTTCCGCTGCTGCTTTACGGGATGGGCGACGGCGCAGACAAAATAATAAAGGTGCTTGAAAGCCGCAACATAAAGCTTAGCGGCGTATTTGCAAGCGACGGATTTGTGAGAGACAAGACCTTTCACGGTTTTAAGCTTATGCCGTTTTCCGAAGCCGAGAAAAAGTTCGGAAGCTTTGTAGCCTTGCAGGCCTTCGGCACATCGAGAAAAGACGTGCTTGAAAACATAAAACGCATATCGGAAAGGCAAGGGCTTTACGTCCCGGACGTGCCCGTTGCGGGCGAGGATCTGTTTGACTCTGCTTTCGCCAAAAAGAATATGGACAAGCTGCGTTTTGTTTACGGTGCCCTTGAAGCGGAGGCAGACAGATACAGCTTTGAAAGCGTGATAAGGTACAAGCTAAGCGGGCTGCCTGCGTACCTTTTCCGCTCCGCCGTTGACGAAGAATACGCCTACAGGCTGCTTGAAGCCGAAAGCTTTAAAATTTGCGTTGACTGTGGTGCATTCACGGGGGACACCGCAGCGGAAATAATAAAGCTAAGCAAAGGGCTTGAAACGCTTTACGCAATCGAGCCGGACGTGAGAAGCTTTACAAAGCTTAAAGCCTTCTCAGAAGGCAAAGAACAAATCGTCCCCATAAACGCCGCTGTTTACAGTGACGAGGGCGAACTGAACTTCAGCGCCAAGGGCAGCAGAGGCAGCAGAGGCGGTGACGGCAAAGCCTGTGTTAAAGCCGTCACTGTCGACGGCATACTTGACGGAAGAAGGGCAGACTTTTTGAAATTTGACGTTGAGGGAATGGAAGAGGCGGCAATAGAAGGAGCAAAGCAGACAATAAAAAAATACAAGCCGAAGATGCTTGTTTCGTGCTATCACAGAAGCGAGGATATGTTTTCGCTGCCCATTAAAGTCCTAAATATAAGAAGCGACTACAAGCTTCACTTTTTCCACCCCGAATACCTTCCTGCCTGGGACAGCGCTTTTATATTTGAGTAAAGGCTTCTATTGTTTACAAAAATGTAACAAAAGCCGTTTACGACAGTGGTAAAATTGAGTAAATAAAGAAGAGGTAATGTTTATGCTTACAAAACCCTTAACAGCTTTTGCAAATTGCTATAATTTTGAGATACTTGACGATTGCGCTTACGGGAAGATCGGAAGCTACCTTGTTTCCGTAAGGAGCAACGGTTACAAAAAGGAGGCCTTTATCGCCTTTTTTGCCTTTGAAAGTGAGGACAGCGGTGAAAAACTGTTGAAGTACAAGCTTTCCGACGGGCTGAAGGCTTCAAGCAAGCCCGCTTTGAAGGATTATGAGATTTGCGAAGACGGGCTTAAGATATGCACCGGTGCCGACCTTAAGGAGTTTGACGAGGCCGTTGTCGAGGCTTGCTCTATTGTGGAAAAGCTTGGCTTTAAGGGCGCAGACAGCTGCACCTACTGCGGGGGCGAAGCGGGAGACGACCGATACGTGTACTTTGACGGCGGCAAGGCGCTTCTTTTGTGCAGGGACTGTGCGGAGGACTTTTTAAAGCAGCGTGAGGAGGAAAGCGCGAAAAAGTCTCCTTCCGGCAAGGGACGCGGCGTTGTCGCTTCCCTTTTGGCGTCGCTTATTTCCCTTGTTGTTTTCACGGCAGTTTTTGCCTTTGCCCTTCCTTATGCCGGGATTAAAGATTCCGAAGGGTCTGTTATCATCGGCTCGATGCGGTTTTCGATAATATTTGCCGCAATAACCACGGTGCTTACTTTTCTTGCTTACCGTATTTTTACCGGTAGGAAGGGTATGGAAAGGCTCCTTCCCTGCGGTATCTTTTCGCTTCTCTCTGCGGCTTTGACCACTTATTTTGCCTCGTCTTTGCAGTATTTTAAAATGTTTTCGATAAGCTTTTTCAAGCTTGGAAGCGTGCTTGGCACTGTGCTTGCAGCGCCTTTTGCCGACCCCTATTTTAAAAAGGACTTTCTTTCGAATCTGCTTTATTCGGCAATTGTTGTTATTGGCATTGCGTTGGTTTATTCCATCGTCTTTGAGGATAAAAAGAAGCCGGAGGCCTTCCTTGTGCGCTTCGGCAGCGCTGAGAAATTAACTTCCGTAGAACCGCCGGAAGAAACGGAAGCGGCGGAAGAACAGTAACGTTCTTTTAAGACGTTTTTAAGTAAAACAGAATATCCTTTGTTCATAAGGAGGGTGTAACGATGCGTGTTTTGATTGTTGAAGACGAACGGCGCATAGCTGACGCTTTGGGACGTATGATGAAGGACAACAAGTATTCCTGTGACGTTGTGTATGACGGGCTTGACGGCTATCTTTATGCCGAAAGCGACATATATGACGTCATTGTTCTTGATATTATGCTCCCGAAGATGAGCGGCATAGAGATTGTTAAAAAGCTTAGGGCGAATAAAATTAAAACCCCGGTGCTGCTTTTAACTGCGCGCGACTCGGTACAGGACAAGGTAACAGGGCTTGACAGCGGTGCCGACGATTACCTGACAAAGCCTTTCACAAAAGAGGAGCTGCTTGCAAGGATAAGGGCGCTTGCAAGGCGTCAGGGCGAGGTTATTATAGACGAGCTGACTTTCAGCGATATAACGCTGAACCTTTCCAACTATACGCTTGTTTGCGGTGATAAGTCGGTGCATTTGGGCTTTAAGGAATTTGAGATATTAAAGCTTTTGATGGCAAATCCGAAAATAGTCGTCCAAAAAGAGGACATCATAACAAAGGTCTGGGGCTACGATTCCGAAGCCGAAGACAACAACGTTGAAGTTTACATATCATTCATCAGGAAAAAGCTTGCCTTTGTCGGCTCTAAGGTCGGCATAGGAACCGTAAGAAAAATCGGATATCATTTGGAGGAATCCTCTTGATCAAACCGCTTAGAAGAAAATTTGTGATAATCAGCATGTTTTTTGTCCTTGTGGTAATGCTTGTGGCTTTTTGCTGCAATTACGCGTTCAACAAGGCAAACATGTACGACGAAAGCATTGCCGTTATGGAGCAGACTATACGCGACGGTGCACCTAAAAATTTGAAGACCTTTCTTGTCGTTGCAAACAACTACGGCGGGATATTTCAAATAAGGGGATATCCCGGCTCTGTTGCGGAGGATATAGGCCACATAAACGCCGTTGTCGAGACGGCGCTTAAAAGCAGCTCTTCCGTCGGCGAGATCGCAGAAGCAGACCTTCGCTATATGCGAAGCGGTTCGCCTGTCGGCGTGCTCATAGCCTTTACAAGCACCGCAGAGGAAAAGATAGCCCTTAAAGGCATGATATATTTCTCGTTTTACATTTATTTCTGCTGCTCGCTTGTTTTTCTTTTTGTGTCGATATACCTTGCAAAAATCACAACAAAGCCGGTTGAGAAGTCTTTTAACCAGAAAAAGCAGCTTATTGCAGATGCATCTCACGAGCTTAAAACGCCCGTTACGGCGATACTTGCGTCGGCAGACGTGCTTCTTTCCTCCGACACAGTAAGCGAGGAGGACAAGAGTTTTGTCGTTGCCATAAAGGAATCCGCAGCGGATATGTCCACACTGCTTGCAAATATGCTGACTCTTGCAAAATCCGACGACGAGAAGCCCGTAAGGATGGTTGAGACCGTTGATTTTTCAAACCTCGCGACCTCTGTTATTCTCGGTTATGAGCCTATCTTTTTCGAATCCGGGAAGGATTTCCGGTACGATATTGACGACGGCTTAAAGATAAAGGGCAACGAGGGAGAGCTAAGGCAGCTTATAAGGATCTTTCTTGACAACGCAAAAAAGTATTCGGACGAAAAGGGTACTGTCTTTTTAAGCCTGAAGGCCGTTAAAGACAGGGCTGTTTTGACGGTTTACAACACCGGCACCCCGATACCGGCCGACGAGATAGACAAGATTTTCGACCGATTTTACAGGGTCGATAAGGTCAGATCTACCGCTTCCGGCTACGGCCTTGGGCTGTCGATTGCAAAAAGCATAGCAGAAGCACATTCGACAAAGATACATGTGGTAAGCAACGAAAACGGCACAAGCTTTGCCGTTTCCTTCAAAAGCGAAAAAGGGTGATTTTATGAAAAAACTTATTTCTGTTTTGATTTTAACCTCCGTCGCGCTTTGTTCGTGTACGGTCGGGAATTCCATTGACGAAGATTCTGCGTCCGTTATCAGCGAAAGCGCAGCGGATTCGTCGGCGGCATATGACGCGGCTTCGTCTGCTACCGAAAGCAGCATTGACAGCACAGAGGAAAGCGGGAAGGAGATAAGCTTTTCCACTTCCAAGGGCGACGAAAGGCTTGGCTTTTCAAGTGTCATTTCCAAGGTTGAAAGCAGCGTCGTGGCAATCAACGTAACCGGCACCGCTACTTATTATTACTACACCTACCCTACCGAGGGCAGCGGAAGCGGCGTTATTGTTTCCGAGGACGGGTATATTGTTACAAACAACCACGTTGTCAGCGGCGGCGACAACATTACGGTTTTCCTATCTGACGGAACCTCTTACCCTGCAAATCTTGTGGCAAGCGATTCCGAAAGCGACATTGCGGTGCTGAAAATCGAAGCCGAAGGGCTTGTCCCCGCGGTTATGGGCGAATCCTCTACACTGCGCGTCGGCGATTACGCAATAGCCATAGGCAACCCGCTTGGTGAATTTCAGGGCAGTGCAACACTGGGTATCGTCAGCGCATTAAACAGGGAGATTCAGGTCGACGGCGAGACGAGAACCATGTTTCAGGTTGATGCCGCCATAAACCCGGGCAATTCCGGTGGTGGACTTTTCGACAGCAACGGTATGCTTATCGGCATAGTGAGCGCAAAAACCGTCAGCGAAGAGGTAGAAGGGCTTGGCTTTGTGCTTCCCATAGACAACGTAAAGCCGGTTGTGCAGGACCTTATAAACTTCGGCTATGTAAAGGGCAGGCCGACGCTTGGCTTTGAGCCCGTTGAAATTACAAGCATGCGCGTTGCGCAGTACTACGGGCTAAGCAGACTTGGTGTTTACGTAAACAAGGTGGAAGAAGGCTCTTATGCAGAGCAGTGCGGGCTGCAGTACAAGGATTATATCAGCTCTGCAGACGGGGAGACTGTGGCGACCGTGGAGCGGCTTGATGAGATACTGAACTCCAAGAATGTAGGCGATACACTGGTGCTTGAAATAATACGCGGTGACGACGTACTGGACGTGGTGCTTGTGATCGGAGAGCGCGTAAGTTAGTAAACCGTTGAAATATTCACTTTAACTTGACAAAACGGTAGTGCGTGTATTATAATGACGTGAAAAGGTTTATTATGCTGTAAATTGATTTATTTGCGAGGTAAGTTAAATGGATTCTGCAAACGAGTCGCAGGCGGTGAACAGCGACGTTCCCGCTTCTGAAAATCCGGTTGTCCCCGATTCGGTAGAGCCGACCGATTCCGTTTCGGAAGAGCCGGCTGTTCCCGCCGAAGAGCCTCTTTATCCGAAAAAGCCCGAAGATTCCGTCCCGGAGCCGTTTTACATGAAGGTTTTGTGCACGGTTTTGTATATGCTGTTTCCGCCCCTGTGGGCTGCGGCTTTTCTCGGTCTGCCTTTGTATAAAAAGAATTTTAAGAACAAGGCTACAACGTTTTTCAACTGTTACATTTTGCCGCCTGCCTTGGTTATTGCCGTATTCATGGTTATCTTCCACAGGCAGGGGATTTATCCGTTCGGCAACAAGACCATTGCCTGGTGCGACATGACGCAGCAGGGCGTTCCGTATTGGATAAACTTCAAACAGGTGCTTGAGAGAGATCAGAATCTGTTCCTTGACATGTCTTTTGCAGCGGGTACAGACGGCTGGTCCCTTCTTCGTTCTTATTTTCTCTATCCGTTCAGCTACCTAATACTGCTTGTAGACAGCACAGAGGTGATGTATTTTGTCTCTGTGGTCACGGTTTTGAAGCTTGCTGCGTGCTGCCTTACGGCGATGATATTCTTCAGGGTCTGCGTTAAAAAGCTGCACCCTGCGATAGCGGCGGCGCTCTCGATGATGTACAGCTTCTGCGCCTACGGTTTGATGTACTATCAGATTTTGAACTGGCCGAACTGCATGTACATAATGCCCTTGTACTTCACCGGCATATATCTGCTTTTGAAGAAGCGCAAAATTCTTCTCTTTTCGGTCACCGTGGCGCTTGTCATGCGCAACTTCGCCTTCGGCTACATGGCCGTTATAGCAACGCTTTTGTTCGTCGGCTACTACCTTATTGTGTGTGACGACAAGGAGGAGGCAAGGCGCGGTGCTTTTAACTTTTCCGTTGCCTCCGCCTTCGGTGCGATTCTTTCTATTCCGATATGGCTTCCCTTCTTCGGGACCTTTACGAAGTCGGCAAGGGGTGTTGACGTAGGCAATGCGCTTGAAACAAGCGTAAACTTTACAAGCAAGAACACCGTTTACCCGCTTTTGATGTCCACTGCTATCATCTTCGTAACGGCGCTTTTGTTTAAAGCGATTAAGAAAAAGCCGATGGAAAAGGCTTTGTACTTCCTTTTCGGGATAATGCTTATCCCCATGGTTTTCGAGCCTATAAATAAGATGTGGCACTATGGCAGCTACACCGGCTTCCCCGCACGTTACGCGTACATAATTGTGTTCGCGGGTCTTGCCATTGCCGGCGTCTTCCTTGCAAGGACAGAGACCTATGATTTAAGGGCTTTGCGTGGCGTAACGGCTGACAGGAAAAACAGGCTTTTGGTTTACCTGCTTTCCTCGGCATTTCTCACATTGCTGATTTACGGACTGTATAAGTTTGTCATAAAATACGTAAACACAAATATAAAGGCGATGGACGCTTACGCGACCACCCTTTGGGGCGATTCGACTTCATACAAGCACATGCTTGTGATGATGGCCTTTTTCCTGAGCGCCTATGCGTTGGGAATTGCCATGTACAGGCGCAGGCTTTTGAATAAGCAGCTGTTTGCGCTTGCACTTATCGCCATTCTTGTTTGCGAAGGGTATGTTGGTATCAGAACCTACGTCGTTCCTCCCACAAGCAAGATGAATATGGAAAACTACGAGAAGTACGCGGATTTGACCGACAGGATAGAAGACGACGGCTTCTTCCGTGTTAAGAACGCCGGATACCTTAGCGCCGCATACGGTTCGGTATCGGAGGCAAACTTCCCTTCAACCCTCGGTTACAATTCCATGGGGCAGTATTCTTCCCTCACGTCGGAGGCGTATCTCTATGCCGCAAAGGCATACGGTTACAGCTCGGTTTGGATGAAGACAGAGTCATTTGGCGGTACCAAATTCAGCGACGCTTTATTCTCTGTGAAGTATAAAATACAAAAGACGTCTGCTAAGCCCAAGAACATCGTGTATGCAAACGATACATACTGCATTGCGGAAACCGGCACATACCTGCCGCTTGGCGTGTTCACCGGGAACGACGACGTTGCAGTAGACCTTGAGGAGTTCACCCGTATTGAGCTGCAGGAGTACGTATTTAAGTCTGTAACAGGCTCTGAAGAAAATCTTTTCAGCGAGTTTAAGCCCGAAAGCGTCAGCGGGTGCACTCTTAAAAACAGCAATGGGAAGTATGTTATAAAAAGAGAAAAGGACAGCGCCTATATCGACTATACAGTGAAAATCGAAGGCACCAAGACCCTTTACTTTGACTGCTTCGACAAGTTCAGCAACTCTCTAAGCGAAAAGATTAACGACAGCTTTGCGGTTTCCGTTGACGGCAAGACGGTGCAGTCGAAGTTTCCGCTGGACACCAAAAACGGCCTCCTTGACCTGGGAACCTTTACGGATACAACCGTAAAGGTTAGGCTAAAGGCGCTTAAGGACGTTTCCTGCCGTTCATTCGGCCTCTTTGCGCTGGACGACGAGCTGCTTTTCAGAGAGCTTAACAACGTTGAAAGCGCAGGGCTTGAGCTCGACGGCAATAAGATAACGGGCTCCTTCAACTCCGCAGACGACGGTTACCTGTTTGTGTCTGTTCCCTACAGCTCCGGCTTTAAGTGCAAAGTAAACGGCAGCAGCGTTAAGGTGGAGAACTGCTTCGGCGGTTTTATAGGCATACCCGTTGAAAAGGGAGAAAACAGCATAACCCTTTCGTTTACGTCGCCTATGTTTTACTCCTCCATATTTGCGTGCATTGCGGCAATTGCGGTTGTTGCCCTGCTTGTGTTTGTCTTCAGAAAGCGCGGGATACGGAACGCATACGACGCAGTCGGTTCGATTATCGGCGAAAAGGGCGTCGGGGTTCTTTCAAAGATCGCGTATGTGTGCGTGATACTTGCGTTTATAGTTGTTCTGCTGTTTGTATACGTTTATCCCACCTATATGGCTTTGAAGTTCTGATTTAAAAAGACAGAAAATGTGCAGCGCCGAATTGAAGCGCTGCACATTTTTTGCTGTTTGATTTTACGCTGCGGCAGAGATATCAGACACATTGTCTACCGGTTGCCCGCTTAATATATCAATAAAAGTGTTTGTGTCCTTAAATCGGTCGTATCTATCTGCGCTGCCGAGGAAAACCAAGATATAAGGCACCTCGTCAACCACGGCAGACGCCGCAACGCAGTAACCCGCTGCGTCGGTGCTGCCGGTTTTTAATCCGGTGACATGTTCGTTGTAGTAGCTGCTTTCTTTGCGAATGAGGATGTTGTTATTGACCCAACTGCCGCTTGTCTCTTTGATGCAGGTATCTGTAATAGCCTTGTGTTTTATCGCTTCTGCGGCAATTTTGACCATGTCAAACCCGGTTACGACCTGGCCCTCCGCATCGTAACCGTCCGGCGAACAGAAGTGAGAGTTTTCGCAGCCCAAGGCAGCGGCCTTTGCATTCATAAGAGAAAGAAACTTTTCTACGGCATCTTCTTTAGTCATCGCCTCGTTGCCCTCTGCGGCCCTTGCGGCGTTTACGGCAAGCACATATGCCGCGTCGTTGCCGGACGGGAGAAGCAGCGCGTCAAGCAAAGAGCTAACCTTGTACCTCTGACCTACAGCGAGGAAAGCAATGGAGGAATGCTCGCCTATCATTCCGATTTCTTCACCCACGGTTATGACTTGATCAAGGTCAAGGTATTCAAGCGCGACTATCGCCGTAAGCAGCTTTGTCAGGCTTGCCGGCGCGGTAAGCGTGTTTTCGTTCTGCGCGTACAAAACATCGCCGCTTTCGGCGTTGTATACGACGGCTATTGGGGAATTGACAACTGTGCCCGGAGGGAGCGCAAGCAATGAACTAACGGGCTCGTCAACCGAAGCCTCGCTTGTCTCCTCAGACACCGTGCTTTGTTCTTCAGACGGCTCGTCATATGAATACACCGACGTCTCATCTTCACTTGAAGAAAAAAGTATGCTGCTGCTGTCTGCTGCGGCAGACGATTCCTCCCCGGAGGGGGCGGAAATCATAACGCATGCGGCAATGCATGAAATGCTTATCAAAAGCAAAACCGCAGCGATACATGTTAAAACTTTTCTGTTGTTCATGCAGCCATCCTTTTACATAGCGTAAAAAGCGCAGGCCGCTTTATACATTGCGTAAATATCGGACTTGGAGGCAAGCTCGTAAGGCGAATGCATGGAGAGTATCGGCACGCCTACGTCCAAAACCTCTATGTCAAGCAGTGCTATCTCTGTGGCAACAGTCCCTGCTCCGCCCTCGTCGACCTTGCCGTATTCACCGGTCTGCCAGGTCACGCCTTCCCTGTCAAAACAGCTTGTAATCCTGTATACAAGCTCTGCAGAAGCGTCAGAGCTGCCGGACTTCCCGCGGGAGCCCGTGTATTTTGTAACGACAACGCCCCTGTTTACATAGGCGGAATTCTTCGCATCATATGCGTCCCCGTAGCAGGAGTCAAAGGCACCGCCAACGTCGGCGGAAAGGCAAACGCTGTTTTTACAGAATGCGCCGAAGTCGGCGTCCGCCGACCTGCAAAGCGAGTGCAAAAAATCTCTGTAGGCAGAAGACGTCATGCCGGTAACGCCGTAACTGCCGATTTCCTCCTTGTCCGCAAAGATACAAATGCAGGTGCGCTCAGGCGCCTTCGTGTCGAAAAGCGCTTTCATCGAAGGATAGGCGCAGATGCGGTCGTCGTGCCCGTATGCGGAAATCATCCCGCGGTCGAAGCCAACGTCCCTTGCCTTCCCCGCCGGAACCGCGCAAAGCTCGGCCGTGATAAGGTCGGACTCCGTAACGCCGTATTTTTCATTCAAAGCGACAAGAACTGCCTCCTTCACGGCGCTGTCACCGTCACCGAGCGGCGTTGAGCCGACTATTATGTTAAGCCCTTCACCGCTGATTGCGGTGGAAAGCGGCTTGTCCATCTGGTTTTTTGCAATGTGCGGCATAAGGTCGCTTATGTAAAACACAGGCTCGCCCTCGTCCTCGCCAAGTGAAACCTTCACCATTTCCCCGCTTTTCTTTATTATCACCCCGTGCAGCGCAAGAGGCAGCGCTGTCCATTGGTACTTCTTAAGCCCGCCGTAATAGTGGGTCTTGAAATAGGCAAGAGACGAGTCCTCATAAAGCGGGCGCTGTTTTATATCAAGACGGGGCGAGTCAACATGCGACACAACAATATTTGCCCCGTTTTCAATATCCTCCGAACCGATTACCGCAAGGATTATGCTTTTGTTGCGGTTGACATAATACACCTTATCTCCGGCTGCATAACGCCTTTTCCTGTCGTAAGGGACAAAGCCCCTGTTTTCGGACTCCGAAACCGCAAAGGCTGCAGCCTCCCTTTCGGTCTTTGCCGTGTTTATAAAGCTTTTGTAGCCTTCGCAGAAGGAGAATATCTCATCTTCGCACTCTTTTTTATAAGAATTCTGCGGCTTGTAAAACAAATCGTTATTCATCGCTTTCTCCTTTATCGCTGAAATACAGCTCTTTGTATTTCACCTTGTATTTGTTTATTTTGTTTACATAATCTTTTGTTTCTTCTATAGGGATTTCCTTAAGCGTTCTGCCGTCATCGGAGTATTTTTCATCTGCAAGCCAAGCCTTTACCCTGCCTATGCCGGCGTTGTACGCGGCGCAGGCCGTGTCCCAATTTTCACCGGTGTTGCGGTAAAGGTAGCTTAAGTAATAGCAGCCGTACTTTATGTTTGTTTCAGGCGATTTAAGGTCTTCTTCCACAAACTCTTCGCCCATCCTGCCTGCAAGCTCCTCTGCCGTTGATGGAAGCAGCTGCATCAACCCAACGGCGCCTGCTTTTGATACGGCGTCCTTGTCAAAGCTGCTTTCAACCCTTATAACTGCGCTTGCAAGCTCGTAGGGGACAGAGTATTCGTCACAATACTTTTCTATGTATTCCCTGTAATCAAAGGGATAAAGCGCTTCGTTCCTGATTGTACACGAAGAAAAAAGCAAAGCTGCAAGGAAAAGCAGTATAAGTACACTATGTCTTTTTGTAAACATACCTCTTCTTACCCTTTCCGCGTGTCAATGCGCCAAGCTTAAGCTCTGTAACCATAAAAGCTAAAAGCGTGCGCCTTCGCAGATCCGCAGCTGTACCCGTGTTTTTAATTACAGCCGTGCTGTTCTCAAGCAGGAAGACGTTAGTCTTCTGCGCATTGTAGCGTTTTAAAAACATGTCTCTTGTTATGTTTTCACGCGCTTTAAGGCGCCTGTACAGCAGCCATTTGCCCGAAAAAACGGAAATTACGGCGTCACATTTTTTGTTAAGCCCGGATTCGAAAAGCGTAGGCGCGTCAAGCACGGTAAACCGCACGCCCGCGTCTTCCGCCCGCTTCACGTCATCAAGAATCGCTTTGCCGATAAATCGGTGAGAAATTGAGTTAAGCCTGTCGATGCTGCCCTCACGTGAAAAAGCACGCTTTGCCAACAGTGCCCTGTTTATGCCATTTTTACCTGCTATATCACTACCGAATTCTTCGGAAAGCGCAGATATGCAGTCCATGTCCTCCTTGTAAAGACGCCTGCACACCTCGTCCGCATCAATAACGTAAACGCCCTTTTTCCTTAAAAAGCCGCATATAGCCGTTTTTCCGCTTCCGCTGCGACCGCAAAGCCCAATCAAATACAAGAAAACACCACCCTTTATTTGACAAGCTGCAATATTTCCTCCGGCGGCACAGCGCCGACACGAAGTATTTTCGCCTCGCCTGCAAGTGAGACTATGGTAGAAACCGTACCTACGGATGTTTTGCCTGCGTCTATTATCGCGTCTACCCTGCCGTAAAGCTCTTTCACAACCTCTGACCCGTCGGAAAGCGAACCCTTGCCGGAAAGATTTGCGGAAGGGAGCGCCAAAGGCACGCCGGAAAGCTTTAAAAGCATCATCGCTATGTCGTTTGCGGGTACGCGAATGCCTACTGTGTCAAGCCCCGCAGTTACCAAGCCCGGCACAGTTTCCCTTTTCGGCAGAACTATCGTAAGCGGACCGGGCATAAAGGTCTTAAAGAGAAGCTTTGCCCTGTCGTCAAAGACAGCGACCCTTTCAGCCGAGGGCAGATCCGCCACACAAACGCTAAGCGGCTTTACTGCAGGTCTGTTCTTTGCCGCATAAAGCTTTTCTACGGCCGAAACGTCAAGCGCATTTGCACCCAAGCCGTAAACCGTTTCCGTCGGGAAGGCGACAAGGCCGCCTCTTTTTAAAATCCCGGCGCATATTTCGATACATTTCCTGTCCTTTTCTGCGTCTTCGACTTTAAATACTTCGGTTTTCAATAACATCACCCCTGTGACATAGACATTATAGCATACAAAGCCGAAAAAATCTATATCTTTTATAAAAATTAGCGTTCCTGCTGGATGTCCCCAATTTTAGCCACGTCGACAACCGTAAGCTTATCGCCAGAAACCTTGAACTTGATTTCAAAGTCCGAAAACGAAAAGCCGTAAACCCTAAGCGGGTCGTTTTGATAAGAAGGTCTCGGGTCGTTGGCAAGCAGTTTTTTAAGAGTTTCACGCTTTTCTACGGGAATTTCCGAAAGCAATAAAACCGGGAATTCCACATCAAGAAGAGGCTTTTCAACCTCGTCGGTAAACCCACCGGTCGCCATTCCTATACAATCCGCATACGGCAAATACGGCTTTATATCGTATATAGGCGTTCCGTTCATCATGTCTGCGCCGGAAACGGTGAGAACAGCTCCTTTATTCTTTGAGATTTGCACCCCTTCAAGCTTTACGCAGGAAAGCCCAAGCGGATTAGGCCGAAATGGCGAACGGGTTGCGAATACGCCCACCCTTTTGTTGCCGCCGAGACGCGGAGGGCGGACAGTAGGCGACCACTTTTCCCTAACCGACTGCGAAAACTGCCATATCAGCCAAAGGTGAGAAAACCCCTCTATCCCTCTGACAGCCGCTTCGTCCCTATACTCCGGCGTAAAAACAATTTCCGACTTAAGCTCGCTTAAAATGCCGCTTTGGCGCGGAATGCCGAACTTGCCCGTAAAATCGTTGTATATATGCGCTATAACGTGAATTTTGTGTTCCATTAGAAGCTCCTAAAAATTAAGCCGCAGGCGCAAAACCTGCGGTTTAAATTTTATTTAATGCCGGTGTTGGATTTAAGCATCACGTCGTGATAACCGCCTTCGACAATGCTTGTTGCGGAAACAAGCGTGATACGTGCGTTTTTCTGTAAATCAGGTATGTTTGTAACGCCGCAGTTGCACATTGTTGACTTGACCTTGTAAAGGCTTTTCGTCACGTTGTCCTTAAGGCTGCCGGCGTAGGTAACATAAGAGTCGACACCCTCTTCAAAGGAGAGGCCGGACTTGCCGCCAAGGTCGTACCTCTGCCAATTCCTTGCGCGGTTGCTTCCCTCGCCCCAGTACTCCTTGACGTATGTACCGTTGACAAACAGCTTTTCCGTAGGGCTCTCGTCAAACCGTGCAAAGTACCTGCCAAGCATCAAAAAGTCAGCCCCCATGGCAAGCGCCATTGTCATGTGATAATCGTGAACAATTCCGCCGTCCGAACAAATCGGTATATAAATGCCCGTGTCCCTGTAGTACTCGTCCCTTGCGGCCGCGACATCCTGCAAAGCCGTAGCCTGCCCTCTGCCGATGCCCTTCTGCTCACGCGTGATGCATATGGAACCGCCGCCTATGCCGACCTTGACAAAATCGGCGCCTGCCTTGGCAAGGAACAAAAACCCGTCACGGTCAACGACGTTGCCGGCACCGACCTTGACGCTGTCCCCGTACTTAGCCCTTATAAAATCAAGCGTTTTCTTCTGCCAGCAGGAGTACCCCTCCGAAGAGTCGATACAAAGCACGTCTGCGCCGGCTTCGACTAAAGCGGGAACTCGCTTTTCATAGTCCAAAGTGTTGATACCGGCACCGACCATGTAGCGTTTGTTTTTGTCAAGCAGCTCAAAGGGATTTTCCTTGTGCTGGCTGTAATCCTTGCGGAATACAAGATACAAAAGTCTTCCGTCGTCGGAAATTATGGGAAGCTGGTTTATCTTATGCTCCCATATAATGTCGTTTGCCTCTTTCAGGGTGGTGCTTTCGGGTGCTGTGATAAGCTTTTCAAAGGGAGTCATAAACTCCGTCACCTTGGTTTCCGGATCCATTCGGCTGACCCTGTAATCACGGCTGGTTATAAGCCCCAAAAGCTTGCCGGAGGCGTTCCCATCGTCAGTAACGGCGATGGTATTGTGACCTGTACGCTGCACCTCCTCCAAAACGTCGGCAAGAGTTGCGTTCGGTGAAAGATTGCTGTCGCTAACCACAAAGCCTGCCTTGTAGTTCTTAACGCGTGCAACCATTGCTGCCTCGTCTTCAACCGTCTGAGAGCCGTATATAAAGGATATGCCGCCCTCTTTCGCCAAGGCTATGGCCATGGTGTCGTTGGAAACGCTTTGCATTATAGCCGAAACCATGGGAATGTTTAGGTAAATGTCAGAGCTTTCACCCTTTTTGTACTTGACAAGCGGAGTACGCAAGGTGACGTTTGCTGGAATGCAGTCTTCGGAAGTATACCCGGGGACAAGCAGATACTCGCTGAAGGTATGCGAAGGCTCGCTGTAATAATATGCCATAATTCAACCTCCCGATGAATTATTGATATATCGGATGTAACTTGCAAAGCTCTGTAACCTCTTCGGTCACACGCGCCCTGCTCTCTTCAAAGCGGTTTACAACGTCGTCTATAAACGAAGCTATCTTAACCATCTCCGCCTCTTTGAACCCGCGTGACGTCACGGCGGGTGTGCCTATGCGAAGGCCGCTTGTTACGGTGGGCTTTTGAGGGTCGTTGGGTACGGAATTTTTGTTTGCAGTAATGTGCACCTCGTCAAGGCGAACCTCAAGCTCTTTTCCCGTAATTTCCCTGCCCCTTAAGTCGAGAAGCATAAGATGGTTGTCCGTTCCGCCGGTCACGAGGTTAAAGCCGCGCTTAAGCAGTTCGTCGGAAAGAACGGCTGCGTTTTTCACAATCTGCTTCTGATAAGCCTTAAAGCCGTCGGTAAGCGCTTCTCCGAAGGCAACGCCCTTCGCCGCGATAACGTGCATAAGCGGGCCGCCCTGCGTACCGGGGAATATAGCCTTGTCGATCTTTTTTGCGTGTTCCTCCTTGCAAAGGATAAGGCCGCCGCGAGGGCCGCGAAGGGTCTTGTGCGTGGTCGTGGTTACAACGTCTGCATACGGCACGGGAGAGGGATGAAGCCCGGCGGCAACAAGCCCGGCGATATGCGCCATGTCGACCATAAGCACGGCGCCGACCTCGTCTGCAATTTCCCTGCACTTGGCGAAATCTATAATACGCGGATAGGCGCTTGCACCGGCAAGCAGAAGCTTCGGCTTATGCTTTAAAGCCAGCTCATACATAGCGTTGTAATCTATCCTGCCGGTCTCATCGTTTAAACCGTAGGGAACGATGTTAAAATACTTGCCGGAGATATTGACGGGAGAACCGTGCGAAAGGTGGCCGCCGTGTGCAAGGCTCATCGAAAGCACTGTGTCGCCCGGCTGCAAAAAAGCAAAGAATGCCGCAAGGTTGGCATTTGCGCCGCTGTGAGGCTGCACGTTTGCATGCTCTGCCCCGAAAAGCTTTTTAGCGCGCTGTCTTGCTATTTCTTCAACCTTGTCGACATACTGACAGCCGCCGTAATACCTCGCTGCGGGATACCCTTCGGCATATTTGTTTGTCAAAACCGTACCGGCAGCCAGAAGCACCGCCTTTGACACGATGTTTTCAGAGGCAATAAGCTCTATATTGTGCTGCTGCCTTTCAAATTCCTCTTCACATGCCGCAAAAATCTCCGGATCAAAATCTTTCAACTCGTCAAAAAACATCAAATACCTCCGCGAAAACAGGCGGCAAATGCAGAACCGCCGACCTTTTAAGTGGTTTTTATAATTTTAACACATAAGGCGCCATAAGTCAACCGATTTTAAAGGTTCTAAGTTTAAATGTTTGCGCACAATTTAAACCTTAATTTTGTTTATAACTGCCAACTGCTTAAAACCGGGTTTGCCTTTAAACGCCGGCTGCAAAAGCCCCATTCCTATTCCTCGTCGTACAGCCCGAACAGCTTTAGTATCTTTTGCCAAAGAGAAAGCTTCTTTTTCGGTGCTTCTTCCGGCAGGGCGGGGTTTACGGTAGAAACGCCGTCGGTCTTTATAACGAACTGAACGCTCTTTATGTTTGTATTTTTCTCCGAAACAAAGGACTTGGGTTCGGAATTATCTCCGGTGAAAGACGAAATAACGTCGTCTATTTTCTCGGATACCGTGCCGCTCATACCTGTAACCTGATTTCTCAGCGTCGTAAGCCCGAATTTAAGCGTGTCGGAGCCGCTGTAAAGGGTCGAGATGCCGCTGTAAAGCGTGTCTGTACCGTCTTTAAGCGTCTGACTGCCGGATTTGAGAGAAGCTGTACCCGTGCAAAGGGCTGCTGCCCCTTCGGCCAAGGAGCCGGCTCCTGCATTCAGGCTGTCTATCCCGGATTTTAAAGCAATGCTTCCCGCTGATAAAGACGCAGATCCGGAAGATATTTGTGAGAACCCCGAGACAAGCTCCGACACTCCGGCGGTGTAGGCGTTTAGCCCTTCGTCAAGCTTTTCATACTCGGAATTGAGAGTTCCTATTGCAGCCGACAGCTCGCCTACCTTTTCGGAAAGACCGTTTAAGGTCGCAATAAGCAGGGAGATCGAAGTATTAAAGGCGTTGTAACCGGTTTGCAGGGTCTTTGCAGCGGAAAACAAGGAGCCTGCGTTATTGCCTATGCTGTTAAGATACGCCTTTGTACCGCTTATGGCGGTGTTGTTGGTGCTTAAAAGAGAGGCGGCCTTTTTTAAGGTCTCTATACTGCTTTCTAAGTAGGATGTATCTCCTCCTGCGGCCTTGATTTCTTCAAGCTTGGAATTCAGGGTGTTTATCTCGGCCTGTATTTCCGATACGGCAGACGCGTTGTCGCTTTTGAGCTTGTCGATGTCAAGCCCGTTTTGCAGCATTGCGGCTTTGAAGCTGTCAAAGCTTAAGGCAGAATCAAGCGCAGAGATACCGCTTACAAGCGAATCAATACCCGATTTAATATTTGAAGAAGCAGTTTTAAGCGCGTTCAATGCGTCGGTAGATGCATCTACACCGTCCAGCGCGCTTTTTATTTCACCGAGGGCGGCTTTGACGGAAGCCGAGCCGCTTGTTAAATCTGCAGAGTTTGCGTCCAGCGTTTCAAGTGCGGTTTTCATCTGTTGGATACCGTCGTCAAGGGCCTTCGCCCCGCTTTCAAGTGACGCAGCACCTAAGGCGGCCTCGGCGGTACCGCTAAGCAGCGCGTCCGCACCGTTTTTCAACTGCACAGCGCCGTCGTCAAGCGCATATGCAGCGTTTACTATATCCCCGACACCGCCCAAAAGCGCACTCTCTACACTGCTTTTAAGGCTAAAAATACCGTCTTTAAGTTCGCCTGCTCCGTCGTCAAGCAGTCCTACGGCGTTTTCAAGTTCGCCGACGCTTTCCGTAAGCTCCGAGGAGTCAATATCAACCTTCAAGTTAAGCGGAATGCCGTTGATAGAAAAGCCAGCCGTTTCAAAATCCGTGACGTTTGCCGTGATTTCCGTTTCAATTCCTTTGCCGGGCAGGATTGTGTACGTAAGCTGTTTGCTTTTTCCCACGTTGGCAAGTGTGGCGTCATCCGCCTTTATGTCCTTGCATTTGTCGGTATCAAGAGAGACGGAGGCCTGAAGAGCGTAGTTTTTAAAAAAGTCGCCCTTGTACACGTCGTTTTTGCTTATTTTGAGGGCAATTTTAAGAAAACCGCTTCTGCCTGCCAGCTCGTCGGCTGTAAGCTCTGCGCCGTCAAGAAAGTATTTTATTTCAATTTTCCAGGGCATAACGTCGCTTGAAAGCTTGCCCTCGCAATACACTTTGCCGGCCTTTGCATCTATTTCAAGCTTGCCGCCGGAATATTTTATACCGTTGTCCGTCGTCATGGTGCGAAGGCTTGTGTAGTCGCCGAAGTCAACTATTGTGCTGTCCTCGGAAAGCTCGTATATATTTACAACGTTTATTTCTTTGACCGATCCGTCGGCACCGAGGCTTACGTATACGACTTCTTCCTTCGGCGTGTTTTCGGAAGCCGCCTCTGCGCGTGCCGGAAATACCGCAGCAACAAGCAAGGCCGACAAAGCAAATGCCAATGCTCTTTTTGCTGTCTTACCGCCTTTTTTCATTGCGTCATTCCCCCTAACCTTTGTCTTTTCTGATTTTTCTTTTTTCCCTACAACAAACCTGTCAAACAGCATGAGAAGTCCCGGAAGGACAAGCATCACTATCAGAAGCGAGCATATGCCGCCCCTTCCTATAAGCACACCAAGCTGACTGAGCAGCTCGTTGCTGGAAATACCGCCAAGCAGCAACCCGACCACAGTAAGTGCGCTTCCGGACGTGAAAATGGAAACCGTAACGTCGGCAACCGTCTGCGAAGCGGCCGCTTTCTTTTCAAGCATGCGCCTGTTTTCTCTGTACCTGTCGGTCATAAGTATCGCGTAATCGACGGTAGCGCCAAGCTGGATTGTGCTGATTATCAGATACGCTATGTAGAATATCGTCTGATCTCTGAAATAAGGTATCGCAAGGTTTATCCATATTGCGGTTTCTATTGACGCAACGAGAAGAACCGGAAGCAGGAAAGAACGCAGCATTACAAGAAGTATTAAGAACACCGCAGCTATTGCAAGCAGGTTGACCTTAAGCATGTCCGAGGTCACCGTGTGCATAAGGTCATAGGTGCTTACGCCTTCACCGGCAAGGTAAAAGCTTCCCGGATAATAATTGTTTGCCGTTTCCCGAACCTGCTCGACAAGCGAAAAGGCTTCATCCCCCTCATAAGGCACTGCAGCGGTTATAACCAGGCGTGAATAATGCTCCGACTCAAGCATCGACAGGGTGTCAGAATCAAGATATTCCGGGGGGATTTCCGCGCCGACTGTATCGACATATGAAATTATCCCGGTAACTTGCTTTTTAGACTTCAATTCGTCGGAAAGCTCTTTTTGCCTTGCGGTGTCGCCCTTCGGCACAAGAAGAACGTAGGTGTCGCTTTCTCCGAAAACCTCGCGTATTTCGGCAGTATCTGTGCCTAACTGCGTCTCCGGCCCGAATATGTGCGACGACCCGAAGTAATAGCTGTTTGCATTGGAAGCGAGATAAACGGGCGCAACCGTAAGCACGAAGACAGCCACCATCGGGAGGGTTATTTTGCATATACCCGAACCGAATTTGTTAAGCCTCGGAACAAACGAACGGTGCCTTGTCTTATCTGTAAGCTTATAGGTTATAAGAATAAAAGACGGCATAAACAAAAACACCGTAATAAGACTTATAACAACGCCCTTTGCAAGCGCAAGGCCGAGATCCGGGCCTATTCTGAACCGCATCAAAACAAGCGCCAGGAAGCCTATAACGGTTGTAAGGCCGCTTGAAACAATGGATGTCGCAGACTTGCAAAGCGCATCGACCATAGCGCTGTACGGGCTGCCTGCTTCCGCCCTGCACTCTTCAAACCTGTGAATCAAAAAGACAGAGTAGTCAAGCGACACGGCAAGCTGTAAAATACTGCAGGCCGCATTGGTTACAAAGGATATTTCCCCAAATATAAGGTTTGTGCCGGAGTTTATGACGATAGCAACGCCAAGCCCGCCAAGCACCAGAAACGGCTCTGTCCACGAGCGCGTGGTAAGCAAAAGCACAACAAGTACAAAAACCACCGCTATTATCGCAATTATGCGTATTTCCGCCACGGTGTTCTCCATTGCATCTGCTGTGGAAACAGCGCTGCCGGACATGGCGCCTTTGTCGCCGACTATGGCGCGTATTTCCGGCACAGCCGTTATGCGGCTTTCAGATGCTATGGTCACGCTAAAAAGCGCAGTGCCGTCTTTGTAATAGCTTTCGACAGTTTCACTGTCCTGCATTGAAAGCGGAACCGTTATGTCAATAGAATCGTCAAGCCAGGAAACGCCCGTAACGCCGTGAACCGCTTTGATGCGTTCTTTGTATTCAAGCGCTTCCGGAACCGACACGTCCCTTATCATAACGCGCGCGTTGGGTATCCCGCCACCGAATTCGCTTTGCATAACCTCTATCGAAACCGTAGAGCTGCTGTCCTTCGGCAGATAGTCATTCATGTCATAGTTTACGGCAACGAAGTTTCTTGCAAAAAGGCACACGGCAAACAGGACGATAAATACAAAGAATATCGCCCTGCGGTGCTTGACTATCCATGTATAAAAACGCCTCATGCCCTGCCCTCTTTCAAGTTATTTCAAAAATACGATTTGCGCTGTTTACCATAGTTGAATACGAATTGCCTGCGATTATGAAATGCTCTGCCATGGTTATACCGCTGACGGAAAGAGCCCTTGACAAGGCCGTTGTCGCCATTGTGTCCTGCGTTGAGGGCTCTGTGTTACCGGCCGGGTGATTGTGAGCAAGCACAACGCAGCCGGCATTGGCGGAAATCGCCGCCGCAACAACATCGCGTACTCTTAACGTAACTGCGTCAAAGCTGCCTTTTGCCAAAAGCTGCACCTTTATAAGGGTGCCGTTGTTGTTAAGCATAAGCATATATATCAGTTCGTCCGTTATTCCCTGATAAAGCTTTACAAGATAATTGCCTATGTCGTCGAAAGTGTTAAACTTTAATAAAGAAGCCGTCTCTCCGCGTATGTATCTTGTGCCAAGCTCACCGCACAACCTGATAAGCACAGCACTGTTTTTGCTTATGCCGTCGACCTTGCAAAGCTCCTCAACAGGAGCCGAAAGGACGGACTGAACGTCCCCGAAGTATGAAAGCAGCTTGTGTGCGGTCTCGTTCGTATCCCTGCGCGGTATTGCGTAAAACAGAAGAAGCTCAAGAAGATTGTGCGCAGCAAAGCAGTTTGCGCCCTCTTTGGTAAAACGTTCCCTCATTCGATCGCGGTGACCGTCGTGCAAGCCCAAGTACAACAGCTCCTTTTCTTTAAAGTCATATATAAAAATATAATCCGTTAATTTTGCTTTGTCAATAGAAATAAAGAACATTCAAACAAAACTTTTAATAATCCCTTGATTCCGGCGCATAAATGAGTTATAATTAACCTTGCGGCAAATATTACATAAAACAGAGGTAAAGCGATGAACGAGATAAAACAGGGCTATTACGTTGGCGAACGTCCACTTTTCGGCGAAAAGGATTTGATAATAAAGGACACAATTTTTACAGACGGAGAGTCGCCTTTAAAGGAAAGCTCCAATATAAAGCTGTACGGTTCCATGTTTAAGTGGAAATATCCGCTGTGGTACGCGAATGATGTGTACGCAAAGGACTGCGTTTGGTTTGAAAATGCGCGTGCGGGCGTTTGGTATACAGACAACGTGACGGTTGAAAGCTGCCTAATAGAAGCGCCTAAGAACTTCCGCCGCTGTAAAGGCGTTGTTCTTCGCGACGTTTCCTTCACCAACGCCGCCGAAACGCTTTGGAGCTGTGAAGACGTGACCCTTGAAAAAGTCACAGCTAAGGGCGATTATTTCGCCATGAACAGCAAAAACATGAAAGTTGACGGTCTTTCGCTTTACGGCAACTACTCCTTCGACGGCGCAAACGACGTTGAAGTGCACGGTTCGAAGCTTTTGTCAAAGGACGCGTTCTGGAACGGAAGCAATGTTACAGTTTACGACTCGTTCATTTCCGGAGAATACCTCGGCTGGAATGCCAAGAACCTGACACTTGTCAACTGCACCGTGGAAAGCCTTCAGGGGATGTGCTATATAGATAATCTCGTTATGAAAAACTGCAAGCTTATAAATACAACGCTTGCCTTTGAGTACTCGTCCGTCGAGGCGGATATATCAAGCAAAATAGACAGCGTCTTAAACCCGACCTCCGGCAGGATTACCGCGGAAAGCATAGGTGAGCTTATTATTCAAAGCGACCGTGTCGACCCTTCTAAAACCGTTATAGTCTGTAAGGAGGGCAAGTGATGAAATACGATTTTGATACGGTTGTAAGCCGCAAAAACACGTCCTCGCTTAAATGGGACGTTCGCGAAGGCGAGCTTCCCATGTGGGTTGCCGATATGGACTTTAAAGCTGCTCCCGAAATAAGGGAAGAGCTGCAAAGGCGCTTAGACCACGGAATTTTCGGTTATTCAGTGATCGGGGACGAGTGGTATTCGGCAATATGCAGCTGGGGGGAAAAGCGCCACGGCTTCAAGATTGAGAAGGATTGGCTTGTCTTCTGCACTGGCGTTATTCCCGCCTTGTCTTCAATTGTAAGGAAGCTTACCACACCGGGCGAAAACGTCCTTGTGCAAACCCCGGTTTACAACATATTTTTTAACTCTATCGAAAACAACGGAAGAAGAGTGCTGCCTTCAGACCTCGTTTACAACGGAAATGATTATTCCGTTGACTTTGACGACCTTGAAAGCAAGCTTGCGGACCCGCAGACGACGCTTATGATACTTTGCAACCCACACAACCCGATAGGAAAGATTTGGGACAGAGAGACGCTTGCACGCATCGGAAGCCTTGCAAAAAAGCACAGCGTCATTGTGGTTTCCGATGAAATACACTGCGACATAACTGACCCCGACAAGAGGTACGTACCCTTTGCTTCTGTCAATGAAGAGTGCAGGATGAACAGTATAACCTGTATTGCACCAACAAAGGCTTTCAACATAGCGGGGCTGCAAACAGCAGCCGTATGTGTGCCGAATCCCGTTTTAAGGCATAAAGTGTGGCGCGCACTTAACACCGACGAGGCAGCAGAGCCGAACGCCTTTGCGGCAACTGCGGCGATTGCGGCCTTTACAAAGGGCGAGGATTGGCTTGACAGCCTGCTTTTATACATTTACAAAAACAAGCAGACTGTAAAAGAGTTTCTGAACAAAAACATCCCGCAGATACACCTTGTTCCCTCGGAGGCTACATATCTGCTTTGGCTTGACTGCGGCGGTCTTTGCGAAAACGCAGACGTTTTCCAAAGCTTTCTGCGCGATAAAACGGGGCTTTATGTGACCGAGGGCTCGCACTACGGCGAAGCGGGAAGGCGCTTCCTGCGGCTGAACATCGCCTGCCCGCGTGAAACCCTTATGGATGGGCTTGAAAGGCTTCGCAAAGGGGCAGAGCTTTTTATATCGAATAATTAAAACGGCTGCGCGGCGAAAAACTTTTCGCCGCGCACTTAATTTATTCACCGAAATACGCGGCAATTTCGCGCATTTTTTCACTTTGCTTCACAAAAAAGGGGCACCTCTTGTTGCAATGGCCGCAGTCGGCGCATCTGCCTGCCTTTACGGCAAGCTTTTCATAATGCTTTGCAGCCATTTTATCGCCGGCAAGGGCAAGGTCATAGTATTTGTTCACAAGCCCTATGTTTATGCCGCGCGGGCATGGCAGGCAGTGGTTGCAGTATACGCAGCTGCCGCGTATCGATTCCGGAACAAAGTCTGCTATTTCGGAATAGTCCTTGTCCCTTTCCGAAGCGTCCAAATATTCAAGCAGAATATTCAAATCGGAAAGTCCACGTACACCGGGCAGTACCGACAAAACGCCCGGCCGGTCAAGCGCATAGCTTATGCACTGCGTCCGTGAGAGAGCAGTGCCGAAGGGTGAAGTTGACGCCTGCAGAAGCTTACCGCCCTGAAAGGGCTTCATAACCGTAATTCCCACACCCTCTGATTTGCATTTGCTGAAAAGGCTGCGCCGTTCTGCGTTTGTCCCCAGTCCGGTTTCGTCCCCAAATTCAAGGTCATATGCGGGGTTTACCGAAAACATCATAAGGTCTGCGTCTACGTTGTCAATAAGGGTGCTTGCCACCGACGGGGTGTGAGACGAGAAGCCGATGTGCCTTGCTACACCCTCGTTTTTAAGCTTGTACGCAAAGTCAAGTACGCCGGCTGAGACGAGGTTTACAAAGTCCTCCTCTTCGTCTACGCAATGCAAAAAAACAAAGTCAACGTAATTGACGCCAAGGGTTTTCAGCTGCCAATAAAAGGTCCTTTCAATTTTCACAAGATCTCGCGACCAGCCGTATTCGCCCTTTTCGTTGTATACGGCGCCGAGATGCAGTTGAAACATAACCTTTTCACGCTGTCCCCTTATTGCCCTTCCAAAAGGAGCGTAAACGTTGCTTCCGCCTGCACAAAGGTCAAAAAAGTTTATCCCGTTGTCTATGGCTATACGAACAACTTTTTCTATCTCACTGTCTGTGCTGCCTTGAATACCGCCCATGCCAAGGCCGATAACGCTTAAATTTTCGCCGTCCTTCCCACGGGGCAAATGTCTGTATTCCATCATAGCCTTGACCTCACTCGAAGTTTGCGGCGCATTCCTTAAGGCGTGAGATAACGTTTATCTGCTGCGGGCAGGCACCTTCGCACTGACCGCAGGCGACGCAGTCCGATGCTTTTCCGCCGTCCTTTACCGCCGACGCATACATGCGTTTTCCTTCTTCCATGTTTTCCCATACAAGCTGCACATTTCTTGCTGCAAAAATATCGGGGATATGTATGCCCATGGGGCAGCCTGCCGTGCAGTATCTGCAGCCGGTACAGGGTATGGAGTTTACATCGGCCAGGGCTTTCTGCGCCCTTGCGACGGTTTCCCTTTCCGACGCGTCAAGAGGCTTGAAATCCTTCATGTAGGACAAATTGTCCTCCATCTGCTCCATATTCGACATGCCCGAAAGGACGGTTATAATGCCGTCAAGAGACGCGGCAAAGCGAATTGCCCAGGAAGCGAAGGACGCCTTTTCGTCGGCCGATTTGAATATCCGCCGCACTGCCTCCGGCGGCTGTGCCAGCGCGCCGCCCTTGACAGGCTCCATCACCACAACAGACTTCCCGTGTTTCCTTGCGACTTCGTAATTTGCCCTTGAAGCGACCTCCGGATTTTCCCAATCCGCATAATTTATTTGCAGCTGAACAAAGTCTGCGTCCGGATGCTCCGTTAGAAGCTTGTCTAAAAGCTTCGGAGACGCGTGGAACGAAAAGCCCCAATGCTTTATAAGCCCTTTGGCCTTTTGCTCCTTTACAAAGTCCCATATACCGTATTCGTCGTACTTTTTGTAATTGCCCTCTTGAAGAGCGTGGAGAAGGTAATAGTCAAAATAGCCTGCACCTGTGCGTTCAAGGCTTGTGTAGAACTGCTGCTTTGCGGACTTTTCGTCACTTGCACCCATCCAGGCACAAAGCTTTGTCGCCAAAGTGAAGCTTTCCCTTGGGTATCTGTTCACCAACGCTGCCTTTGCTGCTTTTTCCGACTCGCCCCCGTCGTAGACGTAAGCCGTGTCGAAATAGCTGAGCCCGGCCGACATAAATTTGTCAACCATCTGCTTTGTCTGCTCTATGTCTATGCCGCCGTCTTCAGTTTTTGGAAGCCGCATAAGACCAAAGCCAAGCTTGGGTGTGTTTTCACCGAAATACTTTTCCATGTGTGACCTCCGTATTAAAAGCTTATTTCAGAAATTTTTCACCGCTCTTCCAAGCGTCGCCAACCTTTTTGCCTATGGCGTAATAGCCGTTCCTCATTTGATCAAAGACAAAAGCGTTAAGCTTCTCTGCGTCGATCTTTCCTTCGCCGTCTAAAACGCTTTCGTCGGCAAGAACGTTTACTATTCTTCCGAGTATGCGAAGACCGTATGGCTCTTCCTCTACCCTTTCAAGCCTGCATTCAAGCGTCAAAGGGTATTCCTCAATGACAGGAGCGTCTACGCGGGTGCTCTTTACGGCGTGCAGACCTGTGCGCTTGAATTTGTCTTTTACCTTGTTTGCGGATGCAGTACCCAAAAAGTCCGATTCCGAAAGCGTGTCAATACCGGGAACGGCAAGAGTAAACGCACCGCGCGCCTTGATGTTTGCAACGGTTTTATGCGACGCCTCTAAGTTTAACGCCACCGTGTCGCTGTCGCAGATCCCGCCCCAGGCCATCATCATAACGTCGACGGAACCGTCCTCGTTGTAAGTGCCTATCATGTAGGTAGGCATGGGAAACAGATAGGGTTTTGCCCCGAAATCCTTCTTCATAGTTAACCGCCTTTCAATTTTTTATTTCAATTCATAGTAAAATTATACACGAAAAAACAGAAAATTTCAATAGCAATTTCGAAAATATAGGCAAAAATTATTTGTCTTTGTATTCGACTTCTATTACAACTTCGTCGTCGTGCTTTTTTGCATCCTTTGAAGCGGAAAAAGCGGCGAACAGGTTTTGTATACCCTCCGCAAGAAGCGTTATGCCGAAAATAACAACAAAAAGCTTACTGCTGCCACCGGGTCTGAACATCAAAACGATACCGAGAATTGCGGAAATTACGGAAAAAACTACCGCAGGCTTCCACTGCCCCGTAAACCCGCTTTTGTATGCAGCCCATATTTTAAACGCGCTGTCAAAAAAGATCGAAGCGCCGAGAGCGATACAGATAAAGCGCATTAGACTTTCGGGGTTTATCAGCATAATAAGACCTATTACAACCGAAATTATCCCGAAGTACAGGTCAAACCTGAAAAATGCGCCCAATATATCGGACGAAAAGTAGCTTAAAAGCCTGACGCAGCCGAAAATAATAAGCAGAAGCCGCAAAGTATGCCAATCAGGTTTACCGTAAGAGACGGCACCGCGATAAACACAATGCCCAAAATGCAGCACAGAACCGAGCTTGCGGTATAGCCGTATTTTGCGGCAAGAAACGAAAAGCCGGAATTAAATTTTTTCATACTTTTTCCCCTTTTATTTAAACCTTCTATGATCTATTATACACCAAAATATTCCGTAATGCAACAAAAAACTATACGAAAACAGTGATTTATTTTTTCTTTTTAAAAAAACTGTTGTGAAAAGCTTTGCTTTAAGCTATAATGTATGTGCGAAAGCACAGAAAAAGCACACGGAGGTACTTAACGTGATTTACAGAAGCGAGCATCCTAAACCTCAATTTATGCGTGAAAACTGGCTTAATTTAAACGGCATATGGCAATACGAAGCGGACAAAGGGAGCAGCGGAAAGGAAAGGCAGCTTTACAAAAACGGCATAGCTCTTAAGGGCACAATAAACGTGCCGTTCTGCCCGCAAAGTGCGCTTTCCGGGATAAACGAGCGCGACTTTTTGCCTGCAGTATGGTACAAAAGGACGGTAAAGCTTACAAAAGAGCAGCTTAAAGGCAGGGTCATGCTTCACTTCGGCGCGGTCGACTACGCCGCAAGCGTTTATGTAAACGGCGACCTTTGCGGATGCCACAAGGGCGGATACACTTCCTTTTCCTTCGACATAACGGAAAAGCTTGCAGCCGGTGAAAACACTATATGCTTATGCGCAGAAGACGATGAACGAAGCCGCCTTATACCTTCGGGGAAGCAGTCTCCGCGGTATAGCTCATACGGCTGCTTCTATACGCGGACGACGGGCATATGGCAGACCGTATGGCTTGAATTTGTCCCGAACACGCACATCAAAAGCGTAAAGCTTTTGACGGACGCAAGGTCTGCAGTGCTGACGGTTGATGCTTCTCTTTGCGGAAAGGGCACCCTTAAAGCCGAGGTATACTTCGAAGGCAGGTTTTGCGGGAATGCAAGCGTGGAAGACGCAGGCGGAAACGCGGTGCTTACCGTTTCTTTAAGCGAAAAGCACCTTTGGGAGGTAGGACAGGGCGGACTTTATGATCTTGTACTAAGCTTCGGCGAGGACGTTGTGCGCAGCTATTTCGGACTAAGAAGCATAAAATACGAGGATTACAAATTCTTTCTGAACGACCGTCCCGTTTTTCAGCGCCTTGTACTTGACCAGGGGTTCTACCCGGACGGCGTATACACAGCGCCTTCCGATGCGGAGCTTGAAGCCGACATTGACAGGTCAATGGCGATGGGGTTTAACGGCGCAAGGCTTCACCAAAAAGTATTTGAAGAGCGTTTTTTATACCACGCGGACAGGAAAGGCTATCTTGTATGGGCGGAATACCCCAGCTGGGGGCTTGACATATCTTTTGAAGACAGCATATACGCTGTTCTGCCGGAGTGGCTTGAAGTGCTGAACAGAGATATAAATCACCCGTCTGTTATCGGTTGGTGTCCGCTTAACGAAACCTGGGACTACGACGGCAGGAAACAGCAGGACGGTGTTTGTGAGCTTTTATATAAGGTCACAAAGTCCGTAGACCCCACGAGGCCGGTTATAGATACAAGCGGTGGATATCACGTAATGCAGGATGTTTACGACGTGCACGATTACGAGCAGAACCCGAAAGTCTTTGCTTCCCATTACAGCGGGCTGCCGGAAACATATAGAGAGCCCTTTCCCCGCTATGAACACTATGACGGAAAGCAGCCGTTTTTCGTTAGTGAATACGGCGGCATACTTTGGAGCGACAAGGCAGGCTGGGGGTACGGAGACGCGCCGAAGACTAAAGAGGAGTTTTTGAAACGCCTCAAGGGGCTTACGGACGCACTGCTTGACAACCCGAAAATTTTCGGTCTTTGCTATACCCAGCTTACGGATGTAGAGCAGGAACAAAACGGCCTGTACACATACGACCGCAAGCCCAAGTTTGACTCTTCTCTAATACGTCAAATCTTCTCGCGCAAGGCAAAGGCGGAAGAATAGAAGAAGCCGACGCGTCGGCATAACGGCGCGTCGGCTTGCTTTTCCGTCAAAAACCGGCAGCAGGCAGCTTTTCCATATTGCTGCGCTTCAAATCCATTGAGGAATGAACATATCTTTCCAAAGTGAACTTAGGGCTTGTATGACCGAGAATCTCCGACAACGACTTTATCTCAAAGCCTACCTCCACGCACCGCGTTGCAAAGGTATGCCGAAGGACGTGAAAATGCACCCCTTCAAGCCCGCAGTCTGAAGCGTATTTTTTAATCTTGTACTGCAATATACGCGGTTCGATGAAGCGTTCGCTGTCTCCGGTTAGAACAAAAGCCTCCGGATTTTTTACAATGAACCGCAGACACAGCTTTGCGGCAAAGTCGGTAAGCGGAATCACTCTCTCGGATGTACCGGTTTTAGGTTCGGTCAAAATTATTTTTGTTTTCTTTTGGGCTTTTTTGTCATAATCTTTCAGACGAAGCATGGTTGACGACACAGTAAGCGTTCTGTCCGTAATAGAGATGGCACCCCAGCGGAGGGCGCATAGCTCGCCTATGCGCAGTCCCGTAAGCAGTGCCAAAAGGGTGCCGAATTTGCATTCATCTATGTCGGAAAGCAGATAAGCGGTAAGCCTTTTTTGCTCATCAGGAGAAAGTACGCGCATTTCCTTTCTTGTATCTTTCGGATAGATAACCTTTATCGGCCTCATACAAGGCTCCAAAGTTTGTGAGTACTCTAAGACAGAGCGAACAATGGTCAGAATATCTCGCACAGACTTCGGAGAAAGGCCTGCCGCAAGCAGCTCCTGCCCGAACTCCCCGATAAGTGCCGTAGAAAGCATTGAAACGGTGCATCCGCCGAGTCCGGGTTTTATGTGCTTTTCAAGGACCGATTCGTATTTAACGTAGGTCGACTGTTTAAAACGCGGCTTGTTTAAGAAAAGCCATTCGTCGCAATAGGCTCCAAACCGTTTGCGGCTGCTGCAGGAGGCTTGCAAATTTCCCTGCAAAAGCGATGCCTTTGCCAGGTTCAGCTGGTCTTTAGCCTCGGAGTATGTTTTCCCGTAGCAGGAAACATACCGCGCACGGCCGGAAATATCGTAGCCCTTGATGCACCTTGCTTCCCAACGGCCGTCCTTCCTTTTGTAAATGTTTTCTCCTTTTTTGGACATAAAAATTTCTCCTTTTATTTTTAACATTGCAATGTGTTGTAATACGTGCCGGCTTTGGCTTTTTACGGTAAAGTTCACGGCCGAGCTTTTCATAGCGATTTTTGCCAATTTATAAAAAGCAGATTTGTCATGATATAATATTTGCACGCAAAGATGTAAACTCTGTGAAAAAAAGGAAAAAACCGCGGCCGATATTGACCGCGGTTTTTAAAATTTTTAAGCCTTATCACTTTTATTATTAGTGAAAAGTAATTTTGAAGAAGAAAAACCGGCAAGCCTCAAACGATGCTTGCCGGTTTTTGTCACCGTGATACAAAAAAGATGCTGCGGTGCAAATTTAAAGTAGACTCGAACCGACACGACTTTTTTGACGTTCTGTCCTCTCATAGCTTCGCCTCCACCATGATACCATCTTTG
>CANRAV010000021.1 GCA_947628695.1 uncultured Clostridia bacterium
CTCCTCTCTCTAAGGCAAATCCTTTCTATCTGTGAATCTTTCCTTAACTATTGCAACTTGCTATTGCAATTTGCGAACAATAGTTTTTTAGACCCAAAGGGCAGTCGCCCTTTGGAAACCCAATTTGGCAACGCAGGTTACGTGAAAGCGATGTAAAGGCTTGTCACACGTATGAAGCCTTTCATCTATAGTACAGCGCCGAGGCCTCTACCCGCGAGCTTTAGCGAGCATACGATCAATAACGAATTTTCCGCGGGCATGTACCGCGGAAAATTCTCCTTGGATTCCCGCGAGTGCCTACCCTCACCCCCGCGGGGTGGGGGTAAGGCGCTACGGGGTCCCCATCGCGAACGTATGTGAGCAATGGGGTGTACGCAGACGCGAGTGAACGGGAATCTATAATAAACCGAAGGCACCCCGGAAAACCGCGTTTTCCGGGGTGCCAACCTTTTAGCCTATTCGGGGTCCCCGAAAAGCCGTAAGGCTTTTTGGGGGAATTTCTACCCTCTTTTAAGGACTTTAAGCTTTGCATGCTCTCCAAGGCTTTCGCGCGAGTGCGTCTTTATGCGGCCTAAGGTTATGCCTGCGCTGCCCTTGGCGGTAATATCGGCGCTGTCGGCGGTAAGCTTTCCGCCTGCAAAGTCGGACGCGCCGGAGACCGTAAGCGTCAATTTGTCCACCTCGCCCGCGGCCTTTATGTCGCCGCTTCCGCTAACCTTCACGGTCATGTCGCCGGTGACGTTTTCCGCCTCAAAGCCGCAGCTGCCGGCGATGGAAAGCGAAAGGTTCCTTGCGCTCCCGACGGAAACGTCGGCGCTGCCGGCAACCCTTACGCCGAGGTTCGCCGCGCTGTCTATCCTTACGTCGCTGCTGCCGGTTACGGTTATGTCCGCGCTTTCCGACGCGCTTTTTGCGTACAGGTCGCAAGACCCGGTGGTGTTTGCCTCAAGCGCGCCGCAGTCCGCAAAGCGCACGTCGGCACTGCCGGAAACGACTGCCTTCACCTGCGAAAACGCAAGGGTCACGTCAACGCTTCCGCTTCCGCTTTGGTCAAGCAGAAGCCTGTTTCCCGTTTCCACAGGCAGCTTTACTGTAAGTCTTGTCTCCGGCTCGTCGGAGCTGCCGTTTGCGCCGTCCGCGCCGCAGCTTATAAAAAGCGTGCCGTCTCGCAGCTCTGCCGTAAGCGCGTCCACTATTCTGCCGTCGCCGACGGCCTCAAAGCCGCCGGGTGACGAGCTTTCCACCTTTACGTTTACTCTGCTTTGGCACTTAAGCTCCAGCGAGTCGAACATTTCGTCTATCTGCTTTTTAAGCTCCTTTGTGCCGTAGAAGCGGTGCCCGGACGCCTTCGGCTTGTAAAAGCGTATCTCGCCCTCTCCCCTGTTCTCCGCAACGCGGGTGTTGAGGTTGGCAGTGCTGCCGTCTTCAAAGTACGCGATGCCTGCGGCCGTGTCGATGTTTTTTACCGCTTTGGAGGAGTAGCAGGCGCAGCTTTTGCTGCAAAAGACGAAGTCAAGCCCTTCGTATTTGTCCGGGAAGCTTTCCCTTTCGCTGTACGAAGCGCCAAACAGCTCGTCCATTGTAAGAGAGAGCGTCTTCGCTATCTCCGGCAGCAGCGCCACGTCGGGAAGGCCGTTTTCCGTCTCCCACTTAGACACAGCCTGCGGCGTTATGCCGAGGCATGCCGCAAACGCCTCCTGAGTAAGGCCGGCCTTTCTTCGGCTTTCGGCTATCACCGCGCCGAGGGTTCTTTTTTTATGTGCTTCTTTGCTTTTTCCAAAGAACATTTATTTCATCCTCTCCGTAAAAATACCGCACGCGTGCTTTATGCCTTTATTATAAAACATGCGTGCGGATATTTCAATAATCTTACCGTTTAGTTAAAAGTAAAGCAGGAGTTGAATTCGGGCGAAAAACGGCGCGTTTTAAGCCGCAGACTAAACGAAAAGTTTAGTTATTCGGCAGTCAGCGGGCAGACGTCGGCGTGCAGGAAGGCTATAAGCTTTTCGGCGTTTACGAGAAGCTGCATACCTCTTACACCGGCGCTTACGGTTATTTCGTCGAAAAGTATGACAGTCTCGTCAAAATAGGTGGGGAAGCTTTTCTTCATCCCCACGGGTGAGCAGCCGCCGCGTATATATCCGGTGGTCGGAAGCAGCTCCTTTACGTGAAGCAGCTCTACCCTTTTGTTGCCGCTGTGCTTGGCAGCCGCTTTCAAATCCAGCTCTGCCTCCACGGGAATGCAGAAGACGCAAAAGCCCGTTTTGTCCCCCTTGGCGACAAGGGTTTTAAAAACCGTCTCCGCAGGCAGCCCAATTTGTGCGGCGACCTTTGCGCCGGAAAGGTCGTTTTCGTCGCAATCGTATTCATAGGTTTTGTAGCCTATCCCGGCAGAGTCGAGAAGGCGCATGGCGTTTGTCTTTGTCATTCCGTCCTGTCCCCGCTGTTCTCCGCCACAAGGCACTTTACGTACAGCATGTCCGCAACAGCCGTTGTAACGGCTTTAAGTATCTTGTCTGCGGCAGTCGAAGCCTCCGCCCGCTCTGCCTTCTTACCGCGGAATATCTCGTCAATGGCGCCGTCAAGAGACGAGCAGAACATGTCAAACGCCTCCGCCGTGTGGCGGCCCTCAAGCAGCACGCTTATGCCGGCGCATATCTCCGAAAGGCTTATGTAGTTTTTAAGCACGCACACTATGTATATGAACGCGATGTGGTACCTTGTGTATTTCTTGTTCACCGGTGCTGGCGTTATCTTCTGCTTTACGTAGTTGTTTATCATGGCAGAGGTCAGTATTTTGTCCTCTTCGCTTTCCTTGAATATGGAAAGGTATTTGTCCAGCACCACAAGAACCTGATCCATGTACAGGTCTATGTCCGGCAGAAGCTCCCACCTCGGTGCGCGGTATTCGGATATATCTTTGTAGTTAAGCACTCGCCTTCCCCTCGCTTTCATTATACATTGTATCACGCATATACAATTTAGTCAACAAAAAAATGTAATATTGTTTGATAAAACTATTGACATAGTAATATAAATCGTTTATAATAGTTTTTGAAAACAGGTACATTATAGGGAGGATATTGTATTATGGACACAGCTGTAAAGTACAACAAGGTTCAGCCGATTGATTCCATGCGCGACATGATGCTTAAATGCGTCGCAGCCATGGGGGACAAGACGCTTTTTAAGTACAAAAGGGACGGCGCCGTTGTTGACGTAAGCGCCAAGGAATTTTACAGTCAAACCGTCGATTTGGGCAATGCGCTTGCAAAGCGCGGCTTTGTCAAGGGCTGTCACATAGCCTGCATCGGCGCAAACAGTTACAACTGGCTTGTCGTTTACCTAAGCACGCTTTGCGGGCAGAACGTCGTAGTACCCATTGACAAGGACATGCCCGAAAAGGACCTGGTGAACGTCGTTGACCACAGCGAAAGCGCGGTGGTTTTCTGCGACAAGGCGTATTTACATATATTTGAAGATCACAAGGAAGAGCTTAAAAACGTAAAGCTTGTAGCCTGCCTTAATGCGGAGGAAGGGCTTTCGCTTTCCGTGCTTATAGAGGAGGGTCACGCCCTCACTGCCGAAGGGTATGGCGAGTACCTTGCCGCCACAAGCCCGGACAAAGAGCTTAAGATGCTGGTTTACACCTCCGGCACCACAGGGCACCCGAAGGGCGTTATGCTTTCGCAGCACAACCTGCGCTCCGGCGTTTACTACGGGCTGATGGTTGAGAACGTGGAGGAGCGCTGTCTTTCCGTGCTGCCCTATCACCACACCTACGAGGCGGTTTGCGGCCTTCTTGTAAGCATACACAAGCACAACTGCATATGCATAAACGATTCGCTGCGCGCTGTTCTGCCGAATCTGCAGCTTTACAAGCCGGTTTACATAATGGTTGTTCCCGCCTTTGCGGAGCTTTTCTACAAGCGCGTTTGGGCTGCTCTTGAGGAAAAGGGCAAGGCCGGCACGGTTAGGAAGCTTATAAAGGTTTCAAACGGGCTTAGGAAGATAGGCATCGACCTTAGGCGCAAGTTCTTCAAGCAGATAATAGACAACTTCGGCGGCGAGCTTAGGCAGATAATCTGCGGCGGTGCGCCCATGCGTGCGGACGTTGGCGAGTTCTTCACGAACATCGGCATAGGCATGAACATCGGCTACGGGATTACGGAGTGTTCACCGCTTGTTTCCGTCAACCAGACAATTGACAACGACTTTACCTCCGTCGGCGCGATGCTTCCCTGCCTGGAGCTTAAGATAGACGACCCGGACGAGGACGGCAACGGCGAGATATGCGTGAAGGGCGACGTTGTCATGATGGGCTACTACAAGGACCCGGAGCAGACTGCGGAGGTGCTTAAGGACGGCTGGTTCAGCACCGGCGACCTCGGGCATTTCACCAACCACAAGCTTTACATAACGGGCAGGAAGAAGAACCTTATCGTCCTTGAAAACGGCAAAAACGTCTTCCCGGAGGAGATTGAGAACTACATCTACTCTATCCCCTACGTAAAGGACGTTGTGGTGTACTCTGTGAAGGACGAGAAGGGCTCGGAGACGGCGCTTTGCGCGGAGGGCTTCCTCGACATGGACGTCATCCCCAAGACCGGCAAGCCGGAGGACGTGTTTAAGGCGGACATCTCCGCCGTGCTGAAGGAGCTTCCTTCGTACAAGCACATAAACAAGGTGGTTTTGAGGGACGAGGAATTCCCGAAGACCTCTTCCAAGAAGATAAGAAGAAACGCTTTGAAGAAATAGTGAGTTTGAAAAAAGCGGGGAGCTGCAGCTCTTCGCTTTTTTCTGTCTAAAATACTTGAAAAAAGCAGAAATATGTAATATAATGTAGTTACAAAAAGAAAAAGGAGACAGTTATGGGAAAATTGCATATTGTTGACCATCCGCTTATTCAGCACAAGCTTACTATCATGCGTGACAAGCACACCGGTGCAAAGGATTTTCGCGTTCTCCTTGACGAGATTTCCATGTTAATGGGCTACGAGGTTACAAGGGATTTTCCGCTTTGCGACGTTAATATCGAAACCCCGATGACGCACATGACGGGCAAAAAGATTGCCGGCAAGAAGCTTGCCATAGTCCCCATACTTCGCGCAGGGCTTGGCATGGTGGACGGGCTTTTGAAGCTTTTGCCCGTTGCCAAAGTCGGGCACATAGGGCTTTACCGCGACCCCGTCACGCACACACCCGTGGTTTACTACTGCAAGCTGCCGACCGATATTGACGAGCGCATCGTTGTAGTTTGCGACCCGATGCTTGCCACCGGCGGCAGCGCCTCCGACGCGATAAGCATGCTTAAGGAAAAGGGCTGTAAAAACATAAGGCTTATGTGCCTTGTCTCCGCACCGGAGGGCGTAAGCAAGGTGCAAAACGACCACCCGGACGTTGAGATTTTCACCGCCGCTCTTGACAAGGAGCTTAACGAAAACTGCTATATCGTCCCCGGACTTGGCGACGCGGGCGACAGGCTTTTCGGCACCAAATAGCATTCGGAGGGCACTTATGGCAAAGGTTTTGATACAGACAGAGGGCTTCGGAGACATAACGGTGGAGCTTGACGAAAGCGCCGCACCCGTCACCTGCGAAAACTTTTTAAGCCTTGTAAAGAGCGGGTTTTACGACGGGCTTACCTTCCACCGCATAATACGCGGGTTTATGATTCAGGGCGGCGACCCGCGCGGCAACGGCACGGGCGGCAGCGGCAAAAACATAAAGGGCGAGTTTGCCGCAAACGGCGTTCCGAACCCCATCTCGCACAAGCGCGGCGTTATATCCATGGCGCGCGCTGCCGACTTCAACAGCGCTTCAAGCCAGTTCTTTATAGTGCACGAGGACGCCGTGTTCCTTGACGGGCAGTACGCCGCGTTCGGGCGCGTGACGGGCGGGATGGACGCAGTGGACGCAATCGCAGGCCTTGTGCACCCCATTGACGGCAACGGCACCGTCCCTCCGGACAGGCAGCCGGTTATCGTAAAGATGTCGGTCGTCGAATAGGGCTTTACTTATTATTATTTATTATTTTGGACGTTTATTATTATTTTGGACGGGCTTTTCGCCCGTCCTTGTTTTTATATGAGGGGACTCGGTCCCCTCATGGCTCTCTAATTAAGGCTTTTTTAATTATTAAGCTTTTATTTTTCCAAAGGGCACAGCCCTTTGAATCCCAATTTGGCAACGCAAGATGCGTCAAAGCGATGTTCAGGCTGTTTGCACGTATGAAACGCCCACGCTTTAGATTGAAGCAAAAATCTTGGTAGGGAAAGGCTACATACGTGTGGGAGGTTTTACAACGCTGAGACGTAACCTGCGCTGCCGGCACGGGTTTTGGGCGGGCTGTGCCCTTTGGGTCTTCCGAAAAAAATCCGGACGGGCGAAAAGCCCGTCCGAAATAATATATGCTTTTACTTAGCCGATGTTTTCGGCGGTCTGCTGGCTCTCTAACGCCGCTTTGCGCATAGCGCCCTTGTACTGGAAGATAAAGCAGCCGAAGGCGATATATGCCACAGCAGAGCAGACGTTGGCGATGCTGCCGAGCACGTCATAGCTGAACGCAGTTACGGCGGTAAAGCCGCCTATGATGCAGGATAAAACGGCGAGGTAGGAAGAAACCCTGTCGGAAATGACGCCGGTTGCTGCAGTAGTGCGCATTGTGTTTATCGTCTTGATAGCGCAAACGTAAAAGCTTATAACAAGAGCCGCCACGACGGCAATCAGCACAAACAGTATAACGCCGACAATGCCTATCATGCTTTTGGTCGCTTCAATGTCAAGATCAAGCTCCGCAAACAAATCCGCAAGGGATGCCCCGGCGCCGCTTAATACCGCAAATAACAAAACGGCGAGGAGAACCGCCAATGCAAGGCCTATGCAGAAAAAGACAAGCGTGATAACCTGTATCACCTTTATAAGGGTAAATCCGCCGGTCTTTGCATAGCTGCTTCTGCGGTTCATGCAGTTTGCGAAAATCATCCAAAGCCCCGCAGCCGTGAGGATGGCGGGCAGGTTGGATATAAGCGCGCTTAAGATGCCCGTCGAATGCATGTTGTTTATATAGTCGTAGACCTGCTGAGTTATGCCCATTTCGTCCGTAAGGTCTTCCAGGTCGCCGACCACGCCATTTAGATATTCGATGCTGCCGGAAACGCCGGTTACGGCAGAAATAACAGCAAAGAACATAGAAGCGGTAAACGCAATGATGGCGACAAGCGCCACGGGAGACGTGCAGACGCGCCTGAGCACCTCTACACCGCGAGGAACCGTAGGCTGCGAATAGACGCCGCCTTGCTGCGGTGCTTCGTACTGCGTGTCAGTCTGCGAAGCGTTGTATTGCGCGTCGGACGGCGGCAAACCGGCACCGCAGTTGTTGCAGAATGCAGCGTTGTCTTCAAGCTGCATGCCGCATTTCGGGCAAATTTTCATGTTTGTAATTCTCCTTCCACATATTTAAGTGTATGTTTAACGCGCCGAAAGCAGGCTCCGTTTAAACCGCCGTAAAGAGCTGCCCGAAGGGGGCAGGCACGCATGACCCAGCATTACAAAAAGCAAAATGCACCGTACTTATTATTGCATTATTTTTGGAATTTGTCAATAGTTTGTAAAGAAATAATGACAAATTTTGCGCAAAAACGGCACCGTTTTTTATCACGCGCTACGCGAGATTTTTAAGCTCTGTCGGGTTTGCCCAGGTGCCGGCGTTCTTCTTTGCCGCATAGTCGCGCAGTATCTCCATCCAAGCGTTGTAGGCGTTGGAGTTAAGGTGGCAGGCGACGTCCGCCCCCACGTCGCTGCAGAACTCCGTCCCCAGGCAGTTGTCCGCGTCGAGAAGCACTTCCCCCACCTCTATAAAGTCAAGCCCCTTTGCGTTGCAGTAGTCAAGCACCTTGCGGTTAAGCTCGTTTACATTGCGGTTATTAAGCTTCTGCATACCGTTTGAATTCTTGTGCAGATAGGTGTTGCCCATCACGACGACCGCCGTTTCCGGGAAGCTTTGCTTTAAGTCCTCGACAAGCTCTGTAAACAGCGTGTAGGTTTCGGCAATGCCGGTTGCGCCGTCCTTGTACAGCGCTATGTCGTTGAGCGCCATAAGTGACAGGTACACGGTTTTTGCTCCAAGCTTTTCAACCGCCTGCTTTATGTTCATGTTCTCGCCCATAAGGACGGGAAGCGCGCAGTCCTCGTCGGTCGGGTTCTGGTGCTTGTTGTTGTAAAAGCTGAAGCTTGCGGCCGCAAAAAACTGAGAGTTGCCGAGAAGGTCGGGAACTATCGCGCGGTTGGAGGTGACATAGTTTTTAAAGTGCAGCATGACCGAGTTGCCCACAAACACGGAATCGTTGAAGAAAATGTCGTCCACGTCTGCGGTAAGCTTCATATTGGAGTAGTAAGTTACGCGCTCGTCATATCCCTCCGGGTAAACGGGTGCGTACACGGGGTCCGCAGAGGAAGGCTCTTCCTCCGTTGACGACGGTTCGGGCGCGACGGAAGGCGCCTCTTCGCTGCTTTCCACAGCCTCCGCACTGCTTTCGGCAGGCTTTGACGGGCTTTCCACGCTTATCCCGTCAAGGTTTTCTATCGAGACGCAGGCCGCAAAAAGCCCCGCCATAAGGCATAGACACAGGGTAAACGCTGTTATCTTTTTCATATTCATTCTCCGTTCTTCAGTTTTTGCGCCTCTCTCAGAAGCGCTTCTTTTTCGTTGGGGAAGCCTTCAAAGGTCAACAGAAAAAGATGTCTTTGCACCCTTCCCGTCTCTTCCCCGCAGATGCCTGCGGCTTTAAGGTCGTTCCCGCTTACGGCAAGCTGCGGCAGGCTGCACGGTATTCCCCCGCTTTGAAGGCCGCAAAGTGCTTTGTGTGCACCGCTCCACACAGGCCGCTTCAGCGCCTCTGCCGCGGCAAGCATATCCGCAAAGGCCGCCGCGCCGTATTTAAGCGCCGCCTGTGCCGCGCTGCCCGCGTCCTCAAGCGCGCCGCAGTACAGCGCCTCCTTCGCGGCAATGCCAAGGCGAAGGCTATGCCTGTCCGCCTTCAGCCCCTTCAGAAGGCTTTCCGCTTCCGTTCCGCCGTAAAGGGCGGCAAAAAGCGGCAGCCTGAACGTCTCGCTTACCGCCTCTAAAGCGCGGAAGTCGCCGGACGGTGACGCAGGGCGGCCGAAGCGCGGCGCGAAGACGGGCAGATATTCCGCACAAAGCCCCGCACTGCCGGGGAGGGCGAAAAGCGCGCGAAGCTCCGTAGCTATGCGCTCCGCCGATATATCGCGCAGTCCTTCTGCCGTGTCAAGCATAGCGGCCGAGGTCTTTTCCTCTATAACAAAGCCAAGCTTTGCGGCGAAGCGCAGTGCGCGAAGGATGCGCAGCGCGTCTTCCCGAAAGCGCCGTTCGGCGTCGCCTACGCAGCGTATCACACCAGCTTTAAGGTCGCTTTGCCCGCCGTAAAAGTCCAAAAGCCCGCGAGAGGGGCTGTAAAACATGGCGTTCACGGTAAAATCGCGCCTTGCGGCGTCCTCGCGCGCAGAGCGCGAAAAGGCGACCGATGAGGGGCGTCGGCGGTCGTCGTATGCGCCGTCCTTCCGGAAGGTGGTTATCTCCAGCCAAAGCCCGCCGTTCTGCACCGCAACGGTGCCGTGCTTTGCACCCGTAAAGAGAAGCTTTTTGTCCGCAAAAAGCGCGGAGACCTCCTCCGGCTCGGCGGACGACGCAAGGTCAAAGTCCGTAGGGACCTTGCCAAGCAGCATATCCCTGACGCAGCCGCCGACAAAATACGCCTCGTACCCGGCCTCTTCAAGCCGGCAAAGCACCTCAGTCGCCGCCTGCGGGAAGTCTATACCCCGTCCCATTTCAAAAGCAGCTCCACTTCAAGAAACACCCTGCCGCCGTCTCCGGCGAAGCGGGCGGAAAAGCCCTCCGCAACCGTCTCCCACTCCTCTGTAATGCCGCTTACATCCACGCACACAAGCGGGCAGCGGAAGGTGTAAAGCTGCGTACCGGGGCGCGTGCCGGGGTAGGACCAGAGTGACTCGCACTTTTCAGCGTCAACGCCGATTTTTGCAAAGAATACGCGCTTTTCGGCGTCAAAGTTCGCCACGCGTTCAAGGAAGCTGCGGCAAAGAGGGCACTGGCAGCCTTGGCGTATGTACGGAAGGCGCGCGTACATCTCCCGCGTTTTTTCCGCGTCTACGTCCGCCCTTGCACCTGCAAGAGTCAGTATCACTGCCCTCACCCCCTCTTCTTTCTAATTTTAGCACTTTTCTTTGTATTATGCAACATTATTTTGTATTGACTTTTCCGTAAAAAGCTGATACAATGAAGTAAATAAAAAGGAGGTTGAATCATGAAAAGGACTATTTCCCTTATTCTCTGTACGGTAATGGCCTTAGGGCTTGCCGTCGTACCCGTTTCGACGCCTGTCTTTGCCGCAAGCGAGAACATAGGTATTATCGGCGCCAATCCCGGCGAAGACTGCAACACCCAAATGGGCATATTCTGGCACTCCAAGCCCGAATGCACAGAGTGCTTTATCGAGTACAAGGAAGCCTCAAGCGAAGGCTGGGACGGTGCGCAGAAGGTTGTAGGCACCTACAGCGACACCGATTATCAGGCGTTCCTGAGAACCGGCTATGCTAAGGGGGAGCTCGGCGTTTTCAAAGAGGAAGACAAATACCTCAACTACAGGGTCGACCTTAAGCACCTCACACCGGCGACCGACTACAAATACCGCATTGGCGACGGGCTTGGCGGTTATTCCGACGAGCACTACTTTACCACCTCCGGCGCGGACGAGTACAGCTTTGTTTGGATAAGCGACTTCCATTATGTTCCCGGGTCCGACAGCAGGATTGTTGCAGCTTCCAACGCGTTTGAGTACTGCGCTTCGCAGGCGAAGTACGACCTTGACTTTGTGTTCAGCACCGGTGACACGGGCGCATTCGGCGGCGGTTACTTTATTTGGAAGACCATCTATGAACAGAGGTTTGCAAGCGAGTACATGTACGTCGACCTGCTCGGCAACCACGACTATTTGCCCTCAAACAAAAACACCGGCAACAGCATTGCCTACTTCCAGAACGTGCACAACAACCCGGAGAACTGCTTCCTCGGCAACAGCACGGAGCCTTATGAACCCGGCGTTGTTTACTACTTCCTCTACAACGACATCCTTTGGTTCGTGTTCAACAACGAGACCATGGGCGCCACCGTCCGCGAACAGATACAGGACTGGGCGGGCAAGGTTATAGAGAGCATGGAGGGCAAGTACCGCTACATCTTCCTTTCCGAGCATTATCAGTGGTTCAACGGCAACACCGGCTCCGCCAGCCACTACAGCAACTGGAGCGACTTTTGCGACAAGTACGGCGTGGACGTGTGCTTCGCCGCAAACAACCACGTCTATGCGAGGACGCACAGGATATATGAGGGCAAGGTAGTTCCCGACGACAGCGACGTCGGCACCTACTACATCCAGGCGCCCAATTCAGACTGCGACCGCGGCAACACCGACACGTTCTACGATCCGCCCAGAAATAACGCAGACCTGCTTGCAAAGACCTACAAGAACACGTCTAACCCGGCAAGGACGCACGGCGCTTCCGTTATAGACGTTGACGAAAACGGCCTTACGCTTCACCTTTACGCTTCCGAGACCGGCAGTGCGACAGTCACCGACTTTAAAGAGAAGGACAGCGTGTTCATCTCCGCAAAGCGTGACAAGATCACAAGGGAGCCGGAGCCCGACGGCGACGTGAACTTCGACTTTGTGACCGACAACCTGGATGCTGTCCTTGTGCTTAAGGCGGAGGCCGGGCTTGAGCTGCCCGAAGGCTGCGACCTCTACTGGGCCGACATGGACAAAAGCGGCACGACCGACAACATCGACGCTGTTGCGATTTTGAAGATTGACGCAGGGCTTTAAGCAAAAAAACGCATATATGCAAATCTCCCCGGAAGGCTTAAACGCCTTCCGGGGAGACTTTTTTTAAGATTTAAAGCTGCTCTGTGTAAATGTAGTAGCCTACGCGATTGGAGCTGTCCGTAACCGCGCCCATGTTTTCGCTTTCCATGTCGCTGACGTAACAGATGTGCTTTAAGGGGTCGCGCTTTGCCTGTTCAAACTCTGAAATATCGCGCTCGTTAAAGATGAACCTTATTGTCGCCTTTTCGGCGCCGTGCTCGGGCGTAAGGTCGGGCGCCCTTCCGCAGGCCGTGTCTATGACGGCGCGAACAAAGTCGATGCCGGTGGAGAGGTACACAAGGTCGCTTCCGATGCAGTCGCCGCCCATGCGCGCGCCTATTTCGATGATGCGCATGTTCCCGTCCGCGTCAAGCTTAAACTCCGTATGCGAAGCGCCGACACGTATGTTAAGCGCGTCAAGCGCCTTGAAGACGTCGCGCTTTATGCCTTCCGCATACCTTTCCGGTATGTCTGAGGGCTGCACGTGTCCCGTCTCTATAAAGTGCGGTGCGCCCGTGGTGTATTTCTTCGTAAACGCAAGGAAGCTGTGCTTTCCGCCGTAAGAGATACACTCGCAGCTGTATTCGTCGCCCTCGATGAACTCCTCTATAACCGCGCACTTCTCAAAGGAGTGGGCGACGGAGGCGTGAACGGCGTCCGCAATTTCTTCAAAGCACGCGACCTTTGTTATTCCTCTGCTGCCGCTCCTGTCCGTGGGCTTTACTATAAGCGGGAATCGGAAGCCCGCAAGCGCCTCCCTGCACGGAGGGGCCGAAACCTTTAAAAACTTTGGCACCGGCACGCCTGCCGCCGCAAAAGCGCCGCGCATGGCGTACTTGTTTGTGCATATAACGCTGTCCTTGTAAGCGTTGCCGCTTAGGTGAAGCGCCTCCGCAACGTAGTTTACGGTTATCACCGCAAGGTCCGAAGCTATGGAGGCTATCCCGCAGGGCTTTATCTTACGGCACTCTTCAAGGATTTTTTCTTTTTCCGTTATGCTTATGGGGTAGAAGACGTCTGCGGTCTTCTCGCCGATGTCGCCGCACTCCCAGGCGAAAACGTGGGTGCGAAGACCCATTTCCTTGGCTTTAAGTATCAGCCTGTTCTGGAAGCTGTTGGCGCCTATTATAACAAAATTTTCCATCATTCACCGTAAAACTCTTTCACTGCGGATATAACCGTGTCGACCTCTTCCGCCTTAAGCCCGTAAAACATGGGAAGGCGAAGCAGCCTTTCGCTTTCCGCCGTGGTGTTGACGTCCTCACCGTCAAACCTGCCGAAGCGGAGCCCTGCGGGAGATGTGTGCAGCGGGATGTAGTGGAAAACGCTGTAAACGCCCTTTTCGCGAAGGAAGGAGATAAGCGCGCTCCTCTCCCTAAGGTCGGCAGCCTTGATGTAGAACATGTGCCCGTTGTGCACGCATTCCGCGGGGATGTAGGGAAGCTCTATATGTCCCTTCTCCTGCAGAGGAAGAAGCCCCGCACGGTACCTGTTCCAGGAAGATACGCGGTTTTCGTTGATCTTGTCCGCTATCTCAAGCTGTGCGTAAAGGTAGGCTGCGTTCATGTCGCTTGGCAGATAGGAAGAGCCGTAGTCAACCCAGGTATACTTGTCCACCTGGCCGCGGAAGAAGCGGCTTCTGTCCGTGCCCTTTTCGCGGATTATCTCCGCCTTTTCGGCGTCCTCCGTGTCGGTGTTTATAAGGAGAGCGCCGCCTTCGCCCATGCTGTAGTTCTTCGTCTCGTGGAAGCTGTAGCAGCCGTAGTCGCCAAGGGTGCCAAGCATTCTGCCCTTATAGGTGGCCATCATGCCCTGCGCGGCATCCTCCACGACAAGCAGGCCGTATTCCTTCGCTATCGCATTGATGGTGTCCATCTCGCAGGCTACGCCGGCGTAGTGAACGGGCACTATCGCCTTGGTCTTCCCCGTTATTGCCCTTTCTATAAGCTTCTCGTCAAGGTTCATGGTGTCTTTCCTGATGTCCACAAACACCACCTTCGCCCCGCGCTGAACGAACGCGTCCGCAGTCGAAACAAAGGTGAACGAGGGCATTATGACCTCGTCGCCGGGTTCTATCCCGCAGAGAAGCGCCGCCATCTCCAGCGCGTGAGTGCAGGAGGTTGTAAGCAGTGCCCTCTTAGCGCCGGTGTTTTCCTCCAGCCAGGCGCTGCACTTTTTTGTAAAGGCGCCGTCGCCGCATATTTTGCCGTTTGCTATTGCCTGTGCCATATACTCGGTCTCTTTGCCGGTAAAGGGCGGTCTGTTAAAGGAAAGCATATATCTGTCCTCCGTTAAAAGCTGTAATATGCTGAAAATTGTCATAGGTACACAAACTAATCTAACTCATATTAGCACATTTGCATTCCGTTTTCAAGGGGGTGAAGCATTATTACGCGACTTTTTGAATACATTTTATATTAGCGCACACTTTAAAAGCTGCTGCTTTTTGGGGGTGGAAGACTTCATGCTCCAAGCCGTCGGTTTTAATATGCCCTTTGCTGCGGCCGATGCAGAGGGCTTTTTCCGCTGCCTTGCGGAAAACCCGTGGCAGGCCGCCGCTGCCTCGGCCGCGCTGTTCTTTTTAAAATGCCTGCTTCCCATAATACCGATGGGGCTTGTTTACGTCGCCTGCGGGCTGCTGCTTCCCCCGGGGAAGGCGCTTTTTATGTGCGTCTTCGGAAACGCGCTTTGCTTCACAGTGTCCTACTTTGCGGGGGTGAAGAGGAGAGGAAGGGGCATCCCGCTTATTGCCGCAATCTCCGACGGAGGAAAAAACGGCTTCTTTGCGTCTTTTTTCCTGCACTGCATACGCTTTTTCCCCTGCCACACGGCGGGAGTGTACCTCGGCGCTGCCGGGCTTCCGTTTTTCGAATACCTCGCCGGCAGCCTGCTTGGCGCCATGCCGACGGTCATTCTGTCGCTTTCCGTCGCGGGCTCATTCCCGCACCTGTCATTGGGGGTCTGGATAAGCCTTGCCGCAGTCGCCGCGACGACCGCGCTTGGGCTTGTCTACCTTAAGTGCCGGCGGAACGGCAAAAAATAAAGCCGCGCTTGACAAGGGCGGGCAAAAGGTTTATAATTATGACAAATGATGAAAGGGGTGTCTGTTTTGAATTACTATCCGGTTAAAATAGGCGGGCTTGAAAGAAAGCTTCCGATATGCCGTGTTTCGGACGATTTGTACATCGGCGGGTTTGTCGTCTTCGGCGACTACGAGCTTACGGTTGAATGCGCAAAGGAGCTGCTGGAGAAGGCGCCCGAGCACGACTACATGATAACCGCAGAGGCAAAGGGCATACCGATAATACACGAAATGGCAAGGCAGAGCGGCGAAAAGAAGTACTTCCTTGCCCGCAAGGACCCGAAAATGTACATGACGGGCGTCTTTGAGGTCAAGGTCCGCTCGATAACCACGGACAAGGAGCAAAGGCTTATCCTCGACAAGGCCGATGCGGAGCTTATGAAGGGCAAGCGCATACTTATAGTGGACGACGTTGTGTCGACGGGAGAATCGCTTCGCGCACTTGAAGAGCTGGTCAAGGCCGCAGGCGGCATTATCGCCGGCAAAATGTGCGTGCTTGCAGAAGGCGCGGCGGCCGACAGGGACGACCTTATATATATAAAGCGCCTGCCGCTTTTCAACCCCGACGGCAGCGTGAAGGAGTAAATTAGGGGGCTTTGGTGAACAGACGCAAAACGCACGGGCAAATCCCGTGCGTTCTTTTTTTGCTTATTCTGCCTGCAGAAGTGATGCCCTTACCTGCCCGCTCTCTGAGCTTCGAAGCACTTGCTGCAGTATACAGGCCTGTCGTCGGAAGGCTTAAAGGGAACCCTTGCCTCTTCGCCGCAGTTAGCGCAAACGGTGGTAAAGAGTTCTCTGGGGCCTTTTGCCGCGTTCTTCTTCGCGTCACGGCATGCCTTGCAGCGCTGCGGCTCGTTCTGGAAGTCGTGCTCTGCATAGAACTGCTGCTCGCCTGCGGAGAATATAAACTCTGCACCGCAGTCTTTGCAAACTAATGTCTTGTCTTCGTACATAAATTTTACCTCGCTTTGGTTAATAGTGTTATTTTTCGGGTTGCCCCGTTTTTATCAAACAAGCTTTTTAAGCTTGGCTTTGATCCTTTGCACTGCATTGTCAATGCTTTTTTCGTTTTTGTTCAGCTTTTTCGCCATGTCGGCATAAGAAATCTCCGCCAAGTACATCTCGAAAACCTTTCTTTCATACTGCGAAAGGACAGAAAAAACCCTGTCGTGCAGCATGTTCGTACTTTCGATGTCAATAAGCCTGAACTCCGGCGTGCTGTGCTCTATCCTCTCGGCAATAAGCTCCACATCTTCATACGGTATTTCGTAACGCTGTTTGCCGTATCTGCGCAGATATGTTATCACGCTGTTGCGCACACAGGCGGCAACATATGTCGAAAATTTGGCGCTGACGCCGTCATAACTGCGAACGGCACGCAGAAGGCCGACAAGCGCCTCCTGCATAAGATCCTCTCTCTCGCGGTCCGGCACGGACAGCGACGAAATATAACCGCTTAAAAACCCGTGGTACTTCTCTGCCAACAGACCGAACGCGGCCTCGTCCCCGCCCCTGGCGGAAGCGACAAGCGCGTTCTCCTCAAATATCCCGGTTTTATCCATCAAATTGCCCAATCGACCTGTGTATTTTTTCGCAAAAATTCGTTACTATTTTTCTTTACTAACTCAGTATACTACTTTTTCGTGAATTGTCAAGAGGTTTTTCGAAATATTATTATCGTTATTTTCAACTAATTTCAAAGGTAGTTTTCGGTTATTTTTTCCATAAGGGGAAGCTTTTCTATCGCATCCTTCGCCAAAGCAAGCTGGCAGCGGCCGCGAACGAGGTTGTGTTCTTCGTAATCCGTCTTGAAATAGACGTCGCCTTCGAGGTAATCCGTCAGGAAGCGGACGGCTATTTCCAAGGTCATAAGCACCACTCCCCAGGGCATGTTTTTTATCTCGTAATCCGTGTACCTGCCCTTCATAGGCGGAAGGAACCCGTCGGCAAGAGCCTTATACCTGTCAAGGTCAAGCGAGACCTTGCTAAGATCCGCCTCGTCCTCTGCGGCCGTATTTGCGGCGTATCGCACGGCGTCGCCGAAGTCGTTCATGGCAAAGCCGGGCATTACCGTATCCAGGTCTATAACCGCAAGCGGTTCTCCGGTGCTTATGTCTATCATTATGTTGTTGCCCTTCGTGTCGTTGTGCGTGACGCGAAGGGGGATCTTCCCCGCCGAATACAAATCGTTGAAGCGTGAGGCGTAAGTCTCCGCCGACCTTATAAATTCCGCTTCCTCGGCTATCCCGGAAGCCCTGCCGAATGCGTCTTTCTCAAACGCCTTAAAAAAGCTTTCAAAGCGCTTTGGGGTGTTGTGAAAATCCGGTATCGTCTCGTACAAGTCCCCGCCGGGAAAATCCGACAGCATGGACAGAAATCTGCCGAAGCCGAAGCCTATCGACTTAAGCAGCTTTGTGTCGTATTCGTCATATGTAGCGGCGTTGTACACAAAGGACATCACGCGCCAATAATCCCCGCCGTCGGTGACGTAAATGTAATCGTCGCCGTGCTTGTAAAGCCGTATGACCTTTCTTTTTACGTCGGCCTCGCCCGCCTCCTCAAGCTTACGCCGAACGTGCTCCGTAACTGCACGGACGTTTTTTATTATCTGCTCCGGATTTTTAAAAACGTACTCGTTCACGCGCTGAAACAGGTAGGACCTTTCCTTCCCGTCGACATCCATATCTACGCGGAAAGACTCGTTTATATGTCCGCGCTTAATGCGTGAAACGCCTTTCAGCGTCCCTTTTAAGCCGTATGCCCTGCATATTTCTTCGAAAATGTCCATCAATGCACCTCTTATCTTGGTGTAGATTTTTGTAACATGATATGTTCCGAAGCCTTTAAGGGTTAATCTGCGGCTCTCTTCAGTATGTCGCCGCTGCCGGGGTAAACCTTCATGCTGCCGTCGTAGGGGGTGCCGGTTAGGAGAGAGGTGTACATGCCGCTAATGTTCAGCGTCTCCGACGTGCCGCCGGTGTTGGTGCAGACGAGCACCTCGCCGCCCCCGCGTTCAAAGGCGAAAAGCCCCCTCTTTGCGGCAACCACCTTAAAGCCCTGCTTTGCAAACGCCGGTTCCGACGTCCTTATCGCCGTAAGCGTCCTGTACCAGCCGAGGATCTCCTTGTCCTCCCTGCCCCAAGGGTACGGACGGCGGTTGAACGGATCCTTGTACCCCTCCATGCCGGCCTCGTCGCCGTAGTAAATGCAGGGGATGCCGGGAAGCGTCATTTGAAGCAGCACGGCGTTTTTAAGCCTGTGATAAGCCACCGAGCGCTGCAGCGTATCGAGGCGCTTTTCGGCAAGCACGGCGTTTTTAAGCCCGCTTGCGCTTTCGCCGCCGAGTACCGTAAGGATGCGCTCCGTATCGTGCGTACCGAGTATATTCATCATATACGCGCTTTTATGCTCCGGATAATGGCGGTAAAGCGTGTTTGCGACGTCGGCCATAAGCCTGCCCCTGCCGTGCGTGACGTATTCGATTATCGCGCTGCGAAGCGGGTAGTTCATGACTGCGTCAAGCTGTTTCCCCCAAAAATACTGCTTTCGCTCGTTGTAAGCCATCTTGTCGGAGGCGTCCTCCCAAACCTCGCCGACTATGTACGCGTCCTTTTTCGCCTTCTTTATGGCTGCGCAAAGCTCGTCGACAAAGTCTGTCTCAAGCTCGTCAACCACGTCAAGCCTGAAGCCCGCCGCTCCCATCTTCATGTACTTTTCCACAACGCCGCCCTTGCCGCAGATAAGACCGCGGAAAGCGGGCGTGCGAACCACGCGCGGCAGGTTGCCCGTACCCCACCAGGAGTCGTACACGTCCGGGTAGTGCTTAAAGGTGAACCAGTCGCGATACGGGCTTTTCGGGTCGGTATAGGCGCCGTGGCCGCCGTATTTGCCGTACTTGTCAAAGTAAAGGCTGTCATCGCCGACGTGGTTGAACACGCCGTCCAGTATAACGCCGATTCCGCGCTTAGCCGCCTCGCGAAAGAGGTTTTCAAGCGCCCCGTCGCCGCCGAACATTTCGTCCACGCTCATATAATCGCCCGTGTCGTACTTGTGGTTTGAATACGCTTTAAATACCGGGCTTAAATAGATGCAGCGAACGCCAAGGCCTGCGAGATAGTCAAGCTTCTCCGCCACGCCCCAAAGCGTGCCGCCGAAGAAGGTGTTGTTTTTCAAGAAGTCACCGGGCTTTTCCGGATATTCCGGCGTGTCCTTCTCCCAGTCAAGCATGACGGCGTCTTCCCTTTTCGGAACACTTACGCTGCCCTTGTTGAAGCGGTCGACGAACACTTGGTATATAACGCCGCCGTCAAGCCACTTCGGCGCGTCGTACATCTCGCTGCAGACCAAAAGCCTGCCGGTGTAGACCTCGTCAAAGCCCACGGTCCCGCCTGCCCTTACATACCACTTGCCGGAGGTGGTGTGCAGCTCGTACCCGTAGAAGTACAGCCCCGCCTTTGCCTTTTCCGAAAGGTCAAAGCGGTACAGGTCGAAGCCCTTCTCAAGCCCGCACCAATAGCCTTCCACGCGCTGAGCCTTTTTCCCGTCCGCCGCAAAAAGCAGGCACGCGTCCATCACCGCAAGCGAACGCTTTGCCTTAAGCAGAAAGTAAATGCTGCTTCCGCCGTTTACCGTGCGGCGCGTGTTCAGAACGCCGTTTTCGTAAAAGGTGGAGACACAGTCGACAGCGTTGCCGCGATCTGTTTGCTTATTTAAAACTCTGAATGCCACTGATATCCCCGAATTCTTTATCTATTTTTCGCCCTAAGTCTGGTCAGATGCCAGATGTCGTTTGCGTAATCCGTAATGCTTCTGTCGGCCGCGAACCTGCCCGCCGACGCTATATTTACAAGGCACATGCCGTTCCACCTTTTTTCGTCGCCGTATGCCTGCATAAGCTCCTTATGTGCAGTCTGATAAAAGTCAAAGTCCGCAAGGCACATAAACGGGTCGGCTATGCCGTGAGAGAACAGAAGGTAGTTGGCAATATCCGCAAAGGAACGGCCGCAGAAGCCCGTCTGCAGGTAGTCTACAGCGCGCTTTAAGGAGGCGTTCCTGTTGTAGTACACGGAGGAAGCGTAGCCCTTCTTCCAAAGCTCGTCAACCTCCTCTGCGGTGTGACCGAAGATGAAGATGTTGTCCTTGCCGACCTCTTCGCAGATCTCAACGTTTGCGCCGTCAAGCGTGCCTATGGTCACCGCGCCGTTTATCATAAACTTCATGTTGCTTGTGCCGCTTGCCTCCTTGCCGGCGAGAGAGATCTGCTCGCTTACGTCGGCAGCGGGAATAAGCCTTTCCGCAAGGCTTACGTTGTAGTTCTCAAGGAACAAAACGTTAAGCTTTTCCCTTATGCGCGGATTTCTTTGTATATCCTCGCTTATATAGCATATAAGGCGTATTATGTCCTTCGCCATGTAATAGCCCGGGGCAGCCTTGCCGCCGAATATGAAGGTCTCGGGCGTTATATCCGCGTCCGGGTTCTCCTTAAGCTCGCAGTACAGGCTTATGATGTGGATGGCGTTCAAAAGCTGACGCTTATATTCGTGTATGCGCTTTACCTGCACGTCGAAGACGGTAGACGGGTCGATCTTAACGCCCGCAGTGCGCGCGATGTAGTTGGAAAAGTCGACCTTGTTTGCCTTTTTTATCTTTGCGGTTTCCGCAAGCACGGCCGGGTCGTCCTTGTATTGAAGCAGCTTTTCAAGCTGTGACGCTTCGGAACGGTAGCCCTTGCCGATTATCTTGTCAAGCAGGGACGCAAGCCTCGGGTTGGAATAGCAAAGCCACCTGCGGTGAGCTATGCCGTTTGTTACGTTTACAAACCTGTCCGGATACATGTCGTTGAAGTCACGGAAGGTGTCGGTCTTCAAAATCTCGGTATGCAGTGCCGACACACCGTTGACGCTGTGCGAGCCGATTATCGACAGATTTGCCATGCGAAGCTGACCGCCGCTTATTATCGCCATCCTGCTGACCTTGTCCCAGTTCCCGGGGAAGCGCTTCCAGGCCTGAGAGCAAAAGCGTTCGTTTATCTCGCGAATTATGGTGTAAATCCTCGGCAGCTTAAGGCGGAAAAGCCCCTCGTTCCAGCACTCCAAAGCCTCCGGCATTACCGTGTGGTTGGTGTACGAAACGGTCTTAAGCACCATGTCCCACGCCTTGTCCCAAGGGTAGTTGTGCACGTCCATGAGGACGCGCATAAGCTCCGGTATGCAAAGCGCCGGGTGCGTGTCGTTAAGGTGTATGGCAGCCTTCTCCGGAAGGGTGTCTAAGTCCTTGTATATCGAAATATGGTCGTGTATTATGTTTTGAAGCGATGCGCTTACAAGAAAATACTGCTGGCTTAAGCGAAGAAGCTTCCCCTCCGGGTGGTTGTCGTTGGGGTAAAGCACCTTTGAAATGGTCTGCGCCATGGTGTTTTCCTCCACGGCCTTTACGTACTGCCCCTGAGAGAACAGCTCCATATTGAAATTGCGCGTGTCCTGCGCCTTCCAAAGGCGAAGGGTGGTTATAGCCTCACTGTCTGCGCCGGAGATAAGCATGTCGTAGGGAACTGCCTCGATCTCCTCGTAGTTTTCGTGTATTATCTCGCAGCGGCCGTTGTCCCACTTCTCCGTTATCGTGCCGCCGAAGCGCACAAAGCAGGCCTTGTCCTGACGGGGGACAAGCCAGGCCTCCCCGCCGGGAAGCCACCGGTCGGGAAGCTCTATCTGCTCGCCCTCCGAAAGCTTCTGCCTGAAAAGGCCGTATTCGTAAAGTATGGAATAGCCCCTTGCCGGATATTCAAGAGTTGAAAGCGAGTCCATAAAGCATGCCGCAAGCCTGCCGAGCCCGCCGTTGCCGAGCCCAGGGTCAGACTCCATCTCGTATATCTCGCCAAGGTCAAAGCCGCTTTCCTTAAGCACCGCCATATAGTCCCTCTCCAGACCGAGGTTTTTAAGGTTGGTGCGAAGCGAACAGCCCATCAAAAACTCCATGCACATGTAGTAGACCTTTTTCTTGCCCATTTCCTTAGTCTTCGCATTAAAGGTCTTGCGCTTCTGTGCAAGTATGTCGCGCACGGTGTACACCGTCGCCTTGTACATCTGTTCCTTGCTTGCGTCCTCTATCGAAACGCTGAAATAGCGTGAAAGCTTGTTCTGCAAAGCGTCCTGTATCTCTTTGCGCTTAACGGTCATCAAATTATCCTCGTTTCTGTAATATTACGACAAAACGTCGTTGTACATGTCAATATAGCGCTTTGCCGATGTCTGCCATGAAAAGTCCACCCTCATGACCTTTTCGGCAAGCTCCTTCCAGGCGGCCTTGTCGCCGTATGTATAGCAGGCGCGCCACACGGCACCGAGCAGCTCCGCATCCGAGTACGGGGCGAAGGTGAAGCCGTTGCCTCCCCCCTGCCAGCCTATGTCCCTTATGGAGTCGAAAAGTCCGCCCGTCTCGCGCACAATGGGCACCGTGCCGTAGCGCGAGGCTATCATCTGCGCAAGCCCGCAGGGTTCGCTCTTTGAGGGCATCAAAAACATATCGGCGCCTGCGTATATCTTTTTGGAAAGCGCCTTGTCGTAGGTAAGCATTGTGCACACCTTGCCGGGGTACCTTGCCGCAAGGTCCTTAAAGAAGCTTTCGTAGATGTGCTCGCCCTGACCCAGAACGACAAGCTGCACGTCGCCGGAAAGCATCCTTTCCGCCATGCCCATGACAAGGTCTATCCCCTTGTGACCCGCAAGGCGGGATATTATCGCAAGAAGCGGGACGTCCTCCCTCTCCTCAAGGCCGGCAAGCAGCTGCAGCTGCCTTTTGTCCTCCGCCTTGCCCTGCAGGTCGCCGGCAGAGTAGTTTGCAAAAATCTCCCTGTCCGTTTCCGGATTGTAATAGTCCGTGTCAATGCCGTTCAGTATCCCGCGAAGCTTGCCCTTGTTGTGCTCCAGCACGAAGTGCAGCCCGTTTGAATAGGTCGGGAACAGTATCTCGTTCGCATAGGTGGGGCTTACGGTGCTTACGGCGCTTGCGCAGACTATGGCGCCCTTCATAAGGTTTATTGCGCCGTTGTAATCGACAACCTCAAGGTCGCTTGGCGAGAGGTCGAAGACGTCGCCTAAAATCTCGTGCCCGTATACGCCCTGATACGCGATGTTGTGGATAGTGAACACGCTTTTTATGTCCCTATACCCATCCATAAGCCCGTAGCGACGGCGGAGATATATAACGGTAAGCGCACTTTGCCAGTCGTGCGCGTGCAGAATATCCGGGAAAAAGTCTATAATCGGCAGCGACTCCATCACCGCCTTGCAGAAGAAGGCGTACCTTTCGCCGTCGTCAAAGCTGCCGTACAGCGCAGGGCGCTTAAAGTAATACTCGTTGTCGAGAAAATAATACCTTACCCCTCGGTGTTCGAGGGTGTATATGCCGAGATACTGCCGTCTCCAGGAAAGATTTATATAGGTTTCGCAAAGCTTTGTAAGCTTGTATTCGCCGCTTTCCTCCATGCTGCCGTAAAACGGCATTATCACGCGGACGTCAAGCTTTTCGTTCCCGGCCGCCGTCAAGGCCGCCGGAAGCGAGCCGATAACGTCCCCAAGACCCCCGGAGGACGCAAAGGGAACAGCCTCGGAAGCAACAAATAGTATTCTCGTTTTTCTCATAAGATATGACCCTCCGTATTAAACAACAGTCTGCTTATCTATAAAAAACGGTTTTGTCTCGTGCCCGGACAGAGTTCTTCCGTCCCTGATTACAACGTCTTTGTCCGTTATCACGCAGTTGAGGTCGACGTTTTCACCCACCAGCGTGTCCTGCATAAGTATGCTGTTCCTTACGACGGTATTTTTGCCGACCCTTACGCCGCGGAAGAGTATGGAGTTTTCGACCGTGCCGTATATGACGCAGCCGTCCGCAATAAGCGAGTTTTTGACCTTGCTGCCCTCCTCGTAAACCGTAGGCCCCGAATTGCGTATCTTGGTGTAAACCGGGCGGTTTTTGACGTTGAAAAGGCTGTCACGCGCGGAGGAGCTTAAAAGGTCCATGCTGCACATATAATAATCCGTAAGCGAATTTATGGTTGCAAAATAGCTGTCGTACCTGAAAATCCTGAAGTCGCAGTTTGCCAAATTCCTGACCATCACGTCCTTTGTAAAGCTCGTGTAGCCGTGGGCGGAAGCGTCCATGACGATGTTTTCAAGGTACTTGCGGCGAAGAACCATTATGTTAAGGTTTACGTCCCTGTAGCCGGAAACTATCCCCCCGCATTCCGATATATCGGTTATCCTGCCATCGGGGTCCGACTCCACAACCTCCATGTTTTTGACCGCAGGTGTCAGGTACATGCGCTTTACCGCAACGGTGATATCCGCATTGGTCGCGATGTGCTCGTTTATCATCTCGCTTAGGTCTATGTTGCATATCACGTCGCAGTCCGAGAGGATCACGTACTCCTCCGTACAGCCGGAAATAAAGCTTATCATGCTTTTTACGGCCTCAAGCCTTGTGTTGTAAAGGCCTGTCTGCGAACCCTCGAACGCGGTAATATAGGGCGGGAGTATCTTTATGCCGCCGTTCCTCCTTGCAAGGTCCCAGTCCTTGCCGGTGCCTATGTGATCCATAAGCGACTGGTAATTGTAATGCGTAACCACGCCGACGTGCGTTATGCCCGAATTAACAAGGTTTGAAAGCGTAAAGTCTATAAGGCGGTACCTGCACCCGAAGGGGATGCTTGCCATAGTCCTCTTCCGTGTAAGCTCGCTTACGTTTTGGTCGTGTATGTTGGAAAAGATAATGCCTACAACGCCTGCCATGCCTTACACCCTCCCCTCTTCAAGCTCTGTCAGATACGCCTCGTCCGCGCGGACGCCGCCGGGTATGACGGTGCCGGCCTTTATGTTAAGCCCGGAGCCGATAAGCGCAATGCCGTGACCCCACTTCTTCGCTTCCCCGACCCTTGCGTTGACACCTACGACGGTGTCGCTGTCCATAACAGAATATTCAACAGACGCGTTTTCGGAGATAACGCAGTCGCGCATTATTATGCTGTCCCTGACGACCGCGCCCTTCGCGACCTTTACGCCGACGGAAAGCACGCTGTTCACGACGGTGCCGTAAATCTCGCACCCGCCGGTTATAAGGCTGTTTTCAACCTCCGCGCCGTTGCCCAAAAAGTGCGGCGGCGGCGAGGCATGGCGCGAAAAGATGCGCCAGCTTGGGTTGTTAAGGTTCAAAGCAGGCCTGTCACCGAGAAGGTCCATATTCGCCTCCCAAAGCGAATCTATGGTGCCCACGTCCTTCCAATAGCCCTTAAAGGGATAGGCGTAAAGCTTTTCCCCGCCTCTAAGCATTGCGGGAATGACGTTCTTGCCGAAGTCCTTCTCGCTTGTCTCGTCCGCCTCGTCGGCGATGAGATAGTCGTAAAGCTTGTCCTTCGAAAATACGTAAACGCCCATGGAGGCCTTTGTGCTTTTAGGCTGCTTCGGCTTCTCCTCGAACTCGTAAATCCTGTAGTCGTCGTCGGTGTTCATTATGCCGAAACGGCTTGCCTCTTCGATAGGCACGTCAATGACGGCGATGGTGCACGCCGCACCGACCCTTTTGTGAAAGTCGACCATGGCGCTGTAGTCCATCTTATAAATGTGGTCGCCGGAGAGGACTACAACATAGTCCGGGTCGTACTTGTCAAGGAAGTGCAGGTTCTGGTATATTGCATTTGCGGTGCCCTTGTACCAATCCGCCCTCTTCTGCCCCTGATAGGGCGGAAGAACCATGACACCGCCGAAGGTGCGGTCAAGGTCCCAGGGCTGACCGTTGCCTATGTACTCGTTCAAGGCAAGCGGCTGATACTGCGTGAGAACACCGACGGTGTCTATTCCGGAGTTTATGCAGTTTGACAGTGTAAAGTCTATTATCCTGTACTTGCTGCCGAACGACACGGCGGGCTTTGCCACGTGCTGCGTAAGCAGATAAAGCCGGCTTCCCTGCCCGCCCGCAAGGAGCATTGCCACGCACTCTTTCTTCTTTATCATTGCTCGTCCTTCCCCTCGATTTCCTTTATTACCGTAAACCCAAGCGGCGGAACCGTTATGTTTATCCCGTATCCGCCGTACTGCTTAAAGGCGGTCTGCGGCACCTTGTTTGTAACGCCGCCTCCGCCGTATTTTTCCTCGTCGCTGTTGAAAACCTCTGCATACACACCGCCCTTTTTAAGCGGTATGTTGTAATACCTGACCACCGGTGCAAAGTTCAAAACCACGGTAAGCGCGCTGCCGTCCTTTGCAATGCGGCGGTAGAGATAGGTGTTGTCGTTGCGCCTGTCCGCATCTATCCACTCAAAGCCCTGCCAGGAGCCGTCCTGCTCCCAAAGCTCCGGATTTTCAAGGTAGAAGGCGTTAAGCTCCGACACGTAAATCTGAAATTTAGCGTGCATGTCGAAGTCAAGCATGAACCACTCCAGCGAGTTTTCATAGTCCCACTCCCTGAACTGCGCAAACTCCGACCCCATGAAGATAAGCTTCTTGCCCGGGTGCGTCATCATATAGCCGAGGTAGGTCCTTGCGCAGGCGAACTTCTGATAGTAGTCGCCCGCCATCTTGTCTATAAGCGACTTTTTGCCGTGGACGACCTCGTCGTGCGATATGGGAAGTATGAACCTCTCGTTGAACGCGTACATCAGCGAGAAAGTCATATTGTCGTGAACGCCCTTCCTGAAGAACGAGTCCGTCTCTATATACTTGAGCGTGTCGTTCATCCAGCCCATGTTCCACTTCATGTCGAAGGAAAGCCCTTCCTTCCGCGTTACGTCCGCATAGTCGGTGGACTCTTCGGCAATAAGCAGCACATCCGGATGCGCCTTTTTGACCTCTTCGCCGAGCTTTTTGAAGAAGTAAACGGTTTGAAGGTTTATGTTGGTGCCGTCGGGGTTGGGGGTCCACTCCCCCGGCCCGCGGCCGTAGTCAAGGTAAAGCATAGAGCTTACGGCATCTGCGCGGAGGCCGTCTATGTGGTACTTCTCTATCCAAAACATGGCGTTGGATATGAGGAAGCTTTGCACCTCGTTGCGCGCCACGTCAAAGCAGCGCGTGCCCCACTCCTTGTGCTCCATCCTGTCCTCGCCCTGGTACTCGTAAAGCGGCGAACCGTCAAACTCGTAAAGCCCGTGCGCGTCCTTCGGGAAATGCGCAGGCACCCAGTCCATTATTACGCCTATGCCGGCGGAGTGCATCTTGTTGACGAAGTACATAAAGCCGTGCGGGTCGCCGAAGCGCGAGGTAGGCGCGTAGTATCCGCAAATCTGGTATCCCCAGGAGCCGTCGAAGGGATGCTCCGCCACGGGCATAAGCTCTATATGCGTGTAGCCCATGCGCTTGACGTAGGCGGAAAGCCTGTCCGCAAGCTCTTCGTAGCTTAAATATCCGCCGTTTTCGTCCCTCTGCCAGGAGCCGAGGTGTACCTCGTATATGTTCATCGGCACGGGGGGCATAAGCCCGTCCTTTAAGCAGCCGAAGCTTTCGTCCCTGTATTTTAAGTAGGCGCCGTCTGTCCACTTAAAACCGTCAAGCTCAAAAAAGCGAGAGGCGGTGTTTGCAAGGGTTTCGGAAAAGAAGGCGTAAGGGTCCGCCTTGTAAAACCGCCTGCCGCCGCGTTCGATAATATACTTGTACCTGTCTCCGTCGGCAAAAGCGACGTCGTCAAGCGTTATGCTCCACACACCGCCGACGTCGGCCATGGGTCTGTCGGCAGCCCAGCCGTTAAAGTCGCCGGCAAGGTAAACCGCGTCGGCATTGGGCGCCCAAACGCGAAAGGTAAACCCGTTTTTACCCCTATGCGCGCCGAGATAGTCATACGCCTTGAAATTTGTGCCCTGCTTGAATAAATACAAAGCGGCGTCGTTTTTCATAGACAAACCTCCGTTTCCGAAAAAGTTCCCTTATGACTCTAATTTATTTATAAGGCAATAGCCCGATGTGGAAGTGTAGGCGACGATAACTCCGTCGGAACAGCTGCTTAGCCTTTCAAAAAGACAGGGAATCACGGTATTTCCCGCAAGGTCTATCATGCCGTAAAGCCCGTCACTGTTTTTGACGACCGCAAGCCCCTCGCAGAAGGGAAGCGCGTCCGCATAATCCGGGTCACATATCCATCTGCCGTTGCTGCCCATAAAGCCGCAGCCGTTCTCGCCCTTCAGAAGCAGCGCTCCGTCGGAATACCCGGCAACCTTATAGCCCGAAGGAAGTGCAAAAACGCTCCCGTCCGTCCTGAGGACAACCTCCTCGCCGTATTCGGTGCAGGCCCTTGTAAGGCCGTCTTTCACAAAATAATAGCCTACCGCCGTCCCGTCGTTTACCTCGGACGCCAGATAGCTGCCGTTTATAAGCTCGCCGTCCGCGCTGTAAAGGTAAAGAGAGCGGTCACTGCCGACGGCAACGGCAAAGCCGCCGCTTTCGCCGTAAACCGCGGCGTATTCCGCCGGTATGACAGTCTCCCCGTCCTCTGTGCGGAGAAGGCCGTACTTCCCGTTTTCCTCAAACACCTTGTACTTTTCGCTGTGCGATACGTAGTAGTAAGGCGTTTCACAATCTATACCCTGGCTGCGGGAAAGCGCGTCGTATTCCGCAGGCAAAAGAGCCCCGTTATCAAGCACAAGCTGCTCCTCCCCGCGGGTGAAAACAGGCCTTCCGGAAGCGTCCCGCAGGCAGGTCACGGTGCAGCCGTTAAGCAGCGCCGTCACGTCCTTCATGCTTCGGTCGTAGACAGCGGCCACCTTCCCGTCTTCCTTCACGGTTAAATAACCCATATGAACCTCAAGCTCTGCCCCATCGGCAAGGCTAAGCTCCGAAAGCGAACGCAGCGCCAGATACGACCGGCTGCCGTAAACCCCTTCGCTTGGCACGGCAGACTTGCCGACCCTGTCAAGCCCGGAAATGAAGGTATCCGCCGTTTCCACGACCGGAGGAGGCGAAACCTCGGTATCCGTCGGCTCCTCTACCGTGGGCTGCTCCGGCTTTTCCTTTTCCGCCTCTTTCACCGCTTCGAGGTAATCGTCGTCCATAAAAGGGAGCGAGCCGGAGCGAAATCCGGCTATAATAAGCGCCGTGCAGGCTATAAGCGCCACAGCGCCGGTATATTGAAAAGTCTGCCTTAAAATGTGTTTTCTCTTATCGGAAACCATTCTTCCACCTATATCATAGTTATTCATGCTTTAGTATACACCAAAGCTTTCGATTTTGCAAGTAATTTATAACATAAGTGAGATTTTCTTTTTCGGGCACCGAGGAAGGGGGGAATAATTTTCCATACGCTTGTGCAATTTATATAACAAGCCGCAAAAACGGCCTTTGTTATTTTTTAACTTTTTTGTGAAAAAGCTATTTACAAAGCCGCCTTTTTGTGCTAAAATGGGTCAGTTAGCGGGGCAAAGCCCGCCGACACACACATTTAAAAACGGTTGGCCCGGTTTAAGGATATAGGGGCGCTTTGCACGCCCTTCTTCACCCGCCTTTTGCCCGGTCTTCCCGAAAGGATTTTTACGGAGGTGAAATTATGATTTCCAAGGAAACGAAACAGGCCATCATTAAGGAGTATGCAGTGCACGAGGGCGATACGGGTTCGCCGGAGGTGCAGATAGCGGTGCTTACCAACAGGATTAATTCCCTGACGGAGCATCTCAAGGCAAATCCGCACGACCATCACTCCAGAAGAGGTTTGCAGCAGATGGTAGGCAAGAGGAAGAAGTTCCTCAACTACCTCATCAAAAACGACATCAGCCGTTATCGTTCCATCATCGAAAGACTCGGATTGAGAAAGTAAGAGAGAAGAAGACAGTATGTTTGAGAATCACAAAGTTTTCGAGACCACCTTTGCCGGCAGACCTTTTGTGGTTGAGACCGGCAAGATGGCGCAGCTTGCGAACGGCTCCTGCCTTATTCGCTACGGCGAGACCGTTATACTTGCGACGGCAACTGCTTCCAAGGCCCCGCGTGACGGGATAGATTTTCTTCCCCTTTCCGTGGACTTTGAAGAAAGGCTTTACTCCGTCGGCAAGATACCCGGCAGCTGGAACAGGCGTGAGGGCAGACCGGGTCAAAGCGCAATACTTACAAGCCGTGTTATCGACCGTCCGATAAGGCCCCTCTTCCCGAAGGACCTTCGGAACGACGTTGTGCTTAACCTTATGGTTATGTCCGTCGACCCGGACTGTTCGCCGGAGATTGCCGGTATGATAGGCGCGTCAATTGCGCTGTCTATATCCGACATACCGTGGAACGGCCCCATTGCGGGCGCTTCCATTGGCCTTGTCGACGGCAAGCTTGTGGTGAACCCCACGGCAGAGCAGAAGGAGCGCAACGAGCTGGAGCTTACCGTTGCGGCGTCTAAGCAGAAGGTCGTTATGATCGAAGCAGGCGCGAAGGAAGTTGACGACGACACGGTTTACGAGGGCATCATGCTTGCGCACGAGGTTATAAAGCCGATTATCGACTTTATCGAGGGCATTGTTGCCGAGGTCGGCAAGCCCAAGTTCGAGTATCCCTCCTGCGAGGTTGACCACGATATGTTCGACCGTATCGAGGCCGCCGTGTGCGAGGATGTGGAAAAGGCGCTTGACACCGACGACAAGAGCGTTCGCGACGCAAGGCTTCAGCCCATTTACGAGCGTCTGTATGAAGAGCTTGAGGAGGATTATCCCGACAGCAAGCTTCAGATAGACGAGTGCATGTATAAGCTGCAGAAGAAGATAGTTCGCCGCTGGCTGCTGACGGAGCAGAAGCGTGTTGACGGCAGAAGGATGGACGAGATACGTCCTTTAGCTGCCGAGGTTGGGCTTCTCCCCCGCACGCACGGTTCCGGCATGTTCACCAGGGGTCAGACGCAGGTCTGCTCTGTTGCGACGCTTGCGCCGATACGTGAGCAGCAGCTTCTTGACGGCATAGATCCCGAAGAGACTAAGCGCTACATGCACCACTACAACATGCCCGGCTTCTCCGTCGGTGAGGCCAAGGCGGCAAGGAGCCCCGGCAGGCGTGAGATCGGCCACGGCGCTTTGGCAGAGCGCTCTTTGGAGCCGGTTCTTCCCTCTAAGGAGGATTTCCCCTACGCTATACGCGTGGTCAGCGAGGTTGTTTCCTCCAACGGTTCCACGTCTCAGGCATCGGTTTGCGGTTCCACGCTTGCGCTTATGGACGCGGGCGTTCCGATAAGCGCCCCAGTTGCGGGCATCTCCTGCGGCCTTATCACAGAGGGCGAGAGATGGATGACCATGATAGACATCCAGGGGCTGGAGGACTTCTTCGGCGACATGGACTTTAAGGTTGCCGGCACAAAGAAGGGCATAACCTCTATTCAGATGGACCTCAAGATCGACGGCCTTACGCCGGAGATAATACGCTCGGCGCTTGACACGACCCGTAAGGGCAGGTTCTATATTATCGACAACATCATTCTACCCTGCATAGCTAAGCCGAGGGATGACGTTTCGAAGTATGCGCCGAAGATGATATCGACAAAGATCCCCGTGGACAAGATACGCGAGGTTATCGGTACCGGCGGCAAGGTTATTCAGAAGATCTGTGCCGACACCGGCGCGAAGATCGACATAGAGGACGACGGCTCGGTGTTCATCGCCGCTGTCGACAAGGAAGCAGGCTACAAAGCGCTTGAGATTGTCAACGCCATTGCATTTGACCCGGAGATCGGCACCGTGTTTGTTGGCAAGGTGACGAGGATTTTGACCTTCGGCGCTTTTGTGGAGTACGCACCCGGCAAGGAAGGGCTTGTTCACATCTCCAAGCTTGACAGGAAACGCGTTGGCAAGGTGGAGGACGTTGTTTCCGTCGGTGACGAGATAAAGGTCAAGGTCATTGAGATCGACGACCAGGGCAGGATTAACCTTTCGCGCAAGGACGCGCTTGACGACTAAACAAACAAATATGTGTTTGCGGCGCAGAGGGTCAAATTCCCCCTGCGCTGTTTTTTGTGTTGACAACCGGGCAGGCCATGTGTTAATATGAAAGCGTGCAAATACCGGAAAAGGATTTTTGCGAGGACATGAAAAATATTGCCGTAATAGACGGCCAGGGCGGTAAGCTTGGCCGAAGAATAATTGAAGAGGTGCTTGCCCTGCTTCCGAACGCTGAAATAAGCGCCATAGGCACAAACAGCGCCGCAACCGCCGCCATGCTTAAGGGCGGCGCGGCGAGGGGCGCCTCCGGCACCAACGCCATCGTTGTAGCCTGTAAGAAGGCGGACATAATAGCCGGCCCCATAGGCATAATGGCGGCCGACGCCATGATGGGCGAAATAACGGCAGAGGCTGCAGCCGCCGTCGGCGCAAGCGAGGCTTTGAAGGTGCTTGTACCCATGAACAAGTGCGGCGTTCGCATAGCAGGCGTTGCAAAAAGCGCGGTTGCTTCTCTTATCGAGGACGCCGCCGTAAATTCTCAAAGTAAATGCAACAGTAGCAAAGGGGTTGCAATTACCGAGAGAAAACGGTTGCAATAAGTATGA
>CANRAV010000022.1 GCA_947628695.1 uncultured Clostridia bacterium
CCCACTGAGTCTTCCGAAGAGCCCGCAGAGTCTTCTGAGGCTCCCGTTGAGTCTTCCGAGGCTCCCGTAGAGTCTTCTGAGGCTCCCGTAGAGTCTTCCGAGGAAGAGCTTCCCGTTGCAGAGACCACCTACAAGGTAGTTGCTACCGAGGATGAGAACGGCGTTGTTACCGTTACCGCTTCTCTTCCCGCAGGCATCCTCTCCGGTAAGATCGTAGTTACCACTTCCGACAAGCTTACTTACGTTGACGGCTCCCTCGTTCCCGTTGCAGGCGGTATCCCGAATCCCGCTTATGACAAGGACGGCATAACCGGTCAGTGCGTATCCTTCGCAGGCGCTCTCGCTTTCGAGGAAGGCACCGTTGTATTCACGGCTCAGTATCAGCTTGCTGAGGGCGAAACCCTTGAAGATGGCGACATCCTCGTTCCTTACTGGGATATGTCCAACGGCGTTGAGTTCGTTGGCACTTCCGACATGGGCAGGACTGACATGACCCTTGTTCCTTACGAAGAACCCGTTGAGACCTCCGATGAGACCTCCGAAGAGACTTCCGAAGCTCCCGCTGAGACTTCCGAGGCTCCCGCTGAGACCTCTGAAGCTCCCGCTGATTCTTCCGAGGCTCCTTCCGGCCCCAGCACTCCTACCGGTGATGCAGGCGTGATCGCTTTCGCAGTTCTCGCTGTTCTTTCCGGCGCTGCTGTTGTCGTACTTAAGAAGAGGGCATAACCGATATAACATTCGGTAAATAATTTTAGCAGCAATTTGCGGGCCGCGCTTAGCGCGGCCCGCACTTTTTTCGGCCGGTGAAAGGCCGCAGCGCTGCGTGCCGCGCCATGTCGGCGGACGAAAAGAAGCTGTTGAAAATTGGCAAAAATCACCGGCGGCCGAAAAAAACCAACGAATTTAAAGAAAAATTCCGCAAACTCTTCAATAGCTATTGACAAAATCGATTTTTTCCTGTATATTGATATAGGGTAGTATATTACATTCAATTCCGGGCGCACAGGCAGCGGCTGTATCTTTGCAGCCCGCATAAGGCTTGCTTTTTCAAACAGCGTGCTTCGTCGCTTGCCGTCGGTTCTTGGGGTGGTATCCTGCCGAGATAAGTAAACTAAATCTTTTAAAAAAGGAGAAAAAAGATGAGAAAGTTCACAAAAACAATCGCAATCATCCTCACTGCGGTTTTGGTTTCCTGCGCATTTTTCGCAACCTTCACCGCATCTGCCGACGTAGCAGCTACCACCTTTAAGCTTGTAGCTACCGACAATGGCGACGGTACCGTTACCGTTACTGCCGCTGTTCCCGCCGGCGTTGCTTCCGGCAAATTGGTTTTGACGGCTTCCGACAAGCTTACTTATGTTGCCGGCAGTCTCAAGAGCACCGATAGCGGCTATCAGGCTGCAAACGACGCCTACAATCAGGGCGACGTCGCAGGCCAGTGCGTTGTTTTCGCAGACGCAAACGGCTATGACGAAGGCACTGTTGTTTTCACCGCCAACTACAAGAAGGCTGACGGCGCGGAAGTTACCGCTGCCGATTTCGCCGTTAATCTTTGGAATCTTTCCAACGGCGCAGTAAGGCTTGCAACCCAGAAAGACGGCGATGTTGACGCTGCATACGTTCCCGCAGGTGAAGCTCCTTCCGAAGCTCCCTCCGAGAATCCTTCCGAGGCTCCTTCCGAGGCTCCCTCCGAAGCTCCCTCTGAGGCTCCTTCCGAGGCTCCTTCCGAACAGCCTTCCGAAGAGCCCTCCGACGCTCCCGTAGATTCTTCCGCTGACGTTTCCGATGACACCTCCGCAGACGAATCCGGCGACATCTCCGGTGACGTTGAGTACATACTTGGCGACGTTAACGGCGACGGCAATGTAAACAACATCGACGCTACCCAGGTTCTTCAGCACGACTCCGCTATCCTCACGCTTGAGGGTACCGGCCTTGCAGCTGCTGATACCAACGCAGACGGTGCTGTAAACAACATCGACGCTGCCAGGATTCTCCAGCTTGACGCCGGTATTATAAACGAGTTCTAAAATCAAAAAAGTTTTGCTGCCGGGGATATTCCCCGGCAGTTTTTTATGCCTGACGGCGTTTTTCAAAAGGTGTTGACAAAACCCGCGCCGTGATATATAATCAAGAAGGCACATTTCAACCGTCACTGCGGCCGTTTTGCCGCTTTGGCGGAATAAAACTGCTTAAAAAGGGAGATAACTATGAAAGGCTTTACAAAAATCGCAGCGGCGGCGCTTGCGTTTACAACCGTCTTCTTTGCGCTTTGTCTCTGCTTTGCGCCTTCGGTGGCTGCGGACGGTTACAAGACGTATACCGTGCTCGTTTCCGACAACGGCGACGGGTCGGCAACCGTAACGGCAACCATTCCGGCCGGTGTTTTTTCCGGCAAGATCGTTGTAACTCCGTCGGATAGACTGACCCTTGATGTTGACAGCTTCAAGGGTCCTGAGGGTACTCCTTCTGCAATCAATGACAAATACCTGCGGGAGGAGAACGTCGGCACGGCGGATGCGCCCGATGTGCGCGAGATCACCGGCCAGTGCGTTTCCTTCGCCGGCGTGGCGGAGCAGAATGAGGGCAAGGTCGTCTTCACGGCGGTTTACACGGCCGCAGACGGCAAGCCAATAACGGGCGCAGATTTTACCGTCCCCGTTTGGAACTTATCGGACGGCAAGACCTTCCTTGGCATACAGTACAACGGCGACGTTCATATCGTGTACGAAGGCAGCGGTGACGCGTCCGATTCTCCGGCATCGCAGCCGGAGTCGGAGCCTGCATCGGAGCCTCAGTCGGAGTCGGCAGCAGAGCCCGCCGTGTCTTCTGAGGCGGCTTCCGCAGCAGACGAATCAACGGCTTCCGAGGTACAGTCCGGCACAGACGAACCCGGCGTGACCGAAGCACTGTCTGCAGAGACGACTTCCGACAACACTGCAGAGACCTCCGCCGACGCGTCGGATGACGGCAAGAAGGGCGGGCTTGGCACGGGCGCGATAGTTGCCTTGTGCGCGGCAGCGGCGCTTGCCGTGGCAGCTGTGGCAGTAGTTGTTGTTGTAAAGAAAAAACGCAAATAACTGTCTTTAAAAAAGGCAGCCCGCACGCCGTGGGCTGCTTTTTTGTACATAAAAGCAGCCGCCTTTGCACATAATTTTAACAAAGCGCGGCGATACACCGCCGCAAATGCTTAACCGCCCGCCCAATGAAGCCGAAAAATGCAAAATAACAAAATATGCGGTAAAAATATGGCACAAATTTCAGTAAAAATTTCCAAAAAGGTATTGACAAAGCTGCGCATGAAATGTATAATGGAAACGTGTAGTAGTGGTTTGCTGCGTTTGTGCCGTGCGGGCGATGCTCCCGTTCGGGTGCTGTTTGCGCTTCGGTTGGCCTTTGCTGCTGTGCGAAACAGCCGGTTTTCCGGCGTTTTGCCGTTGGCTTTCCGTGCGCCGGTGCCGCTTCCCGGGGGTGCGTTCGCTGTGTATAACTGCGGCGGGCGACATGCACTAATTAAAAAAAGGAGAGAAAAATCATGAGAAAATTCATGAAGACTATCGCAATTGTTCTCACGCTGGCTATGGTTGTTTGCGCTTTCTGTGCAACCTTCTCTGCTGCCGCAGCTGAGGACCCCAACACGAATCTTGCAGCAGGCAAGACTTACACTTACACCACGTACAACCATGCCGGCAAAGATGCTGACGGCAACGCTTGCTACGACGCATCCGTGAACGACCAGCTCACCATCACCCCTGTTGACCACGACGATTGGCTCAGCAAGGGCTATGATGACCAGTATTTCCATGCCAAGGCTTGCTCGGATAACAACGGCACCGGCACTGCTCTTACCGACGGCGTTAAACGTGACGCTTCCGAGCTTAACCCCGGTGACAGCACCGACGTTAAGAGGGTAGAGCTTATAGGCACCTTCAGGAGCCATGAGATCGATATCGACCTCGGCGGTGCTCACACTGTTGACACAGTGTTCCTCCCCAATGTTCGCAGGGGCGGCAACAGGTATGCCAATATTGTCAGCATAGAAGTTAAGGTTGACGGCGCTTTCCAGACCGTTGACTTCACCGAAAACGCAGTTGTTGCTGCAACTGTTATGAACGCTGAGAACCCCGATGATTATAAGTGCCGCGGCACTGAAGATCTTGATCCCGATCATCAGTACTATGACGTTACCCTCACCTTCGCGGGTGTTGCTAACGTTACCAATGTTAAGATCACCTTCGACACCAACTTTGCAGGCAATACCAGCACTTCCATTCAGCCTACCGACAGCTCCCGTGCTTACGTTCTCGCTCTCGAAGAGATAGAGATATACAACAAGAACGGCGACCCCGCTGAGGCTCCTGCAGAGTCTTCCGAAGAGCCCGCTGAATCTTCCGACGCTCCCGCAGCTTCCGAAGAGCCCGCAGAGTCTTCCGATGCTCCCGCAGCTTCCGAAGAGCCCGCAGAGTCTTCCGATGCTCCCGCAGCTTCCGAAGAGCCCGCTGAATCTTCCGACGCTCCCGCAGCTTCCGAAGAGCCCGCTGAGTCTTCCGACGCTCCCGCAGCTTCCGAAGAGCCCGCTGAATCTTCCGACGCTCCCGCAGCTTCCGAGGAACCCGCTGATTCTAACGACGCTCCCGCAGCTTCCGAAGATTCCGCAGAGTCCCAGGCTCCTGCAGAGTCCCAGGCTCCTTCTAACCCCACCACTCCTACCGGCGATGCAGGCGTTATAGCTTTCGCAGTTCTCGCAGTTATCTCCGGTGCAGCGGCTGTTATCCTCAAGAAGAGGGCATAACAGGGTTCTGTAGCTTTTAAAGCTTAATATCGCAGCCCGTGCTTTTTGCGCGGGCTGCTTTTTTGCGCTGTGCGCGTTTGCGGCAAAAAACAGCGCAAAACTTATTGCTTATTTCGGCCGACGGTGCTATAATAATATTCAAGTTCTACATTTGACGGGAAGCGGGGGTGGACGCATGGCCGGGTGCTTTTCCTGCCCGCGCCGCTGCGGCGCAGACAGGCAGCGCGAAAAGGGCTTTTGCGGCGAGGACGACGCCGTGCGCGTCACGCGCGCTGCTCCGCACTATTGGGAGGAGCCGTGCATCTCCGGCACACGCGGAAGCGGCGCGGTGTTCTTCGCCGGCTGCAATTTGAAGTGCGTCTTCTGCCAAAACGCCGCCATATCCCGCGGCCGGTACGGGAAAGAGGTCTCCGCAGACGAACTTGCGGACATATTCCTGCGGCTGCAGGGCGAGGGCGTGCACAACATAAACCTTGTAACGCCAACGCACTTCACGCGGGCGGTCGCGGTGTCGCTTGAAAGGGCGAAGACGCGCGGGCTTTCTATCCCGGTGGTGTGGAACAGCAGCGGCTACGAAAGCGCGGAAGAGCTGCGGCGCTTAAGCGGGCTTGTCGACGTCTATATGCCGGATTACAAGTACCGCGACACGGCGCTTGCAAGGCGCTATTCCGGCGCGGCCGACTACCCCGCAGCGGCGGAGGCGGCGCTTGACGAGATGGTGCTGCAGCGCGGCGGCGCGCGCTTTGAGGGCGGGCTTATGACAAGCGGCGTAATAGTGCGGCACCTTGTGCTGCCGGGCTGCACGGAGGACAGCAAAAGCGTGCTTAACTTTCTGCACAGGCGGTACGGCGACGCCGTGTACATAAGCATAATGCGGCAGTACACCCCGATGCGGGCCGATTTGCCGGACAGCCTCGGCCGGAGGCTTACGGATGAAGAGTACGCCGCAGTGACCGACTTTGCCGAAAAGCTCGGCATAACGAACGGATATGTTCAGGAGGCGGAGGCAGCAGACGCAAGCTTTATACCGCCGTTTGACGTAGCTACGCTTTAAAGCTTCGCTTGAAAGCCTCGCTTGAAGTAATAGTTAAGAAGTAATAGTGAAGAAGTGCGGAAGAAAAAGCTACGCTTTTTCCGTTATATTTATATATTGCATGGTCTAATTGCAGCTTTGTGCTTTTATCAATTGTTTTGCTGCTTGTAAATTTTTAGGGTTTTAGATATAAATCCGCACCCACATATTTAAATCAAATAACGTCCGCGCAGCGGACACCGCACTTCTTCACTCTTCACTATTACTTCTTCACTTAAATTAGATGTCACAATTGTATTAAGGAGGAAACATTTACATGGAAAAGACCGCTCTCATCCGCGTCAGGGACTATATCGACGGGATTTACGTGCGCCTGCCCTATGCGACGGCGGACAACTTCACGCACCGCTGTCTCTATACGTTTAAGGACGCGTACCTTCGCTACGGCACCGCGATGAAGCTTAAGGCGGCGCAGGAGGCGGTGCGCGAAAAGGGAAAGGCGATTTTGATACTGGACGCGTACCGGCCGGCTGCGGCGCAGTTCGAGATGTGGCGCGTCCTGCCGGACGACGACTTCGTCGCCGACCCGACGCGCGGATTTTCTAAGCACACGCGCGGCTGCACGGTGGACGTAAGCCTTGTAAGCGCCGACGGGCGCGAGGTGCCTATGCCCTCCGCCTTCGACGACTTCGAGAAGGCAAAGCGCGACTATTCTTCGCTTTCCGGAGAGGCGCTTGCAAACATAAGGCTTTTGGAGGACGCAATGGAGGCGGCAGGGTTCCGTCCCTATGTCAACGAGTGGTGGCATTTCAACGACACGGAGCTCTATCCCGTGCTGGAAACGCCCCCGTTTGAGCTGGAGTAGGCTATGGAAAAGAAGTGCTTAAGCTGCGAGTTTTACGATTACAGCGAGGAAACCGACACGGAATGCTGCCAAATAGGGCTTGACGAGGACGAGATGGCAAATTTCCTTGCCTCCCGCACGGGCGACTGCCCGTATTACAGGTACTACGACGAATACAAGACGGTGAGGAAGCAGAACTGAAAGGAGAAACTTTTATGGTAAACGAAAGCATGGCCGGGCTTGGCCGGGTGCGCTCGGTGATAAGGGTGCTTTTTGAGTACGGCAACAAGCGCAAGGCGGAGATCGGCGCAGACAAGGTGTTTGACTTCAGCCTCGGCAACCCGTCGGTTCCCGCGCCGGACTGCGTAAACGAGGCGATAAAGGAGCTTTTGGACACGCAAAGCTCGCTTGAGCTGCACGGCTACACCTCCGCGCAGGGCGACGCCTCCGTAAGGAAGGCGATAGCGGATTATCTGAACACAGAGCACGGTACGTCCTTCGGTGCGGACAGCATATATATGACAGTCGGCGCGGCGGCAAGCCTTACTATCTGCCTGCACGCGCTTGTCTGTTACGGCGACGAGGTCATCGCCTTCGCACCCTACTTCCCGGAATACCGCGTCTTCGCGGAGGGTGCAGGGGCTGCTTTTAAGGCGCTTCCGCCGACGGTGGATTTTCAGATAGACGCACCGCTTCTTAAAGAAAGCATAAGCGAAAAGACCAAGGCCGTGATAATCAACAGCCCGAACAACCCCTCCGGCGTGGTGCTTACAGAGGAGACGATAAAGGCCGTCTGCGCCGTTCTGAAGGAGAAAAGCGCAGAGTACGGCCACCCCATATACCTGATAACCGACGAGCCGTACCGCGAGCTTGTCTATGACGGCGTGAAGGTGCCGTTTGTAAGCCGCTATTACGACGACACCTTGGTATGCTACTCGTTCAGCAAGTCGCTTTCCGTCCCCGGCGAGAGGATCGGTTACATCGCGGTGACCCCGGAAATGAAGGACGCCGCCGACGTTTACGCCGCCATCTGCGGCGCGGGCAGGGCGCTTGGCTACGTCTGCGCGCCGTCGCTGTTTCAGCGCGTTGTGGCGCGCTGCCTTGGGCAGACCTCCGACATTTCGGTGTACAAGCACAACCGCGACCTGCTTTGCGGTGCGCTTACCGAATACGGCTACACCTGCGTTAAGCCGGACGGCGCGTTTTACCTCTTTGTCAAGGCGCTTGAACCGGACGCCGACGCGTTTTGCGAGCGCGCCAAGAAAAAGGAGCTGCTTCTTGTGCCGGCGGATTCCTTCGGCTGCAAGGGCTACGTGCGCATATCCTACTGCGTTTCCACAAAGCAAATAGAAAACTCTCTGCCCGCCTTCAAGGCGCTGGCGGAGGAATACAAACAAAAGGAGCTGTGACAATGAAGACAAGAGCCGAAATGAACCGCGATTTTATGTGGGACCTGTCCCACATTTTCCCAAGCGCCGAGGCCTGGGAGGCCGCCTGCGCCGACACGGAAAAGGCGATAGAGCTTATACCCCCGCTGCAGGGCACCCTCGGCGAAAGCGCCGAAAGTCTTAAAAAGGCGGTGCTTACGCTTAGCGAGGTAGAGCGCAAGGCGACGCTTTGCTACCTTTACGCCAACCTTCAAAAGACCACCGACGGCGGAGACCCCAACTACCAGGCGATGGAAGCACGCGCGATGAGCCTGCTTGTAAAGCTGCAGTCCGCATCCGCCTTCATAAGCCCGGAGATAGTCGCCATACCGGAGGAAAAGTTCGGCGCCTTTATAAGCGAAGAGGGCATGGAGAACCTCGTCTTCCAGCTTAAAAAGATAGTCAAAGCGCGCGAGCACACCCTTGACGCGAAGTGCGAGCTGCTTCTTGCAAAGCTCTCCGACGCGGCACAAACGCCGGACAACGCCTTCTCGATGCTTAACGACGTGGACATTCAGCTTCCGTGCATAAAGGACGAGCAGGGGAACGAGGTTCAGCTTACAAGCGGCAACTTCGGCGTGTACCGCGAAAGCCGCGACAGGTCCGTGCGCGAAGCTGCCTTTGAGGCGTTCTTCGGCACCTACAAGAAGTTTGAAAACACCATAGCAGAGCTGTATTCCGGCAGCGTAAAGCTTGACTGCTATTTTGCAGACGTCAGGGGCTTTAAGAGCGCGCGTTCGTCCTTCCTGTTCGGCAACGACGTGCCGGAGACCGTGTACGACAGCCTGATTGACGCAGTGCACGCGGGGCTTCCCTACATGAAGAAGTATTTAGAGCTTCGCAAGAAGGCGCTTCGCGCAGACAAGATAGACATGTTCGACCTCTACACCCCCATCGTCGAGAACGTGGAGATAAGAATTCCCTACGAGGACGGCAAAAAGCTTGTTAAGGAGGCATTGAAGCCCCTTGGCGAGGAGTACGGAAGGCTTCTTGACAAAGCGTTTGACGAACACTGGATAGACGTTTACGAGAACAAGGGCAAGAGGAGCGGCGCCTTCTCCTGCGGGGTATACGGGGTGCACCCCTACGTGCTGCTTAACTATACGGACACGCTGGACGACGCCTTCACCCTCGCGCACGAGCTGGGGCACGCAATGCATTCCTACAAGTCGTCAGAGGCGCAAAGCTTCCTAAACCACAGCTACAGCATCATGGTGGCAGAGGTCGCGTCCACCGTCAACGAGGTGCTGCTTACCCTGCACCTGCTTAAGACAGAGACGGACGCAAAGCGCCGTGCGTACATCCTGAACCACTTCCTTGAAAGCTTCAGAACCACAATATACCGCCAGACCCTGTTTGCCGAGTTCGAGCGTGAAAGCCACCGCATGTACGAGGAGGGCAAGCCGCTTACCGCGCAAAGCCTTTCCGACCTGTATTACGGCCTTATCTCGACCTACTACGAGGGCGCGGAAATAAACAGGATCATGGCAAACGAGTGGTCCTATATCCCGCACTTCTACACCGCGTTTTACGTGTACCAGTACGCCACCGGGTTCAGCAGCGCCGTTGCGATTGCGAAGCGCATCGTCGAGACCGGCGACGCAAGCGGGTATTTGAAGTTCCTCACCACCGGCGGAAGCGATTACCCCATAGAGGAGCTTAAAATCGCCGGCGTCGACCTTACAAAGCCCGAAACCGTCGAGGGCGCACTGGAGCTCTTCGGAAGCACCGTAGACGAGCTTGCGGAGCTTATAGACGGGATATAAATTGCAAAGCAGGGCGGCTCGGTATATTGCCGAGCCGCTTTTTGCGTATAAATGCTGTATTGAAAAGGCTGAATTTTGTCAAGAAATCACTTGCTTTTGTTCGAGATTTGGAATATAATATAACTGTTGAAGAGGGGTGCTTGAATGACGGGTTATATATCAGCAAAAGAAACTGCGGAAAAATGGAACATCTCTCAAAGGCGGGTGGCCATCCTTTGCTGTGAGGGGAGAGTAGACGGCGCCGTGACAGTCGGAAACATGTGGATTATTCCAAGTAATGCAAAAAAACCCGCAGACAAGCGGGCACTGCGGGGAGAGGTAAGGGCGTCCACTGCACTTAAACCGTTTTTAAAATGGGCTGGCGGAAAGGGGCAGCTGGTTGACGAGCTTGAAAATACGATCTTTGCGGAAGAAAGACACTTTACAAAGTACTGTGAGCCTATGGTTGGCGGAGGCGCGCTGTTTTTCAATATTCTGTCAAAACACAATTTCGAACAAATTTATATAGGCGATGTAAATCGCGAGCTTATTAACTCCTACAATGTCATAAAGACAGAGGTGGATGGACTCATAGCGCGCCTTCAAAAAATGAAGACGGCATTTTTGGCCATGGACGGCGAGGAGAGAAAGAAGTACTACTACTCCGTTCGTGACAAATACAACGAAACGGAGCTGACAAATAGTACATCTGTTGAAAAAGCGGCATATTTCATATTCCTAAATAAAACCTGCTTCAACGGACTTTACAGGGTGAACCGCAAAGGCTTGTTTAACGTTCCCATGGGGGCATATAAAAACCCTGCCGTTTTCGACGAGGAAAGCTTGCTTTGCATAAATAAGGCTTTGCAAAATGTTGTCATTGTGTGCGGTGACTATTCATTGTCAAGGGACTTTATTGACAGAAACACACTTGTGTATTTTGATCCCCCGTATCGGCCTATTTCGGCAACGTCTGCCTTTAACTCGTATAATGCAGACGCTTTTGATGACGACGAGCAAATAAGACTTTACGAGTTTATAAATGACATAAGCGGGGTCGGTGCAAAGATTATACTCAGTAATTCCGATCCAAAGAACGTCGATCCGGATGATACGTTCTTTGACAGTCTGTACAGCTCTTACAATATAAGACGCGTTTCCGCAAGCCGCATGATAAACAGCAAAGCAGACGGGCGCGGAAGTATAAATGAACTTATAATCAGCAATTGAGAGATAAGCAAAAACTGCAGATACAGAGAATTTACGAAACAGTTAAGGAGTCCGCCATGCAAAGGAATTTTGATAAATGGATAAAAAGCTTCAAAAGAAGCATATGCGATTACAAATACTATGCGGATTTTGAAAAGGTTTACCGAAATGTTGACTCTATAAAGGTTGAGCTTAATATTCTCAATTCACTTGTTGGCTCTAAAAATATAGAGGCTGATTTTGATGCGCTTTTAAAGAAGTATCCCGAAGTTTTGAAATGCATTCCTATTCTTTTAGCCGTCAGGAGCCGGGAAATATATGCAATTGATGCGGACGGAGAATACTCCTTTAACTTTCAAAAAATGAATTATACCGTATCCGAGTATAAGGATTTCATGCGCAAAACCGGTTTGTTCGGTCTGATCTCACAAAGGCTGATAAGCAATCTCGTGGATTATGTTACGGGAGTTGAAGTTGGACTTGACAGTAACGGCCGTAAAAATCGCGGCGGTCATTTGATGGAGGCGCTTGTCGAATCCCATATACAAAAGGCAGGATTTTCTAAAGGCAAAGATTATTTCAAAGAGATGAAGCTGTCAGACATAGAAAAGCGTTGGGGCTTGGATTTGTCGAGCGTGTCCAATAAAGGAAAAACAGAAAAGCGCTTTGACTTTGTCATCTTTAAAGGCGGCGTCGTTTACGGAATAGAGGCAAATTTCTACGCAAGCGGCGGCTCTAAATTAAACGAAACGGCAAGAAGTTATAAAACTCTCGCTATAGAGTCAAGGGGCATAGACGGTTTTACGTTTGTGTGGTTTACCGATGGACAGGGATGGAAGCATGCACGCAGCAATCTTGAAGAAGCCTTTGACACCTTTGAAAACCTTTACTGCATTAACGACCTGGAAAACGGCATATTATCAAAACTTTTTAAGGACTGATTATGACGGAAAAGATACCACTGCAGCCAAAAGATTTCGCACTTGAAACCAACACGGTATGGTCGTTCCCGGACCGCGGAAGGTGGGCAACGCACGACGCAAAATACCGCGGCAACTGGTCGCCTTACGTCCCGCGAAACGTGATTTTGCGTTACTCTAAAGAGGGAGACACGGTTTTGGATCAATTTGTCGGCGGAGGCACAACTGCCGTAGAAGCAAAACTGACAAACAGAAATTTCATCGGTTTTGACATTAACCCAAATGCAATTGAGATTTCAGAGACGAAGTGCAAGTTCGATTTTGACACAGCGGCGACAACAAAGCTTGCAGTAGGTGACGCACGGGATTTGCCGCTGGAGGACGAGAGCGTTGATTTAATTTGCACCCATCCGCCCTACGCCGATATAATCCATTACAGTGACGGTATCGATGGCGATTTGTCTCTCCTGAAAATGAAAGATTTCCTGTTTGAAATAGGGAAAGCAGCCGAGGAATGCATTCGTGTGCTGAAAAAGGATAAGTTCTGCGCTGTCCTTATGGGAGATACAAGGCAAAAGGGCATGGTTAAGCCACTCGCATTTGAAACGATGCGGATATTCGAGCTTGCGGGATTTAAAACAAAGGAAATTGTAATAAAAGAACAGCATAATTGCAAGGCCACGGGATATTGGAAGACAAACAGTCTAAAGTACAATTTTCTGCTGCTTGCGCACGAGTATTTGTTTATATTCAAAAAATAAGGTGACTACGTACAAAAGCCCCGCGACGCGGGGCTTTTGTGTGCCTTTTTACCGCTTTTGCTTGTTCTTTTGTGCCCGGGGGGCGAAGATTTTGCGAAGCAGCGGACGGAGCACCGCAGGGGATTTGAACACATATACGCGCATAAGCTTACCTCCGAAGTCGTACAAAAAGCGCCGCAAACGGCCTTTGCTTTCATAATACGCCTTACCTCCGAGTTTTGCCACCGTGCTTGCATTTTAAGCGCCGCAGCCGCATAGAATTAAACAAAAAACACCGAAGGAGCACAACGTTATGAAAGCGGAAACCACAACTGTTCTGCTGCCGAAAACCGTTTACGAAGCGGCAGCCGATAAGGACATAGAGCTTGAAAGCACGCTTGCCGACTATCTTCCGAACATAAACCGCATTCTTCGCGCCGACGCCGACGTATTCTGCGGCGACGCGGAGGTATCCGACGGCAAGGTGGAGGTAAGCGGCAAGGCGGTTTTCAGCCTGCTTTACGAATCCGACTTCAAGCAAAAGCTGCAATGCGAAAGGTTTGAGGCGGAGTTCACGCACAAATTCGACCTTAAGGACGTCCCGGACGACGAGCTTTTCCCCGTCGTTCACGCCAAGTGCAGCTATGTCGGCTGCAAAACGCTTAACCCCCGCAAGTTCCTGCTTCGCTGCCGCGTCGACCTCGGGCTGGAGGTAAAGTGCATGCAGGGCGCACAGGTCGTGTCCCTGCAGTCCGGCGACGGCGCTTACTTCAAAAGCGAAAAACGCCGCCTTGCCGTCTACACCCCGGCGATAGTGCGCGACTTCACGCTGGAAGAGAGCATCCCGCTGGAAACGGCACCGCCCGTCGGGGACATAATCTACTCCTGCCTTGCCTTCGCCTCCGGCGACGCCGCCGTCTCCGAGGGCAGCGCGCTCATCAGGGCGGAGGCAACCTTTAAGTGCCTTTACGAAAGGGAAGACGAGGAGGGCGGCCTTTACCTTGCGCAGCGGCGCTTTCCGGTGGCGGTCACGGTGGACGACGAATGCATCCTCCCGGACAGCGACGTAAATTTCACGCTGTGCGCGAAAAACATAGAAACAGATAAAGACATAGACGCCTACGGCGAAAACCGCGTCATAAAGCTTAATTACAGTCTTAGGGCGGTTGTCACCTGCGTGAACAGGGAAGAGGTGGAGATACCGACAGACATGTTCTTCGAGGATTACGAGACCGAAAACCTGTGCCAAATGCTTGTGTGTGAGGAGCCGTCGAAGGAGCTTAAGCACCGCTTTACGCTTGAAAAGACCTTCGAGCTGCCGGATTCCACGCTTGAAAGCTGCCTTGACGTGAACGCCGAGGCCGTGGTGACGGAGACCGCAGCTGCCGAGGACGGCATAAGCGTGAAGGGCAGCGTTGGCATAAGCGTTTTTGGCCCCTGCGCCGACGGGTACCGCTCGCACGACCTGCAGGCGGCCGTAAGCGCCGTCATGCCCTTCCCCGTAAGCGGCGACTGCCGCATTAAAGTGCGCGCCGAGGTGCAGAACCCCGCCGCCGAGGCCTCCGGCGGAAGGATAACCGTCCGCATCCCCATAGAGCTTTGCGCCGTCACCGTTCGGAAGGAAAGCTTCTCTGCGCTTGTGTCCTCCAACATAGAGAACCGCAGCGACGAGGACGCCGGCACAAGGCCGGTTATCATCTACTACCCGCAAAAGGGCGAGGCAGCCTGGGACATAGGCAAGCGGTATTATGTAAACCCGGACGAGGTTGCGGAGAACAACCCCGACGCCTTTGACAAAAGCGGACTTGTCGCCGCCGACGGGGTAGTGCTTTACATGTAAATTTTCCTTGCCATGCCGTCTTCTTTGTGGTAAAATCACAGAGAAGGCGGTGGTTTTTACGGAGATACTGTACAGCGACGGCGACATAGCCGTTTGCGTTAAGCCTGCGGGGCTTGTGTCGGAGGCGGCGGAGGGCGGCCTGCCCGCGCTTATAGAGGCACAGACGGGGAAGAATGCGTACACCGTGCACAGCCTGGACGCGGGCGTCGGCGGGGTCATGGTTTACGCGCTGAACGCGCGCGCTGCCGCTGCGCTTTCCGAACAGATAAGGGACGGCGCATTCGGCAAGACCTACCTTGCGGTGCTGCGCGGGACGCCTGCGGAGCCTTGCGGGACTTTTACAGATTTTCTGTATCATGACAGGAAGATTAACAAAAGCTTTGTAGTCGAGAAAAGCCGAAAGGGCGTGAAGGAGGCAGTGCTGGACTACAGGCTTCTTGCGTGCGCCGAAACGGAGGCAGGCGCGCTAACGCTTACGGAAATACGCCTGCGCACCGGGAGGACGCATCAAATTCGCGTGCAGTTCGCGTCGCGCCGAATGCCGCTTTACGGCGACGGAAAGTACGGCGGGAGGAGCGAAAAAACGGGGATAGCCCTGTTTTCGCACAAAATAAGCTTTCTGCACCCCGAAAGCGGCAAGCGGATGGAGTTTTCGGCGAACCCGCCAAACACCGTACCCTGGACGCTTTTCGGGCAGATTTAAACAGACACAAAAAAGGCGTGCTGCAAATGAAAGCAGCACGCCCGTTTTTTTGGAAAATGAAGCTTAAAATTCCGATATAATGCCCGCGTCAAACTGCAGGATTTGTACTGCGTCGCGGTTGTCGACCTCGCCGTCGGCGTTTACGTCGGCGCAATCAAGTGCCGTGCCTTCAAGCGTGCCGCTGCCGGCCTCGTGTATAAGCACCATCAAAGCGTCGAGGTTGTCGGAGGCTCCGTCGCCGTTTACGTCGCCAAGCATCGCCGCCTCTCTCACGGCGCCGCAGGTGTTGCAGTCGGCGTCGCAGGCGTTGTCGTAATCATGCGCAGCAACATCGGTTTTGTCGCCGCAAACCTCGCACTCGTGCCAGTGCTGCGAGCCGTCGCTGTCCCAAGTCTGCTTATACTTGTGGGTTATTTGACGAACTGCGCCGCAGGTGTTGCAGTCGGTATCGCAGGCGTTGTCGTAGTTGTGCGACGCGACGTCGGTTCTGTCGCCGCAGATTTCGCACTCGTGCCAGTGCTGCGTTCCGTCGCTGTCCCAAGTCTGCTTGTATTTATGCTGGGTCGTGCGAGTGTAGCCGCAGGTGTTGCAGTCTGTGTCGCAGGCGTTGTCGTAGCTGTGCGCCGCAACGTCGATTCTGTCACCGCAGATCTCGCACTCGTGCCAGTGCTGCGTTCCGTCGCTGTCCCAAGTTTGCTTATATTTGTGAGTTGTGGTGCGGGTTTTGCCGCAGGTGTTGCAGTCGGTATCGCAGGCGTTGTCGTAGTCGTGCGCCGCAACGTCGATTCTGTCGCCGCAGACTTCGCACTCGTGCCAATGCTGCGTTCCGTCGCTGTCCCAAGTTTGCTTATACTTGTGCGTTATAGTGCGAGTGTAGCCGCAGGTGTTGCAGTCGGTGTCGCAAGCATTGTCGTAGTTGTGCGCCGCAACGTCGGTTCTGTCGCCGCAGACTTCGCACTCGTGCCAGTGCTGCGTTCCGTCGCTGTCCCAAGTTTGCTTATATTTATGCTGGGTCGTGCGAGTGTAGCCGCAGGTGTTGCAGTCTTCGTCGCAAGCGTTGTCGTAATTGTGCGCCGCAACATCGATTCTGTCGCCGCAGACTTCGCACTCGTGCCAGTGCTGTGTTCCGTCACTGTCCCAAGTTTGCTTATATTTGTGTTGGTGCTGCGGGGGTTCAACCGCCGTACCGTAAGCTTCGATCTCGTCAACCTGGAAAATGTAAGCGTTGGTGCCGAGGCTGTCGCCCTTGTAGGTGTCGAAGGTAAGCTTAAGGCCGACGATGTTCTCAGCGCCCGTGAGGGCTGCATAGATGTCGTGGAACTGCGGACCGGTCTGACGTTCGTCAGCAGTCTTGCTTTCGGGAGCGCCCTCGATTGCTTTATACGAGGCTTTGAAAACTACCTGATTGTAGCCTTTTTCACCGTTGCGAAGAACGCTGACATCTGTAAGCCTGCCGTGCCTGTTTACGGAGTTGTCAAGGAAGAACGCGCGCACGCTCTTTACAACGACGGTTTCGAGGTCAACAGCCTTATCAAACTCAAAGGTTATGACGGTCTTTGCATTGGAGCCCGCGTACTCAACGGAAACGCCTGCAAGAGCGGCGCTGTCATTCCAGCCATGGTCGCCGTCGCCGCGGTAGTGGCCGTCGGTAAGCAGCCCGCCATTGTCTTCAGATCCGCCCTGATATGCGTTGTATTCAGCCTCATAGCTCATACCTGCAAGAAGGTTTGTGCCCTCTGACGGCTCTTCGGAAGGTTCCTCTGACGGTTCTTCGGCCGGGACAAACTCCTTTTCAACGTCGCAAAGCGAGTTGGAAGCAAGGGTGTGATAACCGTCTGTAAGGTTCCACCGCTCGACCTTTATGTCGTCTGCGGAGATCTTCGCGCCGGAGGCAATTTTGTAGTTCGCGCTGAATACCACAGTGCCTTCCGCGTAGTAGACGGAGTTTGCGAAGGTGACGCACTGCCCCTTTACACCGCCGTAATCGTAGGTTTCGTTTTTGATGGCTTCACCGGTCTCCACGGCCTTAAGGCTGCCCGTCATGTAGGTGAGCTTATCGGATGTGCCTACAACGATTTTGCCGGATGCCACGCCGGCCGGAAGCGCCGCCGTAACCGTTGCGGTGTTGTCGCCGTTGTCGACGATCTTCACGGCAAAGGTGGGGTAAACGTCTGCCGTTGCGGCAATGCCCGCGGCGGAAATCATGCCGAAAAGCATGGCAACGGTCAGTAAAATGCTGATTGTTTTCTTCATAAGCTCTGTTCCTTTCACATCCATTGATTCGGGTAAAAAAGCGCGTCAGCCGAAATTGTAAAGCCTTGCCGGCAAAGCCTCAGCTGTCGGATACGCATTCTGACTATTTTACATATACATTTTACCATATTTTTCGGAGAAATCAATATCTTTGTCACAATTTTCCCATTTTTTATAAAAATGCAAAAATTTCGTCATATAAAAACGCCCATACGTGCGGCCGTCCTTTGCATGGCTAAGGCATAACCTGCGCTGCCAAATTGGGTTTTGGGCGGGCTTCTGCCCTTTGGGCCTAAAAAGCTATTGCTTCCAATAAGCTTTGATTAGAGTGCCATGAAGGGACAAAAGCCCCTTCATAAAAAACCGGACGGGCCGAGGCCCGTCCTAAAAAACAAAATCTACTTAATAAGCCTAAGCGCTCCTGTAGGGCAGAGGTCGACGCACTTGCCGCAGTCGGCGCAGCGCTTTACGGCGCCGTCACTGCGGAACTCCGGCCTTACGACGGTGGTAAATCCCCTGCCGACAAGCCCCGTCAGCCCTGCGCCGACGACCTCGCCGCACACGCGCACGCAAAGCCCGCACAGCACGCACTTGCCGTTGTTGCGCTCTATCACCTTAAGAAGCGTCTCGCTGTCCGTCAGGCGCTTCTCGCCCTCAAACCTCGGCTTCTGTGAGAGGTACCTGTCGGCGTAATTTACAAGCCGGCAGTCGCCGTAGTCGTGGCAGCCGCATTCAAGGCAGCGCTTTGCCTCCGATACCGCGTCTTTTTCGTCAAGTGGAAGCACAACCGGGCGGAAGTCGCCCCTTCTCTCTTCGGCGCTCCTCTTCGGCACCCTGCACCTTGCGGCCTTCGCCCGCTTCGAGAAGTCTATGGCCGACTCGTCTCTTTCGGAAACGAAGGGCTTCCTGTACGCGGCGGAAGCGCCGTTAAGGTACGCGTCCACAACGGCAGCTGCCTTGTTGGCCTCGCCTATCGCGGCGATGGCGATGTCGGCGCCGCGGTTGGTCGCGTCGCCCACGGCGAAAACGCCCTCTATGTTGGTGCGGAAGCTCGCCTCGTCCGCGCAGATTATGCCTTTTTTGTTAAGCTCCAGGCTCTCGAAGCCGCTTACGTCCACCTTTTGACCAATCGCCTCGATAAAGCTGTCTGCCTCTATCACGTCAAACGCGCCGTCCACGGGCACCGGGCTGCGGCGGCCGCCCGCATCCGGCTCTCCAAGGCGCATAAGCTGAAGCTTTACAGCCTTAAGCCGTCCGTCCTCGCCAATGAGGGCGCAGGGGTTCGCCAGGAAACGGAAGGAGACGCCTTCCTCCTTTGCTTCCTCTATCTCCTCTTTTTCTGCGGGCATCTCGTTTTCCGTGCGGCGGTAGACGACGGTGACTTCCTTTGCGCCAAGCCGCACCGCACTGCGGCAGGCGTCCATTGCCGTGTTGCCGCCGCCCATTATTACGACCCTTTCGCCTATGTCGACCGCTTTCCCTTCGGCTATCGAGCGAAGAAAGTCTATCCCGCCGTAAACGCCGGAAAGCTCCTCGCCCTCTATGCCGACCTTGGTGCTCGTCCAGGCGCCTATGGCGACAATAACGGCGTCGTTTTCCGCCCGCAGCGCGTCAAAGCTTATGTCAACGCCTATGCGCACGCCGCATTTTATCTTTACACCGGCGGCCTCTATAAGCGCAATTTCGCTGTCAAGCACCGCCTTCGGAAGCCTGTATTCCGGTATCCCGTAGCGAAGCATCCCGCCAGGCTTAGGCATCCCCTCGTACACCGTCACGCCGTGCCCGGCGAGGCTGAGGAAATACGCCGCCGTAAGCCCCGCAGGCCCGGCTCCTACAACGGCCACACGCTTGCCCGTTGGCGCCTTCGCCGCCTTTGGCTTCTCGCCTGCGGCAAGCACCCTGTCCGCCGCAAAGGCCTTCAGCGCGGCTATCGACAGCGGCTCCTCCACGTGCCGCCTGCGGCAGGCCTTCTCGCAGGGGTGCGGGCACACGCGCCCTATCGACGCCGGCAGCGGCAGCTTTTCCTTAATTATGTCAACTGCCCGCGCGTAGTCGCCGTTTGCTATGGCTTTTATATAGCCTTGGCAGTCCGTCCCGGCGGGGCAGTTAAGCGAGCAGGGGCCGACACAGTCGCCGTCGTGGTCGCTCATCAAAAGCTCCAGCGCAAGACGGCGGGATTTTTGCACCCTTTCGCTTTCGGTGAATATCTCCATGCCCTCGGAAACCAAGGTAGAGCAGGCGCGAAGCAGCTTCCTGCTCCCCGTGACCTCCACAACGCAAAGCCCGCAGCCGCCGTAGTTTTCCACAAGGTCGCTTTGGCAAAGCGTGGGTATCTCAAAGCCCGCCCTTTCCGCTGCCTTAAGCACGGTTTCGCCCTTTTCGGCCGCAATGGGAAGGCCGTTTATTTTTATGTTTACCTTTTCCATAGTTCAAAAGCCTCCCGCTTATTTCGCCCTTGCTGCGCCGAAACGGCAAACGTCTGCGCATTTGCCGCACTTGACGCATTTCGACGTGTCCACGCTGTATGCGCTTTTCGGCCTGCCGCTTATGGCGCCGACCGGGCACTTTTTGGCGCAAAGCCCGCAGCCGACGCACTTCTCGGCGTCTATGCCGTAGCTTACAAGCGCTTTGCACTCGCCCGCCGGGCAGCGGCCGTTTATGTGCGCTTCGTACTCGCTTCTGAAATAGCGTATCGCGGTAAGCACGGGGTTCGGCGCCGTCTGGCCGAGGCCGCAAAGCGCGCCGTCCTCAATGCCGACGCAAAGCTCCTCCAAAAGCTCTATGTCCCCGTCTTTTCCGCCGCCTTCGGTTATACGCGTAAGTATCTCGTAAAGCCTCTTCGTGCCTATGCGGCAGTGGACGCACTTCCCGCAGGATTCCTTGGTGGTGAAGTCGAGGAAGAACCTCGCCATCCCGACCATGCAGGTGTCCCCGTCCATAACTACCATCCCGCCGGAGCCCATAATAGCACCCGTTGCGGAGAGGGTTTTGTAGTCTATAACCGTGTCAAGCAGCTCTTCCGGTATGCAGCCGCCGGAGGGACCGCCAAGCTGAACCGCCTTAAAGCGCTTTCCGCCGCGTATGCCTCCGCCTATGTCGAATATCACGTGCCGAAGCGTCTGCCCCATCGGCACCTCCACAAGCCCGCCGCGCTTTATGCGGCCGGTAAGCGCAAAGACCTTCGTGCCCTTGCTGTTTTCCGTGCCGAGCGCCGCAAAGGCCGCGCTGCCGTTCTGTATTATCCAGGCGACGTTGGCGTATGTCTCTACGTTGTTTATGTTTGAGGGGAGGTTTCGGTAGCCCTTTTGGGCGGGGAACGGCGGCTTTAAGCGCGGCATGCCGCGCTTGCCCTCCAAGCTTTCTATAAGCGCCGTCTCCTCGCCGCATACGAAGGCGCCTGCACCCATCATTATCCTTACCGTGCAGCAAAAGCCGCTTTGCATTATGCCGCTCCCGAGGAAGTGCATCTCCTCGGCCTGCTTTATGGCGTTCTCCAGGCGCGTTACGGCAAGCGGATACTCCGCCCTTACGTAGACGACGGCTTCGTCGGCACCTATGGCGTAGGCGGCGATAAGCATCCCCTCTATAAGCGCGTGCGGGTCGCTTTCTATAACCGCGCGGTCCATAAACGCGCCGGGGTCGCCCTCGTCGGCGTTGCAGATGAGGTACTTTTTCTCGCCCTCCGCGGCGCGCGCGGCGTTCCACTTAAACCAGGTGGGGAAGCCCGCACCGCCCCTTCCGGCAAGCCCGGAGGCCTTTATTTCCTCTATCACCTGCTCCGGCGTCATGGAGCAAAGCACCTTGCGAAGCGCACTGTACCCGCCGCGCTTTATGTACTCGTTTATGTCCGTGGGGTCGATAACGCCGCAGTTGCGAAGGACTATGCGCGTCTGCAGCGCCAAAAAGCTTTTGTCCTCCTCCGGTATCTCAAGGTCGGAAAGCTTACAGAGATCCCCCGTCTTTACCGCCTCCGCTATCCGTGCGCCGTCCTTTTCCGCAACGCGCACCAAGCGCTTCAAAAGCCTGTCTCCCTCGTATATGTCGACTATCGGCTCTAAATAGCACATCCCTATGCAGCCGGTAACGCCCGCCTCGGCGCCTGCGGCGCGCAAAGCGTCAAGCACCTTGTCCGCACCTGCGGCAATGCCGCAGCTGCCATGTCCTACCGCTATCCTCATACCGTCGCTCCTTCCGCACGCAGCCCCTCAAGGACGGAGATTGCCTTCTCCGGCGTCAGCGAGCCGTAGGCCGTGCCGTTTATCATCATCACGGGCGAAAGGCTGCAGCAGCCCAGGCACGCGACGTTTTTAAGCGAAAACATGCCGTCCTTTGTGGTTTCGCCGTCCTTTATGTCCAAATGCTCGCATATGGCCTTCTCTATCCCGTCGGCGCCGTTTACGTGGCAGGCCGTTCCCTTGCAGAGAAGGATAAGGTACTTGCCCACGGGCTTCAAGCGGAACTGCGTGTAGAAGGTAGCCACGCCCATCACCTTCGCAGGTGACACGCCCGTCCTTTCCGCCACACGGTACATAACGTCCCTCGGTATGTAGCCGTATATGTCCTGCGCCTTCTGCAGTATCGCTATAAGGCTGCCTGCGTCGTTCCCGCAGCCGTCAAGAACGGCGTCGATAAGCGAAAGGTCTGTGTTCTCACCGCCGCATTTGCAATCACACATTTTATAACTTCCTCCGATTTCATATTCAGGCTGGCGAAAAAGGCGCCGAACGCGAAAAAACAAATTTAGAATTCTAAGGAAGTTACCGTCGGCTTACACCTCCGCTAACTACTTATTTAATTAATTTTTTTCGCTCGTGACGAACAAAGCCTTGCAGTACTAAGTACAGCTGGCGGCTTTGTTCGCCCCGTCTGCATCCTTTTTCCCTCAGCCTGGCAGCGTGGTTCTTAGTTGAAAGACAAGCTGAGCGTCAGCACAAGCTTAATTCTACCTAACTTTGCATTTAAAGTCAGTGTTTTTAAAAGGGCTGTAGAATTTAATACAGCCCCTTAAATGTGCCCTTTTCACCGGCTTTTAAAGACTTTTTACTGTATGTCCGTTTCCTCAGCCTGTTCGCTTAAAACGGCGTCCTCTGCGGCCTTCTCGGCTGCCTCCGCCTCTGCGGCGAAAATGTCGGCATCGCTCTCGTCCGTGCAAACCGTGTCCCCGTCCGCGAAACAGTCGCAGCCCTCCTCGCCGACGCTTACGTCAACGTCGCAGGTCTTCTTTGCAAAATTCTTTACCTTGTCCCCGATTTCCTCGCAAACGTGCTTTGCGCCCTTGGCAAGCTTCTCCCCGTTTACGGTGTAGGTCTTGCCGCCGGCCTTTACGCAGTCGCCGCCGATGCCGGGAACCGTTATGTCAATGCTGCTTGCGTTCCCGTCCTTTGCGGGGACGTAAGTAAGCTTAAACGCCAGGCTCCTTGTCATTACGCTTTCAAGCCTGCCGCTTTCCTTGTCCCTCTCAAGGCGAACCATAAAGGGCGTTACAAGCGTGGCAACCGCCGCCACCTTCATCCACGTGGGGATAATCTTCTTCTTTTCAGCCATATCTCTGTTCCTCCTTCGTGAAACTCATACATATTCAAATACAGTATAGCATTGAACACTTTCTTTTTCAAGCTTTTTTGCAAAAAAACATTGACCTTTGGGACAGAAAGTGATAAAATAAAATCAAGGTAAAAAATGTGCCGACGGTAACTTTTAGAGTCTCAATTCTCTTTTTTCGCGTTCGGCGCCTTTTTCACCGACCTAAGCGGTGAGTTCGAAACCATCCTCACCTAAATCAAAACTAAGGAGACAAAAGAATATGAAGAAGACAAGGTTTATTACCTACGCGGCAATTATCGCGGCACTTTATGTGGTTCTTACCTATTTGGCGGAGCTTTTCGGTTTGGCAAGCGGCGCTGTACAGGTGAGACTTTCGGAGATGCTTACGGTGCTGCCGTTTTTTACTGCCTCGGCGGTTCCGGGCCTCACGGTCGGCTGCCTTTTAAGCAACATTTTAACGGGCTGTGCCCCGTGGGATGTCGTCTTCGGCACCTTCGCTACGCTTTTGGGTGCAGTGGGTACTTATCTTTTGCGGAAGAAAAGCTTTCTTCTTGCGCCTCTTCCGCCGATTATTGCAAACACCCTGATAGTACCCCTTGTTCTAAGGCAGGTCTACGGGGATGCAAGCCCGCTTCCCGTGCTGGCGGCCGGCGTTTTTGCCGGTGAGTTTATAGCCTGCGGGCTTTTGGGCACGGCGCTTTGCGTGCTTATAAAAAAGCGCGGGCAGACGCTGTTTAACAATTAAGCGGTTTTGTAAAAACGGTGCGGTATGCGCCGTTTTTGCTTTCCATAAGGTGTATTTCACGCACCGTCATTTCGGCGTGCGGCACGAACACGGCAGGGCTGAAGCGCGGCGAAAACCGCCGTGCCACGGTTATGTGCGGCTTAAAGGCTCGCTCCTCCGTCCTTATCCCGGCTGTAAGCAGGGCAGTGCAGACCTCCCTTTGCAGATGCAGAAGCCGACCTCCCCCGTCTGCGGAGACAAAATACGTGTTCCCGAAGCTGCCAAGGCTTCCGGTGCACACTTCAAACGGCTTTGCGTCCGCAATGCCGGCAAGGGCGGCCTTTATCGCCTCCGCCCTGTCGGTTTCGCCTATGAAGGCAAGGGTTATGTGGTACATGTCGGCTTTGCAGAAGCTGCCGCTTCCGAAAAGCCTCAGGCCGTCTGCGGCGGCCTTGACGGCGGCGTTTACCGCGGGGTTTGTCTTTATCGCAACGAACAGGCGCAAAATAATCACCCTCCCACCACGGATTATAGCGCAGATAGGGCAAATATGCAAGGGAAACAGGCCATTTTGCACCGTTATTCTATTAAATATTGACATTGACTATTTTTGGCATAGGTGTTATAATCCTTGACCGGAATAAAGACGAAAGCAGGATTATATGGAACAGCTTTTACAAAGCCTTGAGGAAGCAAGCGTGCTTCTAAGCGTCGGCATAGCTCTTACGGCCGGGCTGCTTATGTCAAGGGTGGTTAAAAAGTTCGGCATGCCCGCCGTGACGGGGTATCTTTTGGCGGGGATTTTAATAGGCCCGTTCTGCCTGGGCAGACTCGGCGTTTCGGGCATAGGCTTTACATCGCTTGAAAATGCGGAAAGCTTCGGCGTGCTTTCCGACCTGGCGCTTGGCTTTATCGCCTTCGCTATAGGGAACGAGTTCCGCCTTAAGGACCTTAAGGAGACGGGCAAGGCGGCGACGCTTATAGGCATACTTCAGGCGCTTACCGCAACTGTTTGCGTCGACGGCGCGCTTATAGCGCTGCACTATGCCGTCGGCGGCAGGCTGTCTATGCCGGTTGCCGTGACCCTCGGCGCGATAGCTACGGCAACCGCACCGGCTGCTACGCTTATGGTCGTTAAGCAGTACAAGGCAAAGGGCAAGCTTACAAGCCTCCTTCTCCCCATAGTGGCGCTTGACGACGCCGTGGGTCTTGTCGTGTTCGCGGCCTCCTTCGGGATAGCGCGCGCCATGCAAAGCGGGGCTGCAAGCGTTGTAAGCATCCTTGTAGAGCCGCTTGCGGAAATCGTAGGCTCTCTGCTTCTGGGGCTTTTGATGGGGCTTGTCTTCTCTTACGCGGAAAGGCTTTTCACCTCCGGCAGCAAAAGGCTTTGCCTTGCCGTCACCGTGGTTACTGTTACCGTGGCGCTTTCCTCGCTTCGGTTCACCGTCGGCGGCGTGTCCGTGGGCTTTTCCTCGCTGCTTGTGTGCATGATGCTCGGCACGGTCTTCTGCAACGTGTGCGACTTCTCCGCGGATATTATGGAGCGTGCGGACAAGTGGACAATGCCCATTTACATACTTTTCTTCGTGCTTAGCGGTGCAGAGCTCGATCTGAGCATACTTAAAGACGGCATCGTCGTTCTCATCGGCGCGGTTTACATAATTGCGCGCTCGCTTGGCAAATTTTTCGGCGCTTACTTCGGCTGCAAGGCCATGAAGCTTGAGAAGAAGATAACAAACAACCTCGGCATAACGCTGCTTCCGCAGGCGGGCGTTGCGCTTGGCATGTGCATGACTGCGGCGGCGAAGCTCGGCGAGGACGGGCAGATCATACGCAGCATCGTCCTTTTCGGCGTGCTTATCTACGAGCTTGTCGGCCCCACTCTTACAAAGGGCGCGCTTATGCGCGCGGGGGATATAAGCCCGCGTCCCGTCAACCCGAACGACAAGTCGGAAAGGCAGAAGAAGGCAAAGGGTCTCCCTTCCGCTTAAGTTTACATAATTCGAAAGAACACATCCCCTGTGCAGGCAGCACGGGGGATTTTTTTGCATTCCGCACGGCAATGTCCGTTTTATTTCCCTTTAAGTGCTGTATATTTGTAACACAGTCGAAGAAGACTTGAAAAACAAACATTGGGAGGAAGTAAAAATGTTTTACTGTGTACTTACGGGCTTTGCGGTGCTGCTTATAAGCGGCAAGGCGTGGCTTTGCTTTGTGGGGATGGCGATGGCGTATCTCGTCCTTCTTGTGATAAACCAATACGCGGAGGGGAGCATAAAAAAGCGCGGCGGCGTGGAAAGCGCCTCGCTTGTGGACTGCGTAAGCTACAAAGGCGGCGGAAGGGACGCGCTATACACCGAATACACCGTCCTTGTGCGGTTCAAAAACGGCGAGAAAAAGCGCTATGTCCTAAACGGCGACCAGGCGTTTTTCAGGGTCTTAAGACCGTATTTTGAAAACAATTTGACAAAATAAGTTGCAAAAGCCTTCCCCTTGTGGTATTCTATCATCAAGGGGAGGGCATCTGCATTTTTGGAGGTGTGGACGATGCCGAAAAATTCGGGACAGAAGCTTAGGATCCTTTACGTTTTAAAGGCGCTTTGGGAAAGGACGGACGAAGAGCACGGCATAACTGCGGCCGGGCTTTTGGAGTACCTCGGCGCGAACGGCGTCAAAGCGGACAGGAAGACGCTTTACGACGACATAGAAGAGCTTAAATGCTTTGGCTTTGACATAACCGCCGGCCGCGGCAAGGACGGAGGCTACAAGCTCGTCTCGCGCGACTTTGAGCTGTCGGAGCTTGTCCTGCTTGCGGACGCGGTGCAAAGCAGCCGCTTTATAACGGAGAAGAAAAGCAGCAGCCTTATAAACAAGCTCTCGCTGCTTGTCAGCAAGAATGAGGAGAAGCGTTTAAAAAGGCAGGTTCACGTCTCCGGCAGGATTAAAAGCATGGAGGAGACCATATTTTACAACGTCGACGCCATACACACCGCGATAAGCGAGGACAGGCAGATAAGCTTTACATACTTCGACTGGAACGAGAACAAGGAGAAGGTAGAGCGTCACGGCGGCAGGATATACGTCGTAAGCCCGCACGCGCTTTGCTGGGACGACGAAAACTACTACCTGATAGCGCACGACGCGGCAGAGGACAAGATAAAGCACTACCGCGTTGACAAGATGATGAAAATAAAGCAGGTGACAGACGCCAGAAGCGGCAAGCACCTTGCGGAAGGCTTCGACGTGGGCGCATACTCCGGCAAGCTTTTCGGCATGTACGGCGGGCAGGAGTGCCTTGTGACCCTTCGCTGCAAAAACAGCCGCGCGGGCGTGATAATAGACCGGTTCGGCAAGTCCGTTCCGTTCCGAAAGACAGACGACGCGCACTTTGAGCTGACGGTCAAGGTGATGCTTAGCAGCCATTTTTACACCTGGCTTATGAATTTCGGCGACGACATTGTGATAACAAGCCCGGAAACGGCGATAGAAGAGTTTAAGCAGACCGCAAGGAAAGCGCTTGCGGCATACGAATAGGAGGAAAATATCATGAAAAGCATTTGTCTTACGGAAAGCTCGAAGCCCTATGAAAAGCAGCTTTCGGAAATGGAAAAGCTTGGGCTTTGCAGGCTTGACGGCGCGGGAATACCGCTTACGGTAAAAAGCGGAGCGGGTCTTAAAATAACCGTCGGCAGTGACGGCGCGGTTATAGAGCACGGCACGCTTGCTTCCCTCTTCCGCGGTGTGTTTTCGCTGTCACGCGGGGTAACGGGGGAGTTTAAGCAAAGCTTTGAGCTTTGCGGCGAGATGGCGGACAACTCGCGCAATTCCGTTATGACCCTCGACCACGCGAAAAGGCATATCGTGTACAGCGCAGCCTTCGGACTTAACTGCATATACCTGTACAACGAGGACACCTTCGAGCTTGAGGGCGAGCCCTACTTCGGCTATATGCGAAGCAGGCACACAAAAGAGGAGCTTAAGGAGCTGTGCGCCTTTGCGGAGGGCTTCGGCATAGAGGTCATCCCCTGCATACAGACGCTTGCGCACCTTAACACCATGCTTCGCTGGGGCAGGTACGCGCACCTTCGCGACATAAACGACATACTTCTTGCCGACGAGGAAGAGACCTATGCACTTATAGAAAAGTTTGTCGCCGAATGGCGCGGAATTATAAAGACAAACAACATAAACATAGGCATGGACGAGGCGCACCTTATGGGCCGCGGCCGCTATATGGACAAGCACGGTGCGGTTCCGCGCTTTGACCTTATGTGCCGCCACCTTCAAAGGGTTATCGAAATCTGCGAAAAGTACGGCTTTAAGCCCATGATGTGGAGCGATATGTTCTTCCGCCTTGTCTACGGCGGCTACTATGACGACGGGCAGATAGACAGCTCGCTTCTCGAAAAGGTGCCGAAGAACGTGACCCTTGTCTATTGGGACTACTACAGCACAGAGCGCGAAAAGTACATAAGCCAGCTTGAAAAGCACTTGAAGTTCGACAACGAGATAGCCTTCGCCGGCGGCGCCTGGAAGTGGTCGGGCTTCACCCCCGCGATAAACCACAGCTTAAAGGTTTCGCAGATGGCGCTTGAGGAGGCAAGGAAGCGCGGCATAAAGTACTGCCTTGTCACCTGCTGGGGCGACGACGGGGCGGAGTGCCTATACGACGTGGTTCTGCCCGTGCTTGCCCTTTACGGCGCGCACAACTACCTGCCGGCCGATAAGGCAGAGGCCTTCGCCGCAGACGACGTGCTTTTTGCCACCGGCTACACTACGGAGGAGTTCTGCGCACTCTGCAAGCCCGCCGTAACCCCCTGCGAAAACCGCACTCCCTATGCGAACCCGACCAAGTACCTTTTGTACAACGACCCGCTTAAGGGCATCTTCGACCGTCACACTACGCCTCGCTTCCCGGCGTTTTACGCGGACTGCGCAGAGGAATTAGAGTCTCTCGCCGGACGCGGCGGCAGGTACGCCTATCTGTTTGACGTGCAGGCAAAGCTTTGCCGCGTGCTTCAGCTTAAGGCGACCCTCGGCGTGGAGCTTAAGGCGGCCTACGACGCGGGCGACAGGGAAAAGCTTTCCCCCCTTGCGTCAGACACCGTGCCCGAAATCTGCCGCCGTTTGGAGGCCTTCCACACCGCCTTCAGGGACGGGTGGATGAAGGAGAGCAAGCCCGGCGGCTTTGACACGCAGGACATACGCATAGGCGGTCTTCTGCAAAGGCTTAAAGCGGCGAAGACGGCGGTGGAGGAGTACCTCGCCGGCAAGACCGACCGGATAGAGGAGCTGGAGGCGGAAAGGCTTTTCTACGACTGCCGCAAAAACGAAGGCGACTGCAGCCTTACCGTAAGCGCCAACCCCTACCGGCTTATGCCCACGGTAAACCTGTTATGACCGTGAAGCTGCTTGTTTCAAGCTACAACATACAGCACGGGATATACTACCCGGACTCACTTCAAAAGGGCGACAGAAGCGCAAAGCTTTACAAAACGGCCGACTTTTTGAAGGGAAAGAACCCGGACGTCTGCGGCATAAACGAGATATACGGCGAAGGCAGCGTCTTCGGCGACCAGCCGCGTCAGCTTGCGGAGGCGCTTGGCTGTAGCTTTGCCTTTGCAAAGGCGGTGGACGTTAAAAACGGCCCCTACGGCAACGCCCTGCTTACAAGGCACACCGTAAAGGCCGTGCGCAGATATGAGATAAACACAGATCCCGCGTCACTTGGGGAAGCGCCGCTGTATCACGAGGACCGCGTCCTCCTTTCCGCGGACATAGAGGCCTTCGGCAGTCGGTTCACCGCAATGACCTGCCACTTCGGGCTTAACGGGGCGGAGGCAAGGGCAGCCGCCGACACGGTGAAGGCGGAGCTTGCGCGCGTCACGTCGCCCGTGATACTTATGGGGGACTTCAACCTCACGCCCGACAGCCCGATAATAGGCGAGCTGTCACAGCTTCTTACGGACACGGCGGAGGGAGAACAGCTTACTTTCCCAAGTACGTCTCCGAAAAGCAAGATAGACTACATCTTTGTTCGCGGCTTCCGCGTCCTGCGCTCGTATGCCGTAAACGCCGTTATCTCCGACCACCTTCCGCTTTTCGCAGAGCTGGAAATGGAGTAAAACAAAATGCGCCCAAGCGCGGGACGCAGAAAAGGCACAAACGCAATGTTGACAAAAAACCCCTTGTATGTTACACTTAATTATAACTTCTTGTTGAAAAGAGGCGGTAATAATGGGCAAAAACGATAATCTGCACAAGGCAAAGGAAGCCAAAAACGACGAATTTTACACACAGTATGAAGATATACAAAACGAGTTGAACCACTATGAGGGGCATTTTGCCGGCAAAACGGTGCTTTGTAATTGCGACGACCCTTTTGAAAGCAATTTTTGCAAATTCTTTTTGCGCAATTTCAATTACCTAAAGCTGAAAAGGCTGATATGCACCTCGTACAGTACCTCACCGGTTGTCGGACAGCAGATGACGCTGTTCGACTTGGAAGATGAACCCGTAGTGCGGGGGGGTACGGCTATGTGATGGATGTGTCGGAAGTTCCGATGGCAAACGGCAGGGGCGTTTCGGACGCCGACATAGAAACGCTGCTGCGCTCTAAAAAGCGCGGCGTAAAAAAGCTTAAGGGCGACGGAGATTTTCGTTCGGAAGAGTGTATTGAATATTTGAAGCAGGCGGATATTGTTGTTACCAATCCGCCTTTTTCGCTTTTTCGCGAGTATGTGGCTCAGCTGATAGAATATGGGAAAAAATTTGTAATGATCGGCAACAAAAATGCTATTACATACAAGGAAATATTTCCTCTGATAAAAGACAATAAAATGTGGATTGGTTACACTCCGATGAGTGTAGACTTATTGTTTGATGTGCCGTCAGACTACGCGGAAGAATTGATGGAGAACGGGAAATTGGGGAGCAAATATAGAATAGTTGATGGTGTATTAAAAGCAAGATCTCAGTCAATTTGGTTCACCAACCTTGACCACAATAAAAGGCACGAAGAATTAGTCCTTTATAAAAAGTACTACGGCAACGAAGAAAATTATCCCAAGTACGACAATTATGACGCCATAAATGTTGACAAGGTCTCCGATATTCCATGCGACTATTTTGAAGACATGGGTGTTCCGATAACATATCTCGATAAGCATAATCCGGGGCAATTTGATGTTGTAAAATTTCGCAAAGGAAATGATGAAAAAGACTTGACATATACAGTAGAATCTGAGACAATCTCTGACAGACAGACAGACAGACAGACAGACAGACAGACAGACAGACAGACAGACAGACAGACAGACAGACAGACAGACAG
>CANRAV010000023.1 GCA_947628695.1 uncultured Clostridia bacterium
GCCGCCATAGGAAATGCCGCAAACAGGCCGAGAACCATGAATACGGCAAGCGCCATGGATAAATGCCTTAGTGATTTTCTCATGATTTTCCTCCTCGTTGATTTTGGGGCCTTATTCCGCGCCGAAGCGCAAAACAAAGCTCGCAAAGGGAATAATTACCCTTTGCCTTATCGTTATTATATACCCTTTTCTTCTATATGTCAATAGCCTGTTGTGAAAAACATGTGTATACTTCTCACCAAAGAAAGCAGACTTGTGAAAATTAAACAAAAAGACCCCCGACGTCGGCGGCAAACAGCGCGCCTTTTTGTGGGGGCTTAACAAAAGCTGTATTTAAATATGTATAACTTGACAAAATCCGTCCTTGCATGTATAATAAAAAACAAGGGCGTTGCCATATACGGTAGGCGGTCAGCTCCACCGGAATCTCCAAAAGCTTACGCTGTTTGGCGAGGAAAGGGGGCGTGTGCATGGTTACATATGAGGGGCTTTTTGCCTTCGGTGTAATGATAATAGCACTTATTGACTTGATCATCAAGAACATCGATAGAAAATGACCGCCACTGCTACCGACAGTGACGGTCGTCTGCTTTCCAGCAGAATGACCTAATTGTAGGAGCTGACCGCTTATCGGCAGCGACCCTTTCTGTTTTCAGTATACACCGGGGAAAGCGGTTTGTCAATACTTTTTTCCGTTTCCGGCGGAAAGCAGCGGCTATTTAAGCTTTTTAAGCCTTTCGGTGTTTGCTATGACCACAAGGCTTGCGTCGGCGCTTAGGGGAGCCGAGGGGTCTATATCTATCTGCACGGAGGCGCCCTTCTTAACGGCGACGACGTTTATGCCGTACTTCTTCCTGACGTTAAGCTCTGCAAGGCTTTTGCCGACCCAGTCCTTCGGAACGTCCATGTCGACCATGCTTACTTCGTTCGAAAGCTCTATCAAATCGACAAAGCCGGAGCTTATAAGGCTTTTTGCAAGGTGAACGCCGGACTCGCTTTCCGGGAAGACGACCTTGTCGGCACCGACGCTTTTGAAAATCTTTTTGTGCGTCTCGCTTCCGCATTTGGCAATGACCGTTTCGACGCCTGCCTCCTTGCAAAGGGTTATCGCCATAACGCTTGCCTCCAAATTGCCGGCCATGCAGACTATCACCACGTCGACGTTTGAGACGCCAAGCTGCTTTATCACATCTGCGTCCGTGATGTCGGCACACTTGCAGAAGGGCAGCTCCGACGCGAGGCTTGCAACATTTGCCTCGTTTATGTCGACCGCCAGGGTGTCCGCACCGCTTGCGGCAAGCTCCTTTGCAACGGCCGCGCCGTAACGCCCCAAGCCGAAAACGGCATATGTCTTCTTTATGCTCATGCTTTTTTCCTCCTCAGCCTACGCTTATCTCCTCTATAGGGGTTTTTATTATGTTTTGACTTTCTCTTTTTAAATTAAAGGCTATTGCCAGCGATATGGGGCCGACCCTGCCGAAGTACATGGTGGCCGTCAGTATAAGCTTGCCGGCCGTGTCAAGCGCGGTCGTAACCCCGCGCGAAAGCCCCACCGTTGCGCAGGCGCTGACCGTTTCGTAAAGCAGGTCAAGGAAGTGCGCTTCGCAAACGGCGCTTAAAAGCAGGGTTGAGACGAACACTATCGTAAACGAGGTGAAGCAGACGGCAAGTGCCTTCCTTGTGGCAGCCATGGAAAGCGTCCTGCCGAAGACGGACACGTCGTTTTTGTTTTTGACCGCCGAAAGCGCCGTCGCTGCGAGGACGGTGAAGGTGACGGTCTTTATGCCGCCTGCGGTGCCGACGGGCGAGCCGCCTATGAACATTAAAAGCAGCGACACTATCGCCGAGGGGTTGGTAAGCTTCTCCTGCGGGACTGCGGCAAAGCCGGCCGTCCTTGTGGTGACGGACTGGAAGAACGCGCCTAAAAGCTTCTTGCCGAAGGGAAGGGTACCGAGTGTGTCGGCATTGCCGCTTTCAAAGGCGTAAAACAGCGCCGTACCAAGCACCAAAAGGAAGGCGCTTGACGTAAGGGCTATTTTGCTGTGCAGCGAGAGGCGGCGAAAGAGGCAGCCTTTTTTGCGCTTTCTCTCCTTGAACACCCTTATTATGTCCCACCAGACTATGTAGCCGATGCCGCCGAGGATTATAAGCGCGCTTGTGACAAGCAGGACAAGCGGATTGCCCGCATAACCGCAAAGGCTGTCCTCGCCTATAATGTCAATGCCCGCGTTGCAGAAGGCGGAAACGGAGGTAAACACCGAGATCCACACCCCGCGTGCGCCGAACTGCGGCACGAAGGCCGCGCAGTAAAGCAAGGCGCCGACGCCCTCGACAAGGAAGGTGCCCTTAAGCACGCGCCTTAAGAAAAGCACCACGCCGTTTGCAGAGCTTAGGTTGAACGCGTCCTGCAGAAGCGCCCTGTCCGAAAGACCCATCTTCCTGTGGATGGCAACCGTTATGCCCGCGATGACCGTTATGATGCCGAGACCGCCTATCTGAATGAGAAACAGTATCACGACATGCCCGAAGGTGCTGAAGTACGAGACGGTGGGAGCCACGACAAGACCGGTGACGCAGGTGGAGGTTGCGGCGGTGAAAAGCGCGTCTGCAAAGGGGATGCCCTTCCCGCTTGCAGAGCTTACGGGAAGCGCAAGCAGCCCTGCGCCGACGAGAATCGCCGCAAGGAAGCTTATAAGTATCAAATGAGTTGTGGTAAAACGCAGCCTTTTTCTTCTCATAATAAGAACTCTTTCGCCGTAATTTAACCCTATTTTAGCACAAGTAAAGGACTTTTTCAACACTTCATTTAAAAGGCGAGATTATTTAATAAAAATGGGTTGTTTTGATAACATTTTTGCGCCTAAAATACGGTTAGTATTTTAAAAGGAAGAGTGTTTGCTTTGGGGGATATATATCTGACGCCGGACTTTTTCGGCGATTTTTGCTGCAAGATGGGAGAGTGCAGGCACGCCTGCTGCGTCGGCTGGCCTATATCGTTTTCGATGGAGGACTACTTTAAGCTTGCTGGCTGCGAGTGCGGAGAGGAGCTTCGCGCCCTTATCGACAGGGGCGTCAAGGTGGCGCTGGAGCCGACGGAGGACAGGTACGCGCTGATAACGCCGCGCTTTGACGGGGAGTGCTTTATGCGCCTGGAGGACGGGCGGTGCAGGATACACGCCTCCCTTGGGGAAGAGGCGCTTCCGCAGGTGTGCCGCCTTTACCCGCGCGGGTTTCGGGCGCAGCCGGGGTCGGAATGCGCGCTTGCCAACAGCTGCGAGCGCGTGGTGGAGCTGCTTTACGAAAGGGAGGAGGCTATAAGGTTCCTTCCTACGGAGATCGACATCACCCCACCGAAGCTTGCGGGCAGGCTTGTGTCCTTCCCCACCCTGGGCAGGGAGACGGAGATAAGGCTTTTCCTTATAGGCTGCATTCAAAACCGCTGTCTTCCGCTTAGGGCGCGGCTTGTGAACCTGCGCCTTGCGCTTGAGAAGGTGGAAGAGGCGACGGAGGCCGGGGACGAAGGCGCGCTTGATGCGCTGCTTTCCGGGACTACGGTTGACACTGCGGAGCACGGCGGTAGCGTGGAAGACGCCATAAACGCCGTCTGCGGGCTGCTTGACTACCTTGACGGCAGAAGCGACAGTCTTAAGGACTACGGCAGCGCGGCGCTTGAGCGCATTGCGGGGGCCGACGACCCCGTGACGGAGTACGGGGGCTGCAGGAAGCGGTTTGAAAAGCGGTTCCCGAAATGGGAGGTCTTCTTCGAGCACCTGCTTGCCAACCACATGTTTTTCGAGCAGTTCCCCTATCAGGATCGGCCGGTGCCGCCGAAGGAAGAGTATTTGTCGATGCTTGCGCTTTACGCTGTGCTTCGCTTCGTCTGCGTAGGGTATATGGCGGAGCACGACGGGAAGGACGCGCTTATTGACGCGTGCGCTGCGGTTTTCCGCCTTGCAGAGCACAGCGAGTTCTACCGCTATTCGGCGAGGACGCTTGAAAAAATGGGCTTTGCGACGGCTGACGCGGCTTTTTCGCTTACTTTGCTTTAAATATGTTGTAATTTCACGCGGTTTCTGTTATAATATGGGGGAAAGGAAGTGAAGCGTATGCAAGACCCTATAGGGTTTGGCGGAGGCTTTTTTAATGACGAAAACGCTGCGGAAAAAACGGCGCTTGTCGAAAGGCAAAAGCTGGGCATGACAAAGACTTTCAGCCGCTGCGGCTGGGCTACGCTCGGCCTGTCGGCGTTTTTAAGCCTTGCGGGCGCACTTTTAAGCCTGATTTTGGCAGTGCTCGATTCAAAGGGCATAGGCGCCTTTGCCTTTTTTAACAAGTACCTGCTTGTCTTCAACGAGGTCGTCATTGCCTGCTCCGTGGGGTTTGGCGCGCTTCTTCTGCTTGACGCGGACGCCGACAAGCCAAAGCGCGAGAAGTTTGGCGCAAAAAGCTTTTTTGCGCCGCTTACGGTGTGCTTCCCCATTGCGTATATCGGCAACTTCCTCGGCAACGCGGTTATAAACTTTTGGGGCCCTTCCTCCGGCGTTACCGACCCGCTTGACGAGATGCTTGCGGGTGTCGACCCGCTGCAAATGGTGCTTTGCGTGGGGATAGCCGCGCCGATAATAGAGGAGCTTTTCTTCAGGAAGCTGCTTATAGACCGCATGCATAAGTACGGCGACACGGCGGCTATTGTCATCTCTGCGCTGCTTTTCGGCCTGTTTCACCAGAACTTCGGCCAGTTTTTCTACGCCGCAGGGATAGGGCTTGTGCTTGGGTACATGTACTGCCGCACCGGCAGCCTATGGCTTACCGTTGCGCTTCACACGGCGTTCAACCTTATATCCGGCGTATGGCCGGCGCTTGCCTCCCGCGCGGTGTACGACGTGCTTTTTGCTCTTGACAACCTCGGCGACAGGGAGGTTGAAGCCATGCTTCCCGGCCTTTTGCAGGAGCATGCGACGGCGTTGGTGTTCTTCTTCCTCTATCTGCTTGTAAGCCTTGGGTTTACAATAGCCGGTGTGGTGGTCTTTGTGAAGACGAGGAAAAGCATAAGGCTTGACAAGGGTCAAACGCTTCTCATGCCGTCAGAGAAACGGAAGGCGGCCTTCGTGAACGCGGGGGTTATAACGGCAGTCGCAGTGTTGCTTGTAAACACCGTGGCAGCGCTTTACGCGTAAAAAAAGCCCAATATAAAAGCTTACGGGTGCGGAAAAGACCGCGCCCGTGTTTTTTATAGTTTATTATTATTTTTTAGGACGGGCCCCGGCCCGTCCGAGTTTTTATATGAGGGGACTCGGTCCCCTCATGGCCCTCTAAATTAGGCTTTTCAAATTATTAAGTTTACTTTTTTCCAAAGGGCACAGCCCTTTGAAACCCAATTTGGGAACGCAGGTTACGTCAAAGCGATGTTTAGGCCGTCCGCACGTATGGAGCCTTCCGGCAATAGTACCAAACGCTTCACTCTAAAGAGTAAGCGCTTCATACGTGCGACCAACCTGAAACTCGCTAAAGCACAGCTTGCGTTGCCAGCACGGGTTTCCAAAGGGCTGTGCCCTTTGGGCCTAAAAAGCTATAGCTTTTGCAAAAGGCTGTTAAGCAGCGTCTTGCAGCCCCTGTATATGTCGTCAAACGCCGTGTCGAACCTGCGGGTGTACCAGGGGTCTGCAACCTCGCCGCCGCTTTCCGTATAGTCAAGAAGACGGCGCACCTTGTTTTCGGGATCGGAGCCGAAGATCCTCATTATGTTCCTTAAGTTTTGGTTGTCCATGCATATGAAGAGGTCGTACTTGCCGTAGTCTTCCCGTCTCAGCCGAACTGCGCGCTTCCCCTCGCAGCTTATGCCGTGCTTTGCAAGCTCGCGCACTGCGGGTGGATATACGGGGTTGCCGACGCCGCCTATTATCTCGTCGTCGCTTGTGGCGGACGACGAGACTGAAAACCGGTCTGAGACGCCCTTCTCCTCCGCAAGCGTTTTGAACACAAACTCCGCCATGGGGCTTCGGCATATGTTCCCGTGGCAGACAAACATTATTTTGGTCATTGTCGGCACTCCTTAAGCTTTTCAAGTATCTCCCCGTCTGCGGGGCAGAAATCGTAGAGGTTGATCTCAGAAGGGGTTATGTACTTTATTTCGCTGTGCTCAAGCAGCTTTGGGGTGCCGGAAGCGACGGCGCAGTTAAAAAGCGTTAGGTGTACGGTCATATCCGGGTACTTGTGGAAAAGGCTTATAAACACGTCCTGCACGGAGACGGTTATGTCAAGCTCCTCTTTGCATTCGCGCACAAGCGCCTCCTTCGGAGTTTCCCCTTTTTCAAGCTTCCCGCCGGGGAACTCCCAAAGCATGCCGCGCGTTTTGTGCGGGGGTCTGCGGCATATCATGAATTTGCCGTCCTCCCATATAAGCGCCGCCGCGACCTCCACTGCCCCTTCCCTGCGCTTAAGCGCCTTTAGGTACTGCTTTTGCTCTTCGCTTATGCGGCGGCTTTCCAGCGCCTTTTGTATCGCCTTGTTGTGTACCCAAAGCGGAAGGACGCGCCTTTCCATAAACGGAAGCGCCGATTGCGGCTGTTTTACAAGCGCTTCGGCAAAATACCAGGCCTGCATCATTTTTACGTAATAGTCGCCGCTTTCGACACCTGCCGCAAGGGTCAAATACTCCTCACAAAAATCGCCGTCAAGGTACTGCGTCATCAGCGTCTCAAGCCCGAAGCGCACGGTGTACGGTGCGTCCGACGAAAGCCAGCCGCGCACCTCTGCCGCCAGTGCCTTCCTGTTTTTGCCGAAACAGGAGGGGCGAAGCAGGTCACAGCTTGCCCAATTGTCAAGCTGCGGAAGAAAGTCCCGCAGCAGCTTTAAGCAGGTGTTGTAGTCCTTCTCTGCGTTTATGAGAAGCGCGTGCAGGTTGTTTTCCTCCAAAAAGTCGTGCGGAAGTGACGTGATAAATTCCTCCGCCTCGCGGCTGCCCTTTATCTCCGCAGCGATGGTGCGAAGCGCGGGAATGCGCACGCCTATGATTTTTTCGCCCGGTATGTTCGGTACCAGTCTGCCGTGGAAAGCGGCGTATTCTTCGTCGCGAAGCGCAAAAAGCCTCTCCCTTATTGTCATTATGTAAACCTCTCTCAAAAAAGCCGCGCTCGGGAAGAACGCGGCTTTGCTATTATTCGGTGATGCCGTAAAGCGTGGCGGCCATAACGGCCTTTATGGTGTGCATGCGGTTCTCCGCCTCGTCGAAAACGATAGACGCGGGGCTTTCAAAGACCTCGTCCGTTACCTCCATGCAGTCTATGCCGAACTTTTTGTATATCTCGGCGCCTGTCTCCGTCTTCAGGTCGTGGAAGGCGGGAAGGCAGTGCATAAACCGACAGCCGCTGCCTGCCGCGCGCATTATGTCGGCAGTGACGCGGTAGGGCGTAAGGTCGTCTATGCGCTGTTTCCAAACATTCTCCGGCTCGCCCATTGAAACCCAGACGTCCGTGTATATTACGTCTGCGCCATTTACAGCCGCCTTGGGGTCCTCTTCAAAGCATATAGACGCGCCCGTTTCGGCCGCTATGCGGCGGCACTCCTCCGCAAGAGCAGAGTCCGGGAAGTAGCTCTTCGGCGCGCAGGCGACAAACTGCAGCCCCATCTTTGCGCAGCCGACCATAAGGGAGTTTCCCATGTTATAGCGCGCGTCGCCCATGTACACAAGCTTCCTTCCTTTAAGGGAGCCGAAATGCTCCTTAACGGTCAGAAAATCCGCAAGTATCTGCGTGGGGTGGAATTCGTTGGTAAGCCCGTTCCAAACGGGAACGCCCGCATAGCGCGCGAGCTCCTCCACAATCTCCTGCCCGTAGCCGCGATACTCTATGCCGTCAAACATCCTGCCAAGCACGCGCGCCGTGTCCGCAATGCTCTCTTTTTTGCCAATCTGCGAGCTTTTCGGGTCAAGGTACACGGGGTGTATGCCCAAATCGGCCGCGGCGACCTCGAAGGAGCAGCGCGTGCGCGTGCTTGTCTTCTCAAAGACAAGGGCAACGCTTTTCCCCTCGCACAGCCTGTGCGGTATGCCCGCCTTTTTCTTCGCCTTCAGGCGGGCTGCAAAATCTATTAAAGCTTCTATCTCTTCCGGTGTAAAATCTAAAAGCTTAAGAAAGCTTCTTCCTTTAAAATCAGTCACGGTTTAAACCTCCGCACATACGGCTTTAAGCGTCTCTACGGCCTCCGCCAGCACATCCGCGGGTATATTCAGTGCAGGGAGCAGGCGCACCTTGTCCTTGGCGGTGAGGCACAGAACCCCGCGTTTAAGGCACCCGTCCACTACCGCCTTCGCCGCCTTTACGGTCTTTACGCCTATCATAAGACCCATTCCGCTTACGCCCTCGACGCCGTCGGCGCCTTCAAGCGCTTCTTTGATATATCTTCCCTTCTCGCGCACCTCGGAGAAGAGCTTTTCGTCAAGCCTGTTTACCACGCTTAAAGCGCCGGCACAGCAAACCGGGTTCCCGCCGAAGGTAGAGCCGTGGTCGCCGTAGGTGAACACGTCCGCGACCTTGTCGCCAAGCAGGGCTGCGCCTATCGGAAGGCCGCCGCCAAGCCCCTTTGCCGTGGAAACTATGTCCGGGGTCAGGCCGTACTGCATATAGGAGTACATGCTTCCCGTCCTGCCGTTGCCGGTCTGCACCTCGTCGACAATAAGGGGTATGTCGTTTTCAGCCGCAAGACGCTGCACGGTGTCCGCAAATTCGCGGCTTATGGGGACAACGCCGCCCTCGCCCTGAACGCATTCTATCATTATGCCGGCAATTTTGTTTTCCTCCACCGTGCGGCAAAGCCCCTCGCGGTCGTCGGCCGCGACGTGAAGGAAGCCCGGTGTAAGCGGAAGAAACTGCTTGTGGAAGACGTCCTGCCCGGTTGCGGCAAGGGTCGTAAGAGTTCTGCCGTGGAAGCTGTTTATAAGCGTCACTATTGTAAAGCAGTCCCCGCCCTTCTTTTCGGCGGAGTACTTGCGCGCCGCCTTTATGGCGCACTCGTTTGCCTCCGCGCCGGAGTTGCCGAAAAACACCTTCTTCATGCCCGTCTTTTCGCAAAGCGCCTTTGCGAGAGATACGCAGGGGGATGTGTAGTACAGGTTTGAGGTGTGCTGCAGCACGGACGCCTGCTTTGTGACGGCCTCCGTCCACTCCCTGTCGGCAAAGCCGAAGGAGCTTACGCCTATGCCGCTGCCGAGGTCTATGTAGCGCTTGCCGTCCTCACCCGTCAGAACGCTTCCGCTGCCGGAAACGAAGGCGACGGGAAAACGCGCGTAGGTGTTTGCAATGTATTTTTTGTCTTCTTCGAAAATGTTTGCCATTAGATTAGCCTTTCGTAACCATGGTGCCTGCGCCCTCGTCGGTGAGCAGCTCCATAAGTATGCTGTGCGGTATCCTGCCGTCCATCACCACGACGTTGTTCACCCCGCGGTGAAGCGCCTCTATGCAGCAGTCCACCTTCGGTATCATGCCGCCGGATATGACGCCGGATGCGAAAAGCTCCTTCGCCTCCGCCACGGTTATCTTCGGTATAAGCGTTGCGGGATTGTCCTTGTCGCGAAGAATGCCGGATATGTCGGTCATCATGATAAGCCTTTCCGCACCGAGTGCGCCTGCAATGCGCGCTGCGGCAGTGTCGCCGTTTATGTTGTAGACGTTCCCGTCGCTGTCGCAGGCGACGGTGGAAACGACCGGTATATAGCCCTTTTCCAAAAGATCGGTAACCGGGGATATGTTTATATTTGTGATGCTGCCGACAAAGCCAAGCCTTTCGTCCTTTACCTTTGCCTCTATAAGCCTTCCGTCAATGCCGGAAACGCCCATTGCCTTGCCGCCCTTCATCTGAAGCAGGTTTACAAGCGTTTTGTTTATCTTCCCGGCAAGCACCATCTGCACGATGTCGACAGTCTCGCGGTCGGTGACGCGTAGGCCGTCCACAAACTCCGCCTCCTTGCCGAGCTTTCGCATGGTGTCGCTTATCTCCGGGCCGCCGCCGTGGACAAGCACGACCTTGACGCCGACAAGCCAAAGAAGCACTATGTCCTCCATGACCTGCTCTTTAAGCGACTCGTTCACCATGGCGTTGCCGCCGTATTTGACCACCACTATTTTCCCGTTGTAGCGCTTTATGTACGGAAGCGCCTGCGTAAGCACCTGCGCACGCTGCGCGTTGGAAAAGCATATTTCCATTTCTTTGTTTCCTTCTTTAGGTACGGTAATCCCCGTTGATTTTTACGTAGTCGTAGCTTAGGTCGCAGCCCCAGGCGGAAGAGGAGTAAGCGCCGTCGCCGACCGAAACCAAAATGTCTATCTCTTTTTCAAGCAGTATCTTCTTTGCCTCTTCCTCGGAGAAGGGAACACCGCAGCCGCACCTGCACACCTCCACTTCCCCGGCCGCGGAACGGAACGACACGCCCACGCGGTTTACGTCCACGTCCGCGCCGCTGTAGCCTATGGCGCAAAGGACCCTGCCCCAGTTTGCGTCTGCGCCGAACATGGCCGCCTTAAGCAGGCTGGAACAGATGACGCTTTTGGCGCATTTCTTGGCGGTTTCGAGCGTAGACGCGCCGGTGACCGTACATTCAAGCAGCTTTGTAGCGCCCTCCCCGTCCCCGGCTATCATGCGGCAAAGCGAAACCGTTACCGTGTTAAGCGCCTTCATAAACGCGTCGAAATCCTCGCCATCGGCGTCTATCTCCGGGTTGCCCGCAAGGCCGTTTGCAAGCACGCATACCATGTCGTTTGTAGAAGTGTCGCCGTCGACGCTTAGCATGTTGAAGGTGCTTTGCACGTCGCAGGACAGCGCCTTGCTAAGCATCTCCCGGCTTATGGCGGCGTCGGTCGTTATGAACACAAGCATCGTCGCCATATTGGGGTGGATCATGCCGCTGCCCTTTGCCATACCGCCAAGACGGCATTCCCTGCCCCCGACGGTGAAGCGCACGGCGGCTTCCTTCACGGCCGTGTCGGTGGTCATTATCGCCTCCGCCGCGGCAGCGTTTCCGTCTGCGGAAAGCCCGGCGGCAAGCGCGCCCATGCCGGCGGCTATGGGGGTTATATCAAGCGGCTGACCTATGACGCCGGTAGAAGCCACTACAACGTCGGTCTTCTCTACCCCGGTCTGTGCCGCCACAAGAGCGCACATCTCCTCCGCAATCTCCACGCCGTCCTTGTTGCAGGTGTTTGCGTTGCCGCTGTTGCATATTATCGCCTGAGCCGTGCCGTCAGCTATATTGGCCTTTGTCACCGCAAGGGGAGCGCCCTTGACAAGGTTGGTGGTGTATACGGCCGCAGCGGCGGCGGGTACATCGCTTACAATAAGCGCAAGATCCCTTTTTGTGCGGTTCTTGCGTATGCCGCAGTGTATGCCGTTTGCCTTAAAGCCCTTTGCGGCGCACACGCCGCCTTTTATCAGTTCCATAATTACTTCTTCACTCTTCACTGTTACTTATTACTTTATATGAAAATCCCGTCCGCCGAAGGCGGACACCGCACTTCTTCACTCTTCACTTTTACTTATTACTTACAAAATTAGTCCTTTTGTCTCTTCTGCGCCTATAAGTATGTTCATGTTCTGTATCGCCGCGCCGGATGCGCCCTTGCCGAGGTTGTCAAACCGAGCGGTGAGAAGTATCCTGTCGCCGTTTCCGAAGACGGAAACAGCCATGTCGTCCCTCCCCGCAAAGGCAGAGGCGGAAAGCATCCCGTCGCCGTCGTCCGCGTCGGCATACCCGACAGCGCCGCCCTTGTAGTAGGCCTTGTACAGCTCCCTTATGTCCTCCGCGCTGCCGTTTATGTCGGCGGCGAAGAGCGGAACGGTCACCTCCATGCCGCTGTAATAGTCCGCAACTATGGGACAAAACGCGGGCGCGTTTTCAAGCCCGCAGACGCGTGTCATTTCCTTCAAGTGCTTGTGCGACTGTGAAAGCGCGTACTGACGGGGAGCAGACAGCAGCGCTTTTCTGTCCCGCGACTCGTATTCCGCAATCATCTTTTTGCCGCCGCCGGAGTAGCCCGTAAGCGAAAAGCAGGAAAGCCGCGACCTGCGCGGAAGTATGCCGCTTTCCGTAAGCGGGGCGACAAGGGCGACAAAGCCGCTTGCGTGGCAGCCGGGGTTGGCAATGCGCTTTGACGCGGCAATAAGCCCCCGCTGTGCGCCTATCTCCGGGAAGCCGTAAACCCATCCCGGCGCAGTCCTGTGCGCCGTGGAGGTGTCTATTATCTTAACGCTTTCGCTTTCCGCAAGGGCTGCCGCCTCTATGGCCGCGTCGTCCGGCAGGCAGAGGAACACGACGTCAGCCGTGTTTATCGCTTCCTTCCTCGCGCTTACGTCCCTGCGGAGCTCCTCCGGCAGCGTTATGAGGGAAACGTCCTCCCTCTCCGCAAGCCTGTCTGCAATTCTAAGCCCGGTAGTGCCGGAAGAACCGTCTATGAAAACCCTTGTCATTTCGAAAGCATCTCTCTTATGTATTTTATCTGTTTTATAACCGAGGGTACGGAGGTACCGCCTTCCGATATGCGCCGCTGCACGCAGGCTCCGAGATCCACCGCCTCGTACAAGTCGGCCTCGAAGAGGTCGCTGTACTCCCGGTAGGTCTCAAGCGGAAGCGTTTCAAGCACCTTGCCGTCCTTGACGCACCTTGCCACTATCTGCCCTGCCGTTTTATATGCACTGCGGAAGGGCACGCCCTTTACGGTCAGATAATCCGCAAGGTCGGTGGCGTTTATAAAGCCCTCCCTTGCCGCTGCAAGCATCTTATCCGTGTGCACCTCCATGGCGGCAAGCATGGGGGCGAAGACTTTAAGGCACATCTTTACGGTGTCTATGGCGTCAAACAGCGCCTCCTTGTCCTCCTGCATGTCCTTGTTGTACGCCAGTGGCAGCCCCTTAAGCGCCGTGAGAAGCGCAAAAAGGTCGCCGTATACGCGGCCGGTCTTGCCGCGAACAAGCTCCGCCATGTCCGGGTTCTTCTTCTGCGGCATTATGGACGAGCCGGTGGTGTACGCGTCCGACAGCGTTATGTAGCCGAACTCCCTGCTTGACCAAAGGATGACCTCCTCCGAAAGGCGGGAAAGGTGCATCATAAGTACGGAAAAGGCGGCCATGTATTCAAGGCAGAAGTCCCTGTCGGAAACGCCGTCTATGCTGTTCATAACTATCCCGTCAAAGCCGAGAGACGAGGCCTCCAAAAATCTGTCGGTGTCATAGGTCGTCCCGGCAAGCGCGCAGCATCCTATGGGAGACAGGTTAAGCCGCTTCTCTGCGTCCTCAAGCCGCCCAAGGTCGCGAAGAAGCATGAAAGCGTAGGCCGAAAGGTGGTGCCCGAAGGTAACCGGCTGCGCCCTTTGCAGGTGGGTGTAGCCTGGCATTATTGCGCCCGCATATTTTTCCGCAGTGTCGGCAATGACGGTTATAAGCTCCTTTATGAGCGCCTTTATCTCCGCCGCCTCGTCCCGCAGGTACATGCGCACGTCAAGCGCCACCTGGTCGTTGCGGCTGCGCGCGGTGTGAAGCTTCTTGCCTACGTCGCCTATGCGCTCCGTAAGGACCTGCTCTACAAACATGTGTATGTCCTCACAGCCCGGGTCAAAGGCGAGAGAGCCGCTTTCAATGTCCGCAAGTATGCCGCGAAGCCCCGAAATAAGGCTTTCCGCCTCCGCCTCCGATATAATGCCTCGTGAGGCAAGCATAGAGGCATGCGCCATGCTGCCCCTTATGTCATGCGCGTACATCCTGCTGTCAAAGCGTATCGAAGAATTAAAGTCGTCCGCGGTCCCGTCGGTCTCGCCCGACGTAAAGCCCGCCCAAAGCTTTGCCATTGCCGTTTCTCCCGTTTTTTACTTAGTCTTTGCGTCAACCGTTGCCTTCACCTTTATCGGAAGCCCGTAAAGGTTTATAAAGCCGGCAGCGTCCTTTTGGTCGTAGTCGCTCTCGCCGAAGGTCGCAATCTCCTCGCTGTAAAGCGAATAGTCGCTCCACACGCCGGCGTTGATTATATTGCCCTTGTAAAGCTTAAGCCTTACCTTGCCGGTAACGGTCTCCTGCGTTTTGTCCACAAAGGCGCTAAGCGCCTCCCTAAGCGGGGTGAACCACTGGCCGTTGTAGACAAGCTCTGCAAAGGTGACGGAAAGACGCTCCTTCTCGTGCACGGTCATTTTGTCAAGGCAGATGCTTTCAAGCACCCTGTGCGCCTTGTAAAGTATCGTACCGCCGGGGGTCTCGTACACACCGCGACACTTCATGCCGACAAGGCGGTTTTCCACTATGTCTATGATGCCTATGCCGTTGGCACCGCCAAGCTCGTTAAGCTTAAGGATTATGTTCTTCGCGCTCATCCTCTCGCCGTCTACGGCAACGGGAACGCCCTTTTCGAAGTCAAGCTCTACATAAGTGGGCTTGTCCGGGGCCTTAAGCGGGGAGACGCCCATCTCCAAAAAGCCTTCCTTTTCGTACATCGGCTCGTTCCCGGTGTCCTCAAGGTCCATGCCCTCGTGCGAGAGGTGCCAAAGGTTTTTGTCCTTCGAATAGTTGGTCTCGCGGTTTATCTTAAGAGGTATACCGTGCGCCTCCGCATAGTCTATCTCCTCCTCGCGGGACTTTATGCTCCACTCCCTCCAGGGGGCTATTATCGGCATGTTGGGCGCAAAGTGCTTTATGGCAAGCTCAAAACGCACCTGGTCATTGCCCTTGCCGGTGCAGCCGTGAACAATAGCGTCCGCACCCTCCTTAAGGGCTATCTCCACAAGCCCCTTCGCTATGCAGGGGCGCGCGTGGCTTGTGCCGAGCAGGTAATCCTCGTATACCGCACCGGCCTTCATGGTGGGGATTATATAGTCGTCGACATACTCGTCCGTAAGGTCAAGCACGTAAAGCTTCGAAGCGCCCGTCTTCAGCGCCTTTTCCTCAAGCCCGTCAAGCTCGTCATTCTGGCCGACGTTGCCGGAAACGGCTATAACCTCGCAATTGTTGTAGTTCTCCTTAAGCCAGGGGATTATTATCGACGTGTCAAGCCCGCCGGAATAAGCAAGTACTACCTTCTTTATGTCTTTTTTGTTCATCTTCTGCCTCCGAAACCTGTGAAAATATATTTTACATTAAGCAATTATACGCCGAAGATACCCTGTTGTCAATAGTGAATATGCTTAATTTTGCATATATTTGCAAGTTTCTTTGGTATATTTGCCTGATTATACGGTTTTTATGCATTTTCTGAGAGCATACGCGCCACGCCGGCGACAAGCTCTTTTATGTTGGCGTTTGTGGTGTTTACGCAAAGGTCATAGTTCTCCTTGCCGCCCCACTTGCCGCCGGTGTAGAACTCGTAGTACTTGGAGCGGTTTTTGTCTATCTCCCTTATCTGGCGCTTTATTTCCTTTTCCGTCAGATTCTCCCCGTTTGAAGCGCGGCTTATGCAGCGCTTAATGCGGCTGTCGAGGCTTGCGTAGACGAAAATGCGGAAAGGCGCATGGTCGCGCAGTATATAGTCGGCGCAGCGGCCGACAATCACGCAGTCCGACTTGTCGGCAAGCTCCTTTATTATCCTGTCCTGCGCCTTATACACGGACTGCTGCTGAATAAGCGAGTACTCGCCGACATAGGCAAAGCTTTTGCCGACGGTTATGGGATACAGACCCATGGGCTTTCTCTCCACAATGTTGTGCACGTACTCCTCCGACAGCTTGGTTTTCTTGGCTATCTCGCTTATTATCTCCCTGTCGTAGTACTGGATGCCGAGGGCTTCCGCCAGCCTCCTGCCAAGCTCCCTGCCTCCGCTGCCGAACTGCCTGCCTACCGTGATGATTCTTGCCATAAATGACCCCTCCGTTTATGCATATTGATATTTTTTGCGTTTTGCGAAAAGAAACACAGCCGTTGCCGCAAAGGCAAGCAGCTCCGATACGACCATGGAAAGCCAAATGCCGTCCGTATCCAGCACAAGCGGCAGCAAAAAGACGCCGGCAAGCTGGAAGACGAGCGTCCTTGAAAAGGACAGAAATGCGGAGATTCCGCCGTTGTTAAGCGCCGTGAAGAACGCCGAGCCGAAGATGTTGAACCCGCTTAGAAGAAAGCTTACGGCAAACAGGCGGAAGGCACGGACGGTAAGCGCGTAAAGACCCGGGTCGTAGCCGGCGAAAAGCGTCGAAAGCGGAATTGCCAAAGCCTCCCCCAAGGAAAGCATCAAAACGCCCGCAGTGCCGACAAGGACAAGGCTTTTGCGGAACAGGCTTTTAAGCTCTGCCGTGTCGCCCGCGCCGAAGTTGTAGCTTACCACCGGGCTTACGCCTATCGCGTAGCCTATGGACACCGCCGCGAATATGAAGGAGACGTACATAAGCACGCTGTACGCGGCAAGCCCGTCCTCGCCCGCGAACTTAAGCACCTGAAAATTGAACACCGTTGTCACTATCGAAGCCGAGGCGTTGCTCATAAGCTCCGACGAGCCGTTTGTGGCCGTCTTCCAAAGCACCTTGCCGTAAAGCTTCGTTTTGCCAAGCCTTAAAAGGCTGTCGTTATCCCGCGCAAAGTACAAAAGCGGCACTGCGCCGCCGACGAACTGGCTTGCGGCCGTCGCCGCGGCCGCGCCGGCAAGCCCCCACTTAAGCACGGCGACGAAAACAAAGTCAAGCACCGTGTTGGCAAGCCCCGCGCCGACGGTCACCAAAAGCCCAAGCTTCGGCTTCTCCGCAGTGACGAAAAAGCTTTGAAACACGTTTTGCAGCATGAAAAACGGAAGCGCCGCGAAGATGATGCGCCCGTAAAGCACGCAGTCGTCTATCATGTCGCCCTCCGCACCGAGGAAGACGGCGACCGGCTGCAGCATAAAAAAGCCCGCTGCGGCAATCACGGCGCCGCCGGCGACCGTGAAGTACACAAGCATGGAGAAATAGCGGTTTGCAAGCTTCTCCCTGCCCTCTCCCATGGTTTTGGCGACAACCGCCGTACCGCCCGTGCCCACCATAAAGCCGAGAGTGCCCAAAAGCATTATAAGCGGCCAAATCAGGTTTACGGCGGCAAAGGGCGTTTTGCCCGCAAAGTTCGATACAAAAAGCCCGTCTACCGTGCCGTATACGGAGGTAAACACCATCATCACGACGGACGGAAAGACAAATTTTAAAAGTTTTTTATATGTAAAATGCTCGGAAATCTTAATTCTTTCTTTAGCCATAAAAAGTTCCAATCTTTGTATTACATTACAGTATACCGCCTTTTACGGGACTTGTCAACAGCGCGCGGAGGGCTTTTTTGCCCTATAATTTAAAATTATTTGCGTAAATCTATTGAAAAAACTTAAAAAACGTAGTAGTATACATTTGTGAAATTTTGCAGGCCTTAAAGGCGTGGGGAGTGTATATGAAAGTAATTGTTGCGGGATGCGGCAAAATAGGCGTTTCCATTGCGGCGGATCTGGTTGCGGAGGGGCACGACGTTACGGTGCTTGATTCCGATGCGGACATTATAACCGACGTGACAAACGTCCACGACGTCATGGCTATATGCGGCAACGCGGTTGACTGCGAGACGCTGGAGGAGGCAGACGTGGAAGACGCCGACATGTTTGTGGCGGCGACAGGCTCCGACGAGCTTAATATGCTAAGCTGCTTCCTTGCAAAGCGCATGGGCGCCGGGCACACCATCGCCCGCATACGCAACCCGGAGTACAACGACAAAAGCCTTAACTTTATGTGCAGCCAGTTAGAGCTTTCCATGCCCATAAACCCCGACCTGCTTACGGCGCTTGAGCTTTTCAATATACTGCGTCTGCCCTCGGCGGTCAGGCGTGAGAGCTTCTCCCGCAGGAGGTTTGAGGTTGTGGAGCTTATCCTTGACGAGGAGAGCGGCCTTAACGGCATGAACCTTATCAAAATGCGCGAAAGCTTTAAGGCTAATTACCTTGTCTGCACCGTCAGACGCGGGGACAAGCTTTACATCCCCTACGGCAGCTTTAAGCTTAGGGCGGGCGACAAGATAGGGCTTATAGCCGCGCCCTCCGAGGTGCTTAAGCTTTTAAAGCTTTTGGGCGTGCTTAAGAAGCAGGCGGACAGCGTTATGATTCTCGGCGGCAGCAGAACGGCGTACTACCTTGCGAAGCTGTGCGAGGACGCGGGGATGTCTGTGCGGATAATAGAGCGCAGCCCGGAGCGCTGTGCAGAGCTTAGCTTTCTGCTTCCGAAGTCGGTTATAATAAACGGCGACGGGACGGAGCAGGAGGTGCTTCTTGAAGAAGGCCTTGCGGAAACGGACGCCTTTGCTGCGCTTACGGGTCAGGACGAGGAAAACATCCTTGTCTCGCTGTTTGCAAAGTCGCACAAGGTGCCGACCGTTATATCGAAGGTGAACCGGGAGGAGATGGCCTCGCTTGCCGGCAAGATAGGGCTTGACCGCGTTATAACGCCGAAGTCGCTTACCACCGGCATACTCGTGCGCTATGCACGCGCGCTGGAAAACTCCAAGGGCAGCAATGTTGAAACCCTTTACAAGATGATGGACGGCATGGCCGAAGCGCTTGAATTTAAGGTCGGCGCGGATTTCCCGATGATAGGCGTGCCGATTAAAGACATAAGGTTCAAAAAGAACGTGCTTATCGCGGGGATACTGCGCGACAGGAAGACCATAATACCCTCCGGCGACGACGCAATGCTTGCCGACGACAGGGTCATAATAGTCACCGCGCAGCAGTACTTCAACGATTTGTCCGATATATTGGAAAGGTAAAGGGCTTTTATGAACCGCAGGATGGTTTTCTACATGATAGGTCAGCTTGTGAAGGCGGAGGCTGTGCTGCTTCTGCTTCCCCTTGCCGTCTCTGTCATTTACGGGGAAAGCTGCGTCGTTCCCTTCGCCGTTACGGTGCTTGCGGCGATTGCCATAGGCTTTGCCTTTACCCTTATAAGCCGCCCCAGAAGCAAGGTTATCTTTGCAAGGGAGGGCTTTGTTATTGTCGCCGCGTCCTGGCTTTTGATGTCGGTCATCGGCGCTATGCCCTTTGTGATAAGCCGCGAGATACCCAACTTTTTCGACGCGTTTTTTGAAACCGTAAGCGGCTTTACGACGACCGGTGCATCCGTGGTCACGAACCTTGACGCCTTAAGCAAGGGCGTTTTGTTCTGGCGCAGCTTCACGCACTGGGTCGGCGGTATGGGCGTGCTTGTCTTTATCATGGCGGTGGTTCCCTCCTCTGCGGACCGCTCCATACACATCATGAAGGCGGAGGTGCCCGGGCCGATAGTCGGCAAGCTTGTTCCGCGCGTAAGGCAGACGGCAAGGATACTTTACCTTATATACATAGGGCTTACCCTTTTGCAGACTACGCTGCTTCTGTGCGGCGGGATGAATCTTTTTGAAAGCCTCATTCACGCCTTCGGCACGGCCGGCACCGGCGGCTTCGGCGTGAAGGCCGACAGTATAGCAAGCTACAGCCCCTACATTCAATGGGTCATAACCGTGTTTATGCTTATCTTCGGCGTAAACTTCAACCTTTACTACTTTTTGCTGCTGCGCCGCTTCCGCACGGTTTTCAAAAGCGGCGAGCTTTGGACCTACCTTGGCATATACCTCGTCGCCGTCACCGTCGTTGCGGTGAACATCTATGGCATATACGGCAATGTCGGGGAGTGCATAAGGCTTTCCGCCTTTCAGGTGTCCTCCATCTCGACCACAACCGGCTTTGCAACGGCGGACTTCAACAACTGGCCGGATCTTTCGAAGGCGGTGCTTTTTGTCGTGATGTTCACGGGCGGCATGGCGGGGTCGACCGCAGGCGGGCTTAAAACCTCACGCATAGTGCTTCTTTTCAAGTCCATCAAGCGCGAGTTTTCGCGCATGCTGCACCCGCGCTCCGTATCCGTGGTGAAGTTCGAGGGAAAGCCCGTTGACGACGTGACGCTTCACAGCGTGGGCACGTATTTTTCGCTTTACATCGGCGTGTTTATCGGCATTTTCCTGCTTGTCGCCGTCGACAACTTCGACTTTGAAACAAGCATTTCCGCCGTCGCCGCGTGCATAAACAACATTGGCCCCGGCTTCGGCGCCGTCGGCCCCATGGGCAGCTACGCCGGCTTTTCCGCCTTTTCAAAGGTTGTGCTGTCGCTTGCCATGCTTTTGGGCAGGCTCGAACTTTACCCGATAATGATAACGCTAAGTCCATCTACGTGGGCGAAAAGATAACAGGCCGGTGAAAAAGGCACCGAACGCGAAAAAAGAAAATTGGAGCTCTAAGGAAGTTACCGTCGGCCACAGCCTCCGTTAACCGCTTATTTAATTAAATTTTTTCGCTCGTGACGAACAAAGCCTTGCAGTACCTTTGTACAGCTGGCGGCTTTGTTCGCCCCGTCTGCACTCTTTTTCCCTCGGCCTGATGAAAAAGCATTTTCAAGGCAAGAACCGCAGGAGTTACCCCCTGCGGTTCTTTTATTCCCTTATGTCGGTTCAGCTGCAGCAGCAAACTATAACTATTGCTATCAGTATTATGATCCAACAGTTCTGGTTGCCGAAGAAAGAATCAAAGCATCCCATTGTCAACCCTCCCTTCTTGCTACCATATTATGCCGCGCGGCGCTTTGTGTTAAAAATTTGTGCCGTCCCGTCCAAAAGTCACGGCGGGGGCTTGACAAACAAATGTTCGATGTGCTACAATGCCTTTCACAGAACATTTGTTTGGGGTGAATTGCACTTGGAAAATCGGGTTATACTGCATTCCGACGCGAACAGCTTTTTCGCGTCTGTCGCGGCTGCAGAGGAGCCTTCGCTTAAAGGGAAGGCTGTGGCGGTGTGCGGCTCGGTAGAGGAGCGGCACGGGATAGTGCTTGCCAAAAGCGAGAAGGCGAAGAGATACGGCATATACACCGGGCAGACTGTAGGGGACGCAAAGCGCGCCTGCCCGGAGCTTTGCATAGTGCCACCAAATTACGGGCTTTACGCAGACTACTCGGAGAGACTTAAGCGCATATACGCGCGCTTTTCCGACCGGATAGAGCCGTTTGGGCTTGATGAGTGCTGGCTTGACGTGAGCAGCGCGATAAAGAAGTTTGACGACGGGCGGCTTGCGGCGGACATGATACGCGAACAGGTGAAAGAGGAGCTTGACATCACGGTAAGCGTGGGCGTGTCCTTCAACAAGGTGTTTGCAAAGCTGGGGTCGGATTTGAAAAAGCCGAACGGCACGACAGTTATAACGCCGGAAGGCTTCCGCGTCCGTCTTAAGGGGCTGCCGGTGGAGAGCCTGCTTGGCGTGGGCAGAAGCACAAAGCGCGCGCTTAACAGGTACGGCATTTTCACCCTCGGGCAGCTTGCGGACTGCGAAAGGGGCTTCCTTGTAAAGGCTCTCGGCAAAGCGGGCAGCACGCTTTGGCGCTATGCCAACGGGCTGGACGACGCGCCGGTTGTTACCGCTGCCGAAGCTCCGCCCGTTAAAAGCGTAGGTCACGGAACCACGCCCCCGCGCGACCTTACAAGCGAGGAGGAGGTCTTCCGCCTGATGCTTGCGCTGTGCCAGGACGTGGGCACGCGGCTTAGGCAGTTCCACATGAGGTGCAGGGGAGTTTGCGTTTCCGTGCGGGACACGGCGCTTTGCGTGCGGAGCATGCAGGCCGCAACGGAGCGGGCGACGGACAACTCCGGCGACATTGCGCGCGCCGCCTTCGGCCTGTTCCGCGCACAGGGCGGGCTTTCCTCGCCGCTGCGCTCGCTTTCCGTAACGGCGATACGGCTTGAAAGCAGCGACGCGCCCCTCCAAACCGACCTGCTTTCCGACCCCTTAAGGCTTGAAAAGCGCGAAAGGCTTGACAAAGCAGTCGACGCCATACGGAAAAAGTACGGCAAGGCGGCCGTGCTGCCGGCTTCGATATGCAAAAGGGAGTTTGTGTTCTCGGATTCCGGCATCTCGCTGCCTTTAACACGCACTTGACAAATAAAGCGCGTTAGTATATAATTTAAACGTGCAGGTGTATGCCCTTTCGGCACCTCGCCTGCGCGCGTTAAAAAACAAGGAGGAATTGTTATGAAAAAGACTTTTGCGGCCCTTTTGGCATTTATATCCGCAATTTTCGCAGGCACCGTTTCCGCCTCTGCCGCAGGCGGTGTTTCCCCGGCTGCGGGGGATAACGGCTGGTGGATTTACGCCCTGCTTGCAGTGGCAGCGGCTGCAATAATTATAGTTCTTGTAATAACAGGCAAGAAAAAGAAATAACAGGAGAATTAAATAATGAAAAAGGTAACAAAGGCGATAATACCCGCGGCCGGTCTCGGCACGCGCATGCTTCCTATAGCGAAGGGCGTGCCGAAGGAGATGCTGCCGATAGTTGACAAGCCCTGCATACAGTACCTGATTGAGGAGGCGGCTGCCTCCGGCATAACCGACATACTTGTGATAACGGGCAGGGGCAAGCAGGCCATAGAGGACTACTTTGACTACAGCCCCGAATACAGCGAAAAGCTTAAGGCCTCCGGCAAGACGGAGCTGCTTGAAAGCATAAACGCCATTGCGAACATCGCAAACGTAAGCTTTATCCGCCAGAAGGAGGCGAAGGGGCTTGGACACGCGGTGTACTGCGCTAAAAGCTTTGTTGGGGACGAGCCGTTTGCCGTTCTGTACGGTGACGACGTCATCTTCTCCGAAACGCCCGTAGTTAAGCAGCTTACCGACGTTTACGACGAGTACGGGCTTGGCGTTGTGGGCGTGAAGAGCGTCACGAGGGAGCAGATTGTAAAATACAGCTCGCTTAAGGTGGAAAGCCTGCACGACAACGTGTACAAGGTCAGCGACATGATAGAAAAGCCGTCGCCGGACAAGATCTTTTCCCTGCTTTCCATACTCGGCCGCGTCGTGCTTCCGCCGGAGATATTCGGCATTCTGGAAAACACGCCGCGCGGTGCGGGCAACGAGATACAGCTTACGGACGCGATGCGCGTGCTTACGCACGAAAAGGGCATGACAGCCTGCGAGTTTGAGGGCACAAGATACGACATAGGCTCTAAAGTGGGCATGCTTATCGCCAACATCGACAGGGGGCTTAAGCACCCCGAAACGAGCGAGGCTTTGAAGCAGTACCTTAAAGATTTAAAGCTTGACTGACGGAGGGTGCAATGGGCAGAATAAGCAAGGTTAACTACTATCTTGAAATAGCGCGTACCGTTGCCATGCGCGGCACCTGCCTGCGCAGGAAGTTCGGCGCCATTATAGTAAAGGACGACGTCATAGTCTCCACGGGCTATGCCGGCGCACCGCGGGGAAGGAAGAACTGCTGCGACCTTAACTTCTGCCTGCGCGACAAAATGAACATCCCGCGTGGGGAAAGGTACGAGCTTTGCCGTTCCGTCCACGCGGAGGCAAACGCAATCATCGCCGCCCCGCGCGACAGGATGCTTGGTGCGACGCTGTATCTTGCCTGCGTTGACCCCAAAACCGGGGAGCCCGTTGCGGGGACCTGCTGCTGCCAGATGTGCAAGCGGCTTGTTATAAACGCGGGGATCGAAAAGGTCGTCGTCCACGAGGACGGGGACAATTACACCGTTTACAACGTTGCCGACTGGATAGAGAACGACGACTCCATGGGGCAGATGGGATATTGAGATGGCAAAGGGCAAAGACCAGGCAAATGCGTACCTTAAAGAGGCGCTGAGGATTATAGCGGTGCTTTTGGCGGCAGGCGCGCTTTTTGGGCTTGTGTTCCTTATATCGCGCTGCGGCAGCGACAGGAACGAAGCACCGCCCGTGCACTCCGCCACCATGGACGAGGTGCGGATAACCGACGAGGAGACGGGGATAAGCTACATACGCTGTCCCCTCGGCATAGGCGCCAACACGCTTAAGGACGCCTTCCTTACAATAGGCAGCGCGGAAAAGGGCGTGACCCTTTACACCGTCGCCTTTGAGGACAGCGCGCGCTTTATCTCGGAGGCGAAGGACGCGCTTGGCGGTTCTTACGTATACCGCGCCGAGAGCGTGCCGGAGATAAGGCTTGAGGATTTTGCCCCTGTTTCCGCCGGGATATTTATGGGCGGCATAAACCAGCCGATAGACTACTTTTACGGCAAGGAAGCGGGCGAGGAGGCCTCGGTCGAGGACGGCACAAGGTACGTGGAATACATAAAGGACGCCATACTCGGCGGCAGGGAGGCAGAGCCGACCGGTGAATTTACGGACAAGGAGTACTATATACGGCTTTACTCCGAAGCGTTCCCCGGGCTTTATTACGAGGTCGTTTTCTGCACCGACGTGAACGGCGTTTGCTACCTGCGGGACATGGTGACGGAAAAGCTGTACCTGTCGCCGGACGGGCTTACCGCAAGGATAACGGGTTAAGCATGGAGATAATAAGGGCAGACGGCAAATACGCTGCCGCCGCCGCAGAGGCGGAGGCGGCGTGTCTCGGCACGGCCTGGAGCGAAAAGCAGATACGCGAGGCGGCGGAGAGGGACGACACGCTTTACCTTGCGGCTTTGGAGGACGGCGTGCTTTGCGGCACGGCAAGCTGCGTTTTTTCCCTGTTTGAAGGGATGATAGAAAATATAGCCGTCCTGCCGGGGTACAGGCGGCGCGGAATTGCGACCGCACTGCTTGCGGAAATAGAGAGAGAGGCAAAAGACAGGGGGCTTTGCACGCTGTCGCTGGAGGCGGCAAGCAAAAACAAGGCCGCCGTTTTGCTGTATGAAAAGGTCGGGTTTAAAAGCGTCGGCGTTCGCAAGGGCTTTTACCGAAGGGAAAACGACGACGCGCTTATAATGGTTAAGGAGATACATCCATGAGGATTTTGGGCATAGAAAGCTCCTGTGACGAGACGGCCGCAGCCGTAGTCGAGGACGGGAGGAAGGCGCTTTCCGGCGTGGTGGCGTCACAGGTGGACGTGCACGCGCTTTACGGCGGCGTTGTGCCGGAGATTGCGTCGCGTGCGCACACAGAGGCGCTTTGCGGCGTGGTGCGCGGTGCGCTTGAGGGCGCAGGCCTTACCGCTGCCGATATAGATGCCGTTGCCGTTACATACGCGCCCGGGCTTATAGGCGCGCTGCTTACGGGGCTTAGCTTTGCAAAGGGGCTTGCCTACAGCTATGGGAAGGTGCTTGTTCCCGTGCATCACATACGCGGGCACATAGCCGCGAACTACCTTGCAAGCCCGGAGCTGGAGCCGCCCTTTATCGCCCTTGTGGTGAGTGGGGGACACACCTCGCTTATAAAGGTGGAGGACTATACAAAGCTCACTACGATAGGCGTGACGAGGGACGACGCGGCCGGCGAGGCCTTTGACAAGGCGGCGCGTGTTTTGGGGCTTCCCTACCCAGGCGGCGCGGCTATGGACAGGCTTGCCTCGGAGGGGGACAAAAACCGCTTCCGCTTTACGGTTGGGCGCGTACACGATGCGGAATACGACTTCAGCTTTTCCGGGCTTAAGACGGCGGTTATAAACCTTGTGCACACGCTTAAAGCGCGCGGCGAGGTGATAGAGGGCGCGCTTAAGGCCGACATAGCGGCCTCCTTCACGGCTGCCGCAGTGGCGACGGTTTGCCGCGGGGTCGAGCGCCTTTACGAAAACGGCGAGAAGCTTCCGCTGGTGCTGTCCGGCGGGGTTGCCGCAAACAGCCACCTTAGAAAGGCGCTGTCGTCGCTTGCCGAGGGCTATGGCGTAAAGCTTTACGTTCCGCCGCTTTCGCTGTGCGGAGACAACGCGCAGATGATAGCTTCGCAGGGGTATTTCGAGCTTCTTTCCGGTGCAAAAGCGCCGCTTTGGCAGAACGCTTACGCCTGCATGGAAGCGTAAAATTTTGCAAAAAATTCACAATGAATAATAACCCGCATGCGGTTTTCGGAAGACATAATGCAGCCGCAAAATGTGGGAAACTTGTAGTGAAAAAAGCGTTTCTCACAGCAAATGACGCATTTTAGCCCGTTTATAGGCGCGAAAATGTGGAAAAACGTGTGGGAAACGCGGGTTTCGCGTATAAATAATGCTTTTTTATTGTCGCATTATGTAAATTGGCTGAACATAAAAATCCGGAGGGAATATACAAAATGATTGAAAAATATGCAGAGGAAAAGAAAGCGGCGCTTTCGCACTTTGAAAAGCTGCTTGACGAGCAGCTGAAGCGTGCGGAGAGGATAAAGGCGGTAAAGGATTTTACCGACTATTCCACTCTTGACAAGCTGATAATAGGCGTTTGCGGCGGTGACGGGATAGGACCTTACATATGTAAGGTAAGCGAAGACGTTATGCGCTTTATGCTTGCGGACGAGATAGCTGCCGGGAAGGTAGAGATACGCGACATAGAGGGGCTTACCATCGAAAACCGCGCAGCTGCCGGCAAGGCGATACCCGACGACGTTATGGCAGAGCTTAAAAGCTGCCAAGTGATACTCAAAGGACCTACGACGACCCCGCGCGCGGGTGACCCCTGGCCGAACATAGAAAGCGCAAACGTTGCCATGCGCAAGGAGCTTGACCTTTTCGCGAACATGCGCCCGGTGAAGGTGCCTTCCCTCGGCATAGACTGGACCTTCTTCCGCGAGAATACCGAGGGCGGATACGCCGTAGGCAGCAAAGGCATAAAGGTAAATGACGAGCTTTCCATGGACTTTGTAGTGACGACCACAGAGGGGACGGAGAGGATAGCACGCCTTGCCTTCGATTACGCCCGCAAAAACGGCATAAACCGCGTTGACGTTGTCACAAAGGCAAACGTCATAAAGACCACGGACGGCAAGTTTTTAAGCATCTGCAAGGAAATAGGCAAGGAGTACCCGGAGATAGCGCTTGACGACTGGTACATAGACATAATGACGGCAAAGCTTGTCGACGAGAAGAGAAGGCGCGATTTCCGCGTGATGATACTTCCCAACCTTTACGGCGACATCCTTACGGACGAGGCCGCGGAGATACAGGGCGGCGTCGGCACCGCAGGCAGCGCAAACATAGGCAAGCGCTATGCCATGTTCGAGGCCATTCACGGCAGTGCGCCGAGGATGGTGAACGAGGGTCGGGCGGAGTATGCGGACCCCTGCTCTATGCTTCGCGCCGTGGTTATGCTGCTTCGCCACATCGGCAGGGTCGACAAGGCGGAAAAGCTTGAAAAGGCGCTTGACATATGCATGTTCGAGGAAGCCAAGGTAAAAATAACCGGCAGACCCGACGGCGCAACAAGTGCCGAGTTTGCCGATTATCTCAAATCTAAGCTGTAAAAGTAAAAGTAATAGTTAATAAGTAATAGTGAATAAGTGTGGAAGAAAAAGCTTCGCTTTTTCGATATTTATTAAATAACGTCCGCTCGGCGGACTCCGCACTTATTCACTTTTCACTATTGCTTCTTCACTTCGCCCTGTGACTGCTTCTGTTTAATTAGTTCACTTTTCTCTTTGTTCCGCTCCCTTGCCTGCGGTTCGGTGCTTTACTATTGCGTTGTAGGCAAGCATGCCGACGGCGCTTACCGCGGCGGTTGCGGCGAAGACGATGCCGCCCTTCAGGTAATCGCCCTCTATAAAATAGTGACCCGCAAGGGTTGAAGAGACGACAGACGGTATGCGGGCAAGCAGGGAGATAGGCAGGAACTGCGAAAGCGTCATGCGCGTAAGGCCGACGAAGTAGGTTATCAAATCCTTCGGCGTGCCGGGGATGAAAAACAGCAGGAAGACAAGCCTTTTAAGCTTCTTTTCGCTGTTTAGGAAGCGCATGTTGTCTATCTTCTCGCGGTCGGTGAACATCTCTACAAGCTTTATGCCGAAGCGCTTTGTGAGGAGGAAAACCGCCGCGGATGCCGCCGCCGTGCCGGCAAGGCACACGACAAGCCCCCAAAACCAGCCGAAGGCAAGCCCTGCCCCTATCTCGACAACTTCGCCCGGGATAAAGGCCACGAACACCTGAAGCACCTGTATGCCGAAGGCGACAAGATAGCCCTTCCACCCGAAGCCGTCTATGTAAAGCTTGAAGTCGTCCGGGGTCTTTACGTCGTTCATCACCGCCTTCCACAGGAACACGCCGAGAAGCGCAAAAACCGTTGCGGCGATGACAAGCGACAGGACGGCTATGACCCGTTTCTGCCTTAGTGTGCGGTTCTTCATGTCGAGCTTAGGAAGGCTATCGCGCGCTCTATTGCGTCCTTGCTGTCATACCAAGGCTCGCTGTCGTAGCGATAGTCAAATTTTTTGCAGAACCAGGAGACGTCGTTTTTAAGCTTCTCTAGGTAGGAAGAAACGACCTTTTCCGCATCGGCCGCCATTTGGGCGGAGTACGGCTTTTTCATGTGCGCCGTCTCCTCAAGCAGGCGGCGGTAGTGCGGCAGGCAGAAGCACTTTTTGGCGGCAAACTTCTTTCGGAATTCGTCTTCGGCCGAGTAAAGGTAAGCCGTTGTGTCAAACATGGCCGCAAAGTTTTCTTCTATCTTCCTGCAAATATAACAGCTTTCCTCAAGCTCTGCAATTTTCTTTTTGGGGGATGCCGTCTTATCCCTGCTTAGCGCGCCGCCGAGGCGCACGGATCCCTTAAGCTCTTCAAGGTGGCTTTCCAAAATAAGCGCAAGCTGAAGACGCTTGCTTCGCCCGGCAAGCTTTGCAAAATGCTCTTTGCAAAAGCCCAGTTTGTTTGTCTGAATGCGGATGTCCGGCTCCATCATAGAGGCGCCGAGGATGGACGTAAGCTCGTCCTCCTCCAGCTTCTCGTGAAGGATGCAGAAAGGGCACCTGCCGCTTTCGTCTTCAAAAGCCTCGTTTACGGGAATGGTGTATATATGTTCTCTCATTTTTCACCCTCCTTCGAGGATATTATACAGTAATCTGCCTGTTTTTTCAAGCCCTATTTTTGGAGGAAAGACATGAACATAACGGAAAAGGACGGCGGTGTTCTCGTCGCCGGCAGCGATATTGACCTTTACAAAACCTTTGACTGCGGCCAGTGCTTCCGCTTCGAAGCGGAGGAGGGCGGCTGCTTTACCGGCGTCGCCTTCGGCAGACGGCTTGACATTAGGGCCGTGGGCGAGGACGGATTTTTTATTGCCGATATGACAATAGACGAGTTCGACAGCCGCTACGCCGACTTTTTTGACCTTAAGCGCGACTATGAAGGCATCAGAAAGGATCTGCAAAGCCGCGGCGTGGTGCCGCAGGCCGTGGAAAACGGACGAGGCATACACATACTGCGGCAGGACTTTTGGGAAACGCTTTGCTCCTTCATTATATCGCAGAACAACAACATACCGAGAATCAAGAAGATAATAGCCTCGCTTTGCTCCCTGTTGGGGGAAGAGACGGCGGACGGTGTTTACACCTTCCCCTCCGCAGAGAGAGTTGCGGAAGCGGGAGAAGCGGGGCTTGCGCCGATACGGGCGGGCTTTCGCGCCCGGTACATAGCCGACGCGGCGGAAAAGACGGCGTCCGGGCTTTTGGACGCCGACGCGCTTCGGAAGGCCGGACTTGACGAGGCAGTGAAAACGCTTTGCACCGTCAAGGGCGTGGGGCCGAAGGTCGCAGGCTGCGTTGCGCTTTTCTCGCTTGGGTATATGGAGGCCTTCCCCGTTGACGTGTGGATAAAGCGCGTGCTTGGCAGGTATTACGCGCCGGACTTCGACTACAGGTCATTCGGCGAGTACGCCGGCCTTGCGCAGCAGTACCTTTTCTACAACGAAAGGTACATAGCCTCCGCTCAGGAAACCGCCCTGTAAACAAGCGTATATACTATCATAACGGCACACACAACAGCGCAGGGCAGAATGTAAACGGCAATCCCTTTAAGCCTCTTCATGCGAACACCTCCTCTACCGTAGTATTGACATCATTGCGGCAAAAAAGGCGGTGTGCGTACAAAAAGGGAAAGGTTTAGTTTTTATCAAAAAATGTACATAATAGAGAGGGAAATACCCATGAATGAGATTGCGAAATATAACGATATGATAAGCCAAATCAAAGAAATCTTGCAGTCTGCGCGGTTGAATGTAGCACGTCAGGTGAATACCGAGCTTTTGACTGCCTACTGGAATATCGGGCGCATCATCGTGGAGCATGAGCAGAACAGTCAGGAACGTGCCGAATATGGACAGCAGACCCTAAAAGAACTGTCCAAAGTCTTGACAAAAGAATTTGGCAAGGGCTTTTCGCGTTCAAATCTGCAAAATATGAGGGCGTTTTATCTCTCCTACCCAAAATGCCAGTCGGTGACTGGCAAATTGACATGGACGCATTACTGTGAGCTTCTGTCCATCTCCGACGCGGACAAGCGCAGCTTCTACGAAAAAGAGGCAGTCAATTCCGGCTGGTCGGTACGCGAAATGAAACGGCAAATCGCAACCTCTCTGTATGAAAGGCTGCTGTTATCGGACGGGAAAACGAATAAGGAAACGGTGCTTGCCCTTGCACAGCACGGAATTGAAATGACTACGCCCAGCGATATTATCAAGGATCCGTATGTCTTTGAGTTTTTGGGGATTCCCGAGGCAAAGCCGGTTATGGAAAACGAGCTGGAAAAGGCGCTTGTGGGGCAGATTGAAAAATTCCTTTTGGAGCTTGGGCGCGGCTTCATGTTCGTTGGAACGCAGCAGCGCGTCACACTCAACAACAACCACTACTATGTGGATATGGTGTTTTACAACAAACCGCTCCGCGCTTATGTGCTGATCGAATTGAAAACGGTCAAGCTCCTGCCGGAAGCAGTCGGGCAGCTTAATATGTACTTGAATTACTACGCAGCGGAAGTCAACGATCCCGACGATAACCCGCCAATCGGGATTATTCTCTGTACGGACAAGGACAGCGTAGGCGCTGAATATGCGCTGGGCGGGCTTTCAAACAATATTTTCGCCTCGCGCTATACTTATGTGATCCCAAAGAAAGAGGAACTGATTGCACAGGTGGAAGCGGTTTTGAGAGAATGGCACGAGCCGCATA
>CANRAV010000024.1 GCA_947628695.1 uncultured Clostridia bacterium
CGGGAAGCCATCGACACCATGGAACTGAAGCCCCAGGTCGTTCAGGTGGAGGCGCACCCGTACTATCCACAGACCGAACTGAAAAAGATTCTTTCCGCAACAGGCATGGGGCTGATGGCATGGTATCCGCTGGGCCACGGCGACAAGAGCCTGCGGGAAGAACCAATATTCACGGAGCTTGCAAAGAAATACGGCAAGACCAACGCACAGATTATTCTGCGCTGGCACATTCAGAGCGGCAATGTGGTAATCCCCGGCTCCAAGAATCCCGCTCACATCCGCGATAACTTCGACATTTTCGATTTCGCGCTTACCGAGGAAGATATGGCGGAAATCGCAAAGGTAAACAAAAACAAACGGTACTACACGGCAACGCCGGAAATGATCGCGGCTTACGCAAATATGGAACTGGGGTCTGACCTTTGATTTGGGAACTACCAGGAGGGAGTTTATCATGGAATACACAATCTTAAACAACGGCGTGAAAATGCCCATGGAGGGCTTCGGGGTCTTTCAGATGCGCGACCCGAAAGAGTGCGAGCAGGCGGTTCTGAACGCCATCAGCGTGGGCTATCGGCTGATCGACACGGCGGCGTCCTATGGGAACGAGGAAGTGGTGGGCGCGGCGCTGAAAAAAAGCGGGGCCTGCCGGGATGATCTGTTCATCACCACCAAGCTGTGGGTGTCGGATTCCAGCTACGAGGGCGCGAAAAAAGCGTTTGAAAGCTCCTTGCAAAAGCTGGGGCTGGAGTACCTCGACCTATATCTTCTTCATCAGCCCATGGGCGACTACTACGGCGCGTGGCGGGCGCTCGAAGAACTCTACAAGGAAGGCCGCATCCGCTCCATCGGCGTGTGCAACTTCTATCCCCATGTGTTGGCCGATTTCTGCGAGACGGTGGAGGTTCTTCCTATGGTGAATCAGGTGGAGCTGCACCCCTTCTTCCAACAGCCGGACGCTCTGACCCTTATGCAAGAATACGAAGTACAGCCGGAAGCCTGGGGCCCGTTTGCCGAGGGCAAGCACGGGATCTTCACCCACCCGGTACTGACCGAGATCGGCGCAAAGTACGGCAAGAGCGCGGCGCAGGTCGCCCTTCGCTGGAACGTGCAGCGGGGCGTCGCCGTGATCCCGAAATCCACCCACCGGGAACGCATGGAGCAGAATTTCGACATCTGGAATTTTAGCCTCACCGACGAGGAAATGGCGGCAATTGCGCCGCTTGACATCGGCCACAGCGAGATCGTCAACCATTTCGATCCAAACTTTGTGAAAGCGCTCCACGGGCGTTTCGCCAGATAAAGGAGGACAGAATGAACAGCTTTACCTACCGTTACCCCGTCACGGTCTATTTCGGGGAAAAAGCGGCGGAAAAGAATCTGCCCGCAGAGCTTGCAAAGGTCGGCAAGAAAGTGATGCTGGCCTACGGCGGCGGCTCCGTCAAGCGAAACGGCGTTTACGACGAACTGATGAATCTTCTCACCGCTGCCGGAAAGAATGTCACGGAGTTTACCGGCATTATGTCGAATCCCACCTACGCCAAAGTGCAGGAGGGCGCCCGCCTTGCCCGCGAGAATGAGATCGACTTCATTTTAGCCGTGGGTGGCGGCAGCGTCATCGACTGCTGCAAGGTGGTGTCGGCGCAGGCAAAAACCGACGCCGATCTGTGGGAACTGGAAACCGTGCAGCACGGCGGCCCTGCGGCGTTTATCCCGATGGGCGCAGTGGTGACGGCTTTCGGCACTGGCGCGGAAATGAACAACGGCGCGGTCATCACCAACGAGGAAAAGAAGGTCAAAGGCCCACTGTGGGGCACGTTTTACGATTTTGCCATCCTCGACCCTGCCTATACCATGACCATGCCCATGAACCAGGTCATCTCCGGCTCTTTTGACGCCCTTTCCCACTGCATGGAGACCTACATGGGCGCGCCGCGGGAAACAAATCTTTCCGATGAAATCAACGAGGCTTGCCAGCGCAACATCATCCACAACCTTCGGGCGACGCTGAAAAATCCGCAGGATATAGGTGCGCGGAGCGAGCTTGTTTGGGCGGCGGCCATGGGCGAAAACGGCATCTTAAAAATCGGCAAGGTCACGGATTTTCAGGCGCATATGCTGGAACACCAGCTCGGCGCGTACACCAACTGCAACCACGGGCAGGGGCTTGCGGTGATCCACCCCGTTCTCTACCGTCATATGCTTCCCGAAGCGACGCCTCAGTTTGCCCGCCTCGCCGTGAATGTGTGGGGCGTCGACCCCGCCGGAAAGACGGAACAAGAACTGGCGAACGCATTTGTCGACGCTCTTGCGTCGTTTATCCAAGAAGTCGGCCTGCCGGCGACGTTTGCGGAAATGAACATTCCCGCCGATACGGACTACAAGGCCATCGCGGACAGCACCGTCTTGACGGCAGGCTGCTGCAAAAAATTCACGAAGGACGAGCTGCTGGCGGTTCTTCATGCGTGCAGATAAGGAGGAAAAGATATGGCAAAGAAACAGACGGCGGGACGGGACGTACTCGGTACTCTCGCTCCCAAATTCGCGGAACTCAATGACGACGTACTGTTCGGAGAGGTGTGGTCGCGGGAGGATAAGCTCTCGCCCAGAGACAGAAGCATGGTCACCATTGCGGCGCTGTTCTCGGCAGGTCTTTATCCGCAGCTCAAAAGTCATCTTGCTTTGGGTAAGGAACACGGCGTGACCAGGACGGAGGCCGTGGAAATCGTCACCCAGCTTGCCTTTTACTGCGGCTGGCCGAAAGCGTGGAGCGCATTTCCGCTGATTGCGGAAGTCTATGGCGAGGACGAGGGCGCACCGGCAAAGGATCTTTCCGTATTCCCCGTGGGCGGCAAAAACGATGCGTTTGCACAGTATTTCATCGGGCAGAGCTACCTCGCGCCCGTTTCGACGACGCAGGTGCCGGTGTTCAACGTGACCTTTGAACCGGGCTGCCGCAACAACTGGCACATTCATCACGCAAAAAGCGGCGGCGGACAAATGCTGATTTGCGTTGCCGGACGCGGCTGGTATCAGGAGAAAGGAAAAGAGGCGCGGGAACTTCACCCCGGAGATGTGGTGAACATCCCTGCAAATGTCAAGCACTGGCACGGCGCGGCGAAGGACTGCTGGTTCCAGCACCTTGCCATTGAAGTACCCGGCGAGGACGGAAAAACGGAATGGTGCGAAGCCGTGACGGACGACGTTTACTGCAAGCTGCCGTGAGACCTGTGATGAAGCCGAAGCAGATTCTGAAAATCGCCGTTGATCTTCTCATGACAGCCTCCTTGCTGCTCCTGATGGCGTACAGCTTGGTATACGGAAGCGATCCCACCGTAGGAGAAGCGGTTCACGAGTGGCTCGGCGTCGGAATGTTCGTTCTGTTTGTCCTGCACCATATTCTGAACCGAAAATGGTGCAAAGGCATCCTTCGCGGACGGTATACCTCATATCGCGTTCTGCAAACCGTCCTTGTGGCGCTCGTCCTGCTTTCCATGTGCGGCTCGATGATCAGCGGCATTTTGCTTTCCCGCACGGTCTTTTCCTTCCTCGGTATCCGGAGCGGACAAATGACGGCGCGAACGGTTCACATGCTTTCGGCATACTGGGGATTTGTGTTCATGTCTTTGCACCTTGGGCTGCACTGGAGCGGGATCATGGGCATGGCAAGGAAGCTCACAAAGAAGCCGTCTGAATTTAGGAAATGGACGCTCCGAGGCATGGCGGCCTTAGTTGCCGCATACGGAGCATATGCGTTCGTGAAACGGGACTTCGGCAGCTATATGCTTCTGCGGGTCCACTTTGTTTTCTTCGATTTTGATGCACCGCTTGCCCTGTTCCTGCTGGACTATGTTGCCATCATGGGACTGTTCGTTTTTTGGGGGGATTTTTTAGCTGCCATGTTCGTTCAAAGAGGAAAAAGAAGTTAGATTGACGTTTCCGGGTGCACAGAAAATCGTGTTGGAGGTGAAGCGAATTCTGCTGTATCTTACCCCTGTCATAGCGTTTTCGGTGAGAACGGGAATATAACAAAAGAACCTCTGTCAATCCCTATCTTTGGATTGACAGAGGTTCTGGTTTTGCCTGTAAGCGTGGATTGTCGGTGTGGTATCCTTAACTATGCGAAACTCCTCTCTCCCATTTGGAGACCGCCGCACACGAGACGTTCATGACAACGGAAAGTTGTTCCTGGGTAATCCCCTTTGCCGTGCGTAAGCGCTTGATATTTGTACCGACAGTTATTTCCATAATTATACCTCCATGAGCAAAAAGTAAGCCGATGTCTGCTTCTGTTAGTATTATATCAGATTTGCTCTTGAAGTACAGGGATTGTCAGGAACATTCTTGTTAACCGGAGGTTAAATAATTGTAGTTTCAGGGTAAAAAACGGATTGCAGGAAAGTGAAGTCGTTGTTTGTTCTCTATTTTTATAGATTCGATTGTTACGGCATATTGTCTCTTTTCCCCGGAGAGAAAAATCGTTTTTCGGTGAAGCATACTCGTATCTTTTTCCGAAAGCATCTTCATTTACGCCGCAGGCGTAACACCGTTCATTGGTGCCTTGGTTGAGCTTACGTTCCGATAAAGTTGAGTCTGCGGCACAAATGAAAAATCCGAAAGCCGAGCTTTCGGATTTTTGGTGGAACATTCCGGGCAGCGTCCGAACACTTCGTGCGATGAGGTGACGGTTTTATCAGCGTTAATCCGATAATTGGCTGCCCGGCCTTCCGGGCTGGTGGAGGCGTGGGTGTCAAAGTCGAACACCTCCACCGCCTCCTCATAGTCCTCGATCCCGTTTACGAAGTCGAACGTGATCGCACCCTTTTCTCCGGTGAAATTGCAAACGATCCGAAGGTGGTCGTCATACACATACACGGCCGACACAAACACGTCGATGAAGGTCGACCAGTACGACCGATCTCGCGGATCTCCGTCTCGGAAGCGTTCCAGCCAAAACGTCAGCTGCTCGCGTGTGAGCTGGGGCTGCTCGATCTTCTCACCCTCGATCGCCTCCTCCAAATCCAAACGCCGGGCTTCCAATTCTTCGAGTCGTTCTTTCGTGCTCGGCGTGATAATGCCCTGCTCGATCGCCTTCAGGATGTTCCCGATCCCGAGCTTGACCTCGACGAGTTCTGCCTCAAAGCCACGGAGGACGCTGTCGTCCTTTTCCCGCTCCTGAAGCTCAAGAGCGGAGTCGACGATCGCCCGGATCATCTCGTCGGTGAGACATCGCTTCCGCGTCTGACGGACGACCGTCTCCTCGATCCAATCCTTTTTGACCGGCTTCTTATTGCACGTTTTGGATCGTTTCCGGCCAACGCAGGTGTAATAATAGAATTTTTTGCCACCTTTTCCCGTGCCGCTCTCGCCGGTCATGGGACTCCCGCACCGGCCGCAGAACAGCTTCCCTGTCAGCAGGTAGTCGACATTCGTCCGCTCCGCTGCCGGAGCTTTTGCGACAATTCTAAGACGATCCTTCACAGCATCAAACAACTCCCTCGACACGATGGCGGGGATCCCGCCCTCGACTCTTATATTTGACCAAATATAGACGCCTGCGTACCGCTCGTTTTTGAGAATGGTGTGCAGGCTGTTTTTATTCCAGCGGGCACCGTGTGACGTCAGGATCCCGCGAGCATTCAGCTCGTCGGTGATTTCCCGGACGTTCTCGCCGTTTGCATACCGCTCGAAGATCTCCCGCGCAATAGCGACACCGGTAGGTTCGATCGCATACCGGCCGTCGTCGCCCTTTTTGAAGCCGAGAGGGAGACGCCCATTGTTTACTTTGCAGGAGAGGGCATTGTCTTCCATGCCCCGTCGGATATTCTGCGACAAGTTCGCCGAGTAATACTCGGCCGAGCCTTCGAGCACGCTCTCCAGCAGGATCCCCTCCGGACCCTCCGGGATCGGCTCCATAACGCTCATGACCTTTACGCCGTTCTTTTTCAGCCGCGCCTTATACATCGCCGAGTCGTACCTGTTCCGAGCGAAGCGGTCGACCTTATACACGAGGACACGCTGCCACTTCCCTTTTACTGAGTCTTTGATCATTCGCATAAACTCCGGCCGCCGGTCGGACGTGCCGGAGATTGCATGGTCACAATATTCACCGACGATCCGAAGGTCGTGGTTTCCGGCAAACTTCCGACATTCGCGGATCTGCTGCTCGATGCTGGCGTCCTTCTGTGCGTGGCTCGAATAGCGCGCATAGATTACAGCATTCATGGCTTACACCCGTAGCAGCGGTTGACGCCATGCTGGTCGAGGAGCGTTGTAATCTCGTCATCTTTAAAGTTAACCGTTAGTTCCGTATTGCATTCGAGCGTAACGGTAGCAGCAAACTGCGACCCCTTCGGAATCTCATGTTCGTTGCCTTCCTCATCGACATAGACGTCATTTTCATTCCGGCGGTTAAGATAGGTGTAGATCTTTCGAGCCGACTTCACAAAAGGATCGGACAGCCGTACAACCACCGCCTCCGAGAACATATTAGCCGCATCAGGGACGTTCTCGCAGATCCAATTGATTAGGACGTCAAACCGTGCGTTTTTTTTTAAACCCTGACACGCCGGCGGCGGTCAGAACATCGCAAAGTTCGTATTGGCGATATGCTCCGAGAAGCTCGCGAAGGCCGTCACACTGGCAGAGAATACCCGCTTCGATGAGCGCAGAAATCTCCTGCGACCGCTTGACGCCAATTGTCTCGGACTTCTTTTTGTAAAACATCGAATAGAGAACGTCATGAAGCACGCGCTGCGCATTCTCGCCAACGCGTTCGACCACAACGACCGCCTCACTAAATGATAATCCGGCGGGCGTCGGACGTTTCACCTTTGACGAATCGGAGGAAACTGACCCGTTAAGCAAACCAAACTCAATAGCAAGCCGATAAATATGTTTACACGGAAGTCCGCGTCGAGCAAAGTCGATACATGTGCAACTTTCCAACGTCGTCGTGTAGACGCCGTGGCTGCCGCTAAAGGTGCCGCTTTTTGTCTCCTGCGAAACGCTGATAGGCGTACAGGCAGCAGTCCGAGCGCTGGCTATTCTTTTCTTTTGATCCGGGGAATCATGTACCCCCGCCCATTTTTCAAAGCCCATCATGCTTTCCCCCTTTTTCCTCAAGCTCAAACGCGAAGGACATCAAGGATGTCCGGCCCTTCACGTCAAGCAGCTCATATATCCGCAGGAGTTCAGACTCCTCCTCGGAGAGTTCCCGCGCCCCTCCGGCGGCATTCCGCACGATTAGCGTCTGAGCATTATTTCCTTGCACTACGGCGCTGTTCTGTATGTTCGACGCAGTCGATGCTTGTCTCTGCTCCGTCTGCCCCATGAGATAAATGGGGGAAACGTCAAAAAACTTTGCCAGCAAGGCAACAGTATTCAGCATTGGTTCCTGCGTGCTGTTTTCATATCGAGAGATTGTGCACTTGCTCAGCTTAGCGTCAAACCGATCGTTGAATTGCTCGCAAAGTTGTTCCATAGTGAGACAGTTCTCTTTTCGGAGAGTGCGAAGGCGCTCACCAAAGTGGCTGTCAATCATTCTTTTTTGCTTCACGTTATCACCTCTGTACTCAATTATACACCAAAAAAATAAAAAATCAATCCCACACGATAAAAAATCTTATAAAAAATTAGAAAAAACTATTGACAACCGCGAAACAAGCAGCTATAATGAGAGGCGTAAACGATAACAGCCCGCTATAAAAGCGGCAACACAAAAGGAGACCTTTACATGACAATCACAGAATTTGAAAAGCTGACCGGGTTCTTCCCCACTTCCGACCTCTTCAAATCAATCGAAGCCTCCTACTACGACTACGAAGGAAGTAAGGCGGAGTTCTGCAGGGCATACAAGGAAAACGCCAACGGACTCGCGGAAAAAATTCAGCGAGCAGCGAATTTGGAAGCCGCTGACGCGTCCATCGCAGCAGACAGAGAGGCGGCAAAAAAAGACGCCGAGATCGAAGACCTGAAGAAAAAACTCGAAACCGAGCAAGAGTGGAGGCCCTACGTCGACACCCACAACTACGTGCAGAGCAGATACGACGAACTGAAGGCGGCAACCGGCACGCGGATCCTCACCGACGAGGAAGCGAAGGATCTCCTCTACAACTGGTATGGTTTTGCCCGGGAGAAGGTCATAATCTACCACACAATTCCCTCCTTAGAAGTCAACAGACACCGCGAGCTTAGGAAGGCCGGCGACACCGAACGGCTCCCGCTCTACAACGCGACCGACTGGAACTACATCCGCTTCGACTGCGGCTGCATGACCTACGAACTGGTTAACGACGAACTCCGTCTCTTCCTCCATTGAGGAAGGGACGGAGCAGGAAGGAGAGAAAGCATGACAAAGCAGGAACTTGAACAGAAGGTTATAAATGCCACCACTGCCGTTGAGAAGCGGTGCGAAACTCTAAAAAAGCACCGGGAGCAGCTCGCAAAGAAAATTGCAAAAGGTGCCGACAGATGGGAGATCCTCACCAAAAAGAACGACATCGAAGGAGCTGAGCAGAAGCTCAAGGAGGCGAAGAAAACCCTCGAAGGCTGGCAGGCAAAGCTGGGCGAACGGATCAGCCGGGACGCCTTCATCGAAGCAAACGCGCCGCAGGCCGTGAGGGACTTCCTCGAAATATGGAAGACCAGCGCTATCGAATACTACCGAGCCAGCCGGCTCGACTTCATAAAGCTAAGAGCAGAGCTTCGGCAGGCGGAACTGGCTGCCAGGCTCGAAGCGCTGGAAACCCTGCCGGAATATGAGCGGGCACGCGAGCGCTTCGCCGGAAGAGAACCGAGCGACAGCGATCTCTTCAACCTTTGGCCGAGGGAACCCGTCGAGGAGTTCCTCGAAGCACGGCGACTAAGCCGCAAAGAGATCCGCAAAACGCTTGCCGAATGTCGAGACAACGTGACAGACAAGCTTCTCTCTATTGATAGCGAAGCGGAGCGCGTGGAGTGGCTGGAAAAGACAATGGAGGAAGAAAAAAGCGCAAAACTCGTCGGCCTGATCGCACGAATAAACAAAGTTGTCGGAACAATCACAGACGCCTCTAACCTCTCTATCGGAGAAAAGGGAGACATCAACGGGATCGTCGTCGGAACAGAAGGCAAGGCAAGGATCGAGACCATCGGCGTCGCCGGATACAACATTGTCCGCTTCCACTACCGGACCATGATCCACGAGCTGAAAGGAGCATAAACATGGGAAATGAGCGCACAAAGTTCACCCCGGAGACCGGGAGAACATACACCAACGCAGGCGGCGGAACGTTCCGCTGCCTGCAGGCCGACGGCCAGGGCAAAGCCATAATGCAGAACGTTGCAAGCCTTTGGACGTTCCGCGCCCACGGCTGCGCCCTCTACAAGGACGGAACAATCGATTGGGACTACTCAACCGGTGGTCACTTTGAGAAAAAGGAGGAATAAAAAATGAACAACAGCAAGCACGCGCCATACACGGCTGTCAAGAGGTGGCTCGCGGGACATGGGATCACCTACAAAGACCTTGCTCAAGTCATTAACTGCGCCGAGCCAACAATCACTATAAAACTCAACGGCGGCAGCGACTTCTTCATCACGGAGTTGATGATGATTTGCAACAAGTTTGGAATGGATCCCGCACTTTTTTTTGAGAACGTTGTTGCGTAAACTATAACAGAGTGATGAAAGAATAACTACAGACGGAGGCGGAGAAAATGCAGGGACCTATAGCAAAGGCTCAAAATGTTAAGAAGCGGCAGCGCGACCAGCTCGCCACACCGCTTCTGAGGCTCGTACGGGAAGCCTTCGAGGATCCGCGAACGGTCGCGGAGTTCGAGGAGTGGAAGCGCCGGCGAAAGTCGAAAAACGAAAAGGCGGCGGAAGTAAGCATATGAAAACAGACAAAGAGATCTTCGAGGAGATAATCAGCAAGCACCCGGAAATCTTGCATAATGCAATAGACCGAGTCAACGAGGCAGCGCCGATTATTGCAGAAGCCGTCGAGAATGTCATAGTCGTACTCTCGGACATATTCAAGGCGGTGAGCGAACAGTTCAAGTCTTTTCTCGACGAGTACCACGATTTTTAAGACGAGTTTTTCGTTCAGGCGATGGACGAGAACCCGAGGCAGGCGCACCTTTACCTTTGGGCAAAGAAAAAAAGAACCCGAAAGAAAAACCGCAAAATTCTAATTAAAAAAGCGCAGAAAAGGAGAAAAGCTGATGAATAAACAAGTACAAAGAAAAGCACCGTCCGCAGCAACGCGGACGGCACAAACCGGGGCGCTGAACGTTACCGACGAAAGAGCGCCCTACAAAACAAGTATATCACAAAGGCAAAGCGCGGTCAAGAGGCAAAATGCGCTGCAATGCGTGGTCGCGCTCATCGCAGCCGCCATAGTTGCAACCGCTTCCGCAACGTTGACAAACCGCGGAGCCGACAGCGGGCAGACGGTAGCAGCCGAGACCCCGATCAAAACTGTTGACACGGTCAGCTGCTCAGAGCCGGAGAGGGATCAGCAAGCGGCATACTACTTCGCAGTCAGCGAAACAGGTTGCCCGGTTGATGTCAAAGAAATGACTACAGCATGGGCCCGCGAGGCCGGCTTTGAAAAGAGGTACGTCGTCACAGACGAGGAACGCTACGAACTGGCGCAAGTGGTCACAGCGGAAGCGGACGGCGAACCGTTCGCCGGGAAGGTGGCGGTCGCGCAGTGTATCCTTCAGGCCGCCGAGGATGACGGGATCCGCCCGCCAAAGGTGTTCGCCAAGTACGGATACACACGCGCACGCCCGGAACCGACGCAGGAAAGCATCGAGGCTGTCTCCGCTGTGTTTGACTTTGGATACACAGCAACAAAGGAGCCGATCAAGTATTTTTACAATCCCGACATAGTTGCCAGCGCCTTCCACGAGTCGCAGATCTACGTCATGACAATCAATAATCACCGATTTTTCAAGGAGGCAAAAAGATGAAGAACACGCTGTCAGACCTTAACAACGCACTATTTGAAGCGATCGAAAGAATACAAGACGACGATCTGACCGACGAGCAGCTCGAAAAGGAAATCAAGCGGGCGGCCGCCGTCACTAAGGTCTCCGAGGTGATTATAAGAAACGGCGAACTCGCGCTGAAAACGATGGAGCACCTGAACGAATACGGATACGGCCGAAGAGGAGCAAGAGGCGACGACAACCTTGCACCTATTCCGGCTATGCTGGAGGCTAAACCTGCCATGCCGGAGGCTAAACAATGAGCAGGCGCTACCCGGCGGCGTTTCACGACTTCATGCGGGAATATGTACCCGGGCATAAAGCGCGTCAGATAGCCGCAGAAGCAAAAATACGCCTCGGAATAGAGGTAACTGCTGAACAGGTAAAATCATATTGTCAAAACCACAAGCTGAGAATGGGGACAAAAAAAGGCGTTCCGAGAGGGCTGCCGAGTGCTCTATTCCCTGCCCCGGTGTCCGAATACATAAAAACGCACTACGTCGGCGTCGGCCCGACGCAAATGACCGGGGACTTGAACAGACGCTTTGGGAAAAACTACAAGACCAAACAGCTGAAGGCGTACTACAAAAACCACAACCTCAACTCCGGCTTGACCGGCAAGTTTGAAAAAGGGCACGAACCGGCGAACAAAGGGAGAAAAGGATGGTGCCCGCCCGGGTGTGAAGTGACTCAATTCAAGCCGGGAAACGTGCCGCAAAACAAACACCCGGTCGGAACAGTCCTCGAAAGACCTGACGGCTACCTATGGCGAAAGATTGGAGAGGGAGCAAGAGAGTGGAAGCAGGAGCACATCCTTCGCTGGGAGGAGAAAAACGGGCCGATCCCCGATGGCTACAGGCTGACGTTCCTCGACGGAGATCGCCACAACATTGACCTCTCCAACCTTAAGCTGATTGACAACGACGTAAACCTCGAACTAAACCGACGCCACCTGCGTACAAGCTCCGCCGAATTAAACAAGACGGCGATTCTGACGGCAACCTTAAGTGTTGCTGCCTACAGAGCAAAAAAAGCAAACGCGCCGGCAAGCAAAAAACCGACGCTTTGAGCACAGAGCGCGGAGCAGAACAGAAAAAGGAGTATACAAGCCCATGAATGACGTAAAACTTCTCGGAAGGCTCACAGCGGATCCTGAGCTGAAATTAACACCAAGCCAAAAATCGGTCACATCATTTTCTCTTGCGGTGGACAGGCCCGCAAAAAGCAAGGCGGAGCGAGTAGCTCAGTGCAACGTCGTCACAGCAGACTTTTTCACAATCGTCTGTTGGGGAAATCTCGCGGAGTTTGCGACGAAGTTCCTCGGCAAAGGTCGGCAGATCGTCGTCTCCGGCCGTCTGCAAAACCGAAAGTGGCAGGACAAGCACGGTCAGAGCCGGATCAGCACCGAGGTCGTGGCGAACAATATCTACTTCGCGGACAGTAAACCGAGCGGGAGGTCTGACGGTGCGCCGGCGGACACCTCCGCACACTATGAGGAGTATGAGGAGGACGGCCTGCCGTTCTAAACGGTAAAAGAAGGAGGTGTCTTTATGGCATGGATAGAAAGTCATCAAGAAGCAGGCAGGCATCCAAAAACTAAAAAACTTGCACGACTGCTCGGCGTAAGCCTTCCGGCGGCGGTCGGCCACCTGCACTATCTTTGGTGGTGGGCGCTTGACTTCGCCCCGACGGGCTCGCTCGGCAAATTTGACGCCGAGGACATAGCCGACGCGATGCAGTGGGATGGAGACCCCATGCAGCTTGTCGAGGCCTTGCTCGCTGCCGGATATGTGGACGACGCAGAGGACGGCCTTGCCCTCCATGATTGGTCGGAATACGCAGGGAAACTGTTGGAAAGGCGAGCGAAAGACCGCGCAAGAAAGAGAACAACATCGGAAACAGCAGGAAATCCGCAGGAACTCCAGCGGAAAGGCACAGGAGAGGGCAAGGAAAGCGCAAAGACTCCGAGCGTACCTAACCTAACAGTACCTAACCTAACAGTACATAACCAAACAGTACATGACAGGACAGAACCAACAGAACCAAGCGCCGACCGGTCGGCGGCGAAAGCCTGCCCAATCGTCGAGATTATGCTGCTATACAACAAAACATGCGAGAGTTATCCGAGGATCCGCTGCATCGCCGGAACCCGTGAGAAAGCCGTCCGGGCTCGCTGGCGCCAATACGGAGACATCGAGACCTTCCGGGAGCTTTTCCAAAAGGCCGAGTCGTCCGACTTCCTCAAGGGGCAGAACGAGCGGAACTGGTCGGCGACGTTTGACTGGCTCATGAACGCGAACAACATGGCGAAGGTGCTTGAAGGCAACTACGACGGGAGCCACGGAGCGGGAGCGCGCCCACAAGCTGCGGCCGGAACGTTCGGCATTCTCCGACGGATGCATGAGGCCGAAGAAGGAGGCGACGAAGAATGACAAAGAAACAGACAATCGAAATGTTCACGGTCCTCGTCGCAGCATACCCCAACTTTGACAAATTCAAAGACGAGGAGCAGGTCGCCTGCATGGTCAACGTATGGGCGAACATCTTCGCGGACGACGCCGCCGCGATCGTCGGAATGGCGGCGAAGAAGCACATCGCAACGAGCAAGTGGCCGCCGAGCATCGCGGAGATCCGGGACATCATGACGGACATCACGCACCCTGACATCATAACGCCCGATCTCGCGTGGGCAGCAGTCTCAGACCTGCTCTGTTCGGTCAAAGACTGCTGGGGCTGCAACTTTGCCGCGCTGCTTCCTCCGCTCGTCGCTCGCATCGTCGAGACGATCGGCTGGCACACCCTCCGGGAGCTGCACCGCGGCAGCTATGCGAACAACAGGGACGGAATGGACCGTGTCGCCTTTATGGATCTTTACAAGCCGGCATACGAGCGTGCGCGCGCTGAAGCAGCCTGCCCGGCGTCTCTTCGGCGCGGCATAAACGCTGCGGCCGCAAAGTTTTCTAACGGAGGGCGGAAGCTGCTCGAAGCGGCAGCCGAAAAAAGAAGGGAACACGATCGCGTCTACAACGACTTTTGGGGAATAATCCCTCTCCAAAATGGCATAGCCAACGAATATCGGACACAGATTCCGGCAATCGAAGGGGGTAGTCAGTATGGAGCGTGACGACTACTGGAAAAATGCAGAGGGTTACATAGACCCGACAGCCGGGAAGGCGATCAAGCGGATCAGAGGGCAGCAGGCCCGGGCGGCCGGAGAGATGTTCGAGCGAATGATCTCCGACTCGTGCGACTGGTACGCCAAAAAGGGGCTTGCTAAGATCGAAAAAACGCCGGAGCCGATGAAGCCGCTCCGACCGCCCAACAGGCAGGGGCAATTCCTCGCCTGCTATACCAAACAGGCGCAGCCGGACTACGGCGGGACGGTCAAAGGCGGGCAGAGCGTCTACTTCGAGGCAAAGCACACGGACGACGACCGAATTGTACATAGGCGGCTCACGCAGGAGCAGCGAGCCGACCTCGAAGCGCACCACGCGCTCGGCGCCCTCTGCTTCGTCGTAGTGAGCTTCAGCCTCCAACGCTTCTACCGCGTTCCGTGGCCGGTATGGCGCGACATGAAGCAGATATACGGCCGAATGTACGTCAAAGAGGACGAGCTGCGGGAGTACAAAATCCCTGCCGTCGGCGGCACAATCAAGCTATTGGACGGCCTGGCGGAGAGGGCTGCATACACCGTGTGCGGCACTAATGTACAGGAGGACACAAAAGTGTCCCCGGAGTGTGCAAGAAAAGGAGACGCGAGATGATACCATTCCCGGACAAAAAATACAGCATAATTTACGCGGATCCGCCGTGGTCATACAACGACGCGGGGTGTCAAGGAGCGGCCGCAGTACAGTACCAAACGATTAAGATCGAGGATCTGAAGCAGTTCCCGGTCAACCCGCCGCGCGGGGGGGTATAGCTGCCGACGACTGTGTGCTCTTTATGTGGGCGACCTATCCTAAGATGCAGGAAGCTCTTGATCTGATCAAGGCGTGGGGCTTCACATACAAGAGCATCGCCTTCCAATGGATAAAGCAAAACAGAAGCGGAAGCGGCTATTTTTTTGGCCTCGGTCGCTGGACGAGAGGAAACACGGAACCCTGCCTGATTGCCGTCAAAGGGAAGCCAAAGCGAATCAGCGCGAGCGTGGGGCAGCTCGTTTTCTCCCCTATCCGAAGGCACAGCCAAAAGCCCGACGAGGTGCGTGACAAAATTGTCCAGCTCATGGGAGACCTGCCACGGATCGAGCTTTTTGCAAGAGAAACCGCTCCGGGATGGGACGCTTGGGGAAACGAAGTCCCGCACGATAGCAAGGAGGTGTAAAAAGTGACACTCAAAGAAGCAGACGAGGCGGCCCGCCGCTGCCTTCCGGTCGTCCACAACGGGATCGAGTACATAAGGATCACGGAGACGGGGTACCGCTACGGAGAAAACGGCGAGAGAAACGGATTTATCCAACTCCGGGACAAATGCGGCCACAGTGTTATGTATGCAGCGCCGGATCGCTGCGAGATATTACAGAAGGAGGAAGAAAACCATGAATGAAACGACGAAAGAAACGAGGCGTCAGAGCTATGACGCCATACTGCCGAAGCGGCAGGCCCGCTGCCGCCTGATCCTCGAAACGCTCGGCAACCGTCAAATGACGGCGAGCGAGATCACAGAGGAGCTCGTCCGCACCGGCCGGATCCCGTACTTCAACCGCAACTACGTCGCCCCGCGTCTCACGGAGCTGAAGGAGATCGGCGTGCTCGTGACTGTCGGCCGGCGCAAGGCGACGAGATCTGACGTTTCCGAAGCCGTGTGGGCAAGGAAAGAGGTGACACAATGAACGAAATGAAATTGCCGGAAATCAGCCGGGACACCTATCGAAAAATCAAAAAAATGAACCGCGACGAGATTGCTGTCGCAGTGGTCAAAATATACCTCAAAGGATATGATGACGGTCGGAAATTCTTCGAAGACCCGACGGAAAGCTTCAACACGGAGGAGGTGAAAGACAATGGCAGAACGGAAAAAAGCAGCGCAGACTGAATACGAGGCAGCAGTCAAGGCTCTCGCAAAATTCTGCGAGGATCGTACCGAACTCGCAGCAATCATCCTGGACGACTCCTATCCGATACGCGTGCAGTTCCTCCCGGACAGTCAGCTCACGCTTTTCGGGGACGACAACGTCGACGGAAACGGCGAGGTCAACGATCTGACGGTCACGGTCGGCTTGAGCACGTCGGTCAAGTCGACGCTCAATTTTAAAATGGACGCGAAGCTGTTGAAGAAGCTGATCAAGCTCGCCGAGGCCGTCGGCACCCTCTATTATCACGCCTTCCGGGAGCGTGCAGACGAAGAAAGTGAAGGGTGATGAGCGTCATGGCAAAAGGTAAAAAGGAGCAGCAGCTCGGCGACTACATAACGACGGCGAAGCCGAGAGCCTACGCCGGCGAGATCCCCGTGTTTTGCGCCAACGACGCGATCGTCCCGCTCGGGGATCTTCGGCCGAATCCACGAAATCCGAACAAGCACCCGGACGATCAGATCCGTCTCCTCGGCGAAATCATAACGAGACAGGGCTGGAGGAAGCCGATCACGGTCAGCAAGCGCTCCGGGCTCATGGTGCAGGGGCACGGTCGCCTCCTCGCGGCACAGCTGGAGGATCTGCCGAGCGCCCCGGTCGAGTATCAGGAGTACACAAGCGAGGCCGACGAGTACGCTGACCTCGTGGCGGACAACAGGATCGCGGAGCTGTCCGAAATCGACAACAAGATGCTCGTCGACATCTTTGCGGAGATCGACACAGGTGAGATACCGCTCTCGCTGACCGGGTACACGGAGGACGAGGTGGAAAACCTCGTCACGGCCCTCTCCGAAGCGGTACACATCAGCCTAAACGATCCGGACATCGAGATCAAGCCGCCGGAGGAACCCGTAACGAAGTACGGTGACCTTTGGATCCTCGGCCAGCACCGTGTCCTATGCGGGAACAGTGGAGAACCGAAGGACAGGGATCTTCTGCTCGACGGTGCGACGCCAGAGATCCTCCTGACGGATCCGCCGTACTGCTCCGGCGGTCAAAAAGAGGCCGGAAAGGCAAACGGCAGCATCGGGACGAAGCAGCAAGGCGGAAAGACGCCAATGATCGCCAACGACATCTTGAGCACGAGAGGCTACCAAAACCTCATCCGCGAAGCGCTCAAAGACCTGCCCTGCCTTTATGCCTACATTTTCACCGACTGGCGGATGTGGGTGTATCTGTTCGACCTCGTCGAAGCAGCGGGCTTCGGAGTCAAGTCGGAAATCGTGTGGGACAAGGGCACGCCGGGCATGGGCGTCGGCTGGAGGTCACAGCACGAGCTGATCATGTTCGCGGCGAGAGCAGCCACGCACTTCGACGGTCACAAAGGCTATGGGAACGTGCTTTCGATCTCCCGCAGCGGGAACGAACTGCACCCGACGCAGAAGCCGGTCGAGCTGCTTGAGAAATTGCTCGACAACAATGACTTTGCAAGCGGCGTCTACGACCCCTTTGGAGGATCCGGCACAACTATGGCCGCCTACGAAGCCAAAGGGCAGACGGCCTACCTCATGGAGGTCGACCCGAAATATGTGGACGTGATTGTGCGGCGGTATATCCACATGACGGGCAGCAAAAGAGTTCGCTGCATAAGGCGGGGCGAAGAACTCGGACGCGAGGAAATCGCAGACATTTTTGAGCCTGCTTAAAAAACCGCACAAAAATGACAGAACCGCACAAAAATGGCAGAAGAGGAGAGGGAGCCATGGAAAAAATGCAAAAGTCAAAGCAAACAGAGGAGATCAGAGCGAAGCTCGACAGCTTCGCCGGCCTCCAGCGCAAAATAGACAACCAGGTCGAACGCCTGGAGGCCTTAATCTCGACAATGAGTTCCCCCTCCTCTCCGAATCTTAACGGTCTGCCGGGCGGAGGCTTCGACGGCGCAAGCAAAACCGAGCGGCTCGTCGTTAAAAAGATTGAAATTGAAAACAAAATTAAAGAGCTGACGGCAAAAGAGGCAAGCCTCCGGGCAGAGATTGAGCAGCTGATCGAGCAGCTCAAAAGCCCGGACGAGCAGACGGTTATAGAAATGCGATACCTTGACAGATGCCGCTGGTGGAAAATATGCGAAGCCCTTTTTTTAGCGGAACCCGATTACGAAGAAAATACAGAAAAATATTTAAAAAGGACGTTCAAAATACACGGCTGCGCTCTTGTTTCCCTCTCCGTGATTTACCAACAGGGCAAACTTCGAAATCAAGCAGAAATTTTTTGAAAAAATTCAAAAAAATTTTGGAAAAAGGCTTGACAATACGCCGATATTGGCGTATAATAGAAGCATAAGAAGCCGCGAGGCAAAAATCAAGGAGGAAAACAAAATGAAAAAAGAACTCAGAACCCGCATCATCAACGAAGGAACCGTGGACACAAAAAACTATCGCTATCGTATAGTTGAATGTAGTGACCTCGAAAGTCAGTGGCACGAAATCGTGCGCATCAAACTCGAATACCTCGACACGACAGCAGCAGTCGACGCATGGGAAACCGTGGAGGTAATCAAATGAGGCGGAAATACGGCGACTGCATTCGTGACGACGGGAACTGCTCCCTCTGCTCGCTCGTAAACTACGGAAGGGACTGCCACAATCGCGACATCACCAAGCTGACGTGGACGCGAATGGCGAACGAAATGACGCAGCCCGAACTTGCACGGAAGTCCGGCGTAAGCCTCCGACTGATCCAAAAGATTGAGAACGGAGAGGCGAGCGCAGAAAATGTAACCGCAAAAAACTTGATCGCGCTGGCGGATGCGCTGGAATGCAATCCTAAAGACCTAATATAAGGTCATAAAGAGCAACCCACCGGGGGCAAGTCCCCCGGTGGGCATCTTTTTTTCTTCAGTTCCTTAAATGCGGGGATAAAAAGGGACAAAAAGGGATAAAAAGGGATTGAAAGGGATAATAAAAAAGTGATATTCTTACAATGCAAACAAGAATACAGAGAAAAAACCGCCAAGGTCTTCGGCCCGAGGCGGTTTTTTGATGCGAAAAAGGGGTGCAGAAGTGTCAACACCAAAGGGCGAGAGCGGCAGCTTCAGCATTCAGATCGGGAACCTGCCGCAGCTTCAAGCAGCTTTAAAGCAAAAAAAAGAGGCCGCAGAAAAAGCGGTGAAAAAAACGGTCTCCGACTTCAAGTCGAGGGCGCCGGCCTGGATCAGCGCAGCAGTAGTCGAACACTACGGCATAAAAAAGGCCGAGGTGAAAGACGCCATATCCGGCACGAGGAAAGCCGGCAGCATAAGGATCGCAGGGATCTCAGTTGACAATGTCGGCATTGTGTACAGTGGGCGGCCACTCACTCCAACTCATTTCAAAATGAAGCCCACAAAGCCGCCGGCAAAAAAGGTAAAAGAATACAGACGTGTACCCGGTGACGGCGTAAACGGCGGGAACGGTGACGTGGCGATGGTCAAGCCGCCGGCACCGTACACTATAAAGGCGGAGATCATCAAGGGCAAGCGCGTCACACTCAGGAGCGACGCATTCCTCGGAACAAACAAAGGAGAGGGCTACATCCCTTTCCAACGCACAGGGACAGGGCGGACGCCGATCAAGAGCATCAAGACGCTAAGCATTCCTCAAATGATAACAAACGGGGACGTCGCCGAGCAAATACGGAGGAATATAAGCGAAGGACTGACGGCGCGCCTTAAACATCATCTCGAACGAGAACTTGAAAAATAAACCAAAGCTGTAAATCTCTAAAAATTTTTCACTTCAAAAGGTACTTCCGGTGAAAAAATGCCCTGCGGCGCTTTCGAGCCCAAAAGATGCGCAGGCTCAAAAAAATTTTTTCGGGGCGTTTCGTTTCGCAAAAAAGACAGGAAGGAGGACGCCATGTCAGACGCAAGCAAGCAGAACCTTGTATACAGCAAGACCATCGCCCTGCTGTTCGGCGTAAGTATCAGACGTGTGCAGCAGCTCGCACAGGAGGGCATAATCTCCGCCGTCAAAGAGGGCAACGCCAACCGTTACGACCTGCTGCCCACAATACAAAGATACATCAAATACCTAACAGATAAAGCAAACGGACGAGAGGAGTCAAGAAAAGACTCTGAAACGGAGAGCAAAAAGTTGGAAGCGGAGGCCGATCTCAAACGAAGCAAGGCTGACATGGCCGCGCTCCAGATGAAAGAGCTTGAAGGAGAAATGCATAGGAGCGAAGACGTCGAGGCTGTTATGACCGACCTCGTTTACACTATTCGCTCTATGTTGACGGCTCTCCCCGGTCGTCTCGCGGTAGATGTGGCAAGTGCGGCGACGCCGGCAGAAGCGTCCGAAATCATACGCACGGAAGTTTATAAGATCCTCGAAGAGCTTGCCGGGTACAAATACGACCCCGAAGAATATGCGCGGCGGGTAAGAGAAAGAGAAGGCTGGAGAGATCTTGCCAATGACGAGGACGACGAATAAGAGAGGCGCCGCAAAGCTTAACAAAGCGATCGCGGTCGCCGTTCGCAACTTCCGACCGCCGGAGAGCCTGACCGTCGACGAATGGGCAGACAAACACCGCCGCCTCTCACCGGAGTCGTCGGCCGAAGCAGGACCGTGGCGCACCAAGCGCACCCCGTACCTGCGGGAGCCGATGCGAGCGTTCACCGATCCTAAGATCCACAAGATCGTCATGGTCGCAGCGTCACAGGTCGGCAAGTCGGAGCTGGAAATGAACATCATCGGCTACATCATAGACCAAGACCCGGGCAGCATACTGTACGTGCACCCGACGATAGAAGACGCCAGGAAGTTCAGCCGGCTGCGCGTTGCGCCTATGATACGCGACTGCAAGCCGCTTAAGGCCAAGGTCCGCGACGTGAAAACGCGGGACAGCGGCAACACGATCCTCCAGAAATCATTCCCGGGCGGGATGCTGACGCTCACGGGTTCCAACAGCGCGTCGGCGCTGGCGTCAACCCCCGCCCGCTACATCATCGGCGACGAGCGAGACCGCTGGGCTGCCAGCGCCGGTACCGAGGGCGACCCGTGGGCGCTGGCCGAAGCGCGGCAGGCGACGTTCTACAACGCGAAGGCCGTCGAGGTCTCGACGCCTACCGTTAAGGGAGCAAGCAACATCGAGGCAAGCTACTACCAAGGCACACAGGAGCGGTGGTGTCACCTCTGCCCCGAGTGCGGCGAGTACAGCGAGATTGTTTTTGACGCCGTACACTTCGAGCCGGAAGCGACCCGCGTGCGCGGGAAAAAGACGTGGAAGCTTAAGGGCGGTGTGACGTGGTGCTGCCCTGCCTGCGGCTGCATTGTGCCGGAGGAGACCATGAGACGGCAGCCCGCCAAGTGGATTGCAGACAACCCCGACGCCTACGCCAAAGGCGTGCGCTCCTTTTGGCTGAACGCCTTTTCCTCACCGTGGACTCCATGGGAGAAGATCGTCCTCAAGTTTTTGGAGGCGAAGGACGACCCGCAGCGTCTGAAGGTGGTCTACAACACCCTCCTCGGACAACTTTGGGAGGATCGCGGAGACCTCGAAGACGAAGTCACCATGCTCGCCCGGCGCGAGGACTACGGCACAAAGAGCGACGGCTCCCCGGTGGAGCTGCCGGACGGCGTGCTGGTGCTGACCTGCGGCGTCGATACGCAAGACAACCGACTCGAATACGAGGTAGTCGGCCACGGCCGCTACGGCGAGACGTGGGGTATCGTAAAAGGCTATATTATGGGGCGGCCGGACACGGCCGAGGTGTGGCAGCGCCTCGACGACGTGATTGACCACACCTACACCTATAAAAACGGGCGGAGCCTGAAGATCTCAATCACCTGCGTGGACTCCGGCGGACACTTCACGCAAGAGGTGTACGCAGCGTGTCGACAGCGGCAGAACAAGCGCGTCTTTGCCATCAAGGGCAAGGGCGGCGACGGGATCCCGCTCGTGTCACCGCCGACAAAGGTGGCTATCCGAGACAACCGGCGGGTCACCTGCTGGCTGTACACGCTCGGCGTCGACGCCGGGAAGGCGGCCATCATGAGCAGCCTGAAGGTGCAGGAGCCGGGGCCGAAGTATTGCCACTTCAACATGCACCCGGACGCAGGGTACGATATAAACTTTTTCAACGGGCTGCTCTCCGAGAAGCTCGTGCTCTCGCACACACGCACCGGCGACCGCTGGACGTGGGAGAAGCTGCCGGGGCACAACCGCAACGAGGCGCTCGACTGCCGGAACTATGCCCTCGCCGGGCTGAAGATCATCAACCCGGACATGGACGCAATCGAGCGACGGCTCAAAGGGCTGGAGGATCAGCAAAGGCAGCCGGCGCAAAAGATACGGTCAACAAAACGAAGCAAGGCGGCCGACGCCTTTGACGACTGGTAAGGAGGACAACATGGCGACGAAAGCAGAAATTACGACGACGCTCAAAAGCAAGAGAGAGCGGCTCACGCTCTACCTAAAGCGCGAGGCGGAAATGCTGGACGGAGGCGTGCAAAGCTACGGCCTCGGCACTCGCAGTGTCACGAGATACAACACCGACCTCGCACAGATACGGGCGGCTATCAGCTAACTGGAAAAAGAGATAGCCAACCTCGAAGGACAACTGGCGGGCAACAAAGCGCGCAAAGCCGTAGGAGCAGTCCCGCGGGACTGGTAACTCAAGCATAAGCGGAGAAAGGATGAAAAGCCATAAAAAACAAAGACAAAAAGCGCCGACTTTTCGGACGGTCCGAGAAAAACAGACAGAACAAGGGGTACGGAGACGCCGGTGCCTCGTGGCATAAGAAGGCGACCAAAGGCTTTGCCGCGCAAAGCGGCAGCCCGAGGGAGGACATCGACGCCAACAACTACACGCTCCGGCAGCGTGCTCGTATGCTCTACATGGCCGCCCCGCTCGCCACATCCGCGATCAAGACCAACCGCACCAACGTGATCGGCGTCGGACTCCAACTGAAAAGTAGGATCGACCGCGACCGGCTGGGCATGGATCAGGAAGCAGCCGACGCATGGCAGGCGCAAGCGGAGAGGGAGTTTTCACTTTGGGCGTCCAAGAAACAGAACTGCGACGCGACCGGAATGAACGACTTCTGCGCGATGCAGCAGCTCGCCCTCGTGTCGTGGCTGGTTTCGGGTGACGTGTTTGCCGTTGTGAAGCAGTACGAGAGCACGCCGCAGGCGCCGTACTCAATGCGTCTGCACATCGTCGAAGCCGACAGAGTGGCAACTCCGTCGGACGGCGGTATCTTTTCTACCCTCAATTCCACGACGGGCAGAAATACTCAAAACGGCAACATAATCCACGACGGAGTTGAGATCGACGAAGGCGGACTCGTAGTCGCCTACCACATCCGCAGCACATACCCGTTTGAGGAAGGGGCGGCGCAGACCAAGTGGACGCGGGTGCAGGCGTACGGCGACAGGACGGGACTGCCGAACGTGCTTCACATCACGGAAAGCGAACGCCCCGACCAATACAGAGGCGTCACGTATTTGGCTCAGGTGATAGAGCCGCTGCTTCAGCTGCGGCGGTACACGGAAAGCGAGCTGACCGCAGCGGTCGTGGAGAGCTTCTTCACGGCCTTTATCAAAACCGAGGCGGGCGCCGGAGAAATGCCGTACAACGAAGTCGGCAGCAGCCTGCCGGAAATGTCACGCGACCCGAACGAGTACGAAATGGGCCCCGGGCAGATCAACATAATGAACCCCGGCGAGGACGTGACCTTTGCCGACCCGAAGCGGCCGACGGGCGGTTTTAATAACTTCATCCGGGCGATCTGTGAGCAAATCGGTGCCGCGCTTGAAATCCCCGCCGACCTGCTCCTCAAAGCCTTCAACGCTTCGTACAGCGCAAGCCGTGCGGCTCTGTTGGAAGCGTGGAAAGCCTTCAAAATGCGCCGAGAGTGGTTTGCCGCGAGCTTTTGCCAACCCGTCTATGAGATTTGGATGGCAGAGGCGGTCGCGCGCGGACGGCTGAAGGCGCCGGGATTTTTTACGGACCCCGCAATCCGCGAGGCATATCTGCGAAGCGACTGGATCGGGCCGTCACAGGGACAACTTGATCCGAACAAAGAGATCTCCGCCGAGATCCTTGCAATCGGCGAAGGCATCACAACACGTGAGCAGGCAACGATCCGGCTCAACGGCGGCCAATGGGACGCCAATGTGGATCAGCTCGCACGAGAGAACGAGCGGCTCAAGGCCGCGAACGGCGGAAGCTCGCCGACTGCTGCACCGCCTTCGTCAGGCGACGTTAAGCAGCCCGCAGACGCGGGGCTGTCGGCAGCCGTCCGGGAGATAATTCTCGCCGAGGTAAAGAAAAGCATACAAGAAGGAGGAACAGCACCAAATGAAGAACACTGAGGCGACCCGACCGATATCCGGGCCGCAAAAAACCGGCACACAGGTGCCGAAGTTTTGGAACATCTCAAGCACCGGAGACGACACCGGCGAGATCCTGTTGTACGGCGACGTTGTAACGAAACGCCCGACCGATCTGTGGACGGGGGAGCCGGAAAACGGCCTCTACATCACCCCTGACGGCTTTCTCGAAGATCTCGACGCCGTTAAGGACAAGAGCAGCGTCACAATCAAAATCAACAGCTGCGGAGGCGACCTGTACACCGGCATCGCTATCCACAACGCGATCAAGGGACTGACCGGCACAAAGACCGTGGTCGTGGAAGGCATCGCGGCCAGCGCGGCCAGCGTGATCGCGTGCGCCGGCGACGAGGTGCAGGTCTACCCCGGCAGCATGATCATGATCCACGGAGTCAGCGGCCTGCTGTTCGACTACTACAACCTGCAAGACCTGAAGAAGCTCTCGAAAGACTTCGACGCCAGCGAGCGGGCGATCGCGCAGATCTACCACGCAAAGACCGGCATCGAGGTCGACCAACTCCGAACCATGATGACGCGGGAGACGTGGATGGTCGGACAGGAAGCCGTCGACAACGGCTTCGCCGACACGCTGCTCTCCGACGAAGGCCCGGAGCTGGAGGTCAGCAACGACAGGAAGGTGCTGCTCGTGGCCGGCATCCGGCACGACATCAGCGCCTTCAAACACCTGCCCGGCTCGATCCGGGTTTCTAACCAGATCCAATCCGCAACGGTCAAGGCGGGTGGAAATAATAAAGCGACCGCTGGAAGCGGCGCAAAGAAGGAGGAAAAAACCATGACCACAGAAGAACTCAGAGCGCAGCACGGTGACATCGTCGCACAGATCGAGCACGACGCCGCCGAGACGGCTCGCACCGCTGCGATCACGGAGGAACGCGCCCGCCTTCAGGCGATCGAGGAGATCGAGGCAAGTGTCGGCGACGCAGCTCTGATCCGTGAAGCAAAGTACGGTGAGCACCCCATGACCGCCGAGCAGCTCGCGCTCGCTGCTATGAAAAAGCAGGCACAGCTCGGCGCTCAACACCTCGCCAACGTGGCGGCGGACAATAAGGCATCCGGCGCGAATGACGTCGGAGCGGATCCGAACAGCGGCGCAGGCGAGGACGACGAGAAGGCGAAGGTGGACGCCATCGTCAAGACCTACAACTCCACCAAAGCCAAATAAGGAGGTAGCAACAATGAGCAAGAAACTCAACGAAACCATCGGGGCTGTCGAGTACGACGGCCTGATCGTCGACCATGTGCCCGTCGCTGACGCCGTGACCGTTAAGCTGGCGGCGAGCAACGGCGTGCTGAAGCGCGGCACGATCGTCACCGGGACAGCCGGCGACGAGCTGGCGCCTCTCGCGGCGGCGATCGAAGATACCAATGCCACCTACATCCTCACCGACGACACCGACACGGGCACCGGCGAGGCCGTCGTGGCGACCGCATACCGCACCGGGCACTTCGCCCGCGGCAAGCTGATCACCGGCAGCGAGTACACGCTGACGGCGGCAGACGAGGAAACCCTGCGCAGATCGGGCATCCTGCTCGACGACGCGCTCACCTACTGAAAAGGAGGAGACAAAAATGGCCTTTAATTTTTACGACACCCACACGCTGCTCATGGCCGTCGAGCAGCTGACGCCCCCGGTGACTTTTCTGCGTGACAGATACTTCCCCACCAACGCGGCGACCGACATCTTCAGCACCGACGACGTGCTGATCGAATACCGTGACGGCTCGAAAAAGCTGGCGCCCTTCGTCGCTCCGCGCAAAGGCGGCGTGACGATCCTCCGCAACGGCTACCACATGGAACGCTACACCCCGCCCTTCGTGGCTCCGAGACGCGAACTCAGCATCGACGACCTCCAGAAGCGCGGCTTCGGCGAAGCGCTCTACTCCCGCCTCACCCCCGAGCAGCGGCAGAACACCCTCATCCTGCGCGACGCGGAGGAGCTGGGCGAGCTGATCACCCGCCGCGAGGAAGCGATGGCAGCGGAGACCATGCTGACGAACGGCTGCGTCATGAAGCACATCGCGGACGACGCAGACTCCGGCGACGAAATGGAGATACGCTTCTACGACGAACAGAAAAACCCCGCCGAGTACACCGCGGAGAAGAAGTGGGACGCAGCAGACGCGAACATTCTCGCCGACCTCGGCGCGATGGCTCGTATGCTGACGACGAAGGGACTCCGCGCCTCTGATCTTGTATGTGCTCCCGACGTCGCTGACGCGATCGTCAACAACGAACAGGTGCAGAAGCTTCTCGACCTTCGCCGCTACAACCTCGGCGAGGTGGAGCCGACCACAATGCCGGCAGGCGCTGCCATCGTGTGCCGCCTGAACGTAGGCGGACGCATCATCAGCGTGATCTCCTACGACGAGACCTACACCGACGACGCGGGCAAGGATCAGCCCTTCATCCCGGCCGG
>CANRAV010000025.1 GCA_947628695.1 uncultured Clostridia bacterium
GCTTTTAACAAAGACGTGCAGCGGCGCGGCATACGGGCGGTAAACCTAAACACGGCGACGGCGCAACCTGCGCTGCCAGCACGGGATTCAAAGGGCTGTGACCTTTGGAAAAATAAATGCAGCTGCGCGGGTCGGGGGCAAGGCACTCGCAGGAATCCAAGGAGAAAAATCTGGCGCACCTGTCGCCGGATTTTTCGTTGTTTGATTGTATGCTCGCTGAAGCTCGCGAAGGCGATGTTCATTGTATCAGCCAAGCTTGCAGGAGCTTAAAATGACGTTGAACGACGACAAGCCGCCGCAGGTGCCGATTACGGTAACGCTTTGCCCCTTCTCTATATTTGCAAGTGAGTCCTGATTTTTGGAATTGAAATTGCACTGAACGCTTCCAAGGAAAGACGAGCTTTCCGCATCAAGCAAGATGTTTGCGCTTGTCAAGAAGCCCTCGCTGTTTATATCGCTGACTATTCCGGTGACTTTTACAAGCTTGCCCTTGTACTGCTTATCGGCAGCTATCTCGTTTTCCTCGAAGGCTGCGAAAAGGTCGTGGGCGCTTACTTCAATGTACACGGGCTGTGCCTGACTGTTTTCGCCGGAGACAACGGCGTTATCGTTCGGCACCTCGTTGGCGTTGCTGTCGGACGTGACTCCGGAAAACAAAATGCCGATAAGAACTCCGACGAGAATGACACAAACTATCATCGCCGCCACTGTTCCGGCCGGTATCTTCCGCTTTGTGAAGCAATCGGGGCAGTTGGAAAGATTCATTGGGTACACTTTGCCGCAATTCCTGCATTTTACCATTTTCATAGTTTCTTCTCCTTTATAACAAAAAAGTGCGCAGCCAAAGCTACGCACCGAAAAACACATAGCTCTGATTGCTGCGACACAACTTTCGTCAAACTATAAAAGAACGCGAAAATAGAGAATGTGCTTTTGCCAAAGAAAAAACACGTCCTTCATAGTTTGCCCAAAAATATTAAGTTGTGTCGCAGTTTTATTCTATCATAAAGAAAAGGAATTTGCAATACCCTGATTTACAAAAAATCAAAAACCGCCCAAATTGTGTGTTTTCGCCCCTGATTGATTTTCTTGAAGAAACGTCCCATACGTGCAAACAGCCTACGCACGGCAGAGGCGTAGCCTGCGCTGCCGGCTCGGAATTCCAAAGGGTGCCAACCCTTTGGGCCTAAAAAGCCATGCTGTTTGAAAAGCCTAATTTAGAGAGCCATGAAGGGACCGAGTCCCTTCATATAAAAAACACGGCCGAGCCGGGGCTCGGCCAAAATAAAAAGCAAAAAAACAAAGCCGGCAAGGCGAAGAGGCCTTGCCGGTTTTGGCAGGGATAGCTGGATTCGGACCAGCGCAATGACGGAGTCAAAGTCCGTTGCCTTACCGCTTGGCTATATCCCTATATTCCGTACGAGATGTATTATAACCGCTTCGCGGGGAAAAGTCAAGAATTATTTATCCTTATTGACAAAGCTTTCGCATTTTGATACAATAGAAATGCGGGTATCGGCGGAAGGCAAAGGTACCGTCCGCCGTGCATACCGCGTGAATATATATAAAGCTAAGCACCCCTTTGCTGCCGATGTTCGGTTCCTGTTTGTTTCACGTCCGTGGCAAAGCGGCGCGAAGCGTATTTTCTACAGTACATTTTATGTTGCAGGCGGGTTTTAGTGTTTTGCCGTCCTGCGCACCCCCGGAGGTTAAACCATGGAAAAGCTGCCGCCTTTGCTGGCGCCCTCGCTTTTGGCTTGCGATTTTGCGCGAATAGGCGAAAAGATAAAAATATTGGAGTCTGCCGGTGTTCCCTGGCTGCATCTGGACGTGATGGACGGCGCCTTTGTGCCTAACATCTCCTTCGGGCAGCCGCTTATAAAGAGCATTCGCAAAGCGACGGATATGTTTTTCGACGTGCACCTTATGATAAACGAGCCCGGGCGGTACCTTGCGGACTTTGCGGGCTGCGGTGCGGACCTTATCTGCATACACGCGGAGGCGAGCGGGGACATTGCCGCAGACCTTGCGGCGATAAAGGCGCTTGGCGTTAAGTGCGGGCTTGCGATAAAGCCGAAGACGCCTGCGGAGGCGGTGCTTCCGCATTTGAAGGTGCTTGACCTTGTTTTGGTGATGAGCGTGGAGCCCGGCTTCGGCGGGCAGAAGTTTATGCCGGAGGTGCTGCCCAAGATAAGCGCGTTAAGGGACGCGAGGGAACGGGAAGGGCTTGCCTTCCATATAGAGGTCGACGGCGGCATAGGGCCGGAGAACGCGGCGCTTGTGTACGCGGCCGGTGCGGACGTTCTGGTTGCGGGCAGCTCGGTTCTGGGGAAGGACGACCCGGCGGCCGCGGCAAAGGCGATATACGACAGCTTAAAATAACAAAGGAGCAGACAGATGAGCGAAAAACTTACGAAAAAGCAGGTTATAGAGGAGCGCCGCAGGAAGCGCGAGGAGGCGCTTGCGGCTGCCAAAAAACAGCAGCAGAAGAAGGCGGTGCTTATCACCGTAAGCTGCGTCGCTGCGGTTTTGGTGGTGGCGGTTTTGGCGCTGCTTGTAATGCAGCCCTGGGCCGGCAGAACGGGAGGATCAAACGGTGAGACAAGCCTTGCTGCCGGCACGGATGCAAGCGGCGGCGGAGGTGCCTCGGACACGTCGAAGCAGGGCGACAAGACGGAAGCGGAAAAGCGCCACATAGAGATAACGGTAAAGGACTACGGCGTTATAAAGGCGGAGCTTGACCCGACCTACGCACCGGAGACGGTTGAAAACTTCGTAAGCCTTGCCGAAAGCGGCTTTTACGACGGGCTTACCTTCCACCGCATTATGGAGGGCTTTATGATACAGGGCGGCGACCCGAGCCACAACGGCACGGGCGGCAGCGGGAAGAACATAAAGGGCGAGTTTTCCGCAAACGGCGTGAACAACCCGACCTCGCACAAGCGCGGCGTTATCTCCATGGCGCGCTCCAGCAGCTATGACAGCGCTTCCAGCCAGTTCTTTATAGTGCAGGAGGATTCCCCGCACCTTGACGGGCAGTACGCCGCCTTCGGCTTTGTAACCGAAGGGATGGACATAGTGGACAAGATAGCGGCGGATGCCGAGCCCGTCGACGACAACGGCACCGTTCTCTTTGAAAACCAGCCTGTTATAGAAAAGATAACGGTTGTAGACTGAAAATTCGAAACTCGAAACCAATAAAGGTGGCATTTTCCTTATGAAACGCCTTAGCGCATTACTTTTACTCTTGCTTTTGCTTTCCGCTTACGTCTTTGCGCTTCCCGCTGCTGCCGCTGCGGAGGGCACGCTTAGCGACGGGTGGATGCGATGGAGCCTTGACGACGACGGAACACTTACCGTAAGCGGCACCGGCAGGATGCCGGACTTTCAGTTTGACGCAAGCTCACACCCCATAGGCGCCTGGAACGACCCCGCCTACAAGGGGCTTGTAAAAAAGGTTGTAATATCCAACGGCATCAACTATGTAAGCAGCTTTGCTTTCAGCGGCTGCACGTCTCTTGAGACGCTTGTCCTTGAGGACGGCGTCGCCTCCGTAAGCTGGGGCGCCTTTCAGGGCTGCACCGCACTTAAGGACGTAAGCCTCGGCGAGGGCGTTGTTACAATAGGCTACAACGTCTTTGACGGCTGCACCTCGCTTGAGGAGATAACCCTGCCGGAAAGCGTGGAGACAGTGCGTCCGTATGCCTTTAACGGCTGCACCTCCCTTAAGACGGTGCATGTGAAGTCGGCAGGCGGTGCTGCGGCGTTCTACGCACCGTATCTCGACATCTCGAACAACACGGTTTACTCCGGCACGGAGGACGTGGAAACCGTCATCTTAAGCGGGCAGGCGGTTGCGACGGACTACATCAAAACGAATTTCCCCTATACGCAAAGCCTCCAAATAGAAGGCGAGGACTGCGTTGTTTACAAGAAGACCGAAAGCGTTGCCTGCACGGAGCACGTCTACGACAACGACTGTGACGAGGACTGCAACGTCTGCGGCGAGAAGCGCTCGGTGCAGCACGTCTACGACAACGACTGCGACGAGGACTGCAACATCTGCGGGAAGCGGCGCACGGTGCAGCACGTTTACGGCGAATGGCAGGCGGACGGGGACACGCACAAGAGAAGCTGCACCGTCTGCGGTGCGGAAACGGAGCCCGAAAGCCACAGCTACGACGCGAACGGCGTGTGCACGGTCTGCGGCGCGAAGAAGCCGGCAGAGATAAGGAAAGACGTGCGAGACCTCGGCAAATACGCGGTGTTTGCCTTCGCCGGCGTGGCGCTTGTGATCTTTGCCGCACTGCTTGTCTTCCTCATAATAAAGGCGAACAAGGTAAACGGAAAAAACGGTCGGTAAAAGCAAAATCCGATTAAAACGACATTAACCGGGGAATTCCTCCCCGGTTAATCTTTTTTTGCCGTTTGCCGTGTTTCAGCTTTGCGCCATTACCTTGGTGTTTGCGGGCTGGATCCCCGTTTCGAGGTAGACTATCTCAAGTATCTGCGCGACCTGGGAGGCGGAAAGCTGCTCTTCGGAGTTGACTATAACGCTTGCCTTGCCGTCGGACACCACGCACACGCACTTTTCAAAGCCCTTCGCCTTCACAAGCTGCTCTATCGTCGCCTCGCTGCTCATCTCCTCTGCCATCGCGGCGATGTCAAGCATGGCCTGCTCCTTTGCGTCGGCAAGCGCTTCCGGGCTGTCGGCTATGGCCTTAAGCACCTCCATCGCCTCGTTCCGGGTGTTCTCGCGGTTTATGACCGCCTGCTCGAAGTAGCCCGTTCCCGTCTGCCTGTCGTCCTCGCTGCCGCTGTCGACTCCCGCAAGCACGCTGTTGCCGAGGATGTGCGCACCGCCCTCTGTCGGCTCTTCAACCGTCGGCGCCTTCGTCGGTATCAGGGCGTTTACCACCACGGCCGCCGCTATGATAAGCACGCAGCCGCCTATAAGGAACGCCTTGCTTCCGAAAAATTTGCCGTAATCGAACTCTTTTACCTTTTTGAGACCTTCTTTGAAGTTCATAAAAAATCCTCCGGTTATGTAAATTTAGTTTGTAACGAATATCGCGTCGCCGTCCAGCCCGTAAAGTGCGGCGACAAGCGCCTTCAACGCCTCTGCGTCCGATAGCGACGCGCCCTTGCAGACTATGGCGACGCCGGCTATATTGGGCGGAGTCTCCTTGACGGGGACAAGCGCCGTCCCGTTCCCCTCGTTTACGGTGCGGTTTGTAAGCGTCGTCTCCTTTTCGGAGACGCTGCCGTCGGGGTTGTAGCCGGTCCGCACGCTTTGGTCGCAGGCGTAGGAGAAGACGTAGCCGCCTCCCAGCCGCACCTTTGCGCGGCACTCGACCCCGCAAAGACTGCGCCCGAGCTTTTCAAGCGCCTCTTCGGCCTGCTCTGCGTAAAGCGCGTTCCTGTCCTCTGTTTGCTGTGCCTCGGCGCCGCCCGTGCGGTTAAGCAGAAGCAGCGCCACCCCGGCGACGAGAGCCAGCGCTATGTAGCCTATGCCCTTTATGCCGGCAAGCCTTTTGAAAAAAGAATCAGCCTTCACACGTCACCTCCGCCGAAATGCAAAGCTCTTCCGAAAGCAGCCTGCGCACGGTCTCCGCCTCGGCGTCGTTTGCAGCCTTTACGGAAACGGAGGACAAAACCGCTTCCCCGTCCCTGCTTTCAAAGCATATGCCGACGGAGGGCACTTTAATACCCGTTTTTGAAAAAATATAGTTTTTAACGGCGTTTTCCGCGTCCTCCTCCGCCTGCCTCATTATAAGGTCGCCGGCTGCGGCGCTGTCGACGGAAAGCGCGTCTTCGTACTCCGACCCGATTTTAAGGTCTGCCGTTTTCATATGCGCAAGCGGCGACAGGACAAGGGCAGCGCAGAGCAGTGCCGCGAGAGACTGAATGTGCTTTCGGTACGCCTTCCCGGCAAGCGACGCGCCTATCCCGCCCACAACGGCGGCGTAGAGAAGGGAGGTTATAAGGCTTTTCACACGCTTACCCCGCTTTTAAGGAACACGGCGGAAATGACGGTAAACACCGCCCCGCACGACACGAGAAGAGCTATGCATATGCCAAGCAGGCCGCCTATCTCGGTGAGGAAACGCCCCTGCTTTTCAAGCCCGCATATCCGCGCAAAAAACGCGCCGAAGGAAAAGGCAAGCTTGTAAAGCAGCGCCGCGACAAGCGGAGGCAGCATATATGCAAGCATCACGCAGATCCCCAGGGTGCCAACCGACGCCTTCACCGCAGACACCGCGCCGAAAACGGTGCGCGCACTGTCGCCGACGGCGCTTCCTATGACGGGGATGAAGCTGCCGGAGGCGAACCTTACGGCGCGATAGCTTAGGTTGTCCGCAGACGCGGCGACGGCCGTTTGAAAATAGAAGACGTAGCCGACGACGGAAAACACGAAGGCCGTTAGCAGCGCCGCCCAGCCTTTAAGGGCGGAGGCTGCTGGGGCGAAGTGCTCGCTGCCCGGAAGCAGCCCCGCTAAGGTAAGCGCCGCGCCAAGCGACAGAAGCGGCAGAAGCAGCTTTCCGTTTACAAACTCCGCCGCAGTCAGGAAAAGGCCAAGCCCGCTCCCCGCGGCCGCTGCCTCCGTAGGCGAGCCGCCCATAGAGTACAGCGAGACGGAGACGGGAAGCAGTGTCGCCGCAAAGCCGCAGAAGCTGTCTATTGCCGCCCGCGTGTGGGAAAAGGCGCTGTACAGCGCGGGGAAGGAAGCCGCAGTAAGCGCGGCCGCGCTTGCAAAGTCAAGCGCTCCGCCGGCGTCGCCCTCCTTAAGCCTGTCCAGATTAACGGCTACGGCTATCACTGCGAGCGCCGCTATTAAAAACGCGCCGTATTTGACGGCGGAGGCGGCGCCGCCCGTTACCGCGCTTTTAAGCGTGCCGAGTACGCTTTCCCAAAGGTTGTCCCCTTCGGAGACTGCCGGCCCTTCAAGCGCCTCTGCTCCGCTTTCCCTGTACACGTCCTCGGTGCTAACGGCAAAGGCCTTTGTCTGCCCCACCGCCGCAAGCGCCATAAGAACGCATAAAAATACAAAAAACCTTTTCACAAAGCACCTTTCCTTTTCACGTTTTAAGCTTTATGTCATAAGGCCTGCTGCCGTCTCCAAAATATAGCCCACCACGGGAAGCGACAGCAGGACGATAAGCGCCCTTCCGGCGTTTTCCACCCCGCCCGCAAGTGCGCTTTCCCCGCAGGCGCGGCATATGTCCGCCGCAGCGCCGCATATAAGCGACACCCCCAGCGCCTTTATAAGCAGCGACAAAAACCCCGGCACAGCCGCGCTTTCCGCAAGCTTTGATATGTATTTCACAACGGGAGTGACGAGAGTCAGCAGATACGCTCCGCAGCCCAAGGCGCAGGCGGCGGCGTAGAGGGGGAAGACGTCCGGCTTCAGCTGTTTTACTACGGCGGCGAAGCAGGCAAGGCACACTGCCGCGCCGCAGAAGGCGTATATCCCGTTCACAGCCCGAAGACGCTTTTTATGCTTTGAAGCAGCGAGGCTATCTCCCCGGTAAGCATAAGCATTGCAATTACCACTCCCGCCACGGTGACGAGGGACGCCTGCTCGTCGCGCCCGCTTTTTGTAAGTATCTGATGCGCGGCGCTTACTATAAGCCCGACTCCGGCTATTTTTAACACCAATGCAATGTTCATCGTCGTCTTCCCCTTCAAAGCAGAAGTATCGCGGTCATAACCCCCGCCAGCACGCCAAGCCACCGGCAGCACCTTTCGCTGCCCTCAAGGCTGCTGCGGCGCAGCTCGGAAAGCGCCTCCAGCCGTGATACGGTGTCGTCCAGGCTGCGCGTCTGCCGCTCGTAATCCGTGCTTCCAAGCTCTCTTGCGGCCGGAAGCAGCACGCTGTAAAGCTCGCCGTCGTCCTTTTGTAATTCTATGGCGGCAAGCAGCCTTTTATTACACGGCACCGCGCTGCGCCCGTCCTTCAGGACGGAAAGCACGCCTGCCGTCTCCAGCGCGGGGTTTTCAAAGTCCGCAACTATGCTTTCAAGCACCTCAAGGCTTGGAAGCCGCATGCGTATGTGCTTAAAAAGCAGCGCATAGCCCTCGGCGCACAGAGCCGCGCTTTTCTTTTCGCGCGCAAGCGCAAAGCCCGCCGCACCAAAAGCCGCCACCACCAGCAAAGCGCCTGCCGCAGTCAACAAAGCGAACACTCCTCTACCTTGTATTTAAAGCCCTCGCCTATGCCGATAAGCAAGGGGAAAGCGCCGCTTTCCGCAAGCCGCCGTATAAACGGGCGCGAAAGCAGCCCGTCGGCGCTTTCGGCGTGGGCGGAGGCGATGACGCACACGCCCGCGTTAAGACAGCCCGCAAGCGGCGCCTCGTCCTCCGCCGCAAGCTCGTCGCAGATGATGACCTGCGGCGACATGCTGCGGCAAAGAAGAGGTAGCGCCTCGCCCTTCTTAAGCCCGCACAGCGCGTCCGTAAGCCCGTGCCGCAGCTCCGGCACGAAAAGCTCGTACCTCTCGTCGGCTATGGCAACGCGGTACTCGCGAGAGAGCAGGTAGGCTATGCTCCTAAGCAGCGTCGTCTTGCCCCCGCCCGGCGGCGAGTAGACAAGCGCCCCCTTAAGGCCGCCGCGCCTTATAAAACGCACTGCGCTTTCGCCGTAGTCCTTAAAGAAGCCGCAAAGCCTTAAATTGACGCCGTAAATGCGCGTAAAGCCGGTGAAAACTCCATCCCGCACAGCCGCGTCGCCGCATATGCCGGCGCGGCAGCCGTCGCCGAAGGGCAAAAAACCGGCGCGCAGTGCGTCGCCGAAGCTGTAAAGCGACGCACCGGTGAGAAGCGCTACGCACTCCGCCAGGTCGTCCTCCGTGCACTGCAGTGCCGCCTCCAGCGCGCACAGCCGCCCCTCGGCGGTGAAGAAGCGGTTCCTTCCGCCCACGGTGGCGGAAACCGGCCCGCCAAGCCGCAGCCTTATCTCCGTAACGCCCGCCCGCACCGCGTCCGGAAGCCTCGCTGCGGCAAGGGCTATGCGGCGCGGAAGGTAGGGCAGCAGCCTATTCACGGCGGGAGCGCAGCACCGGCATGTAGAAAAGCAGGCAGGCGCCGGCGCAAACGGCAACGCAAAGCAGCGCCTTCACCGCCGCAGGCAGCGCGAAATGCCGAAGCGGGCTGGCGGCAAGCGCCCCAAGAGCCGAGAACATAAGCGGGCAGGCGATGTGCAGCCTTGCGTCAAGGCGCAGCTCCGCAACCCTTTTCAGCCGGAAGAAGCAAAGCGCAAACGACAGCGTGTTCGACGCAAGCAGCAGCCACAGGTACCCGCGCGACCCGCTGTGCGGGATGTAAACGAACATCGCCGCTATGCGAAACGCGGAGTTGAGCACGCCGTAAAGCAGCGTTCGGTTCTGCTCGCCTATGCTTTTAAGCAGCCCGTCGGACATCGTCTCCATATACATAAACGGCGTAACAAGCGCCAGCACGCGCGTGGAGAAAACGCACTCGTCCGTGCCGTAAACCGCAAGGCTTATCTCCCTTGCGAACACAAAAAACACCACTCCCGTCACGACGGAAAACGCCGCACTTATGCCCATAATGCGGCCAATAAGGCGGTTGCGTGCGCTTTTGTCCTCTACCGTGTTAAGGCGTGAAACCGCAGGCACCTGTATCGAAAGCAGCGCGCCGAGGAAGGCGTAGGGGAAGAACAGCATGGGGATGGTCATCCCGCGGATTATGCCGAAGTCGGCAAGCGCCTTCTCGCGCCCGCCGCCGAAGGCCGCGAACTGCCGGGGGATAAGCACGCTTTCCGCCCCGTGCAGGAGGTTTGTTATGTAGGCGCTTGCCGCTATCGGCGCGGTGACACCGGCTATGCCCTTTAAGGCGGAAAGGCGGCTTTCCTGCAGCTTTTCAAAGCCGCGTCGGCCGGAGAAGAAGAGGAAAAGCACAAACAGAAAGGCGTAGGAAAGCGCTTCCCCCGCGGTAAGCCCCGCCACGACCGCCGTGCAAAGCGCGGTGGGGGACTTTACGTTTTTGCAGACTGTTTCAAATGTGTAAACTATTATCGCGATTTTCGCGCACTGCTCGAAAAGCGAGGCAAGCGTCGGCTTGTATATCTGCCCTATCGCGGTGAAATAGCCCTTAAGGCAGGAGGAAAGCGACATAAAGGGCATGCTTATGGCGAGGATGCGCAGCGCGGCGCTTGCGCGGAAGTCGAGGATAAGGCTTTTTGCGAAGAAGCGCGCGCCGCCGTAAAGCACGCCGCCGGCGCAGCAGCCCATGCAGACGGCGAGGAAGGAGGAGAGGTACAGCACGCGCAAAGCGCCGCTTTCGCCGCGCTTTTGGTTCGGGTCGCCGAGGCGCTCTGCCGCAAGGCGCGAGACGGCGGTGGTAAAGCCCGCCGTTGCGAAGGCGGCGAAGGCGGAGTAAACCGACATCACAAGCTGATAAAGCCCAAGTCCCGCACTTCCCATCCGGTCGGAGAGGTACACGCGGAAGAGCATTCCAAGCCCCTTCAAGGCGAAGGACATAAGCGTCAAAACCCCCGCCGCAGCGGCGGTGGCCGATAAGGCCTTTTTCAAAGAATCACCACATTTCAAATTGAGCCTTCGAAATATGCTTATGAAAGCGGAGGTGCTTTTATGTTTTTTTGCGCCGCGTTTGGGCAACAAAAAACGGCGGAACGCGTCCGCCGGAATATTAAAAAAGCCCTTGACAAATTGTCTTATCGGGTATATAATGCAAATAGAAAGGGCAAAGCCGTATGCGGTTAGCTCCAACGATAGTAGTCTTTAGCCTATTTGCATAGGCCGACCGCTACTGTTCGAGCAGTGGCGGTCACTTTTTGTAGATACTGATGATCAAGTCTATGAGAGCTATGATCATTATTACAAAGCTGAAAAGAGCCTCGTATGTAACGTACATCAAGCATCACTCCTTTCCCTCACTGAGAAAGTGAGAAAGAGGAGCTAACCGCACACCGATATGGCTAAGCCCTAAGTGTATTATACACTTTTGACGAAGTTTGTCAAGTAGGAAATCCGCCGCGCAAGTTTTTTGCTTGCGCGGCGGATTTTTTGCGTTTATCCCGCACTTCATACGTGTGACAAGCCCATACATAGCTGAGACGTCACTTGCGTTGCCGGCTCGGGATTCCAAAGGGTGCCAACCCTTTGGATCTAAAAAGCTTTTGTTTTTGTTAAGCCTTAATTAGAGAGCCATGAAGGGACCGAGTCCCTTCATAAAAAATCAGGCCGAGCGTGAGCTAGGCCCTAATAATAAAATCAATAATAAAGCACAGGTCTAAAACCCGGAGATGATGCCGGCGTCAAGCTGGAGTATGCGGGAGGCGTCGATGTTGTTTACAGAGCCGTTGCCGTCGACATCCGTCGCGGCAAACGCCGAGCCCTCAAGGTTTATAAGGCCGGAGTCATACTGCAGCGCGAGGGAGGCGTCGATGTTGTTCACACTGCCGTCGCCGTTTGCGTCGCCAAGCGGAGCGCTGACCTCGCGAACATAGCCGCAGACGTTGCAGTCGAAGTCAAAGTCGCCGTCATACTCGTGCTCGGCAAAGTCCTTCTGTATGCCGCAGCCTGTGCACTCGAGCCAGTGCCGGGTTTCGTCGCTCCTCCAGTAGCTGAAGCTGTGCGGTGCCACGCGAACATAGCCGCAGACGTTGCAGTCAACGTCGCACGCGTTGTCGTAGCTGTGCGACCTTATGTCTGTCTTTTCGCCGCAGATCGCGCATGCGTGCCAATGCTCTTCGCCGTTGCTGCTCCACTCTTCCTTGTATTGGTGCTGTATCGCGCGGAGGAAGCCGCAAATATTGCACGCGGTGTCGCAGGCGTTGTCGTAAACGTGTTGAATAACGCGCGTTTCGCCGCAGACATTGCAGTCCGTGTCGCAGGCGTTGTCGTATACGTGGGTTTTGCAGGGCTCAAACACCCTGTTGAAGTGCTTGTTTGCGTTAAGTATGGCGTCATTTCTGTCTTCAACTATTACATGACCCCAATCTTCTTCGCTGCCCTCAAAGTAAAGGTCTATGTCGCCTACATCCTCAAACGCCATATATTTAACGGTTTGAAGGCTGCTAGGCAGATAAACCCTTTTCAGGTTTGCGCTGCCCTCAAACGAATATGCGTCAAGCGATGTGGTGTTTTTGGGAATTACAAGAGTTGTAAGACCGGATCTGAGGAATGCACGCTCGCCTATGCTGCTGAGATTTTCGTTAAGCGTAAGCTTAACAAGATTGGGACAGTCTGCAAATGCCCAGTTGCCGACACGCAGAACGTTTTCACCGAGAGTGACGGAAGTAAGCCCCGAGCAGTCCTCAAACGCACCGTTATACCAGCCGGCGTCTTCCAATATCAAAACAGTGTCCGGTATGGTCACGCTTGTCAAAGAAGTGCAGTTCTTGAAGGCCTCAGCGGATATGGTTGTAACGCTTGAACCCCAATGTATCTCATTAAGACCGGTGCAGTCTACAAAGCACCCATTTCCTATTTTTTGAACACCGTTTCCGATATAAAGCTTTTCAAGGCCTGTACAGCCGGCGAAGCACCTTTCGGGAAGCTCAACAACTTGCTGCCCATTTCTACACTTTGTACTGCGGTGCAGTTGGCAAAAGCTTCCCTTTCCATCGTTTCCACACTTTCGGGAAGCTTTATCTCGGTTATACCGGTGCAGCCCCTGAACGCGTTAAAACCTATGTGGGTGAGGTTGCTGCTTAAATTTAAGGCAGTAATACCGGTGCAGTTCTCAAATGCGCCGTCGTCCCATCTATTGCCGTATATTTCAAGAACGCTGCCCGGAATGCTTAAGCTTGACAAAGACGTGCAGTTGTAGAAAGCAGACACGCCTATCGTCTTTACCTTGCTGCCCCAGTTTATGTACTTAAGCTTTTGGCAATTATAAAATGCGCCGGTGTCAACCGTCTCAACAGCGTTGCCAATAGTAACGTTTTCAAGGTTTATGCAGCCGGAAAAGCAGTCTGAACTTATAATGGTAACATTGTTGCCGATTACAACATCGGTAAGCCTTGTGCAGTCCCGGAACGCACTGCTTGAAAGCACAGTCAGACCCTCCGGCAGAACTATGGATTTAAGGCCGGTACACCCTCTGAATGCGTTCCAGCCTATACTTGTCAACCCGGTGCCGAAATTAACGGTATTAAGCGCCGTGCAGTCCTGGAAAGCACCGTAGTCCCACCTGCCGCCGATCAGCTCCGTTACGGTGTCGGGTATCGTAAGCGTCCTGATATATGCGTTGCCTTTAAACGCAGAATCTTTTATTGCCGTTACGGGGTGGCCGTCGACCTCTGCCGGTACGGTGAGATCTCCTATTACTTCACTTTCCGCGCCGGTGATAGTGGCCATGCCGTTCCCGTCGACGGTGTAATTAAACGTAATTCCACCGGTGGTGAAGCTTTCCGCAGAGACACTTGCCGGCGCAAAAGAAAGCGCGGAAAGTATCATCAATGCAACAAGCGCAAGCGAGAAAATCCTTTTCTTCATGAAACCCTCCTAAATAAATAAACATTTTTTGCGACCGGAGCAGTACTAAAACACACGCCGGCCACACATAAAATTTCGGCGCCAAGCGACGCCCATTTAGGATTATACAATAAACAAAAATGCGATGCAAGGGTTTTGCAAAACTTTTTTGCCTTTTGGAAAAATTTTGCCCGTACACTAAACGCCTTTGCCGTTTACCTAAAGCTTTAACCTAAAAATCCACACCCGCATATTTTATGAAATACCGTCCGCGCAGCGGACACCGCACTTCTTCACTAAACCTCCGGCAGCTCGGCGCTGACATAGGCGGTGTGGTAATTGGTGTAGTTGACGTAGCCGTAAGCGGTGCCGGGAGGCTTTTTCACAAAGCGCACGCGCGTATAGTCCACGGCTGCGGAGGGCGAGCCGCGAAGCGAGGAATGGAAGGCGGCAATCATCGCGGCCTGCGTGTAGGCAAGCGCCGAAGGCTCCGCGCCGCCGGCAAGCAGCACCGTGTGCGAGCCGGGCGCGTTCTTTACGTGGAACCAAAGGTCGCCCTTTGCGGCGGAGAAGGTAAGCGCTTCGTTTTGCAGGTTGTTGCGGCCGACCTTCACGGTATATCCCCCGTCGACCTTGTATTCAAGCGGCTTTGAAAGCTGCTTTTTGCGCTTGGCCGCCTTGCCGCGGCGAAGGTAGCCGCTTTGCTCCAGCTCTGCGCGGATGTCGTCAAACTCGCCGTCCGTCTCTGCGCGGCGGATGGCGTCGGAGACGCTGTCTATATACAAAAGCTCCCTCTCCGTGCGCTCCAGCTGCACCTTCATCGCCGCCTCTGCGTTTTTAAGCTTCGTGTATCTGCGGTAGTAACGGTTCGCGTTTGCGGAGGGGGAAAGCCGCTTGTCAAGCTGCACCGTCTCCTTCTCGCCGGTCTCGTAGTTCATAAGCTCTGCGCTTTCCATGCCCTGCTTAAGGAGGTAGATGCTGCCGATTATCAGGTCGCCCTTGCGCTTGAAATCGTCCTTCGTGCGGCTTTCTTCAAGCGACTGCAGCTGCAGGCCGCGCTTCTTCTCCGCCCTTTGGCGAAGGTTCGAAACAAGCCGCAGCAGGTCGGAGCTGTGCCTGTCGTGCTTCTCCCGCCTGCCCTTTTCCTCAAAGTAGACGCAAAGCAGGGCAGAGAGGCTGTCAAGCTCCTCTGCGGTAAAGCCCGCGTCGTACTGCGTAAGCGGAAGGTAGGAAAAGGCCTGCTCCTTCCCCTCCGCGTCAAGCACGCGGCAGGGGCGTGTGTCACAGTGCAGCACCTCGTTAAAGCCGTGCCAAAGCCGCTCTTCGTCCGCCTGTGCCACCGTCCTGCCGTCCGCTGCGGCGCGGTGCGCCGCCTCGCGCGCGGTTAGGGGCGAAAACATAAGGAAGGTTTTAAGGAAGAAGTCGGCGCAGTCACGGCCGGAATTTTGGCTGCAAAGCTCCGAAAAGCGCTGCCTTGTGACGGAAAAGGGGTCCTCCTTGTCCTGCTTCGGCGGCGCTTCGTAGGGGAGGCCGACGAGAACCGTGCGTGCGGAAAAGGTGATGTCCGTCTGGTACAGTGCGCCAAGCACCTTGTCGCCGTCCGCGTCGGTCAGCAGGATGTTGCTGTATTTGCCCATAAGCTCGGCATAAATGCGGCGGCGGCAGGGATAGCCAAGCTCGTCCCTGACCTCTGCGTCTATGCACACAATGCGCTGTGCCTTCGGTGCGAACACCGCCGTTATCCGCCCGTTTTGCAGGTGCTTGCGCAGCAGCATGCAGAACGGCGTGGGCACGGGGCTTTGCGGCTGCGCCTCCTCCGGGCAGAGGCAGGCGCGCGCATTCTGACGGGAGGCGGAAATGAGAAGGCTTTTGCGCCCGCTCTCGCCGTAAAGCCTGAGAGTTATCTCCTCGTCGCCCGTTTGGTTTATCTTTTCTATTTTTGCGCCGACGGCGGAGGAAAGCTCCTCCGCCAGCCTTGCGCAGAACAAGCCGTCTATTGCCAATTTGCCTACCCCTTAAAGCTTTGTGTCGTAGTACGGAAGCACCTCTATCTCCGGGAAGCGCTCGTGCACTATGCGCGCTATCGCCGGGATGACGGGGCATTCCGTCCTGTAATGAGTCGCGCAGACAAGGTTCATGCCAAGGTCGCGCGCGTCAAGCAGCGTGTTGTGTGCCACCTCGCCGGTGAGGTAGGTGTCCGCACCCGTGCGGTACGCGTCGTAGAAGGTGCTTTTGCCTCCGCCGCCGACCACCGCAACGGTCTCTACAGGCCGGCCGCTGTCCATGCCCGTCACTTGGGTCGTGCCAAGCGCCTCCCCCACGAAGGCGCAGAACGCCGCGTAGTCCATGGCCTTCGGCAGCCGCGCGACGCGGCCGAGCCCGCCCGAAAACTTGACCTCTGCCTTAAGACCCAAAAGCGCAAGCAGGCTGTCGTTGACGCCGCCGTCGGCCGCGTCAAGCCGCGTGTGGTAGGCAAGCAGCGCTATGTCGGCCTTCGCGGCCGCTATGATGCGCCGGCCGAGACCGTCGCCGTCTGTTATGCTGCCCGTCGTGCCGTAGATGCAGGGGTGGTGCGTTATCATCATCTGCGCCGAGACGCTTTTTGCGTACTCGATGGATTCAAGCGTAACGTCCAGCGCTGCCACTATGCGCTTTACCTCGCGGCTTCCGTCCGTGCAAAGCGAGGTGCCGTCAAAGTCACCCGGTTTTGAAAGCGTGCGCGGAAGCCTTTCTTCCATAAAGCTTTCTATTTCTCTTACTGTTGCCATAAAAAATCCCTCCCAACGCTTAAAGTATAGCGCAAATCGTGCTTTTTGTCAACTGCGGCGGGAAGCGACAAAATACGCGCCTTCTTTGCGCTACAATTGCCCGTAAGGGAGGCATTTACATGAATATAACAAACAGCCTGCAGGGCGGCGTCCTTACGGTAAGCCTTTGCGGCGAGCTTGACCACCACGGTGCGGCGGAGGTGCGGAAAAGCATAGACGCCGCCATCGACCGCGAAAGCCCCAAAAAGCTGCGGCTGCGGCTTGCGGAGGTGCAGTTTTGCGACTCCTCCGGCCTCGGCCTTATAATGGGCAGGTACAGGAAGGCGCGTTCGGCGGGCGCGGAGATAACGGTTTGCGACCCGTCTGCGGCGGTGGAGAAGATAATGCGCCTTGCGGGGCTGGACAAGCTTATCAAAATCGAAAGGAGCACGGAAAAATGAACGGAGTGAAGGAAAAGAAAAAGGCAGGCAGGGCGACGGAGGTGTTTAAGATAAGCTTCGCCGCGAAAAGCGTGAACGAAAGCTTTGCGCGAAGCGTCGTCTCCGCCTTCGCTTCCCGCCTTGACCCCACGGTAAGCGAGCTTGCCGACCTTAAAACGGCGGTGTCGGAGGCGGTGACAAACTGCATAGTTCACGCCTACCGCGACAGCCGGGGCAAGGCGGAGATACTTCTAAAGGGCTCTGTCTACGCCGACGGGCGCGTCGTGGTGGAGGTGAAGGACCACGGCTGCGGCATTGCCGACGTGGAGAGGGCGATGCAGCCGCTTTTCACCACCGACCCGGCGGGCGAGAGAAGCGGGATGGGCTTTACGGTGATGGGCGCGTTCTGCGACGGGGTGAAGGTGCGCTCGCGCCCCGGCAAGGGCACGACCGTTGTGCTGACAAAGCGCTTCGGCGACTGCGGCGCATGAACGAGGCCGCTTTGTTCACCGCCGCCAAAAGCGGCGACGCGGCGGCGCTTGCGACGCTTGTAAACGACAACATGGGGCTTGTAAAGTCGCTTGCGGTGCGCTTCCGCGACCGAGGGACGGAAACCGAGGACCTCATTCAGATAGGGACGATTGGGCTTATCAAGGCGATACGCGGGTTTGACGAGGGCTTCGGCACGCGATTTTCCACCTATGCCGTGCCGCTTATCTGCGGGGAGATAAAGAAATACCTGCGCGACGACGGCATGATAAAGGTCAGCCGCGAGCTTAAGCGCAGAAGCGCCGTCCTTTGCCGCGAGAAGCAGCGCATAGTGACCGAAACCGGGCGAGAGCCGCACATCTCCGAGCTTGCAAAGGTCAGCGGAATGAGCGTGGAGGAGGCGACGCGCGCGCTGGACGCGACGGCCGCAGTCGGGTCGCTTTACGACGGGGGAGAGGGCGAGCTTAGCCCGGAGGAGACGCTTTGGGAGGACAACGTCGCCGCCTTTAGCGAGAGCTTTGCCCTAAAGCAGGCCATAAAGCGCCTGCCTGAAGAGGAGAAGCAAATCATACTGCTTCGGTATTACCGCGGTATGTCGCAGGCCTGCACCGCCCGCTGCCTCGGCCTTACCCAGGTAAAGATCTCCCGCAAGGAGAAAAAGATCATGGAAAAGCTGAAAAAGGAAATCTTGTAATCCCCCGATTTGTTTCCCCCAAAAATCTGACGATTTTCGGGGGTCCCCCGATTTAGTTAATAGGTTGATAATTGAGAAAGCGCGCCTTGTCTCCTCCTACGTCGGAGATAAGGCACTCGCGGGAATCCAAGGAGAATTTTCCGCGGTACGTGCCCGCGGAAAATTCGTAATTGTTATTGCTCGCTTCGCTCGCGGGTTTAGAGCCGGTCATTTTTTGGGGACACAAGCAAAAACACTTGACAAATTGCTTTGCCAAGTATATAATAAAGTCGAAGGGCAAAGCCGATATGCGGTTAGCTCCAAAAGTGTTAGCTACCTACTACAATAAGTAGGCGACCGCTACTGCTTAGAACAGTGGCGGTCATTTTTTATGCATGCTAATAATTGCTATTATCAGGCTTGCAATGCTTGTAATCAGACCTAAAAGGCCGATTATCACATCAAAGAAGCCGAAAAAAGCTTCATATGTAAAAACACATATTTCCGCCTCCTTCCTTCGCTTTGAAAGCGAGTTCGGATGCGCCGTAAAGCGCATCAAGGCGGAGCTAACCGCACACCGATATGGCCGTGCCCTTCTTGCCTACATTATACACCTTCCTCGAAATTTGTCAAGAGAAAACGCCGCGCAAGTTCATTTGCTTGCGCGGCAATTTTTATGTTTATCCGGCTTTCATACGTGCGGCCGTCCTATGCACCGCAAAGACCTGCCTTGCGCTGCCATATTGGGTTTAGGCGGGCTGTGCCCTTTGGGAAAATAAACTAAAACTCGGATATAAGGCCGGCGTCGAACTGAAGCATAAGGGAGGCGTCGAGGTTGTTCACTTTGCCGTCGCGGTTCACGTCCGCCGCCGCAAGAGCCGCGCCTTCAAACGCGCTGCCGCCTGCCTCGCTTTTAAGTATCATCAAAGCGTCAAGGTTGTCCGTTACACCGTCGCCGTTCGTGTCGCCGCGCAGCGCTGCTTCTCTCTTAGCTCCGCAGATGTTGCAGTCGGCGTCGAATATGTCGTCGTAGCTGTGCGCTGCAGTGTCTATCCTGTTGCCGCAGATTTCGCACTCGTGCCAATGCTTATTGTCGTCGCTGTCCCAGGTCTGCTTATAATTGTGCTTGATCGCGCGAGTATAGCCGCAGGTGTTGCAGTCCGTGTCACAGGCGTTGTCATAGTCGTGGCTTGCAACGTCTACCTTTTCGCCGCAGATCTCGCACTGGTGCCAATGCTGTGTGCCGTTGCCGTACCAGCTGCTGTATATGTGTCTATGAGTTGTGCCGTAGGCCTCGATCTCGTCAAGCTGAAGTATGTAAGCGTTGGTGCCGTTCCCCCTGTCGGTGTCAATGTTTATTCTGAGGCCGGTGATGTTCTCAACGCCGGTAAGCTGAACGTATATGTCGTAGTACTGAGGAGCTGCCTGCTGGTCTGCACCTGCGCACTCCGGCGCGCCTTCAATAACAACATAGGACGAAACAGCGGTTACCTCGGCAAATGCGCCGTCTGCAGCTGCAACTTCTACAGACTTAACATGTCCGTGCCTGTTCACGGAATTGTCGTGGAAGAAAGCGCGAACATTCTTTACAACAACGGTGTCAAGGTTGACGGGCTCGTCAAACGTGAAGGTGAAGGAGTTCACCTGATAGGTGCCTGCATACTCGACGGAAACGCCGGGGATTGCAGCGCTGTCATTCCAGTTGTGGTCGCCGTCACCGCGATAATGGCCGTCCGTAAGGAGGGTGTGAGCGTCGTCGGTGCAGGTGCCATACATGTTCATTACCACTTCGTAGGTCATGCCTTTGAGAAGGTTGCTCTCATGCGCGTTCAAATCGCGGACAAAACCGCAAGTGTTGCAGTCGGTGTCGTTGTCGCTTGAATAATTGTGAAAGGAAGAGTCTATTCTGTCACCGCAGAATTCGCACTCATGCCAGTGCATTGCATCGTTTCTTTCCCAAGTCGATTTGTAGAGGTGGGGTGCTTGACGAATGAAGCCGCAGACGTTGCAGTCCGTGTCGCAGGCGTTGTAATAGATGTGCTCCTCAGCGTCCACCTTTTCGCCGCAGAGGGTGCATTGATGCCAATGCTGCGTCGCATCGTTGCTCCAACCGCTGTAGCTGTGTGCGTCTTTGCGGGTGTAACCGCAGATGTTGCAGTCTGCGTCACAGGAATCTTCATAGAGGTGCACGGCGCATTTGTCGGTAGTTTTGTACCAAACAACGTTTTCACCGCCGATGGTCGCTGCGCCTTTAAAGGGGTAGTTTTCTCTTATGTACCCCGTTGCCGACACGCCTTCTGCAAGAATTATCGTTTTGGCGTTAGTTATAAGGCCTCCCGCAGAAGATTCATCTGTAAGCAGCCCGGCAACGTAAGGCGATCTCACGTAAACAAGCTTAAGCTCGTAACAGTAGGAGAACGGATATTTGATATAATTAACTCCTCTGCCGATGGTTATGCTTTCAAGAGACGAGCAGCTCCAGAACGCATCTCTTCCTATAGAAGTAACGCTGTCGGGAATGGTTATGCACGTAAGCTTGTCACAATCGTTAAACGCATTGTCCCCGATAGAAGTAACGCCGTTGCCCAGGGTAACGTTTGCAAGAGAAGAGCAGCCTTTGAATAGATCTCCGATAGAAGCAGCGCTTGGAATCGTTATGCTTGTAAGAGAGGAGCAGTAATAGAACGCACTGTCTTCGATAGAAGTAACGCTGTTGGGGAGGGTTATGCTTGTAAGAGCGAGGCAGCCCCAGAACGCACCCTGCCCAATAGTAGTAACGCCCTCGGGAATATTTATTCTTTCAAGAGAGCGGCATGGGGAGAACGCACCGTCTCCGATAGAAGTGATATAGTCGGGTATAATACTGTTTTTACAGCCGAGAACAAGGGTTTTTGATTTGGTTTCAATAAGGCAGTTGCCCTTGCTGTGATAAACGGGGTTGCCCGCTCTTACGGTTATTGTTTCAAGTTCTGGGAAATGAAACGCATATTCCCCGATAGAAGCAACACCGCTGCCGAGGGTTATGCTTATAAGAGCAGAGCAGTAATAGAACGCACGTTCTCCTATAGAAGTAACGCTGTTGGGAATGTCTATGCTTGTAAGACGGAAACAGTTCCAAAACGCATAGTTTCCTATAGAAGGAACTCTGTTGCCGATGGTTGCGCTTATAAGAGAACAGCAGTCGTAGAACGCATAGTCTCCGATAGAAATAACGCTGTTTGGAATGTCTAAGCTTGTAAGAGCGGAGCAGCCGTAGAACGCACCGTATCCGATAGAGGTAACACTGTCGGGTATAGTTACGCTTGTAAGATATTGGCAGTAACGGAACGCCTCTTTTCCGATGGAAGTAATGCTGCCTGCTATTACAACAGACTTGACATCTTTGGTATAATCAAGCCAATTGTCTATGCTGGGAATCTCACCTTTGCCGGAGACGGTGAGGGTGCCCTCTATGGTAAGACTCCAATTTATATTCCCATATGAGCCGCTTGCGACGATGGTTTCAGCCATTGCGGGGATTGATAAAGCGCCAAGCGCAAGGGCGAGGGTCAACAGAATTGCTATAAACTTTTTCATGTTTAAAACCTCCTATATTTTCAATTTATATTAGCTTACAATGATTCAATCAGCCTCTGGAAAAGCGCGTTTTAAAAAAGCAAACACAACTATTCGGCGGTCTCGCTGCCGGTAATTGAATTGTCGTATACAAACACCAGAACCTTGTCCCAAAGGGCGTTAAGGCGCAGAGACTTTTCGTCGTATTTTTCCTTAAGCGCGTCGGTGGTTACGCCCTCGCGGTCGGCGTATTCGTCGAGAGTCTTTGCGTACTCGTCCTCGGGTATCTCCCTGCCGAACTCGGCGTCCGCAATGGCAAGCATCACCATTTCCTCGTTCAGGTAGTCCTCGGCGTACTTCTTGCCCTGCGTTTCAAGCTCTGCGCGGAAGTCCTCCTCGTCCATGCCGACGTAATCCGAAAGCTCCATGCCGTACATAGTCGCCAAATACCCGTAGTAGCCGACGTAGTAGTCGACGTAGCTGTTCACCGTGTAGCTGTAAAGCTCCTCCGGGTAGCCCTTTATCTCCGCCGCTGAGACGGCTGCCTCCCAGGCCTTTTGCAGGTTTGCCGTGTAGACGGCCTCCTCGGCGTCCGCCTGCGCCTGCTCGCGCAGCTTGTCCGCGGTTTCAAAGCCAAGCTCTTTTGCCGTTTCGTCGTTTACGGGCGGGTAGACGGGCTCCGTCACGGCTTTAAGCTTGATTGCAAACCGCACCGGCTTGCCGGCAAGCGTGCTTTCGCCGTAGTTATCGGGGAAGCTTATGTTTATGTCAAACTCCTCGCCCGCCTTGTGGCCGACGATGGCGTCTTCAAACCCGGGTATAAAGGTCGCGCTGCCAAGCTCCAGGCTGAAATCCGTGTCTTCTCCGCCTTCAAAAGCCTCGCCCGTGTCCTGCATGTAGCCCTTGTAGTCGATCTTCACTACGTCGCCCGTGGCCGCTGCGCGGTCCGTCTCGACATACTCCTTAAGCTCCTCCAAAATCGCAAGCAGCGCCGTTTCGACAGCTTCGTCGTCGACCGCGTCCCGCTCTATTTCAACGCCCTTGTAGGCACCGAGGATGACATAAGGGCTGTAGTCCTCCACATCCGTCGCCCAAACGACCGCCGGCTCTTCGCTTGCGTCGCCGCTTGAGGTGTCGGCCGTCGTCTCCGCGCTCTGCGCGCTTTCTTCCGCGCTTGCCGTGGGGGCGGAAGCCGCCTCGCTTTCCTCCGGTGCGTCCTTTGCGCAGCCGGTCAAGGCGAAGCACAAAAGCAATGCGGCGGCAATTTTTGCCTTCATTCGGTTTCCTCCTTCGGTTTTTGCTTTTCCTATTATCTCACACTTTTCCGCGTTTGTCAATTCCCTTTGTGCCGAGACCGTAGCCGACGGCAGCTGTGACGAAGGGAAGCAGTGCGCTTACCGCAGCAAGGTACTTCAGTTTTCCGTTTAAAAGCGAGCTGCCGATAAAGCCGTAGACGGGGTTTAGAAGCACATAGCCGAAGAATTTGATTCCGCCGTCCGTCGAAAAGGCAAAGAATCTGAAGAGCAGAAAGAGGCTGTAGGCGAGCGGGTAAAGCAGGCTGTACCGCTTCGGAGACAGCGCCGAAAACCGCCAGGCAGCAAAGTACACGGCCACCGAAAAGGGCAGCATTGCAACGCCTATGTCCGCCGGGCGCGCTGCCGAGCCGTTTTTGACGTACAGCACGTAGACCGCGAAGAAGGCAAGCGACAGGAAGACCTGTATGCATGCGTAGCGAAGCACATCTGCGGCTGTTTGCAGCGCCTTCGGCAGCCGCGCGCGCTTAAGCAGGCAAAGCAGCGCGAAAAGCGCCGCGTCCGCCGCCGCAGAGATAAAAAATATGCGCTGCAGGTTTATAAGCATCGGTTTCACTCCCCCGGAGAAAGACTGCGGTTCCGGCTCCCATAAAAGCTTATGCGGAGGGGGAGGAAATAATCCCCCCGGGGCGAGGTATTAGTGAAGATGTAATAAGTAATAGTGAAGAAGTGCGGAAGAAAGGTTGTATAATAAAAGTGGACACATGAAACAGTGAATGATATAATAAGACTGAGGAGTGTGTCAAAGGTGAAAAAGAAGAGGAAATACAGCAAAGAGTTTAAGGTGAGCGTATGCGAGCTGGTGCTCAAGGACAACCTGAAGCCACAGGAGGTGGCGGATAAGATGGGGCTGAACGTGGTGATACTCTATCGCTGGGTATCGGAGTACGAGTTGAACGGAGAAGAGGCGTTCGTGGGCACCGGGCACCCGGCTCCGGCAGGTGCAGAGCTTCGCAAGCTGAAGAAGGAGAACGAGCGGCTGCAACAGGAGAATGAAATACTAAAAAAAGCAGCGGCATACTTTGTGAAACACCCGGCAGAAAGATAGCATTTGCGAAAAAGAAGCTGACCGGATACGACACCGGCAAGGTATGCAGGATGTTACAGGTGTCCAGGAGCGCGTATTACCGAAAGGTAAGTATCCGCAAAGAGAAAGAAACAGAGGTAGAAAAAGAGGTCATTAACTGTTTTAAGGAGCACGAACGCAGATACGGACGGATACGGATAAGAAAAGCACTCCAAAAGAAGGGCATACAGGTCGGCGAATGGCGAATAGCACGGATATTGAAGGAGCACGGTCTTGTGGCAAAGAGTGGGCGAACGGGGACAAGGAAAACGCCCAAGCCGACGGAAGAACAGTATATTGAGGAAAACTTGATAAAAGACAAGTTTTCAGTGACAGAGCGGGTTTGTCAAGTAAAGTGTGTAATTAATTTCCAGCATTTTGTGTTTGGAGTAGGATATTTTCGGCAGGAGTGAGGGGCGAAGCCCCGAGCGGATGCCGAAAATATCCTAAGGCGAATTCGCCGGGGGTCAGTATTTCTCGTATTTCATGAGAGTGTAAAATAAAGTGTGTAAGAAAGCAAGCGGCTGACTTATGCACTTTCATTTTTTGAAGGATTGTAGTATA
>CANRAV010000026.1 GCA_947628695.1 uncultured Clostridia bacterium
CAAAGATGGTATCATGGTGGAGGCGAAGCTATGAGAGGACAGAACGTCAAAAAAGTCGTGTCGGTTCGAGTCTACTTCAAAATTGCACCACGGCATCTTTTTTGTATCGCGGTGACAAAATCGGCAGAGTGTTAGCTCTGCCGATTTTCTTTTTGCGTATTGACAAAATGGATAACATTTGATATAATTAAAAACATAAACAATGTTATATAAGGTGGTGACCTTATGCAGACGCTAATTAAACAGATACGCACATATTTGAATATGAGCCAGTCGGATTTTGCCGAAAAATTGAATGTTTCATTTGCAACCGTGAACCGTTGGGAAAACGGCCGCGCCGTTCCGAATAAATTGGCGCAGTCGGGGATGTATGAGCTTTGCAAAGAAAAGTGCGTACCCGTCTATGATATGACGTTAAAGAGGATTGCAGAGTCGGCAGAAGCCATAAAGCTCGATCCCGGACGTTTGCTGCTTTATCACGGCTCCAAATCCGGCATTGCGGGAAATATAGAGCCTAAAAGCCGCAAGCAGTGCGACTTCGGACAGGGCTTTTATATGGGGACAGAACCCGGCCAAGCGCTTACTTTAATTTGCGATTATGAAAAATCCAAGTTCTATATTGTCTCCATTGAGATGACGGACTTAAAAAAGTTAGACGTGCCGGCCGACATCGATTGGGCAATGCTTGTGGCATATCACAGGGGCAAAATGGAGACAATAAACGGTACGCCTTTCTACAACAGATACCGCGATATGGCGAAGGACATGGATGTAATTGCCGGCTGCATCGCAAACGACCGCATGTTTTTTGTCATTGACAACTTCTTTGTCGGCAGCATAACCGATGCGGCACTTGTCAACAGCCTTGCTTCGCTTCAGCTTGGCAAACAGTATGCGGCTGTTTCCCAAAAGGGCTGTGACGCAGTGCGCGTCGAGGCGGAGATCCCTCTCTCCTACCTTGAACGGCTGTTTATTAAGAACGTGGCCGAGGAGAACCGTGCAAAAGGCATTTCTCTTGCAAACGGTATTTGCAAAAAGTACCGGCGCGAAGGCGCATTCTTCGACGAAATAATCGATAAGGCGAAGGACGGAGGGCGATGATGGACGAACTGCAAATAAAGCTTTGCGATATCCAAGGCAGACTGTTTGAGCTGTCTGCGCAGAAAAAATACGGCAGCGCGGCTTTTGTCAAAGCGTTTATGATGTCGGACACCGCAAAGGAGCTGGACTCAAAGTACAACCGCATGCAGTGGGCAGGCGAGGAATACCTGCTTGAAGAGGTCGCGTCCTCGGCGGGCGACGTGCTTGCCGCAGGGGGGGAAGTATTCCCCGCGGAGGTGCTGTATTGGATCGGCTATATCTACCGCTATTGGCACTATTACAGCGGAGACAGCAGCGCAAAGATCTACAGGCAGGCTCCCGTTGAGACGATGAAGCGCAATTATATGATGTTCCACACTATGGACCCCGTCCTCGCCATCGAGGATTTGAAGGAGATTCACGCTCAAAAGAAATAAATGCTTGTTTAAAAAATCCGGCAGGAGGCGCTGCCGGATTTTTTCTCACATTATAATGAGTGCAGCAGCTTTGTCAGCCAAGCTCTATCATTTTGTCGATACAGCGGCGGGCTTTGCATACAGTTTCTGCGTCGAGGTCGATAAGCTCACCGCCGGTGCCGGACACGGCACGGTACACGTCGACAAGGGAGGTCGCCTTCATATTGGGGCAGATAAGGTCCTTTGAAAGCGGATAAAACCGCTTATCCGGGGAGTCGTAGGAAAGGTGATGGGCGATGCTTATCTCCGTTCCGATGATGAACTCCGAGTCTTCGGACTCCCTCGCGTACTTCTCAATAGCGGATGTGGAGCCGACAAAGTCCGCCGACTTAAGCACCTCCGGCCGGCACTCCGGGTGGACAAGCAGCTTCGCCCTCGGGTGCGCCGTCTTCGCCGCCTCCACGTCTGCCGCAGTAACCCGCGCGTGTATTGGGCAGCCGCCGCGAAGCAGCTTTATGTTCTTTTCCGGCACTTGCTTTGCCACGTAATCGCCGAGGTTGCAGTCAGGTATGAAAAGTATGTTTTCCCCGGGAAGCTTGCGCACAATGCTTACTGCCGACGACGAAGTCACGCACACGTCGCAGATAGTCTTAAGCTCTGCGGTAGTGTTGATGTAAGCCACTACGGTATAATCGGGGTACTGCCGCTTTACGCCCTCTATAAGCTCCTTGTCCATCTGCTCCGCCATGGGGCAGCCTGCGGAAGGGTTGGCAAGCAGCACCGTCTTCTGCGGCGACAGTATCTTCACCGTCTCCGCCATAAACCGCACGCCGCACATCAATACCGTGGACTGCTTGGCGCTTTTCGCCTGCACGCTTAGGCTGTAAGAGTCACCGGTGAAGTCCGCAATCTCCGTTATCTCCCGCGACTGATAGCTGTGCGCAAGGATGCAGATGTCCTTCTCCGCCTTTATCTTCAATATCTCCCGCTGCATTTCGTGAACGGTCATCGCTTTTTCCTCCGTCAAAACCTATTATTTTGATATGCTATATTATACACCTCTGCAAAGGCTTTGTCAAGATGCGGAGTCTAAAAATGGCTCCGGAGAAAACCGCTTTCTCAAGAGCCGTAGGCGTTTTAAAGCTGTTCTTTGTCCGTGCAGTCGCCCTTCAAAACGCGAACGGCCGCTTTTCCCTGCTCCAGATATATCTCCTGCTGCCTTGAACACCTCAAGAAGCACGTCCTCGCTGTGCGTGTCGGCCTTTGAAGAGTGGATGTCGAGGAGAAAATCCGCCGAAACGTCAAAATAGCGCGCAATGCGCTTTAACATATCAAAGTCCGGCTCGCTTGTGCCCTGCACATAGCCGCCGATAGTGGACGCAGCGACCTTTAAATCCTGCGCAAGCCGCTTCTGCGTCACGCCGCGATCCTCCAAAAGCTCTCGCAGATTGTCACAAAACGCCATTTAAATCCCCCCAGTTCTTTTTATTATTCTACCAAATACCGTGGAAATTCGCACAGAAAGAGCGAAAATAACGTTGACAAAACGTAATTATCGTTGTATAATGGAGAAAACAGCGCCATTTTACCCTAAAAATTACAAAACGGAGGTTCAAAAAACATGAAAAAGCTTACGGCAATCCTTTTAGCGCTTGCCTTTGCTCTGGGCTCGCTGTCCCTTCCCGCAATGGCAGAAAGCTCACCGATGCAATCCGTGCCTCGTGAAATCCCCGCCGCAGGCGTTACTGCAAGCGGCACATTGTGGGACTACGAATCATGGACAACGGTTGACTGGGTTCTTGATGACAACGATACGCTTACCATTACCGGAAAAGGAGTAATTACAGATCTTACCCCTTGGTTGCCGGAAGCCTGGTTAGAAAACAAGTATTACAAGTTTATTAAAAAAGTTGTCATTTCCGACGGGGTTAAGGCTATTGGCGGGTGTGCGTTTTACGAATGTGATGCCCTTACGGAAGTAACAATTCCGGACAGCGTTAAAACTATCCGCGGTTATTTATACGGCGGAGCGTTCGAAGGCTGTACTTCCTTAAAGAGTTTAACAATTCCGAACAGTGTCACCGAAATTCAATCGAAAGCTTTTTTAAACTGTTCCGCTCTTGAAAGTGTAAAGCTTCCCGATAAAATCACCTATATAGCAAGCAACGTATTCGGAGGATGCAATTCTCTCAAGAGCGTAAATATCCCCGACAATGTAATTGAAATAGAGAACTATGCATTTCAAAAGTGCAGCTCACTTAAAAGCATAACAATTCCCGAAAGAGTTACCGAAATTGGTGAGTCAGCTTTCCGATCCTGTAGTTCACTTAAAACTGTATACGTAAAATCTCCCTATATAGCAGATACGCTTACAAGTTACTCTTCATCAGGCTATCTTCTCGATTACGCGGAAACGGTAATTCTTCCGAAAGGCATACAGGCAACCGACTATATAATAAACAATTACCCCTTTACCCGCACGTCGACAATAGACGGCGAAGCCGTAACCTGCTACAGAAAGAGTCAAACCTGCACAGATCACTACTATGATAGCTCCTGCGACGAAGACTGCATCATCTGCGGCGAGGTCCGCAATGTTACACACAGCTTCAAAAGCGGCTGGAGCAAGGACGATACGCAACATTGGCGCGAATGCACTGTGTGCGGCAAAAAGCTTGAAAAGGCAGAGCATACGTTTGACGACGGTAAGTGCAGCGTCTGCGGTTACGTGCTTTACACCGTCGGTGACGCGAACGGGGACGGAGGCGTGAACAACATCGACGCGTCGCTAATACTCCAATACGACGCGGGCGTGGCGACGCTTGACGACGCTGCCCTCGCGGCTGCGGACACGGACGGCAACAGTGCCGTAAACAACATCGACGCCTCACGCATACTACAGCTTGATGCGGGCGTCATTAGTGCGTTTTAATACATTTGCCGAAAGGCAGCAAGCTTTTTAATACAGCGCCGGCAGCGCAGGGTATTTTCCCCGCGCTGCCGCTTTTTTGCACGCATTAAGTCTTTCATCTATTGTACCACGCGGCGTTTTTATCCCGCGAGCGAAGCGAGCATACAATCAAACTCGAATTTACCGCGGACATGTGCCGCGGTAAATTCTCCTTGGATTCCCGCGAGTGCCTTGACTCCGCCCCGCGGGCGGGGGCAAGGCGCGAGACGCGAGTGAACGGGAATCTATAATAACCGCAGATAATTGAGAAAGCCGCGCTTTCTCAATTATCAACCTATTAGTCCTAATGGGGGTACCCCCGAAAATCGTCAGATTTTTGGGGGAATAACCGTGACGACAAGGCTTAAAAGGCATATAAACACCACGCTTAAATTAAACCCCGTAAGCAGGCACAGCGACACGCCAAGCGCAAGCATTATAAGCACCGAAAACAGATGCACCGCCCTCTCCGCGCTGTCCCAGCCTTCGCTGCACTGCAGGCACAGAAGACAGCGCAGCATCTCGCCGCCGTCAAGCGTCCGCGCCGGTATTATGTTGACCAGCGCATAGCATATACAGCTGTAAAAGAAAAGCCTTCCGTACACGCCGAACAGGGGAAGCAGCCCCAGCGGGCAAAGCGCAAGGTTTGCCATAATGCCCCCGGAGGCGATGAGAAGCTCCTGCTTGTAGCCGGTCATGCCGCCGTAGTAAAGACGCCCGCCCCAAAGCTCGACATCGAAGCGAAGCACGGGCGCTTTAACAAGGCTTGCGCAGAGGATGTGGCCAAGCTCGTGCACGGCCGCGGCAAGCAGCATGCAAAGGCTTGGCAGCGCGCCGTTAAGCAGAAACACAAAAAACAGCCCCACCGGGACGAGCACATTTAAGCGTATGCCGCATTTGCGAGACTCTATGTACATGCGTCACCCCAGAAGATCCATTACCGAAACATTCGGCCTTGCGGACTGTGCTCCGCCTGCGAACACCTCCGCCGACTCCATTCGGCGCTTTTCCGCCTCTTTTGCAAAGTTTACACCCGTGTACAGTATCACTGCCAGCGCAAGCAGCCAGGCAAGGCACAGTCTGCCACTTATGCGTATTCCTCTCACGCTTATTCACCTCCCGTTTAAAAATATTGCCTCGGCGGTGCAAATATGACATTTTTTAACCACTGCGCGATATATACTTCTTGCGTGGGGGTGTTTTGCTGCGTGGAAACGGTCATTTACGCCGACGTGCTTTTCTTTTTGAACCTCTTGACAGACAGCCTGTGCCTTGTCATCTGCGCGCTTGTGACGGGACGAAGGCTGCGGCCCGCAAGGCTTGCGGCCGGGGGCGCGCTTGGCGGGCTTTACGCCGTGTTTGCGGTGTGGCTGCCCTGGAGAGCGCCGCTGCTTTTGCTCGCTTTGCACGCTGCGGCGGCTTTTTTGATATGCCTTGCCGCCTACGGTTGGCGCGGCGGTGTGAGAGCGGCATTGGACGCGCTTTGCTTCTTCTTTGTAAGTGCGCTGCTTGGCGGTGTTCTTTACGCCGTTTACAGCCTTTGCGGCGTTTACGCACGGTATGACGGCGTTTTCTACGCCGAGCCCTCCGCCCCGGCGCTTGCGGCGGGGGTGTGCGCGGCGGGCGCGGCTGCAGTGCCGCTTCTTATAAGGGCGAAGACGAGGGCGGTTTCCGCATACGCTGACCTGAAGGTGACCTTTAGGGGTAAGGAGTGCGTGCTGCACTGCCTTTGCGACAGCGGAAATCTGCTTACCTGCCCCTACACCGCGCTTCCGGTTGCGGTTATAGGGCTTAAGGCGGCGAGGAAGCTTTTCGACCCGGAGGAGCTGTCGGCGCTTGCGGAGACGCCGGTTTTGAAGGACGTGCGCCCGCTGCCCGCAAGCGGCATAGGAGGGGAAGCGCTTCTTCCCTCCTTCCTGCCGGAGAGGGCGGAGACAAAGCCCTTCGGCAAAAGCAAATACGAGGAGAAACGGCTTTGCATAGCCATAAGACTTACAAACGACGACTTCGGCGGCAGCGACGGGATTCTTCCCCGCTGCGCCATATGAGAAAGGAACAGTTTATGAAAAAGAACAGCTTTGTTAAGGCCTTTGTCGACCTGCTTCTTCGCGCCGTGCGGAGGATACGCGGCGGCGTTTACTACATAAACGGGCCGCACACGCTGCCGCCTCCGCTGCCGAGGGAGGAGGAGGCGCGGCTGCTTGAGGAGGCGCCTTCAAGCCCCGCCGCAAGGAATAAGCTTATCGAGCACAACCTGCGGCTTGTGGTGTACATAGCAAAGAAGTTTGAAAGCCCGTCTGCGGGGCTTGAGGACCTTATCTCCATAGGCACCATAGGTCTTATGAAGGCGGTGAACACCTTCCGCACGGACAAGCAGATTAAGCTTGCAACCTACGCCTCGCGCTGCATTGAGAACGAGATACTTATGTACATGCGCAAGACGAGCGGGAAGACGGAGCTTTCCCTCGACGAGCCGCTTAACACCGACTGGGACGGGAACGAGCTTTTGCTTTCCGACGTGCTGGGGACGGAAAACGACTATGTCTACAGCAGCATAGAGACGGACGAGGACAGAAAGATAATACATATGGCGCTTGAGAAGCTTTCGGAGCGCGACAGGCTTATAATAGAAAAGCGCTTCGGCTTCGGCAGCGCCGACGGGAAGGAGCTTACGCAAAAGGAAGTGGCCGACCTTCTGGGCATATCGCAGTCCTACATCTCGCGCCTTGAAAAGCGCATCATAGAAAAGCTTAAGGACGAGCTTTGCCGCATGGGGATTCATTAGTTCTTGACAAATTTTGCGTCTTGTGATAGAATCAGCGTAAGATGCTTTGGCAATGAAAATTTCAGGCTGAAAGGAGGTGTGGTGTACTATATTACGTCTATTCGGCAAGGGCAGCGGAGAGACAAGGCAAACGCCTTCCCCGCTTAAAACCGGGAAGGAAGGGCTGCCGTCCGCCGCTGTTTTTGTGGACTACGAGCATTGGTATATCTCGCTGAACAACAACTACGGCATAAGGCCGAACATAAAGTCGTGGTTCGAGGATCTGCAGACACGCGTCAACGTAAAGGAGGTTGTGTTTTTTGCGGATTTTTCGCATAAAAATCTTGCGGACGAGATAGGGCGTATCAGACCGTTTACCAATAAAATTATCGACACGCGCAGCCCCACGGGCACGCAAAAGGACTTTACGGATTTCATTATTCTCGACAATATCTATCAAAAGGCTCTGTTGGCAGACGATACCGAAGCATTCATTCTTTTCTCCGGCGACGGGCATTTCAGCTCTGTCACCTCATTTTTGAAGAACATATACGGCAAAGAGGTTGGCGTTTACGCCATCAAGGGCTGCTTTTCGCGGCAGCTTCAGGAAACTTGTACTTGGTATGTTGCTTTGCCGGACGAAGCCGACGTGTTCGGGCTTTATTTTGAAAAAATTCTTGAATATCTGAAAAACGAAGAAAACAAAAATTCCAAAAATCTGCCGACATATTCAAAATGCATAGACGAGGTCTCGAAGGTAAAGCGGCTTGACCGGAAGAAGGTCACGCAGGCGCTTGACAAGCTCATTGCGGACGGGGTTATTTCCAAACGCAGCATGAGGGGTCAGGGCTTTTCGGTAAAGGACGCGCTGTTTGCCGACTGGGATCTGGCGGCTCGGAAAGAGCTTATTTGAAAAATGCGGTTTCCCGGCGGGAAAACACCGCCGGGAAACCGAAAAAATTTGACATTTTTTAAAATACGCGCCGTTTTTTTGAAAAACTCTATTGCTTTTAACTTTTTTTGTGGTATAATAAGGTTAATGATGATAGTATAGTTTAAAAGTGAGCATTGTTTGATGCTCGCTTTTTTGATGTGCTTTTGTTTTGAGAGGTGCTTTTGATGGCAAAAAACATCCCTGCGGAGGTAGAGGCTTTGATAAAGCCGCACATAGAGGCGCTTGGAATGACGCTTTGGAATGTGGAGCTTTTAAAGGACGGCGGCTCGCTTGACCTGCTTGTCACTATTGACAAGGAAGGCGGCGTTGCCATTGACGACTGCGCGGCGGTGACGCGCGCGATAGACCCCCTGCTTGACGAGGCAGACCCGATACCGACCTCGTACTGCCTTGAGGTTTCAAGCGTAGGGCTTGAGAGGGTGCTTAAGCGGGCAGAGCATTACGACTATGCGGTGAAGACGGGGCTTCCCTGCAATGTGCGGCTTTTTGCGCCGATAGACGGCGCAAAGGAGCTTTGCGGCACGCTTGAGGGGTACGACAGCGACGGCTTTACCCTTAAATGCGGTGAGGAGAGCATACGCCTTCCGAAAAAATCGGTTGCGAAAATATATATAACGCATGAAGCATAAAAATATTTATACAGAGGAACTGAAATGAACAAAGAATTTTTTGAAGCCCTGGAGATGCTTGAAAAGGAAAAAGGAATATCTGCCGAATACATGCTTGAAAAGGTAGAGGCCGCTTTGGTTTCCGCCTATAAGCGCGACAACGGCGGTCAGGACAACGTGCGTGTAAAGCTTGACCCGGAGAAGAAGGAAACGCGCATGTACCGCCAGCTTACCGTGGTGGAAGAGGTTGAGGACCCGAAAACCGAAATATCGCTTGAAGACGCTTTGAAAAAATCGAAAAAATACAGACCCGGCGACATATACGAGGAAGAGGTAAAGTCCAAAAACTTCGGCCGCATATCGGCGCAGACCGGCAAGCAGGTTATAATCCAGGCGATAAGGGAAGCCGAGAGGGGCATGATGATACGCGAATACGACGACAAGAAGGAAGACATCGTCTCTGCCATAGTCACCCGCGTAAACCCCACGACCGGCAACGTGTCGCTTGAGATAGGCAAGAACGAGATGGTTCTTTACAAGCACGAGCAGATAGCCGACGAGAATCTTCAGGTCGGCGACCGCATAAAGGTGTTTATAACCGAGATACGCAAGGAGATGCGCGGACCTTCCATAATTCTGTCGAGGGTTCATCCCGGGCTTGTTTCCCGCCTGTTCGAGCTGGAGGTTCCGGAGATAAAGGACGGCACCGTCGTTATCAACGCGATAGCGAGGGAGGCAGGCAGCAGGACGAAGATCGCCGTAAGCTCCAACAACCCGGAGGTTGACCCGATAGGCGCCTGCATTGGACCGAAGGGCGCACGCAAGAACGCCATTTCCGCAGAGCTTGGCAGCGAAAAGATAGACATTATAAAGTACAGCGAGGACGTCGGCACCTTTATAAGCGCGGCTCTTGCACCCGCTGCGGTGCTTTCCGTTACGAAGATGCCGGACGGAGACAACTCCTACCGCGTTATGGTTGACAACGACCAGCTTTCCCTTGCGATAGGCAGGAAGGGGCAGAACGCAAGGCTTGCCGCAAAGCTTACGGGCTGCAAGATAGACATAGTAAGCGCCGAAACTCTAAAGGCTGCGGAAAGCGCCGAGGCAGAGGATACGGCGGCGGAGGAATAAGCCGCAACGGGTATTTTTACGGGGTGCATGTATTTATGTCGGCAAAAGTGAAGCATACGCCGCTTAGAAGGTGCGTTGCCTGCAGGAACGGTAAACCGAAGGGCGAGATGCACAGGGTGGTCAGATATAAAGGCGCGTTTATTTTGGACGGAAGCGGCAAGGCGGAGGGCAGAGGAGCATATATCTGCAAGGACGCCGCCTGCCTTAAATCCGCCGTAAAGGCGCACAGGCTTGACAAGGCGTTTAAAACAAAGGTGCCGGCAGAGATATACGGCGTTTTGGAAGAGCTTTCGGTAAATTTGGAGGTGTAATAACATATGGCAACAATGGAAAAGTATAGAGTAAGCACTCTTGCGAAGGATCTTAATTTGAAGAACAAGGACATAACGCAGCTTCTGACCGACCACGGTATGGCAAGGAAAAGCGCGATGTCCGTGCTTGAGGAGCCGGAGCTTAGCCTGATTTTTGAATACGTTACGCAGAACAATCAGGTGGATCTGACTGCCTTCTTCAAGTATTACGACGAGCAGAAGGCCGCCGCAAAGGCAAAGGCGGAGGAAGAAGCCGCAAAGAAGGCAGCAGAGGAAGCTGCAAAGCCCGCGCCTGCGGGGCAGCAGAAGGGTGCGGAGCAGAAAAAGGGTGCAGCCCCCGTCAAGAAGAAGGACAAGACCCAGGTTCGCCATGTTGACACCAGGGGCGGCGTTGCCGTTGACCTTTCCAAATACGACGAAAAGCTTGAGAAGTACGACACCGGCTCCGACAAGGACGGTAACGGCGTTCAGCGCATAAAGAAGAAGAACCAGCAGAACAGGCAAAACGACAGCTTCAAGGGCGGAAGGAACGAGAAGGGCGGCAAGCAGGGCAAGAGAAACCCGCAGTTTAAGCCGAAGCCAGTGAAGCTTGTTATAAGCGTCCCTGACGAGATAACCGTGTCGGAGCTTGCTTCCCGTATGAAGACGGCCGCCCCCGAGGTCATAAAGCGCCTTATGAAGATGGGCGTTATGGCAAGCGTGAACGAAACCGTCGACTTTGACACGGCCTTCCTCCTCTGCGACGAGATGGGCATAGAGGTCAACAAGGAAGTTGTAGTTACAATAGAAGAAAAGCTGTTTGACGAAAGCGTCGACACCGAGGAGCAGCTTAAGCACAGGGCTCCGGTCGTTGTCGTTATGGGTCACGTCGACCACGGCAAGACCTCGCTTCTCGACGCGATAAGGCACACAAGGGTGACCGAGGGCGAGGCCGGCGGTATAACCCAGCACATAGGCGCGTACAGCGTTTCCATAAACGACGAGAACATAACGTTCCTCGACACGCCCGGTCACGCGGCGTTCACGGCCATGCGTGCAAGGGGCGCAAACATAACGGACATAGCCGTGCTTGTGGTCGCGGCCGACGACGGCATAATGCCGCAGACGGTGGAGGCAATAAACCACGCGAAGGCTGCCGGGGTTTCCATAGTGGTTGCGATAAACAAGATGGATAAGCCCGGTGCAAATCCCGACAACGTGAAGAACGCGCTTGTACAGTACGACCTTGTGCCGGAGGATTGGGGCGGCGACGTTATATGCGTGCCCGTTTCCGCGCTTAAGCACGAGGGTATAGACGAGCTTTTGGAGATGATACTCCTTACTGCCGAGGTGATGGACCTTAAGGCCAACCCGGACAGGGCAGCAAAGGGCGTTGTTATAGAGGCTAAGCTTGACAAGGGCCGCGGCGCGGTTGCGACGGTGCTTGTGCAGAACGGCACGCTTAAGCACGGCGACATTGTGATTGCGGGCACCTCCGTCGGGCGCGTAAGGGTTATGCTTAACGACAAGGGGCAGCGCATTACGGAGGCAGGCCCTTCCATGCCGGTTGAGATAACGGGGCTTTCGGAGGTTCCGGACGCCGGCGACGTATTCTACGCCGTGAAGGACGAGAAGATGGCGAGGGAGCTTGTCGAAAAGCGCAAGCAGGAAAAGAAGGAAGAGGAGTTCAACCGCAGCGCCAAGGTCAACCTTGACGACCTGTTCAACAGGATAAGCGACGGCGTGAAGGAGCTTAACATCATAGTAAAGGCCGATGTTCAAGGCTCTGCGGAGGCGGTTAAGTCCAGCCTTGAAAAGCTTTCCAACGAAGAGGTAAAGGTAAAGGTTATACACGCAGGCGTCGGCGCGATAAGCGACAACGACGTTATGCTTGCGGACGCTTCGAACGCCATAATCATAGGCTTCAACATAAGGCCCGACAAGACCTCTCTTGCCTCTGCGGAGGAGAAGAACGTGGAGATACGCACCTACCGCGTTATCTACGAGTGCATTGAAGAGGTGGAGGCTGCCATGAAGGGCATGCTTGCGCCCAAATATAAGGAAGTCGTGCTTGGCAGGGCCGAGGTGCGGCAGACGATACGCGTTCCCAACGTGGGCACCGTTGCGGGCTCTTACGTTTTGGACGGCAAGATTACAAGGAACGCTTCCATCCGCGTAATACGCGACAGCGTGGTCATATTTGAGGACAAGATTTCCTCTCTCCGCCGCTTTAAGGACGACGTCAGGGAGGTTGCGCAGTCATTTGAATGCGGCATAGGGCTTGAAAAGTTCAACGACTTGAAGGTCGGCGACGTGCTTGAGGCCTATGTGATGGAAGAAATAAAGGCTTAAGAAGGAACAGAAGTGGCACACAGACTTGACAGAATAAACGAAAGCGTTGCGAGGGAGCTTACGGACATCCTTCGCAGTGTGAAGGATCCGCGTGTTTCCACTGCTTTTATAAGCATAACCGGGGTCGAGGTATCGGCGGACCTGGCGTTTGCGAAGGTTCACTACAGCGTGCTTGGAAACGCCGACCCGAACCTGCACAAGGGGCTTGTGTCGGCAAGCGGGTACATCAGGGGCGAGCTTGCGGCTCGGCTTAACCTGCGGAACACCCCAAAGCTTACCTTTATAAAGGACGACACGGCGGAAAAGGCCATGAAGATTGCGGATATACTGCGCTCCACGACCTACTCCGACGCGTACGAAGGCGACGGTGACACGAATGAATAGCATAAGTTATGCGGAAGCTGCCGCGTTCCTTGCGGAGCGCGACGGCTTTGTTGTATTTACACACTCTAACCCCGACGGGGACACTTTGGGCTCTGCCTCTGCCCTTGTGCGCGCACTGCGCGGCCTGGGCAAAAGGGCGGCGGCGCTTTGCCACCCGGCGGTGCCGGAAAAGCTTGCTTTCCTCGACAGGGACGGCGTTTTTGTAAAGACGCCGCCCAAGGGTTACGGCACGCTTATAAGCGTGGACGTGGCATCCGAGGCGACGCTTGGGGACAGCGCCGCGCTTTGCGGCGAGGGCTTTGAGCTTTCGATAGACCACCACAGGGTGAACACCGTAAAGTGCAAAAGACTGCTTTTAAAGCCGGACTATGTCTCCGACGGCGAGATAATTTACGAGCTTATGCAGCACATGGGCATAGAGCCCGACAAGGCAGAGGCGGAGGCGCTTTACACCGCCATATGCTCCGACAGCGGCGGGTTTAAATACGCAAACACGCGGCCGGAGACCTACGAATACGCCGCAAAGCTTTTGCGCACGGGGATAGACTTTGCCGAAATAAACAGGAAGCTTTTTGACGAAAAAAGTCCTTCTCAGATACGCCTGGAGCGGGAGGCGTACAACGCGCTTCGGCTTTACTGCGGCGGAAGGCTTGCCGTTGTGGCGATGGAGGCCGAAACTGTGGAAAAGTGCGGGGCGGAGGACGCAGACTTCGACTCTGTAAACCAAATACCGCGCCAGGTAAAGGGCGTGGAGGTTTCCGCCGTGATACGGCCGAGGGACGGAGAAATGAAGGTCTCTCTGCGGTCAAACAGGTACTTTGACGTTTCCGCCCTTGCAAAGCGCTTCGGCGGGGGCGGGCATCTGCACGCCGCGGGCTTTCAGTTTAAGGGCAGTGCCGCAGAGGCGGCGGAGGCGCTTGTGCAAAGCATAGGCGAAGATTTGGAAGATGGACGTTAGCGGCGTACTTTTGGTGGACAAGCCGCAGGGGGTAAGCAGCCACACGGTTGTAAACCGCGTGCGGAGGATATACGGCACGAAGACCGTGGGCCACGCGGGGACGCTTGACCCATTGGCGACAGGCGTGCTTACCGTCCTTGTCGGGCGCGCCGTGAAGGCGTCGGAGTTCCTAACGGATCACGACAAGAAGTATATCGCGGGCGTGACCCTCGGCGTTACGACGGACAGCTTCGACAGCACCGGCACGGTGACGGGCAGATATGAAGGCGAGCTTCCGGATTTTGAAAGCTTCAAAAAGGCAGCCCTTGGCTTTACGGGCACGTTTTTGCAGCTGCCGCCGATGTATTCCGCGCTTAAGGTCGGCGGAGTGAAGCTCCTTAAGCTTGCGAGACAGGGTATAGAGGTTGAAAGAACCCCTCGCGAGGTCACGGTAAGCGAGATAGAGCCGTTCGAAAAAGACGGCACGTTTTACATACGCACCGCGTGCTCCAAGGGCACGTACATACGCACGCTTTGCAGCGATATAGGGAAGGCGCTTGGCTGCGGTGCCGTGATGTCGTCGCTTCGGCGGACGGCCGTAGGCCGCTTTCGCATAGAGGACGCGCACAGTCTTGAAGAGCTTGAGGCAGCGGACGAGTCGGCGCTTAAAGCTGCGCTTATCCCCGTTGACAGGCTTTTTGAAGACTTCAAAGAGATAGTGCTTCCGCAGTTTTATTCAAAGCTTTTCAAGAACGGCTGCGAGATATATTTTAAAAAGCTTCGCCCGGCGGGTATAGACAGGAACGCGGAAGGCGTATACTACCGCGTTTACGACAAAGACGGGTTTATAGCGCTTGGCGAAAGCGCGCACTTTGAGGGCGGGATGGCCCTTAAGGCGAGAAAGATGTTTTTTAACTTAATGTAATACAGGGCTTTTCCAAAGGAGGTGGTCGCCTTGATATTCGGCAAACACATTAACAAATATTATTTAAGATACGCGCTTGTCCTGCTTTTGGGGCTTGGGGCGCTTGTTATGGTGGACTATTTTCAGCTTAAGATACCGGAGCTTTACCGTACCGTCATAAACGGCATGAACGGTCAGGCGGCGGAGGCGTTTGACGCAGACTTTCTGCTTGACAAAATCTGTCTGCCAATGATAGGCATTATAATTGCCATTGTCTTCGGGCGCTTTTTGTGGCGCGTGTGCTTCTTCGGCACGGCTTTGAAGGTGGAGACGGACATAAGATACCGCATGTTCGACCACTGCAAGGACCTTTCGCACCAGTTCTACCAGGTGAACAAGGTCGGCAACATGATGTCGCTTTTCACCAACGATTTGGAGACGGTGCAGGACTGCTTCGGCATGGGGGTTATGACCTTTTTCGACGCGGTGTTCCTCGGCTCGCTTTCCATATTTAAGATGTGGAGGATGAGCCGTCTTCTTACGCTGTTTTCGCTTATACCAATGGCGTTTCTGCTGGTATCTGCTTTGGTTTTGGGCAAATACCTTACAAAGAAGTGGGACAGGCGGCAGGAGGCCTTCTCTTCCCTCTCCGACTTTTCGCAGGAAAGCTTTTCCGGCATTGCGGTGATAAAGGCCTTTGTCAAGGAGGCAAAGGAGCTTTGGGCCTTTAAAAAGCTTAACGTCGAGAACGAGGACGCAAACGTCGACTACACGCGGCTTTCCACGGTACTGCGCATATCCGTGACGCTGTTTGTGGAGTCCGTCATCTGCGTCATTCTCGGCTACGGTGGGTACCTCGTTCACGAGGGCTCATTTAACGCAGGCGAGCTTGTGGAGTTTATCGGCTATTTCAACGCGATAATATGGCCGGTTATGGCGGTTTCCGACCTTATAGAGATGCACTCTCGCGGGAGGGCGTCACTTGACCGCATAAGCGAGCTGCTTGACGCGAAGCTTGACGTTTACGACCGCGGCGAGATGGACAAGGCCGAGGGGATAAAGGGCAACATAGAGTTCAAAAATTTGTGCTTCCGCTACCCCGACGGCGACCGCGACGCGCTTAAAAACGTAAGCTTTAAGATAAACGCGGGCGAAAACGTAGGCCTCATCGGCAAAACGGGCTGCGGCAAGACGACGCTTGTCGACCTTATCTTAAGAACCTACAACATAGACGAGGGGCAGCTGTTTATAGACGGGCACGACGTGAACCACCTGCCGATAAAGACGGTTAGGGACGCCTGCGCCTACGTTCCGCAGGACAATTTCCTGTTCAGCGACACTATAGGAAGCAACATAGCCTTCTCCAAGGACGACCTCTCAAGCGGAGAGATTGAAAGCGCAGCGGTGCTTTCCGACGTAGACGCCGACATACGCGGGTTTACGGACGGATACTCCACCATGCTCGGCGAACGCGGGGTTACGGTCTCCGGCGGGCAGAAGCAGAGGATTTCCATTGCACGCGCGCTTATAAAGGACGCGCCGATACTTATACTGGACGACTCTGTCTCCGCCGTGGACACCGCAACGGAAAAGGTGATACTTGAAAACTTAAAGTCAAAGCGCAAAGGGCGCACAACGATACTCATTGCGCACCGCATTTCCACCGTTGAAAACATGGACAAGATAGTGTTCATGGGGAACGGCACCGTGACGGCCGTCGGCACGCACGACGAGCTTTTAAAAACATGTCCGGAGTACGCCCACACGGTAGAGCTGCAGCGGCTTGAAGCGGAAGGAGGCGAGTACGCAAATGCGTGATTATCTTCCTCTTCTGATTGTGGGGGCGCTTGTAGGCGTTTTCTCCATAATCTTTTCCGTGGCGTATGCCGCCATGAAAAACAAAAAGGAAAGCATAGGCTTTGACCGCAACATGCAGGACGGGGAGATCATACGCCGCCTTCTTGCCTACGCAAAGCCGCACATAAAAAGCTTTGTCTTTGTCGGCATTACAATGCTTTTCTCCATCGCCTACGACATAGCTGCACCGCTTCTTGTCGGCAACATTGAGGAGATGGTAAAGGCGGGAAAGGATGGCTTTGAGCTTCACAGCCTTTACATCTATGTTGCGGTGTACTGCAGCATACTTGTGGTGTCGCTTGTCTGCACGTATCTGCAGATGGTGATTTTGCAGAAGACGGGGCAGAAGATACTTTCTTCCCTCAGAGAGGATTTATTTGTACATATAGAGTCGCTCTCTCATGGGCAGCTTAACCTTATACCCGTAGGCAAGCTTGTTACGCGTGTTACCAACGACACAAACGCAATTTCCATGCTGTTTACGAACATACTTGTAAACCTTGTGAAGAACGTGTTTGTCATTATAGGCGTGCTTGCCGCCATGCTTTGCGTGAACTATATGCTTACGCTTATGGTGCTTTGCTTTGTGCCGTTTATCGTGCTGTTTACCGTGATATTCCGCAAGTTTTCCCGCAAGGCGTACCGACAGGTTAAGAACTGCACCACGGACATAAACACCTTCCTTTCGGAAAACCTTTCCGGCATAAAGGTTACGCAGATTTTCAACCGCGAAAACAAGAAGCTTTCCGAATTTGCGGAGAAGAATACCGAGCTTAGGAAGGCAAAGCGCAACCAGATATTCGTTTTCAGCGTTTTCAGACCCACGGTGTACATGCTTTACGTCTCCTCCGTGCTGTGCCTGTTCTTCCTCAGCGCGAAGGGGTATATCGACGGCTGGCGCTTCCTGGGGCAGACCGTTACGGGCGGTGTTGTCGTGACCTTCTACATGTACATAAACAAGTTCTTCAACCCCATACAAAGCCTGGCAGAGCAGTTCAACTGGCTGCAAAGCGCCTTTGCTTCGGCTGAAAAGATCTTCTCGGTTATGGACATAAAGCCGCAGGTTGTAGACGGCGACGACGTTATAGAGCCGGAAACGATAAAGGGAGACATAGAGTTTAAAAACGTTTGGTTTGCCTATATCGGCGAGGAATGGGTGCTTAAGGACGTTTCCTTCCACGTAAGGCCAAACGAAACGGTCGCCTTTGTCGGCTCTACGGGCTCGGGCAAATCCACAATTCTTTCGCTTATCTGCCGCAACTACGACATAAACAAGGGGCAGATACTTATAGACGGCATCGATATACGGAAGATAAAAATATCAGTCCTTAGGCGGCATTTCGGCCAAATGCTTCAGGACGTTTTCCTGTTCTCCGGCACGGTAAGAAGCAACATCGTGCTTCGAGAGGACTCGTTTACCGACGGGCAGATAATGGAGGCCTGCCGCTACGTCAACGCCGACAGCTTTATAAGCAAGCTGGAGCACGGCCTTGACGAGCCGGTAAGAGAACGCGGCAACAACTTCTCCGCCGGTCAAAGGCAGCTTCTGTCCTTCGTCCGCACTGTTATACACAAGCCCTCCGTTATGATTCTCGACGAGGCTACGGCCAATATCGACACGGAAACTGAGATACTTATCCAAAACTCGCTTGAAAAGATGATGAACATAGGGACGATGCTTGTCGTCGCCCACAGGCTTTCCACCATTCAGAACGCCGACAACATCATCCTTCTCTCGCACGGTGAGATAAAGGAGCAGGGCAGCCACCAGCAGCTTCTTGCACAGCACGGGCGGTATTACAGGCTTTACACCCTGCAAAGCCACAAAGAAAAGCTTGTGAATCCCCCAAAAATCTGACGATTTTCGGGGGTACCCCCGATTTGTTTCCCCAAAAAATCTTACGATTTTTCGGGGACCCCGAATAGGCTAATAGGTTGATAATTGAGAAAGCACGGCTTTCTCAATTATCCTCAGTCATTATAGATTCCCGTTCACTCGCGTCTCGCGCCTACCCCCACCCCGCGGGGGTGAGGGGTAGGCACTCGCGGGAATCCAAGGAGAAAAATCCGGCGAACCTGTCGCCGGATTTTTCGTTATTGATTGTATGCTCGCTCCGCTCGCGAGTAGAGGCATCGGCGCGGTGCAATAGATGAAAGGCTTCATACGTGCGGTCAGCCTTTGCATTGCTTAAACGTAGCCTGCGTTGCCAGCTCGGGATTCCAAAGGGCTGTGCCCTTTGGGCCTAAAAAGCTATTGCTTTCTATAAGCCTAATTTAGAGGACCATGAAGGGACCGAGTCCCTTCATAAATACAACGGACGGGCCGGGGCCCGTCCGAAAATATAAACTAAAATATAAACCGGAATCGCGTTCTGCGGCTTCGCTTTTACCCTGCGTTTTCCAGCAGGAACTTAAGCTTCTTGTAATCCGTGGTTCCTGCCATGCCGTCGCCGTCTATGTCGGCGGCAAGGCGGAAATGCTCTTCGGGGGTTTCGTCGCCGTTTAGGAGGCTTCGCAATGCGTCGCAGTCATCGGCGGTAACGTATCCGTCGCCGTTGATGTCGCCCGTGACCACGGCCGTATAAGTGCACACGGTGCCGTCAGCCGCTTCGGCGTTAATGAGGGTTCCGGTCTTCACGGTCTCGCCCTCTGCAAGGTCGGCGGCCGCGCTGCCGCCCTCAAACAGGGCAGCAAGCTCCGCGCTGCCAAGACCGGCCGGAAGCCCCGTGACGTAGCCGTTCTTTACAGTAACCCCTTCCGCTGCGGGTACAAGCGGCGCGTCGCCGCCTTTGCGCGCGGTGTAGGCGAGGCTGATATAGCCCATTCTGCCGCCGTACACTACCCTGCCCCAGCCGTTGTCGATATAGGGCACGTAAATCTCCGTCCCTATGGGGAGCGTGTCAAGCCAGCCGCTGTCCGTACCGGGCTTTTCGCGCAGGCGCAAATTGTCGGTTGTGACGTACATGCCGGGTTCATAGCTGTCCACAACGAAAGCGCCGTCGGAGTACTCCAGCCTTTCGGGATAGCTGTAGGGCATGTTGGCGTACAGTACGCCGCGAAAGGCGTAGCTTGCGAAGGACGCCCAGGTGTAGGTCTTGGTGGAAACGACGCAGGATGCCGAGCCTATCCCGTTCCCGCTTGAGTTGCACTGATAAACGGTAAAGCCCCCGTCGCTTTTGGAAAGAAGTATCACGGAATGCTCGCTGTTTTGGAGCTTAAACCTGATGTGCGCACCGGGCTTAAGCGCAGAAAAGAGCTGCCTCACCGAAGAGGCCGTAACCTGCCCGTACTTAAGCGAGCCGGCACTGTAGTACTTGTCAGTGTTGTATATGTTGTCAAGGAAGCCGAACAGACGGTAAAAGCAATACCTTGCAAAGCCGATGCACTGCACCGACATCAGATCCACCCTCACCCCGTCTACCGTGACATAGCGCAGACAGTTGCACCTGTCGCCGTTTGCGACGCAGTCAATGGAGGGGTCATAGTGGCAGGTGCAGGCCATCCCGTTCTTGGTGAAGAAGGAACCGGGCATGTATTCCGGAAAAGGAATGGAAACGTCGCCTATAAGCGTATAGCCGTCACTGTACACGTAATCGGCAGCCTCCGCCGTGGGAATCGCCGGGAAGACGGAAATAACGGTAAAAAGGCAAAGAAGCAGGCACACGGCAAATTGTAAACAGCGCTTCACGGCAACACCCCCAAGGTCAGGCAATTAGGTTTTAAAGACCTTACCCCGTAATGTTAGCACATTTTCTGCCGGAAAGCAACAGCAAACGACAAGTTATTCAGGTGCCCTCTTCCCTGCCCCCGGCAAATTGACCAAAAGCGCTGAGGCAGCCTGTTTTAAAAGGCGTCTGCGCGGAAAGCGCGACTTAAATGCAGCCGCCGGACGCCTTGTTTTGCGCCGGGTGCCCTTCGCTTCGGCTCCCCCGCAGGTGCACTTTTTTGTGCATATTGCCGAGGTGTCGGCCTGCAATCGCCGCCGCAGCGGGTAGAAAAAGTCACAAATTAATGTTAAAATAAAAGACGAAACCGACAGAAACCGGTCTCTGTGTCGTTCAGTTTAAAGGCTCCGATTGTTATAATGTAGTTACAAAAAACAAACGGAGGTACAAAAAATGAACACAGACAAGATTTATGCCGAGGCTATCGTAAACGAATACTCGAAAAAGAGTACTTCAAAGGTTGTAGCGCTGCGGAAGCTGGACAGGGCGGCGAAAATGCCGGCGCTGATTTTCACCTACACCTTCGGTGTCGTGTGCGCCTTGATCGCCGGCACGGGTATGAGCCTTTGCATGGGCGCTATAGGCGCGGGAACAGCCGCATTTATGGCGCTTGGCATCGCTGTAGGCGTCGCAGGCTTTGCGGGAATGGCAGTGAATTACCCGATTTACAGGCGCATTCTTAAAAACCGCAAGGAAAAATACGCCGGTGACATTATACGTCTCGCGTCGGAAATAGCCGAAGACGAAAACTGAGAAAAGGGGGTCGGAACGGTTGAACAAGACGGAAAGCAAATACTTTGCCACTGCCGCACGCATGGACGAGGCTTTTATCGAGTGCCTTGCGAAAAAGGACTTTGAGTATATCACCGTTAAAGAAATATGCGAAAAGGCCGGTGTCAACCGTTCCACCTTTTACCTGCATTACGAAACGGTTGCAGACCTGCTTGCAGAGTGTGTCGAGTACACAAACGACAAATGCTTCAGCAGGTACTCGTCGGAGCTTACAGACATACATAAGCGGCTTTCTTCGGGAAATCCGGAAGATTTAATCTTTATTTCCCCGGAATACCTGAAGCCCTATTTGGAGTTCGTGAAGGAAAACAAGCGCCTGTATCAGGTGGTTCTGCAGCATCAGGACATATTCCGCACGCAGAATACGTTCCGTCGGATTTTTGAAAACGTGTTTTCTCCGGTGCTTGACAGGTTCCGCTTCCCCGAGAAGGAGAAGGAATACGTTGTGCACTTCTACCTCGGCGGCATTACGTCCGTCGTTACGGAGTGGCTGCGGAAGGACTGTGCGGACTCTATAGAAGAGGTTTTAGGCATCTGCATGCGCTGCGTCCTGCCGGACGGCAAAATGGCGGCGGGAGGCGGAGATGAATAAAAAATCACGTCTTCATAAAGCAATCGAAAAGCTGCGAAAAGACCGCCGCCTTCCGGTAACTTCCAATAAAACAGTATCGAAACAGTACTGACATTGGGCAGCTGCCAGACAGGGGTGCAACACAGAGAACAGCCATACTCGGAAATCTGTCCGGGATATGGCTGTTTTCTTATATTTCAACGGCATATATCTTATCAGCGATCAAATTTCAATCGAGAAAAGTGACATACGGCTTCAGTGCCGCCTCCGCGCTCTTTACCTGCTGGGGTATTCTCATAGCTTGTTTCAGCACCGTTCCGTATTTTTCGAAAAATGTCGAAAAAGATGGTGTATCCAAAATAAGGAAGCCATTCCCCAACGCAGAAGTCAGCTCAAATTTTTTCGGAACATCAAAACCCGGAAAACGAATGACGAGTTAGTGACCATCAAATTCTTCCAGCGAGCCAACGCCAAAAGACTTATGCCTGATTGCCGCTCCGCTTCGTACCATAGTTTCAGCCTCAGAGATACCATCCTGCAACAGCATCATGTTTTCCTCAGC
>CANRAV010000027.1 GCA_947628695.1 uncultured Clostridia bacterium
TGAACGGCAACACCTATGTTACCGGCGTTATCGAGCTTGAGGTTCGCAACTACGGCCTTGCAGAGGCTGAAGAGTCTACCGAAGAGCCTTCCGAGGAGCCTTGGGTTTCCGTAGCACCCAACTATTTGTTAGGCGCATATTCCGACGTTTATACGGATCTCGCATGTACATCGCCTGCGAAACCGGGCACCGGCTCCGGCACCCCCGCAGACATCACAGACGGTGAATATGAGACAAGCGAGATTCTCGGATATTTCGGCACCGGAAAAACATACTATTTAAAGTATGATCTTGAAGACATTAAGACCGATATATCCAGCCTCTATTTGTATATGCGTCACGCAGGGAACCGTGAGTATCCCTCTGCCGTAAAGCTTTATCTCAGCACTGACGACGACACATATACCGAGGTTACCGACATAGTTGCCGACGACATAGATTACAGCACGGCGAACTATGCAATAGGCAACTATCACTTTAAGACGGCAAAGGCCGCAAGGTACGTAAAGTTAGAACTTAAAGAGGCAAATTACGTTCTCTCCTTTGGCGAGATAGAGCTTCGCAACGACGGGCGCCACGTGACCGCCTACGACGTTGACGTAGAGGACAACGGCGACGGCACGGTTGACGTTAAGGCGACCGTACCGGAAGGCGTACGGTCCGGTAAGATAGTTTTCACTCCTTCCGAGAACTTAAGCTTTGTACCGGGCAGCCTCAGCTCCGATGTCACGGCTTATGCGGACACTAACGAAAACTACAACATAGGCGGCGTAACCGGGCAGAGCGTTTCCTTCGCAGGGTCAGAGCTGCTTCCGGCCGGCACCGTAGTATTAAGGGCAAAATACAACGTCGTTGGCGACGCTTCCGTAACTGCGGACGACATTAAGATCCTTGTATGGGATCTGTCCAACGGCGAAGCCGTTATAGGCTCTAACAACGACGGCGACGTAAACAAAGAGCTTCACACCTTCAGCACCGACTGGAGCAGTGACGAAAATCAGCACTGGCATCAGTGCACCATATGCGGCGAGAAGAAGGCCGTTGCAGACCACGAGTACGACAACGCCTGCGACGAGGAATGCAACGTCTGCGACCACACCCGCCCGGTAAAGCATCAGTACAGGCAGACCTGGGACAAGGACACCGAACAGCACTGGCACCAGTGCGAGCTTTGCGGTGACAAGACCGACATTGCTCCTCACGAGTTCGACAACGACTGCGACAAGGACTGCAACGTCTGCGGCTACACTCGCGAGACCGAGCACAAGTACAAGAATACCTACGACAGTGACGAAAATCAGCACTGGCGCGAGTGCGAGGTTTGCGGTGACAGAATCGACGTTGCGGAGCACGACTACGACAATGCCTGCGATACTAACTGCAACACCTGCGACCGCGAAAGAGAGATACAGCATCAGTACAAGGAAGAGTGGGACAAGGACGCAACCCAACACTGGCACGAGTGCGAGATCTGCGGCGACAGAACCGACATAGCAGACCACGACTACGACAACGCCTGCGATACCAAATGCAACACCTGCGGACACACCCGTGAGATACAGCATCAGTACAAAGAAACTTGGGACAGCGACGACACGCAGCATTGGCACGAGTGCGAGATCTGCGGCAACAGAACCGACATAGCAGAGCACGACTATGACAACGACTGTGACACCAACTGCAACACCTGCGACCATGCAAGAGAAATAACCCACCAGTACAAAGAGACTTGGGACAGCGACGACACGCAGCATTGGCACGAGTGCGAGATCTGCGGTGACAGAACCGACATTGCAGAGCACGACTACGACAACGACTGCGACACCAATTGCAACACCTGCGACCACGCAAGAGAAATAACCCACAAGTACAAAGACACCTACGACAGTGACGACAATCAGCACTGGCGCGAGTGCGAGATCTGCGGCGACAGAACCGACATAGCAGATCACGACTACGACAACGCCTGCGACAAGGACTGCAACACCTGCGGACACACCCGCGAAACTCAGCATCAGTACAAGGACACTTATGACAGTGACGACAATCAGCACTGGCACGAGTGCGAGGTTTGCGGCGACAGAACCGACATTGCAGAGCACGACTACGACAACGCCTGCGACAAGGACTGCAACACCTGCGGCCACACTCGCGAAACCCAGCATCAGTACAAGGACACTTATGACAGTGACGACAATCAGCACTGGCACGAGTGCGAGGTCTGCGGTGACAGAACCGACATAGCCGACCACGACTACGACAACGTATACGATACCGACTGCAACACCTGCGGCGCCAAGAGGGAAGCACCTCTTCGCGGCGACGTGAACCGCGACGGCGTGGTAGACAACCTCGACGCTGTTATGATTCTTCAGTACGACTCCGGCAAGATCGAATTCACCGAAGAACAGTGCCAGCTTGGCGACTTCAACGGTGACGGATTCACCGGCAACCTCGACGCTGCAAGGATCCTGATGTACGAGGCGGGCAAAATACAAGGCTGAGAAGCTTTAAGTAAATACAAAAGCAGGGTCTGTTGACGGCCCTGCTTTTGCTTGAGAACAATTTCGAAAGGAGCAAAAAATGAAATCAAAGGTATATTTTACGCGCGAGGTAAGCCCGAGGGCTGTGCTTGAGATGTATAAGCTTTTAGGTGTGGAGCTTAAGGGCAACCTCGCCGTTAAGGTGCATTCCGGCGAGGTTGGGAACCAAAACTTCCTGCGCCCTGCGTTTTGGAAGGACATTGTGGCGCACACCGGAGGCACGGTTGTAGAGTGCAACACCGCCTACGACGGCGAGCGCGACACCACCGAAAAGCACCTTGCCGCGATAAAAAAGCACGGCTGGAACGACTGTTTCGACTTTGACCTGATGGACGCGGAAGGCCCCGACAAGGTGCTTGACATCCCCTCCGGCAAGGTAATAAAGAAGAACTACGTGGGCAAAAACATTGATCATTACGACAGCCTGCTTGTGCTTTCGCACTTCAAGGGGCACCCCATGGGCGGCTTCGGCGGCGCTTTGAAGCAGCTTTCGATAGGCATGGCGTCAAGCTACGGCAAGGCGTATATTCACAGCTCCGGTAATATGGAGCTTGACATGTGGCAGGCACCGCACGACGCGTTTCTGGAGTCCATGGCCGACGCCGCGTCCTCCGTTGTCGCCTTCTTCGGCGGCAGGGCTGCGTATATAAACGTCATGGCCAATATGTCCGTCGACTGCGACTGCTGCGCAGTGGCAGAGGACCCGTGCATGAAGGACATCGGCGTTCTTGCGTCGCTTGACCCCGTGGCGATAGACAAGGCCTGCCTTGACCTTGTGTACGCCGCAACGGACGACCCCGGCCAGAAGCACCTGATAGAGCGCATCGAAAGCCGCAACGGCGCGCACACCGTCGACGCGGCAGCCGCACTCGGCTTCGGCTCTAAGGACTACGAGCTTATAGAGAAGTAAAAACCGCAAAAGCCAAGGCCGCCGGGGGAGCACCCCGGCGGCTTCTTTACGTCAAGAAAGGCTATTTTACGCTAAGCGCGCGGCAGGAGTTGAGCACCGCAAGTATGCACACGCCCACGTCGCTTGCCACCGCCATCCACATGTTGGCAAGCCCGAAGGCGCTAAGCGCAAGCACTGCCGCCTTCACCGCAAGCGCAAAGGCGATGTTCGTGCGCACTATGCGCATTGTCTTTTTTGCTATGCCGATTGAAGCGGCAATTTTGCGCGTGTCGTCGTCCATTATCACGACGTCGGCGGCTTCTATCGCGGCGTCGGAGCCCATGCTGCCCATTGCAATGCCCACGTCCGCGCGGGAAAGCACCGGTGCGTCGTTTATCCCGTCTCCGACAAAGGCTGTCTTACCGTCACCCTTTTGCGAAACGATGATGCTTTCGGTTATCCGCACCTTGTCCGCAGGCAGCAGCTCTGCGTGGTATTCGTCAATGCAAAGCGCCCTTGCCGCCTCTGCGGCGGCTTCCTTCCGGTCGCCCGTAAGCATAACGCATTTTTCCACACCTGCCGCTTTGATGGCCGATATGGCCTGCTTCGCTTCGTCCTTCACCGTGTCCGAGATGACTATGCTGCCGGCAAAGCGGCCGTCAAATGCAGCGTAAACAACCGTCCCTGCGGCGGCGCTTTCCTCAAACTTAACGCCGCTTTCCCGCATAAGGGCAGCGCTGCCAAGCAGCAGCTCCTTCCCGTCCACAGCGGCGCGCACGCCCCTGCCGGCTATCTCCCCGTAATCCTTCACGCGTGAGAGGTCCAGCTGCCCTTTTGCGGCTGTGCGCACGGACGCGGCAATCGGGTGGTTGGAGTACGCCTCCCCAAGCGCGGCAAGCTCCAAAAGCTGTTCCTTTTCCATACCGACAGGGTTTACGGCAGTCACCGTAAACTCGCCCTTAGTAAGCGTACCCGTCTTGTCGAAAACCACGGTTTTCACCTTTGCAAGAGCTTCCAGATAGTTGCTGCCCTTGACAAGCACGCCCTTCTTCGACGCGGCGCCGATACCCCCGAAAAAGCCGAGAGGCACCGATATGACAAGCGCGCAGGGACAGGAGATAACAAGAAAGCTGCAGGCCCTCTCTATCCACCGCCCAAACCCTCCGCCGGCTATAAGCGGCGGCAGAACGGCCAAAAGCACCGCCGACAGCGTGACTATCGGCGTGTACACCTTGGCAAAGCTTGTTATAAAGTTTTCGGTCTTCGCCTTCTTCGAGGCGGCGTTTTCCACAAGCTCCAAAATTCGGGTGACGGTGCTGTTTTCAAAGGCCTTCGTCACGCGCACCTTAAGCGTGCCCTCGCCATTGACGCAGCCGCTTACCACCTCGTCGCCTGCGCGGGCGCTTCGCGGCGTCGACTCGCCCGTAAGGGCTGCAGTGTCGACAAACGACTCGCCCTCCAGAACCACGCCGTCAAGCGGGATCCTCTCACCGGGCTTTATCACTATAGTCTCGCCGATTTGTACCTCGTCCGGGTCAAGCTTTGCAAGCGCGCCGTCCCTTTCGACGTTGGCATACTCCGGCACGATGTCCATCATGGCGGCTATCGAGCGGCGCGACTTCCCGACTGCGTAGCTTTGGAACAGCTCGCCCGTCTGATAAAGCAGCATCACCGCAACCGCCTCCGGGTACTCGCGTATGCAGAACGCCGCAACCGTCGCCGCAAGCATCAGGAAGTTTTCGTCAAACACCCGCCCATGGCGTATGTTGCCGGCCGCCTTGGCGAAAATGTCGTACCCGACCGCGATGTACGGCACTAAGAACAGCGCAGCCGTTGCCGCATTTCCAAATCTCTCCAAAAGCCCAAGGTGCAAAAGCACTTCAAGCAGCGCAAAAAGCACGGCCGACACCGCAATGCGTATAAGCGTTTGCTTTTGCTTTTTCGTCACAGCGCGTCACCCCCATTAAGAAAGTCCAAGTCAGTGCGCAGCGTTCCCTGTGGGAACAAGCCTGCAGTCCGGTTCTACGCCTGCGCAGACCTTCGCCGCCTCCGCCGCTATCCCGTCTGCAAGCGCATCGTCCGCATCAATTGTAAGCTTCTGCATAATGAAGTTTACGGCGGCGTCGTTTACGCCGGGTATTCTTTTAACAAGCTCCTCCATCTTCGCCGCGCAGTTTGCGCAGTCGAGATTTTCCATTTTGAATTTCAGCTTCATGTCAAATGCTCCTTTCTCTATAAACACAAATTAAAACAGTTGTTCAACTGTTCAACCGTTCGGGCAAAAAACAACACCGCTTATTCAAGCGCGTGCTCCAGCCCCTCGTGGAAAATGGTGCGCACGTGGTCGTCTGCAAGGGAATAGTATATGACCCTGCCGTCCTTCCTGTACTTCACAAGATCCGCCTGCTTCAATATGCGCAGCTGGTGCGAAACCGAGGATTTTGTCATCCCCAAAAGCACGGAAATGTCGCAAACGCACATCTCCGCCTGCATAAGCGCGCAAAGAATCTTGATCCTTGTCGAGTCGCTGAACACCTTGAAAATGTCCGTCACGTCAAGAAGTGCGTCGTCGTCCGGCATCTTCCCGCGCACCTCGGCGACGACCTCCTCGTGTATAACGCTGCAGTCACAGCGGTAGGGGTCCTTTGTGAAATTGTCCATGCCGTCGCCTCCGTTTGTTGAAAGGTTGAACCACCGTTCAACTGTATTATACTCACTGCAAAGCTGTTTGTCAATAGGGAAATAAAAATTTCCCCCAAAAATCTGACGATTTTCGGGGGTACCCCAATTTTCTCCCCCAAAAATCTGACGATTTTCGGGGGCGCCCCCATTATTACTAATAGGTTGATAATTGGGAAAGCGCGGCTTTCTCAATTATCCTCAGTCATTATAGATTCCCGTTCACTCGCGTCTCGCGCCTACCCCCACCCCGAGGGGGCGGGGGGTAGGCACTCGCGGGAATCCAAGGAGAAAAATCCGGCGCACCTGTCGCCGGATTTTTCAAGTTTGATTATATGCTCGCTTCGCTCGCGTGGGCGGGAAGTTCGGCGCAGTACAATAGCGGAAACGCTTCATACGTGTGACAAGCCTTTACATCGCTGCGACGTGACCTGCGTTGCCAGATTGGGATTCCAAAGGGCTGCGCCCTTTGGGCCTAAAAAGCTGTTGTTTTCAATAAGCCTAATTTAGAGAGCCATGAGGGGACCGAGTCCCCTCATATAAAAACACAGGACGGGCGAAAAGCCCGTCCATAAAAAACAAGAAATTAAATACCTGTTACTTCGCGTCGCCGAAGCTGTGTTCTTTAAAGACGTACGACCCTTCGGTGAACTGCCAGCTTTTGATGTCGCGCAGGTCGCTGCCCGGTTTTACCTTAGCCCAGGCGGAGGGCAGGAAGCAGTTTTTGTTGTTCTTGGCGGTGCTCCACTCGTGCGAAAGTATCACAAGCTGGTCGTGAGCGTTCTTCTCGCTGCTGTTTATCGTCTTGCCGGTGTATGGGTTGACGGGGTTTTCGATTATGCCTGCCGTTGCAAGCGTCGGCACATCGGCGTTGGTCATGAACTCGTCGGAGACGGTAAACTCCGTCGCGTCAAAGTCCTTCACCATAAGCAGCGGCATGTACATCTCCACGTTGTAAAGCGTGTCACCGATGTGCGCATCGAGGTCTTTGAAGTGGCTTAGATCCTGCCCGTGGTCGGAGACGAGAATTATTCGCGTGTTGTCCCAAACACCGCGGTCACGCAGGTTGTCGAACCAGGCGCCAAGCTTTAAGAAGCAGGCCATGTTGGACTGATAGTGTATCGTCTGCATCTCCGTTTCCATCTGCATAGAGACGCCGTCCACGGTGAACCTGTCTTTGTGCTTTGCGTCGTAGGCTGTGTTGTCTATTCTCGGCGAAGGTGTGTAGGAGGGGAGTTCAAGCATGGTGGGCTCGTGCGTGGCGTCGTTTGCCAGGAAGACGTAGCAGCCTTCCTGTTCGGAGTCCGAAACGACAGTCATCGCAGGCAGACTTTGAAGCACGTTGTAAGCCTCCATAAACGGCGCGCTAAGCCCCGTGGCCTTTTCCGTGCCGCTGCGCTTCTGCGTGCCGTAGGTCGCTGAAGTCGGCGAATACGCGTCGGCCTTGCCGTACTGCCCGCCGTTGTAAAGCCCCGGCTGTACAAACAGCGGAAGCGACTTCATAACGCTGAAGCAGAAGAAGTTGCGCTTTGTGTTTTCAACCGTCGCTCTCTTCTGCATCTCGTCGCTGAATTTGCCCTTTGTGATGTAGCTGCGCACGCCTTCCATCCCGTCGAAAATGCCGACGTCCGGTATCCACCGGTAGTTGGCGTAGACGGGGTCGCAGACGGTGACGTCGCAGCCGATATCGGAAAACAGCTTCGGCATGACCTTAAGCGCTTCGTTCTGCTTGTTCACAAGCTTTTCCCCGTCACGTCGGTTAAGCTCCACGGGGGTGTACTCGTAACCGCCGAGAAGCGCCGGTACGCCGAAATTGGTGTGTCCGCCGAAGGACATGGTGTTGCAGTAATAGGTGAACCCCGCAAACTGCCTCTTAAGCTCCGGCTTTTCGGCCATAAAATAGGGCACGTACTCCCCAAGCGCACGGTCAAGCATTATCACAACAACGTTCTTTCCGTTTTTGCTTAGGTTGAAGTGCGGCGCCGTGTCATCCTCAAGCACGCCGGAGCTTTTGACCTCTTCGATAGAGCTCTCTGTCTTTACTGCGTTGACAACGGACATACCGCCAAGCGCCAGCACGCACACCGCAAGCGCGGCAGAAACGACCTTCCGCCATCTTTTAACCGCAAAGTACATGGCAATGGAAACGGCTATAAGCACGGCGATGTTCAAAATCACCTCGGGCGCTTCAAACCTCATGCCCTGCTCGTACTGCAGGGTCGCCGATATCGTGCCAAGATTTGTGCCGAAAAACATGTAGTTGCCCACGCATACCGCGCACAGCACGCACATCACGCGCTCAAATACGACCTTCCCACGCTCGCTTGCAAGCCAGTAAAAGACGCGCATCCACACAAGGAACAGCCCCGCGGCCATAATCAGCGTGCGCACGGTGTACCAGGCGGGGTTCAGAAAATACGAAAGGTCAACGTATTCCTGCGGCGACGCAGCAATGTAAACAGAGGGGATGAATGCGCCTACAAGCACCGTAAGCAGCAGGGAAGCCATCACAAAGCAGGTCTTGTTGGGCTTTGCGTTTGACGGCTTCTTCTCCTTCTTCGCCGGGTGCTTCCTCCGTATCAGCATAAAAGCAAGCGGTACCGCAAGCAAAAGCCCGACTGCGGCGGTGCATATGCGCACGACCGGCGTCTTCAAAAGCAGCGCAGCTGCCGCTATACAGCCCACGCCGACTGCCGCCGAAAGGCAGAACACCGCCCTTTTCGGATCCTTAAGCTTGTAAAACACCGTCTTGACAAGCGAAAACAGGTTGTTAAGCGTCCAGTAAAACACAAGGCAGGAAGGCGAGCTGTACAAAAACACCAGGAAGAAAAGCGCCATCCCGTAAAGCTGTATCTTCGTCTTAAGCGGAAAGTTTTTCAGGTACAGCGCGCTTGACACAAGGTTTATAAGCGTCATAAGTATCGGAAGCAGGTTTATGCTTATGCCGAACAGGTGTATAAGCCCGTCGGGCGCGCCAAGGTCGCGTATCGGCCCGAAGGAAACGCCGCGCAGTATCTCCAGATGCGAAAGGAAGCTGTACGCAGCCATGAAGAACGGTATCTCCAAAAGCAGCGACACGGACCCGTGCAGAACATTTGTCGGCTTGTAGTTGTTCTGCCGATAGTAGGTCTGCAGTATCATCATCCGCTCGTCGCCGGAGAAGGTCTTTTTTATGTGAGACACACCGTCGTGCAGTCTCATCTCGGTATCTCTGGACTCCTCCTGCATTGCGTCCGCACGCCTGTAAAGCGGAAGCACAAGTAAATTCATGGCAAGGCTGAGGAAAATAATAGCGTAGCCCGGGTGAACAACAAAGCTGTTCGCAAAGGTAAAGATAAGCTCAAACACAAGCTTAAGCGGCTCTATAAACAAGGTCTCAAGCATCGAAAAAAAGCTCATACCGCAGCGCCTCCCTTCAAAGCCCCCGCCTCTGCGGACGGCGCCTTTTCGGTCAGCTCCTTGTATTTCGCAATAAGGAAGTCGGCCGCCCTTTCGGCCCCCTCCCCGGGGTGCACCCAGGTTTCGCTTTTGACCTCGGCACGCCCCTCGGCATACTTCGGGTCGGCAATGCAGCGGTCGATAAGCCCCTTAAGGTCGGCCATGCGCTCTTCGTCAAGCTTTTCTCCAAGCCTCGGAAGCGCCGATTCCGTCCACAGCGGGCTTTTCAGCCACCAGGCGTCGTAGGGACTGAGGTCAAACTTCGGGTCGGTGTAGATGACCGGCTTGTCATATATAAGCGTAAAGTCAAATATAACGCCCGAAAAGTCGGATATAAGTATATCGGAACGCCGAAGAACCTCAAAGTTGTCGGTGTCCCTGTTCCAGCTTAAGCGGTCGGAATCCGGGTACGCCTTCATAAGCCCTTCTATCATCTCGGCTTCAGACTTAAACGACTGCGGGTGCGGGCGCACTATTATCTTATAGCCCGTTGCAAGCAGCACGTCCAAAATCCTGCTTCCGTAGACGGAAAGGATGGCGCTTTTCCCCCAGGACGGCGCAAGCAGAACGGTGCGCTCGTGCTCCGGCGCGGGGCCGGAAAGCGCGTACCTCTCCGCCATTTTGTCCATATACGGTATGCCGACAAGCTCTATCTGCTTCGGCGGAAGCCCCCGCAGCGCCTCTAAGGCCCTTACGTCTTTTTCCTGATAGCTGCCCGAAAGCAGAAGCGCGTCGTAGTAGTCTATGCCGAACATGCGGTAAAGCGAGATTTCACTTGCCGCGTGTGGTATGTGCACGTAGCAGTCCACCCTCTTCGAACGCTTCCACTGGTACACGTCAAGCCCGGGCGTCGTCGACACAAGCACAGAGGCTTGAATAAAGTTAAGCCTTGCAAAGGCCTTGTTGCCGCTTCCGATAAACTCCGCCTTAAAGTGCGCGCAGTCGTATTCAAGCGCGGGGTCGTCCTCCGACGCGGTCATGTAAACCACGTCTGCACCGCGATTTGTCATGCTTTTTATGACCGGCTCGAACACGGTGAAATAGCGCTTGTCGTCCGCAAAGAACACAAACGGCGCCTTGCCGTCGCTTTCCTTCACCTTGCCGCCGCTAAGCTTAAAGCGCAGCTTTATAAAAAGCATCCTAACGGAGTAGAAAGCCGCCCCGAGCACACCTATAAGTATTGTAAACAGCATGCTCCCCGTTCCGGGGTCTATGTAAAGAAGCTTCATAAACACGCCTTCTTTTTGCTTAATATTGCCTTATTTGTTCTTCGAAAAAAGCAGCTTAAAGTCCGTCGCCGCAAGAATGCCGCACACAAGAACCACCGCAGAGCAGATTATTGTAACGGGCTTAAGAACCGAGGTGTCGCGCAGTATCACAACCGTAAATACCGTCGCCCAGGCGCAGTAGGTTACGTTAAGCGCCATAGACTTCGACGCGCCTATCTGCGAAATTGCCTTGTAATAGAAGAGGTAGGAAACTGTGGCAAAAAGCCCCGCTATGGCGATTATACCCACAATTTTAAGGTTTGCCGTGCTTTTAAACAGGTCTGCGGTCTGCCCCCAGCCGCGCACTATCGGAAGTATTACTACGCCGATCACTATTGCCGAGGTCGTCTGCCTTATCTGCAGCGCGTATTCGTCCGTAACCTCCGGGTCGTGCAGGCACTTCGCCAATATAACCGCCTCTATGCCCCAGCCGAAGGCGCACATAAGCGCGCCGAGTATGCCGAGAAGGTAGTTTGTCACCTCAAGCTCCGGCGAATAGCTAAGCCCGTAAACGCCGCCGAGGGTTGCAATAAGGAATATCCACTGATACCACTTCATCTTCTCTTTGAGGAAGAAGTAAGCAAGCACCGCGCCAATGGCGGGGAAGATGGCGCTTGCAACCGCGCCTATCGACGCGCCCATGTACTTTACCGCCATGACGTAGCCGGTCATGCCCACAGGGCCTCCGATGACCGCCGCCAAAACCACAAATTTGCCGCTTTTTGTGCGCAATGCCTTCCAAACGTTCCCAAGGTTGCCCCTTGCGGCGTTATACACCGTGGCGCAGATTGCCGATATGGTGTCGTGAAGGAAGGTGGAAATAAAGGTCGCTATCGCTATCGCCTTAAGCGGCTCCATGTCAAGCGCTATCCCAAGCACAACCGTCTCTATTGCCCAGGTTATCCCCGCAATAATTCCCGCTATCATATATAATCCTCCTAAATGTTTCCGTACTGTTCCAAAAAGCCCTTAAGCCTTGTATACCGTTCCACAGCCCAATCCTCCATGGGCTGCCCGTCGTAGGGTACCCTTGCCTTTGCCCAAAGCGTCCAAAGGTAGTCTACGTATATCTTGCTTGCAAGCAGGTGCTTTTCCTCCGTCACGTTCGGCTCTCGCCCGAGGTAGCAGCGAAGAAGCAAAGCGTCCTCCTCCTTGCCGAATCCCGCTTCGATGGAAACGTCGCCAAGGTCCCACATCCCGTCGTTCATCCCGGCGTATTCCCAGTCGATAAGGTACATGCGTCCGTCGCCCTCTACCCAGTTTTCGCAAAGCGGGTCGTTGTGGCAGGGGACCTTTAAAGCGTTTACGGCTGCGTCCGTTTCGGCCTTTACAGCCATAACGGCGCTTTTTATAGCGTCGTAATCGGCAAACATGGGAACGCCTTTGTCTTTTATAATCTTTTCGTACCCAGCCGCCATCTCGAACACCTCAAAGGGAACGCCCGTGTCCTCGCCACAGCTGTGAATGGTCTTGAAGATGTCCGCAATCTTCCTTATCCTATCCGCACTTTTAAGCGCGTCTGCGGACATGGTAACTGCGTTTTTTATGTACCGCGTCACCTTAGAGCCGTCGCCGCCGAAATACAAAAGCTCTGCGTCCACGCCGAGCCGGCAGGCAAGGCGCGTGCTTTTTTTCTCGTCACTGCGGACTATAAGCTCCTCCGTGCCCTCGCCGGGTATGCGCACTACGTATTCGCCCCCGTCCTCCGTCGTCACCTTGTAGGTGTGGTTGGTAAGCCCGCCCATGCGCGAAAGTTCACGGAAGCTGCCCGTTCCAAGCACCTTTTCGGTCAGCGCCTTTATCTTAGGCACGTCGTTTTTTTCGATTTCTTTTGCCATTTTTATATTCTCCTCAATTTGTTTTCGCTGTAGAAATATGCATATTTTTCACCCCTGCAGAAGAAGGAAAATCCCTCTGCCTCGTTCGTCACGCCTTTAAGCGCCGCAAGGCCTGTAAGCTCGTCCTCGCCGCAGCAAAGCTCCCGCGAGACGGCTTTAAGTATGGGCGAGCGCGTGTCCTTTACATAGCTTTCGTCAAAAAGGCGCAGCTCGTCCAATGTGTCAAACTCGTATATAACGCCGTCCGGGTATTTCCTAAGCTTCATCTTAAGCGTGTCAAGATGTGCGGAAAAGATGCTTTCCCACAAAAGCCCCGCCGTTACGGGAAGCATGTACTCGTCTTCAAGGATCCGCAAAAACTCACGGCTGAACTCACTGTCCCAAAACGTGTGCCCAAGCATGTACCAGGCGTCGCTCCCGCCAACTGTCACGCGCTTTATAAACCCGTTTTCGTCCTCCTCCAGGCACCACTCGTCCGTGTGTCCGTCGGCGTAAACGGCCGCGTAATAGCTGCCGTCGACACAGCTTTCAAAGGGGTTTTCCGCAAAATAATTGTCCGCAGAGCAGACGTAGGTGTTTTTAAGCACGTCCTTTACCGCCCAAATGCTGCCGTTGTTGTTGCGCTTTAAAAAGTCCGGGTTGTGCACAAGGCGAACGCCGTGCTTCCCCTTGAGGTACTCAAACGCCTCCGCCTTGTAGCCGGTTACGACGTAAACCTCGTCTATCCCCGCCTCGCGTAGCTGGCGTATCTGCCTTTCGATAAGCACCTCGCCCTTCACGGTTATAAGCGCCTTCGGCACCTCGTGCGAAAGCGGCGCAAAGCGGCTGGAGGTGCCTGCCGCCATTATAACGGCGTTGTCAACCTTGTACATACGGGTCTCCTTCGGACACAAATTATACGGCTCGCACGCGCAAATTTCCTTACAAAAAATGCCGCATACGGCACGCATTATTGTATCATACTATTGCCTGTTTGTCAAATGTGATTATATATTATCCGACTGTGAATAATAATGCGAAGCGGCCGCAGGCCTTCTACGCATTTTGCCTAAATACTGCCTACTACGCCTTCAACACCGCATACGGCATGGTCTCCGGCGCGTTTTTGACGCTTACCGGCGTTACCTCCGCCGCTGCGCGGATAAAGCCGGTGCTGGATATGGCGCGCCCCATCTTAGAGGCAGAGCCGGAGGTCTCGGAGGGAAGGCAGGTCGTCACGCGCCTCGGCGGCTCGATAGAGCTTAACGGCGTAAGCTTCCGCTACCGCGAGGATATGCCCTATATCCTCGACAACCTGTCGCTTAAGATACGCCCCGGCCAGTACGTGGCGGTCGTCGGGCGCTCCGGCTGCGGCAAAAGCACGCTTTTCCGCCTGCTTTTGGGCTTTGAAACGCCGGAAAAGGGCGCAGTTTACTACGACGGGCAGGACATAAGCTCTTTAGATCTGCGCTCACTTCGCCGCCATATCGGCACCGTAACTCAGGACGGCAGGCTTTTTGAAGGCGACGTCTACACCAATATAGCGATAAACGCCCCCGGGCTTACGGAAGCTCAGGCCTGGGAGGCTGCGGAAATGGCAGGCATCGCGGACGACATACGCCGTCTCCCCCTCGGAATGAACACCGTAATATCGGAGGGAAGCGGCAGCTTCTCCGGCGGGCAGCGACAGCGGCTTATAATTGCGCGCGCGATAGCGCCGAAGCCGCGCATACTCCTTCTGGACGAGGCGACAAGCGCGCTTGACAACTCCACGCAGAGGATCGTTTGCGATTCTCTGGAAAAGCTCAGATGCACGCGCATCGTCATTGCGCACAGGCTTTCCACGATAAGGCGCTGCGACCGCATCATAGTCCTCGACGGCGGGAAGATAGCCGAGGACGGCAGCTATGACGAGCTCATCGCGGCCGGCGGCATCTTTGCCGAGCTTGTAAGCCGCCAGCGCCTAAGCGACTCCCCACCTTCCGACCCCCGCTCCTAACCCATCCGCACCGTAAATAAATCGCCGGGTTGTGTTCACACCCCGGCGATTTTCTGTTTGTGCGCGTATCTGCAATGTTGAAATATTATCACTTTCCCCGACAAACCCCGCAATTACGGCGTGCAGTCTTCCGCAAGCTGCTGTTCGCAGCCGTCGGCAAAATCGTCGCCTTCGCCGTTTGTGGACGGCTCGTCTTCGTCGGTTGCTTGCGGCTCATCTTCGGTTTGAGGCTTTTTTGCCACCTTCCCGTACAGAACATACTGCAGCATTTTGAAGGCTGCTTCTTTTTTCGCTTCCTTTTTGGTGGGGCAAACGGCGAAAAAGAGTTTGCCGATGTCCGCTGCGGTGCACACGGCGATACAAACGTTTTTGCCTTTTTTCGTTTTCTTTTGCGTAAACGAGAAGATGGGAGTGGAGAAATACCCACGGTCTGCAAGACACCTAAGCTGGTTTGCTGCCTCGTCTTTGTTCGGGTTTTCGATTTCATCCCGTATTGTCGACTCAAAGACAACGCCTTTTGCCGTTAAATCCTCATAGGCAAGCTTGTAAGTGTTCCATCGCGCCTCGGCTTTTGTAGCGCCGAACCCCCGATATACGGGAAAATCTCCGGAAATTGTTAGATAACAGTGGAATTTCAAACGCGAATAGTTGTAATCATATGGAAAGCTTTGCGAGATCCCGTCAAAAGGCACCCACCACGTCGAGGCATACGAAGCCTCTTTGTATTTGTACTGAGGAGATCTGCCGTTAAGCTTTTTCCCCCAAAGCTTGACCTTGCGGTAATAGTTGGTGTCTATGTCGGTCAGGAAGAATTCCTCCGGGTTAAGCATCGTTTCCACAACCCTGCATATTGCCGAAAGATCCCAGCCGCTGTCGATGGCGACGGCGCCGACGATGGCCTCGAAAAGATCCGCTTTGACCGAGGGTCTCTTTAAAATTTCGTCAATAATGTCGCCTTTCCCAAGAAAGAGATACTCCGCAAAGCCCAGCTCGTCTATTCTGCTCGCAAGCGTGGTGCGTTTAACCAGCTGCTGCGTCTTAAGCGTCAATTTTCCCTCTTTCGCAGAACAAGAGAACACATTTTGCAGCTTTCCGAACTTTGAAGCAAGGAACCGTACAGCGGCAATTTCAAGAGCGCTGTCGCCTATAAATTCAAGCACCTCGTTGTCCTCGCCTCCGTTTTCTTTCGCATACGGCCTGCGGGTGAACGCCTGCAGCAGCAAATCGGCGTTTTTAAAATTGTATCCGATCTGCGCTTGTACGGTTTTAATAAGCAGCTCATTATCCATAACAAAAAGCCTTTCAGTATTTTTCAATAATCGGACTGACCTTCATTGAACCGGTTGCGCCTAAAACTATGTATAACAGAGAATGTATTATTTAACATGCAATTTATGAGATTTGCGTGTAGGAATTTAATCACGGTTTTCAAATTTTGTACAAGTACGATTCGGCAAATCGTACTTGACCAAAATGCAACACCCATTTTTTGAAATGTCATTTCGGACGGAAAAGCCACACTTTTGAAAATCACACACTTGACGAAAATGAGCCCCTTTATATAATGGCAGCACAAAATATATTTACGTTATATAACTATCATTTAAAAACTTTCCGGCACTAAAGCCAGTTTGTTAATTGACTCGTGAGCTCTGACGAGGGAATCGTATACAGCTAAGACATCTTCAGAATCCCACGTGCGCAGCGATTTCTCGTCAATAACTCCGGTACTTTCGCTTATGATCTTTGCGAGTTGTTCTTCATCGGCAACAGCAACAACTGCCTGAACTGCGGCGTTACTTTGGGCTTTTTTGAGATTTAGGATTAGGCTATCTATTGAACCTTTAGACTGTACCTCAAACACATAGATTGCTTTACCCATATTACCGATTTTAGCTTCCCAAACGGCATCTACAACTGCTCCGGTAGTAATTTTGACTTCGGAACGACTATCAAATCCAAGAAGCTCCCCGATAGCTACCAGTTTTTCTTTAATTTCATCGTGCAGAGATTTGGAATCGTTTACAGTAACGGGTTCCTTGGTTTCAGGCATGACAGGTTCCTCAGGAGATTTCTTTTCAGCAAGAGGTAAGATTTCATCCCACATAAAGTAATCTACTGCTAAGAGATCATAATCATCTGCACCGGCTTTCTTGAGTTCTGCGGCGATCTCCTGTGCAATAGTACAGACTTCCGCATACTTCTTTCCGGTATACTGATAGTTGTATTTTGGCATATCGGGAATACCGAGATAACCATAACAAAGGATAGTTGTCTTATTAAAAATTACATACTCCTGCGGGTTTGCGTATGTAAGCAATTCACTGATAGTTGCGGGTCCCATACCCTTAATGGATTTTAAGAACAAATCCCAGCGCTTTTCGATAGAGCTTGTACCATATAGCAGTTCAGCCAACTGCTTTTTGAGTGTAGCAAAACCGTTGTCGTTGATCATTTTGTCAACAACATATTTCTTATTGCCCCAAATAAGCATAGACCACAGCTTGCTGATGTACTCTAAGAATTCCTCCTCAGTCATAGCCAAAAGCTTGTCCTTAGTGAAAGACTGATAGTATTCCTTGCGTTCTTTGCGCTCAGCCCAATTTTCTTCGTAATATGCTGCATTAGACTTCTTTTTCTTTGTAAACTCAGCTATAGCGGAATTAAGTTTTTGTGCGTTCATAGTTATTTCTCCTTATTCACC
>CANRAV010000028.1 GCA_947628695.1 uncultured Clostridia bacterium
TACTTATGTGATCCCAAAGAAAGAGGAACTGATTGCACAGGTGGAAGCGGTTTTGAGAGAATGGCACGAGCCGCATACAAAGGCGTGACAAAAAGCAAAAAAGAACCGGCGGGACGCAGCAGCCGAAAGTGGCCGCAGCGTCCCGCGTTTTAGCTTTAAGCCATGCAGGCGAAAAATTGCTGCTTTGTTATGGACATATTGCACCTGCTCCACACTTCGTCTTTGTATGCAAACGCGTCTTTGACAATGCACCTCTCAACAAATCCGATGCTTTCGTAACAGCGCTTTGCGCCTTCGTTTTCGGCAAAGACGTTCAGCTGTACCGATTTAGCGCCCGTTATATCAAACGCATACCGCAAGGCAAGCTGCACCATTTCCCTGCCGTACCCTTTCCCGCGCAGCTTTTTGTCCACGATTACGGATGCCAAAAAGCCCTCGCTGCTTTCGGTATTGACCGAATAGCGGAAAAATCCGACGGTGTCCCCGCCGTCGTCTGTTGCCGCAAAAGGGCAGGCCGCCCACTCCTTCGCGGTTTTCTCCAGAAAGCTGTGAAAAGCCTCCGCTGTAATAGGATACGGGAAATTATTTGCGCACCATAATGCATGGCTTCTCTCGTCATCGATCCATTCTGCTATATATTTAAAATCTTTGCTTTGTATGTACGGTCTCAGTCTCATATAATCTTTTCTCCGAATTTGAATTTGACAAGCGGAATGTTATTTCAATTCCATCTTATAAAACTTTGCCTTAAATGTTTGGCTGCCGTCGAGCTTTGTGTATTCTCCGTAACGATCGAACTTAAGACCGCATTTTTCCATGACTTTGCCGGAGCGCGGATTATCCACCGCATGGCACGCGCAAACCTTGCTTACACCAAGCTGTTTGTACGCAAAACCGATAATGGCACGCATTGCTTCGGTGCAGTATCCCTTGTGCCAATAATCATAGTGGAGATTGTATCCGATGCCCCAATAGCCCTTCATTTTGTCGCTTGGCCCTATACTGCCCGTTCCGATCACTTTGTTTTCTTCCTTCAGGACAAATGCCCAATTCCATTCGTTTTTATCGTCGAAAGTCGACTTTATCCAAGCGACTGTTTGGCTGATATCGGTATATGTGGAATATGACATATACTTTGTAACTCTTTTGTCGCTGTTCCAGCTGAAGCAGGCCTCTGCGTCGTCAAGCGTAAGCGGGCGTAAAATCAGCCTGTCTGTCTCTATGATCGGTTCTTTGCTCATAAATATCACCCCTTCAATCAGGTATTGCATCGCTAAACTGTGAGGAAATCCGACTGTTGTGTCAAGAAGCGCAAAATCGGGCACGGAAAACCGTGCCCGATTTTTATACGCGATAAAACGCGTCAGCCCTCTATTTCAAACAGCGGGAAGAGCCTGCCGGTGTTTGCAAGCCTGTCATCCCAATCGTCGGCAAGCTTGACAAGGTCAAGGCCGACGGAGCTGTAATACTCCACAAGCTCCTCCTTGCTCTTGCCGATAAGGGTCTCGTACTCCGGCCAAATGGGCTTGAAATTGTTGACCTCTGCCAAAACGGCGGCGTTCCTGCTTTCGTTGCCGTGGAAGAACTGATAGCAGAAGAAGCCAAGGCCGTCTATGGGTCTGTACTCGTTGATAAGCAGGTAAGAGAGGCTTTCAAGCAAAACGTCGCTGTGGTCGATCCACTCGCTCTTCGCGTCCTCCTTAATAGCCCACTGGTCGTTTAATCCGGCCTTGTGAAGGGTGAGGATGGGTACAAGCTTTATGCTTTCCTCGGTAAGCGCCCTGTCCCACTGCATCATAAGCACGCTTACGCTGACCTGGCCGTGTATCATGCCGTAGTAGAACTGCGGATACATAACGTCCACATAGCCGGGGTTGGAACACCAGGTGGGGATGTCCGCACATTCCGCGGAGTAGGCGTGCTCGATGTGCCCGTTCGGGGAGATGCCGTAGATATAGCTTTCGCCGTGCTCTTTAACCTTTGAATATATGCCGCGTACAAGCGTGTTTACGTTGTTGCAGCGGAAGTCGAAGACGGTTTCGCTGCCGTCTTCCCTCGCCTCAAAGGCCTTTGCGTCAATCTCGGTCTTCGACTTCACTTCCTCGGGATAGAAGTAGTCGTCCATAAATATGCCGTCAACGTGATAGCGGTTTAAAATCTCGTCAATGCCGTTGATTATAAGGTTCCTGACCTCCTCATAAGCGGGGTTCAGGTAAAGCCTTGCAGTTCCGCCTGCGTCGGTGCCGGCAAACATATACTCGCTGTAATCGCCGCCGTCGCCCATGTGGCTGTACCAATCGGTTATGGCCCAGTCGCCGGTGACCTTCTCTATTTCATTCCTCGTCATGCAGCGCATGGGGTTTATCCAGCCGTGGATGGAAAGCCCCCTTTTGTGCGCCTCTTCGATGAATATCTGCACGCAGTCGTAGTCCACGCTTTGCTTGTCGTAGGAGCCGGTTACAAAGTAGGAAAGGGGGTAATACTCCGACTTGTAAAAGCTGTCCGCAAACGGGCGTATCTGCAGCAGTACGGTGTTGAAGCCGTCGTCCTTGATGTACTGCATCACCTGCGCAGCCTTCTTCCTGAAGATGGCTTCGCTAAGCGGCGTGGAGCCGGAAAGAAGTATGCCCTCCGCCATATCCCACTGCGTAAGCTTCATAATCTTGGGGAACTCGTAATTAAGCGGGACGTATTTCCCGTCGCCGTCTAACTGCTCGCCTATATCCTGCTCGCTCGTCTCGTCGGCGCTGCTTTCCGCGGCAGATGCGGTGCTTTCCGCAGAGGAAGCGGCGCTTTCCGCACTGACATCGGCAGAGGAAGTGTCGCTGTTCTTATCGCCGCAGGCGGTAAAGGCGAGGACGGTGCAGATGCAGAGGATTAAACACAAAAGCTTTTTCATAGATATTTCTCCTTAAATATGGCTTTTTAGACCCAAAGGGCACAGCCCTTTGGAATCCCGTGCTGGCAACGCAAGCAACGTCTTATCAATGTAAAAGCCGTTCGCACGTATGAAGCGCTTACTCTTTAGAGTGAAGAGTTAGTCTTGGTGCTGAAAGGTTCCATACGTGTGGGTGGCCTAAACATCGCTTTGACGCATCTTGCGTTTCCAAATTGGGATTCAAATTATACTTATTATACTTAAAAAGGCGGGCGTAAAATGCCCGCCTTTAACGGATTATTTGAAAACTGCCATAAGGAAGCCCGCGGCAACCGCAGACCCTATAACGCCGGAAACGTTAGGCCCCATTGCGTGCATAAGCAGGAAGTTGGAGGGGTTCGCCTTCGAGCCCTCTATCTGCGAAACGCGCGCAGCCATAGGCACGGCGGAAACGCCCGCAGAGCCTATAAGCGGGTTTATCTTACCGCCGGTGGCGTAGTACATTATCTTGCCGAAGATGACGCCGCCCGCAGTTGCAAAGCAGAAGGCAAGCAGGCCGAGGCCGATTATCTCCAGCGTCTGAAGCTGAAGGAAGTTCTCGCCGACGGCGGTTGCACCGACGGATATGCTTAAGAAAATGGTAACTATGTTCATAAGCGCGTTCTGAACGGTGTCCGAAAGTCTTTCGGTCACGCCGCACTCACGAAGCAGGTTGCCGAACATAAGGCAGCCCAAAAGGGACGCCACGGAGGGCAGAATAAGACAGGTTATAACCGTAACCGCTATGGGGAATATTATCTTCTCCGTCTTGGTGACGGTGCGAAGCTGCTCCATCTTGACGGAGCGCTCCTTCTTAGTGGTGAACAGGCGCATTATCGGCGGCTGTATCATCGGGATAAGCGCCATGTAAGAGTATGCCGCAACCGCAATGGGCGCAAGCAGGTGGGGTGCAAGGGACTTCGTAAGCCAAATGGCCGTAGGACCGTCCGCACCGCCAATGATGCCTATGGAAGCCGCCTCGCTGCCGGAGAAGCCCAAAAGTATGGCAAGGAAGAAGGCAACGTAAACGCCAAGCTGCGCAGCTGCGCCAAGCAGCATGCTTTTTGCGTTGGCTATCATGGGGCCGAAGTCCGTCATAGCGCCGACGCCCATGAAGATAAGTGAGGGGTAAATACCTGTCTTAACGCCGATGTACAGTATGTCTACAAAGCCGCCGTGACGCATAACCTCGCCGTAATTGATGCCGTTTGCAACTGCCTCCTTGCCGACCCACCAGTCCGCATGGTAAAGGGCGTTGTCGCCGACAAGCGAAAGGTTCGACACCAGCATGCCGAAGGCTATGCCGATGAGAAGAAGCGGTTCAAACTTCTTGACAATGCCGAGGTACAGAAGAACGCAGGCAATGGCAATCATCACATAGGACTGCCAGCCGAGGCCGGAAAAGCCGGAGCCTTCCCAAAGCTTTTTCAAAACTTCAAGGAAATTCATTGTTCGGCCTCCTCCTTCTCACATTCCTCCACGTCGACCGCGTGGGTCTTTCCGTTCACAGTGACGCTGAAGCGAGGAAGCTTCTCCTCCACCGTGACGGCGTGCCTCTTGCCGCCGAGGGTGACGTACATCGCACCGTCCTCGGCCTTTTCCGCCGGCTGCTTCGCCGCAGGTGAAGCAGGTGCAGCGGGGGCCTTTGCAGGCGCTGCCGCAGGCGCAGCCGGCGCCTTTTTGCCGCCGAGACCGACAAGCTTTGACATCACGGTGATAAACACCATAAGCACAAGAAGCACCGCAAAAACTATAAGCACGCCCAAGCCGGAATAGCCAAGCGCATCAACCGGCCCGCGTATTATCTCTTCCGCAGAGCTCTCCGCCGACTCTGCGGCGGCAGCCAAAAACATGAAGGGCATATATATCTCCTCCCCACAGTAAACAAACAGGCAGGCGGCGAAAAAGGCGCCGAACGCGAAAAAAGAGAATTGAGACTCTAAGGAAGTTACCGTCGGCATACGCCTCCGTTAACCACTTATTAAATTAATTTTTTCGCTCGTGACGAACAAAGCCTTGCAGTACTAAGTACAGCTGGCGGCTTTGTTCGCCCCGTCTGCATCCTTTTTCCCTCGCCTGACAGCACGTCTTTTTGTTATAAATCACGCTGAAACATTCTTAAGTGTAATTTTAGCAAACAAAACCTTTTTTGTCTATATGCTTTTTTAAAAGATTTTGCGTAAATTTGCATAAAACTTATGTGTAATTTGACATAAGGCGCTATTCAATGCCCAAAAGACGCAAAAACTCTTCTTCGTTTATTATCCTTACGCCGAGGGATTCGGCCTTTGCAAGCTTGCTGCCGGCGTCGCTGCCGCAAAGAAGCAGGCTTGTTTTTTTGGAAACGGACGACGCGGCGGTGCCGCCGTGTTTGCGTATAAGCGCCTCTGCCTCGTTTCTTTTAAGGTGCGGAAGCGTACCGGTCACGACGACCGTCATGCCGGCAAGACGAGTGCCCTTTTCTTCGGCTTCCTCTTCCGTCTTTACTCCAAGCTCTTTAAGGCGGGCTATAAGCGCGGCGTTGCGCTCTACGGCGAAGTAGTCTACTATGCATTTTGCCGTAATCTCGCCGATGTCGTTTATCGCCTTAAGCGTCTCCCCGTCGGCGGAGGCGAGCGCGTCTATGCTCCCGAACCTCTCCGCAAGGGTTATGGCGGCCTTCTCGCCCACCTGACGTATGCCGAGCGCGTATATAAGCTGCGCAAGGGACGCCTGCTTTGACGCCTCTATAGAGGCCGTAAGCCTTGCTGCGCTCTTCTCCCCGTAGCCTTCCATTTTGGCAAGCTCTGCCGAATCGAGGGTGTACAAATCGGCAGCGCTTTTCACAAAGCCACGGCCTATGAGGGTTTGCAGCACGCTCTCGCCCAGGTTGTCTATGCCCATGGCGCGGGCAAAGTGCAGAAGGGTGCGGTGCAGCTGCGCCGGGCAGGAGGCGTTTGTGCAGCGCGTAGCCGCTTCTCCCCCGTCACGCGTTACGGGGCTCCCGCAGGAGGGGCAGAGAGCGGGCATTTCATAGGGCACGCTGTCCGCCGGACGCTTTTGCAAAACGGGACCTATTACCTCCGGTATTATGTCGCCGGCCTTGTGGACAAGCACCGTGTCGCCGATACGTATATCCTTTGCCCTTATATAGTCGATGTTGTGCAGCGTCGCGCGCGAAACGGCCGTGCCCGCTATCCGCACGCTTTCAAGCACAGCGTTGGGCGTAAGCACGCCCGTGCGGCCGACCTGAACGGCGATGTCAAGCAGCTTGCTTTCCTTCACCTCCGGCGGGTATTTGTACGCCACAGCCCACTTCGGAAGGTTTGCAAGCTCGCCTATCTCGGCACGTCTTACGACGTCGTCCACCTTAACCACCGCACCGTCTATATCGAAGGCAAGGTGCGGGCGCATTTCCGATATTTCCTCCACTGCCTTCCGCACACCGTCCCCGCTGCAAAGCTTGCGGTACGGGCTTACGGTAAAGCCGAGGTCTTCAAGCAGGTCAAGCCGCGCCTTGTGGCTTTGGGGAACTTCCTCCGAGCAAAGCTCCAAGGAAAAGACTATAATTTCAAGCCGTCTGCGGGCGCAAAGCGCGCTGTCCAGCTGCCGAAGCGAGCCTGCGGCCGCATTCCTGGGGTTGGCGAAGACGCTTTGCCCCTTTTCCTCGCGCTCTGCATTTATGGCGGCAAACACCGCCTTCGGCATATACACCTCGCCACGGACAAGCAGCCGCTTTACGGGCCTTTTAAGCTTAAGCGGTATGCTTTTTACGGTTTTTAGGTTTGCCGTAACGTCCTCACCGTAGGTGCCGTCGCCGCGGGTAGCGCCCTTTACAAACACGCCGTCCTCGTAGGTGAGCATCACCGAAAGCCCGTCTATCTTGCACTCTACGGTGTATTGAAGATCTCTTCCCGTCTTCTCGATAAAGGCGTCAAGCTCGTCCATGGAGAACACGTCCTGCAGGCTGCCCATGTTCACCTCGTGCCTGACCTTTTCAAACCTCTCCGCCACCGCACCGCCGACGCGATGCGTCGGGGACGACGGGGACGCATACTGCGGATAGCTTTCCTCCAGCGACTTCAGCCGCGCAAACATAAGGTCATATTCCCGGTCGGATATCTCCGGTGCGTCCTCCTCGTAATACCTTTTGGAATGGTATTCAATGGCGGACTCAAGATCCCGCATCTCGCGAATTATTTCTTCGTGCATACAATCACCACCCAATCGTTTTCTTCGTCCGTGCGGACGTGTATAAAGCCGGCTGCCGCAAGCGCCGCTTCGACCTCTTCCCTTCTTCCGCCTATAACGCCGCTGCATATAAGCGTTCCGCCGCTTTTAAGCGACGACAGGAACATCGGCGCCATACCCTTTATTATGTCCGCAACTATGTTTGCAAGTATCACGCCGTATTCGGTGCCGAAGACGCGCTTTTCGAACTCCGCGTCGTCAAGCACGTTGCCGCAAAGGACAGACGCCCTTCCCTCTACGCCGTTAAGCTTTAAGTTGTCCTGCGCTATCGCCGCCGCGACGCTGTCTATATCGACAAGCAGCGCGCTCTCTGCGCCAAGCTTAAGCGCGCCTATGGCAAGTATCCCGCTGCCGCAGCCCATGTCAAGCACCTTTTCGCCCGATACGGCGCAGTTTTCAAGCGCCTTAAGGCAAAGAGCCGTCGTCTCGTGCCGGCCGGTGCCGAAGGAGGAAGCGGGGTCTATCTCCAGCACCTCTCTGCCCTCCGGCTCGCACTCCTCCCAGGTGGGCTTTACAAGGAAGCGCTTCCCTATCTTAAGGGGGTGGAAGTACTGCTTCCAGTTGTCCGCCCAGTCGGCGTCGTCAACCTCCGCCTCGTCAATGCGAAGACTGCCGTACATGTCCCCCTCTATGCACTCTATCCCGTGCTTTATCTTTTGAAGCTGCGTAAAGCCCTGCCCGTCCTTCGAGATATACACCTTTACAAGCGTCTCTCCGCCGGTTTCCTCAAGCAAGCCTTCCTCTATATAATCGTAGGGGACGGTGTGATCCTCAAGCAGTGCGCGAAGGTCGTTCGGATCCTCCACGGAATAGCAGCTTATCCCCGCAGCCGTTATTATGCCGCCGGCAAGCTCCGCCCCAAGGGTATTTGTATGTATGACAAGCTCGGTAAATTTCATAGCTTCCCTCTCTTTAAAAGTCGTTTGTACCGCCTGATAAAAGGCCTCTCCCAAAAGCGCTTGAAGCGGAAAAACGCGTTCTCCGCCGTCTTGACGGGCTCCACCAAAAAGCAGCTTATCCCCGCACGTCGCGCCGCGAGACAGTCTGTAAATATCTGATCCCCCACAAGGGCACTTCCGCCGCTGTTGCGGCTTTGCTCAAGGCAGCGTTTAAGCCCCGATGCGCTCGGCTTGTGCGCGTCCGCCACGGCGAAGAAGCCGAGGCCTTCGTTGAAAATCCTTACCCTCTCCTCGCTGTTGTTGGACACAAGCATTATGTCAACCCCGCTTTCCTTAAGAGAAAGCAGGTGCTGCTTTGCGCGCTCCGATGGGACAGGGCTGTCGCAAGCGGCGACGGTGTTGTCGATGTCGAATACGACGCGGTCTATCCCGCGAGAGGCGAAAAACTTTGCAGTATAGCAGTAAATGTCCCTCTCCATCCGGTCGGGGGTGAAATACCTCAAAATACCCACGGGCTTAACCCTCCGTGCCGTATCTTTGAAGGTATTCTTCCAGGCATAGTCCCTCTTCGTATATCTTCTCCGCGTGAGAGCGTCCTACAAAGCGGAAGTGCCACGGCTCGTAGGTGTAGCCGGTTATGTCCTCCTTCCCCTGCGGGAAGCGAAGGATAAAGCCGAACCTGTGCGCGTTTGCTGCAAGCCACTTGCCTGCCTCCGTCTGACCGAAGGACTGGTCGGCTGCGGGAAGGTTGTGCATGTCAACGCAAAGGCCGGTCTGATGCTCGCTTGTGCCGGGACGTGCGGAGTATGTAAGCACCGCCGCCTCTGCCTGCTCACGGCTTTTGCCGGATGCCATCTCCTGCTCTATGTAGTAGTTGAAATACCACTCCTGCGACGCATAGCTTCTGTAGGCGCTGGTCACCGTAACGTCGGTGTAGCCGTAGTGATAAGCCTCCTCCAAGAAGGCGCAAAGCGCCTTTTCGGCGGTCGCGTCCATTTTGCCCTTGTCGCGGTCGGTGCGCGTATACGTGACGTCCGCAAGGTTTGCGGGCACAAATCCCGCGTCAACGCTGTGCTGCTTGTTGACAAGTGTCAGGTTTTCGGAATTGATGCTGTCAATATAAGGGGTGATGTCTATGGCGTAGTCCCCCACGGGGGCAGCAGAGCTTTCAGGCGCGACACTTTCGGCAGCGGAGCTTTCGGGTGTTAAGCTTTCGGCAGCAGAGCTTTCCGGTACAGAGCTTTCGGCAGCGGAGCTTTCGGGTGCGGACGAGGAGACGACTGCGCTTTCCTCCTCGCTTTGCACGCCTGCAAAGCTGCTTTCTTCGCTTTCGACCTGTTCATTTATAACCGACTGACAGCCGCAAAGGCAAAGCGCCGCGGCGGCGATCTGTGCAAAAAACTTCTTCATCTGCGTTCCTCCGAATTTCTCTTCCCGTCTATTGTACCACGTTTTGCCGAAAATAACAATAGAAAATTGCACAGATATTAACGAAAACTTAAATTCTTAATTTTAAATATCGGTTGACAAAATATACAAAACGTGGTATCTTGGTTTTGGATACTATGTTAGGAGACTTACAATGAATCATTTGAAGGTATTGTATGACGCACTGCACTTTGACCTTGTAAAGGGGTATGTGGAAAGCGCGGTTCGCCTTTACGCGGATAAGGACGCTTTTGTTTTAAAGGAAGTCGAGGACGGAAGGACCTACTATAGGCACATAAGCTTCCGCGAGTTCGGAAAGAAGCTGCGCGACTTCGGCAGCGGGCTTTTAAAGCTTGGGCTTGGCGGAAAGCGCGTTGCAATAATAGCGGCCAACTGCTACGAATGGCTTGTGACCTATGCGGCCGTTCTGTGCGGTGTCGGCATTGTCGTTCCGCTTGACAAGGAGCTTACGGAGACGGAGCTGCTTACCTCGCTTGAAAAAAGCAGGGCAGACGCGGTGGTGTTTGACACAAAGCACGCGGAGATGGTTTTAAAGCTTGAAAGCGAGCACGGCCTCGGCATTAAGCAGTTCATATCGACCGAAAAGCTTTGGGAGCACATCCCCAGCGTAAACGAGGTTGCGGAGGCAGGCAGCCTGTATTACAGAAGCTGCAAGGACTACGACAACTACAGCCCCGACCCGGACGCGCCGGCAAGCATTATATTCACCTCCGGCACCACCTCCGCCTGCAAGGCTGTGGTGCTTTCGCAGCGGAACATCGCCTCCAACATCTACGACCTGCTTTCCGTGGAAAGCGTGACGAAGGAGGACAGGAATCTGCTTTTCCTTCCGCTGCACCACACCTTCGGCTCTACGGGCGCGCTGTTTTTCCTAAGCGGGGGAGCCTGCTGCATGTTCTGCGACGGGCTTCGTCACATACAGAAAAACTTAAAAGAGTACAAAATAACCACCTTCGTCGCCGTCCCTCTGCTTTTGGAGGCGATGTACAAAAACATAATGGCGGCAGTCGAAAAGAAGGGCAAAAGCGGCGCCTTGAAGCGCGCCAAAAGGCTCAGCGGCGGGCTTAAAGCGCTGCACATAGACGCAAGGCGGCGGCTTTTCCGCTCCGTCATAGACGAGCTTGGCGGTTCCCTGCGGCTTATAATAAGCGGCGCGTCTGCGCTTAAAAGCTCTGTGTGGAAGGGCTTTAACGATATGGGGATAACTCTGCTTCAGGGCTACGGGCTTACGGAGACCTCCCCCGTGCTTGCCGCCGAGAACGAAAAGAATCTGCGTGCGGGCTCCGTCGGCAAGCCCTTCCCGTCCGTGGAAGTAGTGATAGACGACCCGAACGAGGACGGCATAGGCGAGATAGTGGCCAAGGGGCCGAACGTGATGCTCGGCTACTACGAGATGCCGGAGGAGACGGAGCGCGTTTTGACGGACGGGTGGTTCCACACAGGCGACCTCGGCAGGTTCGACAAGGACGGCTTCCTATATATAACGGGCAGGAAGAAGAACGTTATAGTGCTTAAAAGCGGCAAAAACGTTTACCCGGAGGAGCTGGAGGAGCTTTGCATGAAGCTTCCGTATCTCAACGAGGTGCTTGTCTACGGCAAGGGCAAGGGCGACAACTACCTTATAGCCTTAAAGGCCGTGTACGATAAGTCTTACTTTGAAGGGAAGGGTCTTCCCTCCGGGGAGGAGGACGTCGCGGCGGTGCTTAAAAAGGACGTGACCGCGATAAACGAAACGCTTCCGCCTTACAAGCACATAAAGCACATATCGCTGCAGCAGACTCCTATGGCGAAGACGACGACTGCGAAGATAAAGCGCTTTGAAGAGCTTAAAGACGAGAAGGCGGAAAAAAGTAAAAAAAGCACTTGACACGGGTTTTAAACTGTGTTATAATACGCCTTGCGAGCGCGGACAGTGTGCTTTTTTTGGAAAGATGGCTGAGCTGGTCTAAGGCGCACGACTGGAAATCGTGTAGGCGTTAATAGCGTCTCCAGGGTTCGAATCCCTGTCTTTCCGCCAAAAATCGGCAAGGTTTTCCTTGCCGGTTTTTTTCGTGCCTTCACCGCGGACTTTTTAATTACAAGGATTTTGCTATGACTAAAAAACACACATTTTACACGGAGGCGGCATACGTTCTTGGGCTTTTGATGCTTGCCTTGGGGTGCGCGCTTATGACGCGGGCGGACTTCGGCCTTTCAATGGTCGTGTCGCCGGCCTATATACTGCACCTGAAGCTGTCGGAAAGTTTTTCCTTTTTCACCTTCGGGATGGCAGAGTACACGTTTCAGGCTATTTTGCTTATCGCCATGGTCTGCGTCATACGGCGCTTTCGGCTTTCCTACCTGTTCTCGTTTGCAACCGCCGTCATTTACGGCTTTGTTTTAGACTTCTTTTTGTTCCTGCTGCCGGTGACCGATAGCTTTGCTTTGCGCATAGTCCTTTATGCGGTGGGGCTTTTTGTGACCTCCGCAGGGGTTGCGGTCATACTTCGCACCTACATATCGCCGGAGGTGTACGAGCTTATAGTCAAGGAGGTTACGGAAAAGTTCGGCTTTAAGCTTTCCGTCTTCAAGACCTGCTACGACCTTGCAAGCTGCCTTCTTTCCGTCGTTTTGTCCTTTGCCTTCTTCGGCTTCGGCGTTTTCAAGGGCATAGGGCCGGGGACGGTATTCTGCGCGCTGGTGAACGGGTTCTTAATCGGCGCCGTAAGTAAGTTTTTAGACGCTCATTTTGTGTTTGCGGACGGTCTGCCGCTTAAAAAATTCTTCAAATAAATGCTGCCCACCAATACGGTATGAAAAGGCGCTTCGGCGCCTTTTTTCTTTTGCCCTTCCGCAAGGCCGAAAGTGCACGTTTTCCCTGCTGCAGTCACGCTTTTTGCCCTCTTTTCCGGCAGATTTCCCGTGCCGTTTGAAAAAATTTTTTATTTTTTTGAAATTACCTATTGACAACGTAGGACAAAAATGGTATACAATAATTGTATTCCAAATAATACCAATTATGGAGACGGCACACACGAAAGGAGTTTTTGTATGAAAAAGTTTGGTTTACAAAAGGTCTTGGCTTTGCTTTTGGCAGTGTTTCTTTGCGCGGGCGTCGCTTCCGGATGCACTTCGGACAAGGGCGATCTCGGCGGGTCTGCCGGCGTGATACTTTTAAGTATCAACCCGGAGATCAGGGTCGGCTATGACGAAAAGGGCCTTGTAACGGAGGTTGCAGGCGCAAATGCAGAAGGCAAAATTTTGGTTGAAGGCTATACCGGCTATGTCGGGAAGGCAGTGAACGAGGTCGTGAAGGACCTTGTTGAGAGGATAAAGGACGGCGGCTATTTCGAGGCGGAGATAGGCGGGCACGAAAAGAACCTTGTTATAAAGGTGGAAAAGGGCTCTGCCTACCCGAGCGAGGGCTTTATAGAAAGCCTTACGGAGGACGTGGCCGCGCAGATAAGCGGCTACGGTTACGGGTCGAAGCCCGTGGCGGTTTCCGGGGACGGGCTTGACGGCAACGGCCTTATAAGCCCGGACACGGCAAAGACAATAGTTCTTTCGCAGCTTGGCCTTTCGGAGGACGAGCTTGTGAACAAGGAGTACAAGCTTGAAAACGGCAAGTACGAGTTTGAGTTTTCCGTTGACGGCGTAGAGTACGAGTACGACATTGACGCTTCCACCGGCAAGATAGTGGAAGCGGAGCTTGACAGAGACAGCGCTTCCAAGGCGGACGGCGAGAACGCCATAAGCGCGGAGGACGCTAAGAAGGCGGCCTTTGACAGCATAGGCGTTAACGAAGAGGACTGCGCCTTTGTACGCGTGGAGAGAGACGGGAACAAATACGAGGTTTCCTTCCATTACGAAGGGACGGAGTACGACTTTGAAATAGGGCTTGACGGCAGGATCCTAAAGTCCGAGAAGGAGCTTATAAACCAAAGCGTCACCTCCGGTGCGGAAAGCACGCTAAGCGCGGACGACGCGAAGAAGACGGCGCTTGACGACCTCGGCATCACAGAGGCAGACTGCACGGGTCTGCGTGTGGAGCTTGACGAGGGCAGGTACGAGGTAGACTTTGTTTACGGCGGCGTGAAGTACGAATACGACATAAACGCCGCAAACGGCGAGATAGAGAAGGTGGAGAAGAAGGTCGTAAGCACCGGAACCTCCTCCGGCGGGCAGACCGGGAATGCACCGGCCGGCACGGTCAGCGCGGAGGACGCGAAGAAGGCCGTGTTCGACAGGCTTGGCATAACGGAAGCCGACTGCAAGCTTTTGCAGGTGGAGCTTGACGACGACGGAAGGTACGACATATCCTTCCACTACGACGGTACGGAATACGACTTTGAGGTAGACGCCGCAACCGGCGAGATAGTTAAGGACGAAAGGGAGACCATCGACAAGACGACACCTCCCGCAGGCGACAAAAACATAAGCCTTGAAGAGGCGAAGAAGGCTGCGTTTGACCACGCAGGCGTTAAGGAAGCGGACTGCACCGGCCTGCATGTGGAGCTTGATGACGGCAGGTATGAAATCACCTTCCGCTGTGACGGTGTAAAATACGAGTACGACATAAACGCAAAGAGCGGTGCGGTTGAAAAGGTCGAAAAGGACGTAATAACTCCCCCCACAAGCGAGACACCGGCCGACACTTCAAGCGCTGCACCGGAGGAATCCACGGCGGACACTTCAAGTGCTGATCCCGACAATTCCACTGCCGACACTTCAAGCTCTGCGCCTGCCGACAGCGCTATAAGCGCGGACGAGGCGAAGAAGGCGGCGTTTGACAGCATAGGAGTTAAGGAAGCTGACTGCACCTTCGTGCACGTTGAACGCGACGGCAGGAAGTACGAGGTTTCCTTCCATCACGGAGGCTGCGAGTACGACATAGAGGTAGGTCTTGACGGACGCATCCTCAAGACAGAGCGCGAGGTGATAAACCAAAGCGCCACCGGCACGGACAAGGCGATCAGCTCCGAGGACGCAGTGAAGGCTGCACTTGGCGACCTTGGCATAAGCGAGGGGGAGTGCACTTCCCTGCGCTGTGAGATAGACGACGGCAGGTACGACGTGACCTTTGTTTACGACGGCGTAAAATATGAATACGACATAAGCGCCCGTGACGGCAGCATAGAAAAGGTCGAGAAAAAGGTGCTGACTCCGCCCGCAGAAGATACCTCAAGCAGTGCGCCTGCGGAAAGCACTGTAAGCGCAGACGAAGCGAAAAAGGTTGTTTTTGACAAGCTTGGCATTGCCGAGGCAGACTGCATGTTCCTGCATGTAGAGCTTGACGAGGGCAAGTACGAGATAAGCTTCCACTTTGACGGGGTCGAGTACGACTTTGAAGTAAGCGCTTTGACCGGGGAGATAGTCAAGGACGAAAGAGAAGCCATAGACAGAACCGATCCGCCTACGGAAAGCAGGACACTCAGCGCAGAGGAAGCGAAGAAGGCTGCATTTGAGCATGCAGGCGTAAACGAAGCCGACTGCACCCTTTTGGAGTGCGAGCTTGACGAAGGCAGATACGACATAACCTTTGTCTGCGGCGGCGTAAAGTACGAGTACGGCATAAACGCCCGAACCGGGAAGGTTGAAAAGGTGGAGAAGAAGAACATCACCCCGCCTGTGACCGCACCAACGGAGGGCGCCGTAAGCGCGGAGGACGCGAAGAAGGCGGCTTTTGAGCATGCTGGCGTCAACGAGGCCGACTGCACTCTTGTTAAGTGTGAGCGCGACGGCAAGAAGTACGAGGTTTCGTTCCACTGCGGCGGCTTCGAGTACGAGTACAAAATAGACGCGGCAAG
>CANRAV010000029.1 GCA_947628695.1 uncultured Clostridia bacterium
AAAAGAATTTAAATAATGTAATATAATTTTTAACTAAATTGCATAATAATTTAATGTAATTGTGATGTATTTATTTGCGATTGTGGTATAATACAATTGTACCAGATGAAAGAGATGCCAACGAGAGAACGGAGTACAATCCTTTTCCAGTAGCCGGAGCGCAATCAGGGCCGGAAGATGCGGGGATTGGAAACAAAGAGTATCGTGAATCGACACTGAGAGGGTGAGGCGCTTTCATTTGGGACATAAAAGGGGGTTTGAAAATGAAAGTTTATAAGAACGAAAACGATACAATGCGAATCGGAGCATATGAGAAAAATGGGAAATATTATTTAGTAATTGAAAAAGAAATCCGTATGCTGGTAGCAACTCGCAATAGCAAAAAATCTCATGTGGAATATGATTACAAGCATTATGAAAAAGAATTTAATAATGCACAGCAAGCGAACAATTATTTCAAAGCTATAAAGAAGAACAATCCTACGCTTAAGAAATGTAAATAACATACCGTCAGGAGGAACGATTTTAGTCAACTAAATAATTGAACTGTGAAAGGATATTAGACAAATGACTTATTTAGACGCAAAGAAAGCAATATCCGTATTAGAAATGAGATTGTACGCGCAACTGCTTGAATCTGTGGAAAACAAAGAGAATGACGTTATAACAGAAAATGCTAGTTACAAATGGTTCACTGCTAAACATATATACGATAGCTTAATTACAGTATCGCAGGACAGCTTAAATCAATATTTGATTGAATACTTGGACAAAGTAAATGAAAATCTGCGAATGGCTGAAAGGAGTATATTTTATAAAGCTGATACTGTGAGAGCATTCGAGAATCAATTTATAGTAATAAATGCGTTATGTGAATATATCATAAACGGCGATGACAAAGAATATAACTATTTATTAAGATGGTAATGTTTCATGTGAAACATTAATCATAAATAGCTGACCTAACGGCAAAACGGGGAGAAAGAGAGAACATCATGGAAAAAAAGAAAATGGAACTTATGACAATGGACAACCTAAATGAGTTAAACAGCGGACAGTTAAAAAAGGAACTGCGGAATATGCTTAAAGCCGTATCAGGCGTGAACAAGTCAACATGGGCATATGCAGAAAGTGTGTACTGGATAATGCATGACGAACTGTTTAAATTGGATTTTGAAACTGCGTCAAATTTTGCGGCGTATGTCGGCACATCCCCTGCAACTCTGACTATGTACAAAAAAGCAGTTGAATTTACAAGTTACATTGCGGCAGAATATGAGTACACGTCAAACGGAGTGAAAGATATGCTTACTGTAGGCAAGGCGTATATCCTGAGTACTATTGAAGATTTTCCGGCGTTTGTCGAGTGGTTAAAGAATGACACGGAGTATGAAATTGATGGTCTGCGGGTAATGTCTGACAAGATGGTTAAAGAGATTGTGAAAGAATTTAACGCCATTTATGACACCGCAGATGACACCGCAGATGACACCGCAGATGACACCGCAGATGACACCGTAGATGGCAGTGAAAACGCCGCGCCCTACATCGGTATTATAGAAAAAGTAGAGAACTACATGAGCGGTGAAAACGGCGGGCGAGTGCCTGATGATTTTAAACAGATGGTTAAAGAACTGATTTCTGAATACGTATCAGTTCTGGAATCATAAAAAAATTTAATCAACTAAAAAGAAGGGAGATTTAGAAAAATGGGAATGTTTTCAAATTTGAATGCAAGGAGAACGATTAAAGAGGGTATTGACACTGATAGAATGGAATTCAAAAAGCTGTCTGAATTCTGCGGCACAAAATTTGTCGTGAATGGTTTTTTCTTTACGCAGGGAAAGTATGGCAAGCAAGTTGTTGTTGTAGGTAACAATGGTTATCTTGTGAATATGCCTGCACGCGCTGTCGAGCAATTTGAAAAGATTGCAGAAAATGATGTCATGGTTGACGCTATGATTGATGGCAAAATGGGAATAGGTAATATAAAAAAGATTACCACCAGAAACGGCGAAACAACTGCATACGATTTAGAGGACATCTAAAAATTGAATTGTGGGCGGTCTTACAACCGCTCACATCTCGTAAGAAAGGAGATATAAAAAATGGCTGTTTTAATTGGACATGCTAGCATAGCGGAAAACGGCGGTATTAACGGCATTAAGGGCGATAGCACAAAGAAAGAAGTATGTGTGCGTGAATGGTACTATAAAAATTGGACGCACGTATTGCGCGCGCCGGACAAAAGCGCCGCCGCGAAAATGGCGTCAAATATGCGAGACGCTTGTAATAACAACAATATCGGATATGGACAGTCCGATAGATTGACTGCATATTATGAGTATAAAAAAGTTGGGAGCATTGCGGCGATTAAAAATAAATGCAATGCTGACTGTAGTAGCTTAGTTGCGTTATGCGCTATCGCGGCGGGCTATCCTGTAAATCCTGACTTGTGGACAGGAACTGAAGTACAAGAATTTAGAAAGCAAGGCTTTACAACATATGTACTAGACGCATATACAAAGGGTAGTACAAACCTACAAATAGGCGATATTTTGCGGAGTGATACACACACGGCTATGGTAGTTGCGACTGACACTGAACCGACTGCACCGAATGTTGTAAAAAATGATGTTACCGCTAAAGAGTACGCCATGAATTTTGACGCAAATAAAGCGGGTACATATCGTGTCACAACGTCATTGTTTTTAAGAGATGGCGCGGGTCTTATGGCTGATGTTTTGGCTGTAATGCCAGAAGGGCAACCAGTTTTTAACTATGGTTATTACACTAAAAAAGAAGTAGACTGGATGTACATTCAGACATACATGGACGGCATATTATATACTGGTTTCGCGTCTGCAAAATATTTGCTTAGAGCAAATTAAAAATCATGCGCTGTTTAGTCAACTAAAAAACGACTGGACGGCGCTATAGAAAGGTGGTATAATATGACAGTAAAAGAGATACAACGCGCAATTAGACAAATAACTGCTGAAGTCAATACACGAATTGATGAATATAGGGAAGGTATCGAGAAGGGAACGGGTAAACAATATGACATATTGGACGCGCATATTAAACGACTGCAATCGTATGGCGGTACTGGAAGAACTGGTGAAATTGGCTTGCATTTTAGAGGCAAGAAAAAAGCGCAACTAGAAAGTCAACTACAAGCGCTAGAGATGTTTAATACTCTAGATAGATTCACTCCGCAGGCGATTGAAAAAGAGCAAAAACGCGCGGAAAAAGCATATAATAGTTTTGTACACGATAATGGTTATATATCGAGAGAAGAATATGATAGCGCGGTAACAATTTTAGGCAATTTATCACATGATATTGTATCTGCATATGGTTCTAGTAATATTCTTGAACTAGTTAAAGAAGTAGACAGCGGTCAAAAACACGCGAATGTAAAACAGGCTTTAATTGATGTATATGAAAAAAGTCAGGGAAAAGGGTTTTCGCAGGAAGATATACTGTACGCTGTTTATAACCGATTATCATGATTGCATATGACGGTCAGATGGCAACTCATGATTATGATATAGAGTTATGGCGTAACCATCATGACAAGACTAAAAACAAGCGATATTGTAATGATATATTTTGTCTTGACATCGAGACTACATCTGTATTTTATGATGGTGATAAAATTATTGAGTATGAAAAGGGTCTAGACGCTGAATATTGGAATAGCCTTGAACCGATAGCATTGCCTTATATCGCTATGTTTAGCGTAAATGATATTGTCTACTATGTGCGCGAATTTAAGGATATATTAAAGATATTTGATGATATGCCGAATGATATACAGATAATAATATGGGTACATAATCTTTCATTTGAATTTCAGTTTCTTCTGAACATCTTGACATGGAAAGATGTATTTGCACGCTCCCCTCATAAAGTTATGAAATGCACGCCTACGGAATATCCGAATATTGAATTTAGATGTACGTATTTTTTAACTAGGCTATCGCTAGAATCGTGGGGAAAGCAGATAGGCACTCATAAAAAAACAGGCGATTTAGATTATACAATTACGCGCACACCGCTAACTCCATTGACTGATGCAGAACTAGGATATTGCGAGATGGATTGTCTGGTTATGTATGAGGGTATAAAGCAATATAGAGAACGATACGGAAATTTGCGTAATATACCACTTACGCAAACAGGCACTGTACGTAGAGTAGTTAAGGAAAAACTGACAAGAAATGAGGATTATATGAGACACGTTAAAAAGCTAGTGCCACATAATGCGAATGAATATAAAATGTTGCAAACATTATTCGCGGGCGGCTATACTCATGCTAACAGGATATGGGCAGGGAGAACGATAAAGGGCAAAATAAGACATAGAGATTTTGCGTCATCATATCCGTATGTCATGCTAACGCGCAAATATCCGGATACGCCATGGACGTTTGTTTTTAATCCAAAAATGCCGGATAGAAAAGATTTTGAGGATACTGCATATATTTTTAAAATGCGCTTTAAAAATATACAATGTGTTACTTATAACACGTATATACAAGCGTCAAAAATTATCGGCAAAAATGTAAAATATGATAATGGTCGGGTAATATGCGCGGATGAACTAGAGATGTTATTGACTGATGTTGATTATACAATTGTTGAGGATTGCTATAAATGGGATGAAATGCAAATAGAATTTATGTATAAATCCACAAAGCATTATCTACCACGTGAATTGTTAGGATATATACTAGAATTGTATGATAATAAGACAAAATTAAAAAATGTAGAGGGAAAAGAAGATTTATATTTACAATCAAAACAATATATCAACTCGCTATTTGGAATGATGGTTACTGCAATTGTACAGTCAAGCGTATATTTGTTGGATAATGGTGAGTGGGATGTCCCATTACTAACAGCGGATTATGTAGATGATTATTTAAATAACCTGCGCGGCGGCGGTTTTAAATACAAAAACAAATATTTTTTATCATTTAGCTATGGCGTGTACGTGACTGCATACGCGCGACGGAATTTATGGGATTGTATCCTGTACGGCGATAACGACTATTATACTATCTATTGCGATACTGATAGCATATTTACATTGAGTGATGATAATTATGATTGGTATAATAAGCGCGTAATAAATGAGACATGGCGCGCGTGTAGAGATAACAAACTGGACATAGCAAAAACGCGCCCATGTACGCCAGACGGGAAAATAAAAAAGATAGGAATGTTTGAAAGTGAGGACGATTGCACAGAATTTAAAACACTAGGCGCTAAAAGATATGTGGAGCGTCGTGCAACTGATGGTAAGTTACATTTGACAGTATCTGGAATAAATAAAGGCGCTGTAGAACTGCTAAATGATGGCATTGATAACTTTTCTGATGGTTTTAATTTTGACAAAGACGCTGATTGCGTGCATAAGATGTTATTGACATATTGCAATAATATGTCGGATGTGACTTTTCCAGATGGTTATACAAGTCACTACAGATACGGCATTAATATGCGTAACAATGGATACGTGTTAACTATGACAGACGAATACAAGCGCGTTATTGATATGTTATCAGCGCCGCCGCAAAATTTTAAAGTGTCAATGAGAGGAAGGTTTTTAATCAACTAAAAGAGGAGATGAAAAGTATGATAATGGAATATAGAACTAAAGATGGAGTTTATGATACAATTGGAATTGTATCGTTTGAAATGTCGGATGATATAAACGGAATAAAAATAATTTATAAAGATTTATATGGTCTCCGCGTGGAGTTGCGATTGTCTGATATAACAATATTACGAATTGAGAGGATATGAGGATGGCAAGAAAGCAAGAATATTATTCTTTGAAAAACATTTTAGAATGTAAAGCGCAATACAATATTTTGTTGGGCGAACGTTCTAACGGAAAGTCATTTGCTGTAAAAAAATATATCATTGAGACTGCATACAATGGTATGGATAATGAAAGCGGACGTTTTGTTTATATGCGTAGGTGGGGGGATGATATAAAGACTGTTAGCATTGAATCATATTTTGCGGATATGATTTTGAATGAAAATGGGCATAAGTATGTCAATGAGTTTACACATGGCGATTTTGACGGCATTATGCCGTTTCAAGGTAAAATCTATTTTTATAAGCTAGATGAAAACGGCGATAGAGTGCGCGATAAGAGGGTAATAGGAAGATATGTGTCACTAAATGAAGATGAACGCTATAAATCGCAAGCGTTTGTAGGATACGAAAATTTAGTGTATGAGGAATTTATAACAAATAAGATATATTTAAATAATGAGCCTACACGTCTACAAAATTTTGTATCTACTATTGCCCGCCATAAAAAAATGACTGTCTTTTTAGTAGGCAATACATTGACGCGCGTATGCCCGTATTTTTCCGAGTGGACGCTTACGGGCGTGTTAAAACAGGCAATCGGCACTATTGAGATATACCATTTTAACACAACTAACGGGATGGTAAATATTGCGGTCGAGCGGTGCGCAAATGTAAATAAGGAGAGCAAAATGTTTTTCGGGCGTGCGGAAAAGCAAATTGTGTCGGGTGAGTGGGAAGTCAATGATATGCCGAAACTGCCGAGAGCGCATGAATCGTATGATAAATTATATGAAATATTAATATGTTATCAGAATTTTAAATTTTGTTTAGAACTGCTCCATGAAAAGAAAAACGGCGGCATTATATGTTTTGTATATCCATACACAAAAAATAGATACATTTTGCGTGTAGTATCGGACGTATTCTCTGACAGTCCGAACGTGTCCTATAGGCTAAACATGAATAGAAAGGCGGAGCGTTTAATTAATGAGTGTTTTAAGACTGGAAAAGTATGCTATTCTGATAATCTGACAGGAACAGATTTTCAGAATGTAAACAAATATTTTAAAATAGGAAATTTAGTCAACTAAAAGAGTGGGAATATATCCCACTCTTTATGTTAGATAATAACACCAGTCTGTAAAGCTGATAAAATCCTGTCTTTTTCCGCCGCTGTCGCGCGTGGAATGTTATCAACGTGCGCGGCTTTTATCCTTGTAAATCCGCTAAACGTTTTAAGTTTACCAGTGATATTTGCGGGATAGCCGTAAATCTCATTATAATTGCTTGCGGCTATCTCAATTGGACGCTTTACAATGATAAACGGCTTGCGTATGCCCATCGCTCCGGCATTACCAGCTAGATTGCCAGACATCCTAACGTTTGCACCTGTTGCCGCTCCGCGCGCCCCGCCGAGTACCGCCCCGCCGATACCGCCGAGCGCCGCCCCGCCGACTGCGCCAGTAATAAGAGATAGCATTTGAGATGCACGCGATCCGCTAGACAGCGGGTATTCTACGCCGCATGAGCCGTTAAACTGATATAGCGTTGCTTTGTAGTTAGGCGCTGATACAATAATCTGCGCTAAAACAATGCCTGTTAGCACATCAACACTATATACAACTTCTAACGTCTTGCCCATTACATCATAACTATCAAGTTCTTCAATTCCTATAAACGGCAAATAAATCAACACTTTAGTATAAGCAAAATCTAAAGCATTTTGGTAATAAAGCGGTACAGCTATAGCGCCGCAACTAAAGCGGATGTATTGAGATGTTACCACCGGAGCGGGGACGCCGCTATCAATATATCCGACTTTTATATTTTCTGCGCCGCCAGTCTGCGGAGTTACGTAAATTGCGTGTAGTCCAATAATGCCGTCAATCGGCTGATTGCTAAATATCTCTTTTATCATTTTTATAGGGTCACTTGACCACAACCACGCACCAAACTGTTGTAATGTCGCAAGCGATGGATTGTATATTTTCCATAGAGCATTAGCCGCGCCAGTAATTACAGGTACGCCTGCACTACCGCCATCTTCCGGTTTGGGCGGTTCTGTCTCTGTTCCGCTGTTTCCGGCTTGCTCTGTTTCCGGCTGTGGTAATGTCTGAGTCTGGTATGCCTGTTGTAACCATTCCAAAAATGACTCAATTGCATTTTGTGACGGTTTGCCTTGCTGCGCCTGTTCCTGCGTCAAATCTGTCGTTCCTTGCGTATCATTTGATGTGTTATCAATAGTTAAAGGCAACCATGTAATATATTGCACATTATCAGATGTACTGTTAGGGTCGACTGATGTTTGCGCATTTTTATACCAATCGGGATATGATTCTGCTAATGTTTTCCCCGCCTGCGGTATTATACTGCCTGTTTGCTGAGATGTATTATCTATACCGCCGGATTCAATATGATTTCCTGCAAGTATTAAAAGTCCTATAAACTCTAAAGCGTTACTACGTGGGCTAGATTGCGTAAAAGCATTTTCTGCTGTCATATCTATGACTGGTATAGTGGGAAATGTTACGCAATCATTAATTTCATTTTCTATTGAAAGCCCATAGTAATAAAATGAGTAAAAATCCTCAATACCTGTTACATCAGAATTGTTATAAGCTGATGCCCTATTGAAATCATATAATCTATCTCCATTTATATTGTATAGAGTTCCGTTATTTAAAGATACGCCATTTCCCAAATAACCATATGACGCGATTGCTGATGATCCCGTATTATGATTTAATTTAACACTATACGCATATACGTCCTGAACATCTGTTTTCCATCCTACTGGCATCTCAGATTTATACGTTACAGTAAATGATTGCGTTTTTGTATAATAGAGTTTATTTTGCCGCAATACATCTGGATTAATTGTATTCTGTCGTGCTAAGTCATCAATAGTCTGTGTAGGCAAATTACTAATATCTGAATACGATATCTTATCAAATATATTCGATTCTGCCATGGCCGAATATAAAGCACTTAAAAAATCTTCCCTTACATATGTAGTACCCTCGCTATCTACTGCCGTTGGAAAAAGTCCTTCATACAATATATCTCCCCATGATTTATCCGAAGGGTCTGAATAGGCAAACGGCAATAATTTTTGTGATAAATCAGTCCAAAACTGCGGGTTGTCTTGATACCATCTAACGCCAGTCATAACGCCGCCTAGAGCCGCAAACGCACCAGACAGAATATTTGCGCCTGTCGATGCTCCTGCAAGCAACCCTTTTTTTGTTACTGTCTGCGTTCCTGCGTCAATAATATCGCCAGTAAATACTGTCATTTCACCGCCAGATACTGCAACATCTGTTATTAATTGGTTGCCTCCTACATATTCAGTGACAGCTCCGACTGCATCATCTGCAAAATTAAAAAATTGCCCATTGCCTGTTATAATACTTCCGACATTACCTGTTTCATCATATATTACATTCCATTTATTAAGCGGCCCTCCGGCCTGTTCTAGTATACTCCAGATAGCCGGATTGCCTTCTGACGTTGCTATATCTATAACCTGTTTTCCAGTAAGCCCTGCGACCTTACCTATAGCGTCAAAATAATTGTCAAACGGTATAGCCATTTCATCATCCCCCTACTGTTATTAGTATAAATTGCCCTGCGTCATTAAAACCGCCAGAAAAATTTAACACTGTGTTAAACATTCTGTTTTCTGTGATAAAACTACTGTCATCAATATATTTATCCGCTTTATTGTTTGCCTGCTGTTTATCAGCAATAACAGTCAATTCTTTTATATCATCCGCAAAACTTTCTAAAACATCTACATCTCCTTGCAATATCCATCTGCGACCTGTCGCGGCTATCACGCTAGTTTTAAAATAGTATCGCTTAAAATCTGGTATGTAAAAATAATTTACATCTGTCATACTGCTAATGTCCTCATTCAGTATGAGTGATGGAGATTCTATGCGACTATCATCGCGGGCGCGGACATCTGATAATGTTTTTATTATTTTTGTCTCCTTCCCTATTTTGTTATTTTCTGATAGATTCTGCAATAAAACTACTTCCATATTTTCCACCACCTTTTTTAGTCAACTAAAATAAGACAATAACGCGATATGTCGGCAAATATGCGCAAGATAAACTCATAGTCGCGCCAAAAATTGTCATGCTGACGCATTACTTCCGTCTGTGTCATCACGCCGATATTTCCTGCGCGCGTCAATGTATAATTTTCTGTGCCGTCTTTTTTATCAGTGTCTTTTCTTTCTCCTTCCACCGCCGTTTGCGTGCGCTGTCTTTCGCCGCCGTCTATTGTCTCTGTATCTGTATAGGCATCTGTTGTGCTGTCCACGCTATCAGCCCTACTTCCTATAGTAGTATCATCTTTACTTTCGATATTTGTTTCTGCACTATCATATGGCGCGACTCCATGTGTTGTCGTATTTTCCTGCTGTCCTGTGTTGATACTTGATGTGCTATGCTGTTTGCCGAGCGCGTTTTCTTTTATATCAGTATATGCGCTGTCTGATATAGTGCTGTTGTTTTCCTGCTGTCCTTTATTCTGTTCACCAGTTTCTGACGTGAACCTGTCCATTGTTTCTTTCATGTCATAATTGTTTAATATGCTATAATCATCATCACTTATATTTTCCAATCTAAACAGTTCTTCATATCTTTTTTTGTTGGCAATTAAATATACTTCCACGTCATCTTTAAAGCGTTTTAGCTTTTCCGACGTATCTACAGTTTCATTAGGGTATTCGCTAAAATCATAGCTGAATGACTTATAAAGCATATTAAAAACTCTATCGAATCTATTCGCATTATCGACATATACTGCCCAAAACGGTTCGCTGTACTCTGGTAATAATTTCATACCAGATTCTTTCGCTTGTTTATAAAGTTCCCACACTTTAATTGTCGTTTTCATCGCGCACAACATCTTTCTTCACCTCGTTTTCCGTATTATAATTAATCTCTTTCGCAATGTGTACATCAAAATCAACACCAAACAACTTATTGATTCTCTCGCACGCTTTTTTCCTGCTGTCTATCATATCAGACAAATTTAACAGTAAAAGAGATGTATCACTAGTGACTTCATCAACTACAGCATTGTTATTCTTTTCAAACGCCGCGCGAACGCCTATATCACTGTAAAATGACTTAAGCAATCCGCTACGTGTTTCTAATATGCTTTTAACATCCTGTTCTGTTCCACGTCTTACACCGAGCATTTCAATACCGAGATTTCCTGCGTCTGTCACACTTCCATACTGCCCATTGTATTTCTTTTTAAAATAGTTTTGTAACGATTGTTTCTGGTTTTCCGTTCCTACTACTGGTACGCCGCCGCTATCACGCGCATTTACTAGGCAATTGACAAGCGATACTTCTGTATGTGCTAGTAATGTCGCGTAGTGATTGATAAGCGGGAGGGCGGGGTTGCGTAAAGATGTGTTGTCTATAATCTCACAATCAACGCCTATTGTTCGCTGTCCGGCATAAATCGGACATCTTATATTCACATTTGTAAACTCATCAACATATTTAGTAACGCCAAAAAAACTACAAAAAAATGCAGTTAATTCCTGTTCTTTCGGCATTTTTGCGATTGCACATTTTCCTGCAAGCAGTAAACGCTGTTCTATTTCTTTCGGCTTTATAACACCTGTATTTTCCCACACAAACAATCTCATAATGCGCTCAAATAGTTGTTCTATCCAATATTGATAGTAAACCGGATATGTTGTACCATCCTGCTTTACATCTGATATATATCCGCGTCCCATGCGTCCCGCGAAAAAATCTGTATTTATTAAATCGTTATAAAACATAACACATCTCCTTCCATGTCCAAAAAATGGGAGCGCTTTTATACGCCCCCATTTTTAGTTGATTAAATTTTTTATTCGGCGATATAAAATACCATGCTGTTAGCAAAATTATCTACCGCATATCCTTTTTGCGCATTTTCGCCGTGAATCATCACGCCAGAACGCGGATTGTACAGTTCCCATGTCTGACGGTCAGAAAAATACGCCGCGACATTTTCTGTGTCACGCAGTACCGCGATAATGCCTGTCTGGTTTACTGTATCAGTCTGATGGCTGTCTACATTAAGTCCGTCATTTTTAATATTAATCGCGGAAACATCTTCAAACGCAAACGCCGTGCCACTACCCTGCCAAAACGGGATGGATTCATAACGCGGTAAAGCGGTCAGCTCGTTATGGAAAGTGTCAGACTGCAAATAGGTATCAACGTAACTTGAAAATCTTGATAACACTTCCACCACAAGATTTTCACGCGGCGTAAATGTCGCGTATTTTGCCCCGTTAAAAACAGTACTCATTTTCTGCATATTATCAATTGTCTGCTTGATTTCCTGCGTGGCAAATTTTAAAAATTCCACATCGCGCAACGCCTGACTAACAGTGAGGGAGCGCTCTGTTGCCGTGTTATACTCTGATAACAGATTTCTTGCCCTGCCGTCCGCGATACAGCGAGCAATACTTGTATTTGCCGCCATGTTGGTTAGATTCTCAACATCTAACTCATATCTATTATTAATGGATGTATACAGTCCATCAATAAATGCCTGCATAGCCGCGTAAGACAAGAATGCACTTTTAATCTGTTCAACCGGACGGATAACTTCAAGTGCCCACGCGCCCTTGCCGCCATATACAAGTGACTTTACAGGGATAGTCTGCTCAATATCATACGGCGATTGCTGTTTATAACCTGTTACAGTGTCACCATCAAGCGCGCCTTGCGCAACTTCAAAAATCGGATTTTCGCTCGCGTCCGGCAACATGTAGTACACCTTCTGGATAAAAGCACCATACTCATGTTCATCTCTCAAAATATTTCTTGTATTGCCGTTATATGAGCGGATAAAGTAGACTGTTTTAACAATACGGTTCACAAGTTCCTTGTAAAACAAGTCATATAAATCCATCTCCGCGATTTTCTGCCCCATTGACACAAACGTGTTAGTATCAATCTCTGCGGGCGCGTTCTGACCGAGTACCGCTTTAATCGAGTCATTAAGTATTGTTGGTATCTGCTTTACTAATGCCATTATTTAATCCCCTTCTCATTCAAAAAATGTTTGTTGATACAATCTACAGCTGATACTAGCGCTTGTAAAGTTGTCTGCAACTGTCCCATAAATTTATAATCTCTAAACATAAAATAGATGCAAGTTGCGACTGGTACGCCAGTATTCTGTATCAATGTTATTACTGTCTGGATAATATCGTTCATGTTGTCACCTCTTTTAGCTGGCTAAACTGGTTCTGGTTCTGGTTCTGCGGGCGGAACTGGTTCATCCATAGGCGGGTCTATTGTTGTATCTGGTACCGGCGGTACTGTCTCCATTTCTGTGGGTGTTTCTGGTGTTGGATGATACAACTTATTGTAGACATCATCGGGAAAAGCTGACATATATTTTCATCTCCTTTCTTTTTTTATTTTATAATATCACATATTTTTATATGTTACAAGTTTTTTATGTTACATAGATATTATAGTTTTGTAATTCTTTCGTTACAGAATTG
>CANRAV010000030.1 GCA_947628695.1 uncultured Clostridia bacterium
GAAAGTAGAAGATATGCTGTACTATTCGGTTGTCAAAGATCACCCCGCCGCCATGCAGCTTCGGCGTCGAGTGAGAGGATGCTTTCTTCTCTCACCTGTATAGGAATGAAAATCGGGCTTTGATAGCATTCATTGAAAAAATTTTTTTAGATTTTTTAATATCCGCACCTTTTTCCAATGAACCGTAGGTTGTGACACTCCTTGCCGCTTCGCATATTCCCGTTCGGAGAGTCGTTCAAAAAATATCGCCTGCAATAGCTCACGGTTTTCTTTCGGAAGATTGTGCATTGCCGTATGCAGTATCTTGATTTGTTCCTGCTCGGCAAGGAGCAGCTCCGGACTTCGGTTATCGTCTGCAAATTCCGAAAAATTCTCATATCCGCCGCCGTCGCCGCCATGCAGCTTCGGCGCCGGGTGAGAGGACGATTTCTTCTCTCACCTGTATAGGAACGAAAATCGAAAAACGAGGGGTCTGTCCTCAAATATTTTTCAAATATTTTTTCAACTTTTTTCTCGCTTGTTTTAGACTTTCCTTTACGCTGTACTCGGACACGCCCTGTATTTCCGCGATTTCAGCGGTCGCCATCCCATTTTGAAAGTGAAGAATATTTTCTCTCACCCTGTATTCCACACTTTTTTTGAATTTGATAACCGGCAGGAACAAAAGAGTCCCTTTTTTCCTTCCACCCTGTATTCCACATTTTTTTCGGATTTCACAACCGGCAGAAATAAAAAATGCCCTCGCTTTCCTTTCGGAAAATGAGAGCATAAAAAAGCGCCGACAGTTCACCATGCGGTGTGTCGGCGGTTTCGTAAGTATTTTATTTTAGTTGGTTCGCACCCCGCGCACAAAAAGTCGGTGTGTATTGGAGCCGCTCGGCGTACAGGTGACCAGCGTGCAGATTTCTTTGCCTTCCTCGACCTTATCGTCGGCGTAATCCTCAAAGCGGTTGGGATCGACCACACGAACATTGTCTACCTCGAAGGTTACGGTGTCTTTTAAGACCGTGACAGAGAAGGTATCGCCCTCTTTCAGCTTGTCCAAATGCTCGAAGGTGACGGCCGTCGCCTGATCCCGATGGGACAAGAGCACATAATGAGCGTCCGTGCCGCCGATGGGCAGCGAGGTACAATCCAAATGGCCGCAGCCCCGGCTCAGGTTTTTATCGGTAGCGTAGTGGTAAATGGGCAATCGGACGTCAATGGAGGGGATTTCAATGTATCCGATCACCTCCGTCCCCGGTACGCTCAGTTCGGTCGGATAATCCTGATCGAACCCCTCGAATAGCTCTCCCCAAATATATGGATGGGCAAGGGCATATTTTCTGTTGTATTCAATGGCGCTCTCTTTGATCTTCGCCAGTTCCTCGTCGGTCAAACGGTTTACTGCCGCTATGTATTCCTCAATTGCATCCTCATGCTGTCGGTTGGTGATCCAAGTCCCCACCGGGCGAGAGAGCAGGGCGGCAAGTCCGGCAAGAGCGCAAAGGATCGGGGCGACGTCGATCAGCTTATCCAACAGTTTTCGTTTTTTCTTTCCTGTCGGTTTGTTCTCCTGCGCAGACGGAACAGGTTCCGTTTCCGATTTTTTCTTTGTAGCTTGCATTTTTGATTCCTCATCTGTCGGGTAAAAGATAGGTGCGGGCGGGCTTTTTGCCAACGCCCGCACCCGCGGTTTATCGGTTTTCTTTTATTGCTGTTACGATGTTACTTTACACGGACGCGGCGTTTTCCGCAGAAGATCATAAAGACGACCCCGGAAATGATCAACGCTGCGCCAAGCAGATAGAACAATCCGATGCCGCCGCCACCGCTGAATGGCAGGATCGGGGGCTTGGCATTTACAAAGAGCCAGTTCGCCTGCGGTTGATCTTCGGTGATTTCACCGTCTGTGCTGAAATCCTTCGGATGGATAAAGTCGTTCGAATCGGTGGGGTCGCCATTGATCCTATCGACCACATATTCAAGATTGTATCCGTCTCTGCCGGTTTCCTTCACGGTGTACTTTGTACCCATCGGAATGCCGCTTATGACGAAGCGTTCCCCGTGCTTCAGCGTGATATCGGCGGTCAGCTCGGTGACGCTGCCGTCCGCTGCGGTCGTCTCAGTCCAAGCAACAGATTTCGTAATATCTTCGCTTGACTCGGTGTCGTCCTTGGCTTTTTTGATTTTCGTAACGTCAAGCCTTTCCTTATCCAGAGATTTCCCGTCTGCGGCGGTCAGCGTTACGGTAAATGTGAAGGTCTTATCCACTTCCCACTTGTCGTCGTCATGGATTTCCTTTTCTACCGTGAGCGCGCCGGTGCGCATTAGATTCTTAAACTCCGCACGGTTGGTAGTCTTGGCAGGGTCTATCGCATCGGGATCTTCACTCACACGAGCGACTTTACCTTTGATGGTATTGGACTCCGAGCCCAGCGGATACATCGGGTAATCCGGGTCCGCCTCCTCTTCGACGCTGAAGTTGGTGCCCGCAATCAGCCCGTAGAACACGACAGCTTCTCTCGGCTTGACTTTGACGGTGTAGGTGTTTGTGTCGCCGTCCTTATCCGGCTCGATGGTCTCCAGTAAGGGTTCTTTGGTTGTATCCAGATATTTTTGGTAGTCCTCCAGCGACGGGGCATTGGTAGGCATTTGATGCTCGACTCCGTCCTTATCCTTCCAAGTCTTTCCGCCGGTCATGTCCTTGTTGCCGCGCCAGATGTGCAGGGTCATGTCCTTATCGGTCATGGCCTCGTCGCCGCTGGGTGTGAACGTAACATGGAAGGTAAATTCCACATCCGACGAGGTGGGAATCTCATTACCGCTCGCATCCACCAAGGCTTTGGTCAGAACGAACAGCTCCGGGTCAATGGTGTTGGTGTAGTGGACCTGCTCCTCACCGTCGCCCGTGTCTCCGTTGACGGAGTATACGCCGCCCTTGTCGGCAAACTCGCTTGCATGATGTGTCGTCGTATCGAGCTGCTCCACGTGGACCACATCTTTCAACGTGTAGCCCACGCTCTTCTGCGCGTCGGTCAGCTTTTCCGTGAAGCGGTATTGTGAGCCGCTCAGGCCGCTGAACATCAGGCCCTCGTTGTGTTTCAGCGTGAACTCGGCGGTTATCTGGAGCAAACGGTTGATATCCGATACGGTGCCGAAAGATCTCGAATCGTAGAGGTCGGCCGCTGTCAAGGGTCCTGTCGGATTCGTACTGCCGTCGTTTTCGTTGGCGTTCTGGCCGAAGGTCAGCGTCACGGTCAGGTACTGGGTACGGGTCTTATAGGGAGAAGTAAAGATTGTCGTGCTGTCATCGGCGGCCGCGTTGGGCTTGCGGATGACGAAGGTGTGGAAGGTCAGGGATTGGTGGTTCTTGTGATTGGCTTCGTCATGCGTCCAGGCGCCGGGGACAACGACCTCCGCCGCAATGGTGGAGATCCCGCCCGGTTCGTCGGGGGAGCCCATCAGAATGTCATTGGCCTCCGCAGCTTCCACTTCTTCTTTGGAAATCAGCTCGGCGTTCTGCACCCAATAGGTCTTGGTGCCGGCGGGACGCCCTTTATCTTTATCCTCCAAACGGTAGCTGTCGGTATTGCCCTTCTCGGAAGGCGTCACCATATCCTCATGGTCTTTATCCACGAAGGTGGTCGTGCCGTTCTTTACGGTTCCATCCTTGAAATCGTCTTTATCCGCGCCTTCGTAGTCTTCGTTCTGGTACAACCGGTGTACATGGGTATTTTCGCCGGTGCCGTTGGAGGGCAGATAGAGGTAGTAAAGATCAAGACTGCCATCCTCGTTCGTCTTAGCCGGCGTTTCGCTTATGCTGCCGCTGTCGTCGGCGTAGTAGTAGGTTGTCCCGTCTTCGCCAAGGATGACCTGTCTGGCAAGCGGGATTTTTGTGCCGCCGTCCAGGGTGCTGTCGGTTTCCTCCAGGACGAAGAGCGCGCGGGTGCTGTTGTTGGTCTGCACCAGGTCGCTGTTGTCAGTCAGCACGTCGATATAGCCGAGCTCGCGCTCCCAGGTTTCGGCGTACTCGTTGTACTCGGTTTTCACGGCGGTGCGGGTTCCCGTAACGCCCTGAATGCTGACCTGATAGTTGAAGACCTCGTCGCTCTTTTGCTTGTCGGTGAGCCTGAAGCCCTCCGGCGGCACGAGCGTCTTGGTCACATGGAGCGTCTCGTTGGCGATCTCCAGGCGGCCGTTGTTGCCGAGGAAGTTGTTGATGATGACGTTGTTGTCGGTGCCGGATTTGTCGGAAATGGTAGGCAGATAGTAGGTGTTGGAGGTTCCGGTGCAGTTCCCCTCGTAGTACCCGGTGTCGGTATTGTAGGAACCGCCCTTGTACTGCAGGTTGTTGGACATGTCGCCGGAGCGGATGCCGCCGGGACGCGCCGCCACCGCGAATTGGAGATAAGTGTTAAAATTATCCTTACTCAGATCTTCGCCGTTTTCCGTCGCCTTTGCCTCGGCGGCTTTCAGCGCCGCCTGCACCTGCGGATCCGCCTGTTTTGCCAGCCAGTAGTCGACCTGCTGTTCGAGAAGGTTGATTTGTTCCGGAATATCCGGCGTCTTCTCTGCGTCCACATACTCCGGATTCGGGATCATCGTTTTTTCGTCGATACCGATGGACATCAGATAGGTTCTCAGAGCCTGATCGGTTTCGTCGTTTTTATACGTCAGCTTCTCCCAGGTCGGCTCGCCGCGGGTGAGGTCGCCGGTGTCGCTGGCCGACATGTACGCAAAGTTGGTATCGATTCCGCCGTCCATAAACGTCCAGCAGAGCATGTCGCCGTTTTGAATGCTGCCGGAAACATAGCCGGAGCCGAACTCACTGCCCTTTCGCGCCAGAGCGTACTGCACGAATTTGCTCGCAGAAGAGCCTGCAATGTCCTTTCCGTCCTGGTCTTTTCCTGTTGTATTCGGAATTGGCACGTAGAATTCCAACAGAATGAAGTAATAATCGTCGGAGCTGAAGGAGTGGGAGCCTTCCGCGACTCCGCCGTCCTCCGTCGAGGTCACGTGATCCAGCAGATCCTCCTCCGAGAAGATGACCCCGTCGTTCACGAACTCGTATACGCTTCCGTGGGAGTCGGTGATGTATTGAACGCCGTCCTCCGTCGTCTCCATATTCTTATAAGCTTCCAAGAACGCGTCTCTTGTGCGGTACACGCCCATAAATCGGCCGCCGGCCCAGCTTGCGCCGCCTTTATTGCCGTCCTCCCAGGTGGTTGTGCCGTTGGAGGTACCTTCCGCAGCCTTATCCCATGTGAAGTTCTCACCATCCGCGGTCTTAAAGTCCACGGGGCCGCCGGTGCCGCCGTCCTTCACGCGGTAAGCGTGCGCGTACAGCGGCAGAGCCTTCTGGAACAAATAGTAGCGGTTGTCGATACCGGGCGAGAAGGTGACCGTCGGGTCGCCGCGCGTCCGGGAGGTACTGTCGGTGGCGTAGTCGCCGTAGCGGGTGCCGGAATAGTAGTTGGAGATGAACCAGACGTTGCCGTTTTCCGCCGTGTGCGCCTGAATATATTCGGGGGAAACCGAGTTCAGGTCCACGCCGACCTGATTGCCCGCGGCGTCGCGCAGAATCAGGTCGTCCTCCAGTCCCACGGCATAGAACAGCCGGAACGGGGTGGACTGATAGCAGAAGTTCTCATACTTCTCTTCGGTAACTTCCACCGCCACGTCTTCCCCCTCCTCATTCTTCTCCATGATTTGGGAGCCTTTGGGGTGGTCGCTGCCAAGGTTGGTCTGGTAGGCCGTGACGCCGTCCGGGCCGAGGGTGACGGTTGCCAGTTGCGTTGGCAGCGCCGCCACGGGGATGTTGACATACAGGGAACGGTCATAGCCGGTGTTGGGGGTAATGGCGCCGGTGACGTCGGTGAAGTCGCCGGTATCTTCCACCCATACGCGGATGTCGGACAGGCGATAGACGCCGGGCGTTTTTGAGTAAATGGAATCGTCCACGGGATATTGATTTTTCTCTTTGTCGTATGCCTGATCCCACTTCGTTTGCACATCGGCGGGAACCGCGCCATAGATGGGGTTGCGGCGCAGCTTGTTGCGGTCCGCCTGAGAACCGGCGAAACGGTAGCAGGTGTATACCGTGTTTTTCACCTGTTCGGGAAGGCCGTCGGGACTGACGTCGCCTTTCGACGTGTCCACGCCCGTGATGGGGACGAAGGACAGAAGCGTTTCGAAATTGAAGCGCATGACCCAGCCGTCGTTCCGGGCATCCTCGGCGCTTTCATATGTTTTGTCGGTATCGGGATCTTTTTCCGGCCACGATCCGGAATCATCGATGTGCAAATACTTGCTGTCCAGCGGTGCGTTCGCCGCTTCCTCCGCCGTGCCTTTGTACCAGCCCTGTTGGAACGCCGTTTCTCCGTTGTCTTCCGGGTACCACTTGTCCATCCACTCGTCGTTCCAGTGGTAATCGTACACGCCGGCACGCACGAGGCCGTGCATTTCGCCGAAGAGCAGAAGCGCCATGTCGTAGGTCTGCGCGCCGTCTGCGCCGACATCAGGGTCACCGATGTGGTGAGGCGTGGCGGTAATCGACTCGTTCTTGATTTCCATGTACTCGCCCAGCGGGTCCTGGTAGGTGATCGAGTCGCCCACGCCCTCGCCGTTGTCGCCGGAAAGCGGGATAAAGGCCGCTCCCATTAACTCGTCGATGATCGTATCAAATAAATTTGTCAGTTCGCCAAAACTTACGTCATGGAAGTTTCCTTCTTTAACATAATCGATATTGTTCCGGATGGTGGTCTTCGTGATATTGTTCCAGTCCTCGTCATAAGCCCGATTGGTTTTAACATCACCTACACTTATTTTAATATCAATATCATTTTTCCCTTTCCCGGCACTAGTTGTTGCAGTATTGAATGTTTGCTCTACCTTGCCATTTTGAAGCCATAATTTGTATAACTCGTATGCTGCGTCAATAAACTTTTCCGATGGGTCTTTCTTGCTGTCCAGACTACTACTGTCGATTTCTATTGAATCATTGACGGCGTCCTTGAAGTATTGCGCCGGATTCAGAGTCGCGTCAATCGTAGCCTTGATTTGATTGTCATCGATACTCTCATAAGTCGTTGTATCGCTGGCATAGATCGAATAGCAGGACAGGGAAACGGCGTTTCCGGCAACGTCTGTAAATCCGCTGGACGCATAAAAGGCCTCGACGGCAGATTTGTAGTAAGCCGCCGTCATCAGCGTTTGGAAAATCACGGGTGCGGCGTTACCCGCTCCGGTTAGCTGGCTTGCGTTCCATATATTGGCATTGCCACTCTTATTTTGGCTGTTATAAGCCAGATCATATTCCCAGTTGACATTGTTCCAGTTACTGATCTTTTGGGTCCACCCGTAGCCACTCGTGCTATCTTCCGTCGGCTGAATCCAAGCAAGGTCGCTGGCCTGACCGTCCGTCAGATGAATCACCGACGGAATCCGCAGATATTCATCGCCAGCCGTGTTGACCCAAGTCCGTTCATCATGGGTAATAAACTGATCCATAGCGGCGGCCAAACCTGCCTGCGGGTTGGTAATGTGTCCTACGTGGTAGGCAGTTTCCTTGCTTTGACCGTCTCCTGTCGTTTGCCCGCCAGTACCTTCATAGGTACGGTTTCCGTCGCCGCTAGCCGAATGGGCCGCATTACTGGTTAGACCCGCATTGTCAGAATAATAGGTTACACTCTTTTCTTCGCCTACTCTTGTTACCGTTGCGTTAAGTTCGAAATGAAGTCCTTGAGAACCACCGTAAATGTCTTTATATTCAGTCGATAGTACATGATCGCTCCGCTCATAATGGCCGAGCGGCACCAATACAGCGGCCGTGGAACCGTAAATGGCGATTCCGATGCGAGAATCCGGGCTGGCCTCCAGCAATTGATTGATGGCAGTATTGACCGACGTTACAAGTTGGCTGATTGGCGCGCTTCCAAATTCGTCCTTACTCACAACTTGTTTTTTATCGTCCTTGAGAATTTGCCCCATCGATCCCGAAACGTCGATCACGAACATGACGTCCATCGGCGACGGCTCGTTAATCACCTGAGAGCTTGCCAGTGCACTGAAAACGTGAGCAAAATCGGCGTTAAAGCCCACGCCGTCTATATCATAGCCGTCGGTGAGCATATCCAGTAGTATGGAGTTATCACCTTCTGCATCAAAGGCAAACACGCTCTTGTCCGTCCACACACGTCCGGCATATCGGCTGCCCCATTCAGAGGACAGCAGTTTGCCGATATATGAATCCATAGTATTGTTGTCGGCAATGCGGTTCAACACATATTGGGTGCTTTGTGCGACCGCAGATGACAGCACCATTCCTCCGAAATTGAACATCATGGATACGACCATGCACAGGCACAAAAGCATGGAAAGGAGCCGACGGCCGTGCTGTCCGGTTTTCCTTTCGCCATGCTTTGAAAATCTACTGTATTTTGCACTATGTAACGCTTTCATTCTTCTCAGTTACCTCCTTGAAGCCTATCTATTCCAAATCGTTTTTTCAGTTCATGTATTGACGCTTTGCAAAACCTCGGCGTTATTCACCCAAAAAGCAAAGACACCGAGCAGCGTCTGAAATCCGTTTTCCGCGGCGGTTCCGTCGTTCGGCGCACGTCCCTGACAAACAGGAAAGGCCGCTGTCAAAATCGTGTGGAAGAAGTTCGCCGCTAATCGGATCGTATCGGCTTTCGGGAAAATATCCCGCCATTTTTCCGCGAGCGGATACCATGTTGCCTGATGCTCTTTCAGTGTGTTTTCATTGCAGAGCGAGGAATAATAATATCGCGTAAGGAAGAGACATTCCTCGGTATGTCCGATGGTGATCCAGTGCCAGACTGTGTTCCACAGGTATCGCATGCGGTTTTCAAAGGGGAGGTTCGTTTCCCAAAGGAACGACGAACGCCGTTCGACCTCCACGGCCAGCTTTTTATCTTCCCGCAGGAAGGCGTCGGACAGCAGCTTTTCCTTGCTCTCGAACAGGTGATAAAGGTAGGTGTCGGTACTCACGCCTTTCGCCTCGGCAATGACCGTCCGCACCGAAACCTTCTCGATCCCGCCCTTGGCTGTGAGGCGCACCACGGCGTCCATCAGCGATTCCTGCGGGTCTGCCTTTTGTTTGAAGTTTTGCTTCGTTAAGGTTTTCAATGGTCTGCCGTACCCTTCTTTTTATGCTCACGGGAGGAACGGATTGTGTGACGCCCGTCCGTCCTCGCAGAGTTTATAGCTCTGCCGGAAAAAGAGAAAAAAGCCCGCAGTGAACGGACTTTTTCCCTTTTCTGACGGTCAGTTTTGACGGTTGAAATCAGCAGCCCACCGCCGCCAGCTTGTCCATGTTGGTGCGTTTCAGTTCCATCGAGGAATGGACATACCGCTCCAGCGTGAACTTCGGGCTTGTATGGCCGAGGATTTCGGACAGCGACTTGATCTCGAAACCCACCTCCACACAGCGGGTGGCAAAGGTGTGACGAAGTACATGGAAATGCACCCCGGCAAGACCGCAGTCCGCCGTGTATTTCTCTAACTTGTACTGCAAGATGCGCGGTTCGACATACCGCCCGCTCTCGCCGGTGAGAAGAAATGCGTCGGGATCGCCCACCCAAAACCGCCGACAGAGCTTCACGGCATAATCGGTCAGCGGGATCACCCGCACGGAATTGCCGGTTTTGGGATCGGTCAGCACGATTTTTGTTTTCTGCGGTGCGGAAGCGTCGTAATCCTTCAAGCGGAGCATGGTGGAGGATACCGTCAGAGTCCGGTCTGCAAGAGAAATATCGCCCCACTTGAGCGCACAGACTTCGCCCACCCGAAGCCCTGTCAGCAGAGCCAGCAGGACGCCGAATTTACACTCGTCCATATCAGAAAGCAGATAAGCGGTCAGCCGTTTCTGTTCCTCCGGCGACAGAACCCGCATTTCCTTGCGGTTGTCCTTCGGATAGACGATCTTGACCGGACGCATCCCCGGCTCTTGTGTTTGCGTGTACTCCAAAACGGCATGGACAATCGTCAGAATATCCCGCACCGTCTTTGGCGACAGTCCGTCGTCCAACATTTCCTGCCCGAACTGCCCCACAAGCGCTGTAGAAAGCGCCGACACGGTACAGCCGCCCAGCCCCGGCTTGATATGCTTTACCAATGCCGTCTCGTATTTTTCGTAGGTGGATTCCTTAAAGCGGGATCTGTTCAGACAAAGCCATTCGTCGCAGTAGAAGCTGAATCTTTTTCGGCTGCACGAAGTGGGGAGATCACCCTGTAACAATGCCGCTTTTGCCGCATTCAGCTTTTCTCTTGCTTCTCTGTAGGTTTTGCCGTAGCAGGAACCGTGCCGGACTTTGCCGGAGAGGTCATATCCCTTGATATATCGCCCCTCCCAGCGTCCGTCCTTGCGTTTGTAGATGTTTTCACCTTTTTTAGACATAAGAATGTCCTCCTTTATGATTTGTTTTTTTATTGTAATCTTCAAATTTCACCCGCCTGTGACGGCTGGTTTGACGGCATATTCCTCTTGAAAAATGACTTCCGAAGCGTAAAAATGACGCTCGCCATTGTTTTCGGGGCGAAATCCGAGATTTTTCTTTTGAAATTTTGTTGAAATCTTTGCGAAACCCATTGAAAAATCGCTTCGGCTGTGATATAATGATACTCGTATAGCTATAAACTCTGCGAAAGCAAAAGCCGCAATCCTGCATGGTTGCGGCTTTGTTCATTCTTGGACAGTATCTTGACTGACGGCTAATGTGTTTTTCTTTTCTGCTGTGTACTCTCTTAAAGTGGGTTGTTCTTGGGGGTTCATGGTGAACCACCCCTCGGTTCACCGTTTATGCAGACTTCCCCCTCGGTGGCGAAAATAAAATTTTTCAGTCGTTCAAAAAATAGCGATTGAAAAATAACTTTTGCAATCGGTTAAGAGCCTTTCTGAAATTTCACGGCGTTCTCCATGCTGACCGATCCGTGCAGGCGCTTGACTTCCTCCACGCACATCTCCCGCAGACGGGAGAGGGTGTCGGCGTCGATCTCGCTGTTCGCCGCCGTGACGTGGAGGTTCATGGACAGCTCCACCGCCAATTTAAAGAGCAGATTTGCCATGCGGTTTTCGAGACTGTCCAGCGTTCCTTTCACGGTGGAGACGATGACGTTTGGAAAATATCCCCGGTAATCGTTCGCCGTCAGGTAGCCTGCGTAGAACAGGATCGCTTTCTCAATGAACTCCGAGCGGCTCTTGCAGTCATCGTCTCGGTATAACTTTTCCACCTTTTTGAGTGTATCCGGCTGTACCCACAGCGCAAATTTTTGTTTGTTTCCGTCCAATTTTTCTCTCCCTTCCGCCGTGTATCACGGCAATTTTCGTGCCAAAATCTTCGGCTGACAACGTCCAGAAAACCCGCATGGCGCAAGATTTTTTCGCCCCTCGGAGGTTTGTGCTAAAATATATGCGAAACCTCTTTTTGGGGGCGCAGCGCCTATGAAAAGCCTTGTGCTGTCGGCACACTTTGCATATCTGACCCCAACGGGCGAAAATCGGGCGATTTCTGACCCCTAAACGGAAAGAGGCGAAAAGCCCCCAAGCGGTCGGCGTTGCCGTCCGCTGTGAAGCGCGCCGGGGTGCGTCAGCAACCCCGGTGCTTATTCCTGCAAGCGAATCGGACGGCGGATTTCCGTCCGATTCGCCGCCTCGCCCGACCTTCGCACACGGGGGCAAATTTGCCCGTTTTCTCTGTTTCCGTGTTCCTGTTCCACCTCTGCCGTGAAATCGCCACACGGGGCGACAGGGCGGCTCACAGGCGGTCACGGTTGCCAAGAGTCGCTTTTGCCTCCGTGTTCTTATCAGCGACGGGGGGATAGCTTTCTGATGAAATAAGGACCCGACCCACCAACGAAATCGAAGATTTCGGGTGGGTACCCCGGAACCTTGTTGTTTCACAAAAAAAAAGCCAACCGTTTCGGACGCTGATGCGTCTCAAAACGATTGGCATAAAAGGGAAATATACAATTGTTTCTTGCTTGTTTTTGAATTGTGCCGGTTCGAATGTTTACAGAATATGATTTTTGCTCTTTGGCATCTACAAAATCCCCTTGAAAAATTTCTCCTTAAAAATGCGAAAAACCCCGATAAAATCGAGGTTTTTCGCTGGGCATCTTTTTTGTTGCCCTCTTATGGTGCGGCTGATGGGACTTGAACCCATACGGTTGCCCACACGCCCCTCAAACGTGCGCGTCTGCCTGTTCCGCCACAGCCGCATATTGCCGTCCGCAACAGCGAACATTTACATTATACTTATTTTTTCCGCTTTGTCAATATTTTTTGCAAAAATAATTTCCGTTTTTTTAGAAATAAAAAAGAATCGGGGGAGAGGGTGTGCATATACTCTCCCCCCTGTGCTTTTTTACTTTTGTTTTTGCTCCTTTTGCGGCAAAAGCTTCGCCTTGTCAAGCGCCGTGACGATAAGGGGAATAAGCACAATTTGAAGCGCTATCCCCGCAAGGGCCGTCACAAAGCCCTCTGTCCAAAACGCACCAAGCCCGAAGACCGCACCGTTTTTGTTAAGGCCGGAGAGAAGCACAAAATACTTCGCCACGCCCCAAACCACGCGACCCAAAAGCATAGCCCCCACAAGGGACACGTAGGTAAACGGGATCTTCTTAGGAAGCAGCCTGTAAAGCAGCCCCGCAAACACCGCGTAAGCGCAAAGCTCGAAGGCCATGGGCAAAGCGGTAAGCAGCGGGGGCATGCCGACAATCAGATGCCTAAGCAGCGGCGCGCAAAAGCCCACAACGCCGCCCCAAACGGGGCCGCAGACAAACCCGCAAAGCAGCACGGGTATGTGCATAAGGCAAAGCATGTTGCCAAGCTCCCTGTTGTTGCCGGTCAAAAACGGCAAAAGAAGCGCCGCCGCAAGCAAAACGGCGGAATAGGTCAGCTTTTTCAACTGAATAATCATGTGTTGCACCTCACCAAAGAACGGTTCCTTTTCGGCAAGGAAGGGGCTGTCTTCATGAAAGCCCGGTAAACACTTCATTTATTTGTATGCGCGCTTCGTGCGCGCTTATTCGCAATAATATTATATCACACAGCGCCGTCTTTGTCAACGGCCGCCTCTGCGACAATGCGCGCGGCGTCCTCGAAGTAAATTCTCAAAGTAAATGCAACAGTGCAATTTAGAAGTTGCATTTAGTGTGAGAATGAAAATGTGGTAGAATT
>CANRAV010000031.1 GCA_947628695.1 uncultured Clostridia bacterium
ACCTATATAATAAGTAGGTTTATGTGGAAATGTGGATAACTATGTGGATACTTTAACGCATTAACGTGTTAACACTGTAAGAATTGTAAACATTGACAGTACGGATTATCTGAGTTATCATTTATATAGAGGTGGTTCTATATGTCGAATTTGCGCGAATTATATCGTAAATCAGAGCGTTCAGATAATGCTAAAAAAGCGTTTCAAAAACAGTATCAAAAAACAGCATATAATTTAAATCGTCGTATTAGGCGGTATGAAAAGTTAGGGAAAAATAAGGGAATTTATTCTAGTGAGTACTATGATAATGTATTATATGAGTTGCAAAATACGGGACTAGAATTAGGAAGATTCCCGTCGTTTACCCAATTATCCGAGTACGATATAAAAAATTTACTGTCAACAATGGATAGATTGAATAAATACTATACACTGGCACAGGTAAAAAAGAGAAATCAAGAAACGCTAAAAAATTTAGGCAAGTATGTGGATGTTAAAGATTTAACAGAAAAGGAAAAAGGTATATTTATCAGTTTATTACAAAGTGACGCATTTGAAGATTTTGCCAATTTAGCGTCGGAGGAAGCATTAACAGCTATCGGATTAATCGCACAAGGCGGTGATGGAGCGGCAGAAAATCTATTAAAAAATTATGATGAATATTTGCAAGGTAGTGACGAGTTCCAAGATATTTATGAAGTTTTTGGAGAGTGGGTTGATTTTGACGGGCAATCGGTAAGTGAATGGATTGATAGAGGTAGAATATGATGAAAGTGAAACTACCATCTAAGACAGGAATTATTGATATAATTAAGGTTTACACGGTAACGGATTTTCCATACGAGAAAGCACTATCTGATTTAACTATCGTTGGCAGACGGCAGAAATACTACGAGTGTATTAATACATTCGATATTGAAGTTACTTCCATTCATGACGGTGATACACATTATGGAATCATTTATCATTTACAGGCATGTATTAATGGTTATGTTGTGTTTATGCGGACGATTGACGAATTTCAAGAACTACTAACAAACATAAAAAAAGAGCTGGAAATCAATGACAGTGTACACATGGTTTTTTACGTTCATTTTTTATCCTATGAATTTCAACATATAAGAAATTTTTTTCAGTGGGCGCAAGTGTTCGCGCGGGAAAAAAGAAGCCCATTATACGCGGTCATGGGTGGAGAATTTGAAGGAATTGAATTACGCTGTAGCTATTATTTAACAAATATGAGTTTGGAAAAATTTTGTGCCGAAAGTAAAAGCTGTACCCACCTGAAAGTGAAAGGAATAGAAGGTTTTCCGGACTATGACTACGAAAAAATACGCTATCCATGGACTAAACTAGAATGGTGGGAAGAATCCTATTGCGCCTGTGATGTATTAGGATTATGGGAGGCATTACACGATAAATTTCTGGATGATACTATGGCTACAATCCCATATACATCTACTGGATACGTTCGTCGCGATATGCGGGAAAAAATGCGCGAAAACTATAAAAACAAGCTGATATTTCAAGATTTAGCACTAAATCCAGAGTTATACAAAATGTGTAAATCAGCGTTTAGAGGAGGCAACGTCCACGCAAACTATTTTCAAACAGGTGAAATATTGCGCAATGTACATAGTTATGACATTGTATCGTCGTATCCCTATGCGATGTTAGCATATCCATATCCGGGCGAGCCATTCACTAAATGCAATCCGAAAAATTTGCGTGTGTATTTGAAGAAAGATATAGCATTGCTATGTTTGATTGAGTTTACCGACATAAATGCCGATACAAAGCACTATCCATTTCCCTATATACCGCTGGCAAAATGCGGAAAGTTAGAATGTGGGCTATTCGATAATGGACGTGTATTACACGCTGATTTTTTGTCAATATGTTGTACAGACATTGATGTGGCCATTATCATGGAAACGTATAAATTTAAATCCTATCGCGTATGTAAATTATATGGGGCTAAATACCGCATGTTACCGAAAGAATTGCGGGAAACTGTCCTAGAATATTTTGTAAATAAATCGACGTTGAAAGGAAAAGACGACTATCTGTATATGAAATCTAAAAATATGTTAAATTCGTGCTATGGCATGATGGTTACTGACATAGCGCGAAAAGAGACGATATACGATGCGGATGGCTGGCATGTAGAAGGTGATGTAGGTTTCCCGGAGACGGCAATGTCTGATAAATTATCAGAATATTATCATAAATATAATTCATTTCTGACCTATCAATGGGGCGTATGGGTGACAGCATATGCCCGTTTGCGTCTACATGAAGCATGTAGGGAAGTGGGAAGAGACGCGATTTATATTGATACCGATAGTGTGAAATTTATCGGAGAGTATGACGGTGTTTTTCAGGAGATTAATAGGAATGTGTTAAACCGTATCGACAATCTGGATGTAAAACCTGTATCTGGTAAAAATATAATGGGTATTTGGGATAATGAGGGAATCTACAGTACATTTAGAACGTGGGGCGCGAAAAAGTACGTATATGAAAAGGACGGAAAAGTAACCGTCACCGTTGCGGGATTGGCAAAAAAATCAGCGTCCGATTATATACAAAAAATCGGTATTGAACGGTTTGCGCCTGGTTTGGTGTTCAACGAAAAAATCAGCGGACGCACAACAGCATGGTACGACGATAGAACTAGTGCCGAAAACCTAACTATAGACGGGCACCAATACCGTCTAGGTTCTAGCGTGGCCATTGGACAAACCACCTACATTCTAGGCATTACAGGAACGTACCGTCAGTTATTGGATTCTAGGAATCCTGAAAAAATTTTTTAAAAAATTTTGAAAAAAAAGTATTGCATTTTTCTGACAGAGTATTATAATACATAGTAGGGATAGGAAATCCCAAACAAGAAAATACCTAAGACAGGAGGAAAAGAAATGGTGATGTTTAAGAGAGAGTACCTTTTGAAAAATGATTTACCGTGTGAATTAGGTGTGGCAAATGATTTATATGTAGCCATGTATACACCATATTGCTACGTGGTTGAAAATGTGGTGGAGGATGTAGTATCATTAGGCTATGTGCCGCGAGAGCTGAAAGAGAAAACGTTCGAGCTGTATAACACTGAAAGAGCGAGTTACTATATTGAAGCTGTTATCACGGCATTGAATGGTGGGGATACCGAACCTCTGGAAGAGCAAGCCTATTTGATGTCAACAAAAAACATTCTAAGACGTATGGAAAAGGAATTAAGAAGAATTATTGAATCAGCAGAGCGGCATAAAAAAGAAGTGGAAGAAATTGGATTTTAATGTTTCACGTGAAACAATGGCACGGGCCTCGAAAGAGGCCCACCTCAAAAATAAGACAAGTAAAGGAGAGTAAAAATGGCTGATAATTTCTGGTTGGGTGAAAACGAACTCCAAATCGTTTACCGAAATGGAACACATTTTGTGTTAGAAATGTACGAGGACTATTCGCCTGTATTCCAAGGTACATACGGCGATTGCCGTAAATATTGCGAACGGCAGATTTTAGAATACGAGGACAATCTATTTTAACGGGCAGTGCCACGAAAGTGGCCCACCTCGAAAATAAGGCAAGTAAAGGAGAGTAAGAATATGTCAATCAATTCTATTAGAGATTTAATCGTTGATGATACCCATTTTCATAGCATTGATATTCGTGACCGATTTTTTTGACGTAGCAGATAGATACGGGAGTTTGGGAGAACACGCGTATTTCCTGTTCAGGAATATTTTCATGCAAAATATTCCCGCGATGAAATCTATGGTAGGAAGGAATTAGAAAATGCTGATAATGCGATTTACGAACTAAATCAATCGGTATTGCGAACAATCAGGAGAAGTTCATTTTACGATATGAAACGCGGTGACATTCCTTATGATGTGTGCAAAGATGTAAACACGTTTTGCAATAAACTATTGAAATGTATATACGATATGGACGAATTGAAAACTATGGATAGTAAACTAGAAGATACTAGAAGGGAGTATCAGATATGAAACGAGATTTATACGTGTTTTTGTGTGATTTAGTACGTGACATTGCACTAGAATATGGCCTGTCATTCCCTGTATATTTTTCCGAAAAAGATTTGGATGAATTTGTAACCATGTTTGAATTTTTTAGCTATATGAATTTTGTTTGCCAAGTAGAAGCGACGACAGACTGGGATAAACCTGCTAATAGTTGGTATAAGTTTTTCAAAGAACGATATAAAATTCTATTAGATATTATTAAATTTTATAAAAAGGAAGGTGGAACAAAATGACAAGAACTATCAAAGCGTACAAAATTACGGATGCGGACGGAAACGTTACCTACATGCCGCGAAAAAACATGAATCCGGATTCCCTGTTACGGGCGCAGTCTGGAGGCTTTACGGTATCGCCTGTCACGGTTAGCGTGGCAATCCCTGATTCCCGTTTATTGGAAATTGGGGAAATAACAGAAATCGCCGATTTGCCATATGCCTAAATATAGAAGGAGGATAACTAAGACATGAACCGATTTTGTTTTGTGGGATTTATAGGGGCCGACCCTGAGGTCAAGAAAACGAAAGACAAACAGGTGTTCGCGAACTTCCCGTTATACGTTCGCCGCAATTTCAAAAACGACGAGGGAGAGTATGAATCCGACGTGTTCCGGATTTCCGTATCCGGAAAACGTGCAGAGTTTGTACGCGATTATTTTAAGAAAGGAATGTGCGTGTTTGTGGAAGGGCAGATACGTAATTCCAGTACGGAGGACGATGACGGAGAAGTACACTACTACACGAACTATTATGCTGACAGTGTAGGGTTTGCTGGAAATTCTAAATCGTCGCTAGAAGATTATGACGATGACGAGGATGAAGACGAGCATAGCACAAAGAGAAGCACCGGGAGACGCAAAAAGTGATTTACTATGACGTGAAAGAAGATTTAAAAGAGAATATGCCATTCACGTTCATATTAGGCGGCCGTGGGATAGGAAAAACCTATTCCACGCTGTCTTATCTAGCAGAAAATGCTAGTGAAGAACGTCAATTCATGTATTTACGTCGTACGCAGGTGGAGTTGGATACCGTACTAAAATCCGGCGGCAATCCGTTTTCCGTCCTACCGGGCAATGATATAGTAGTGGATACAGGACAGATTGATATATTTGTACGGGACGGCACAAAAGAAGTGCTAGGATATGGTGCGGCGTTATCCACGTTCAAAAAAATACGTGGATTGGAAGGTTTATTGCTAAGTGTTAAATATATCATGTTGGACGAGTTCATTTCTCAAGATGGACGCTACGAAAAAAATGAGTTGGGCGCATTTTTAAACATGTATGAAACGATAAACCGGAATCGGGAATTGAATGGAGACCCACCGTGCCGATTTATCGGATTGACGAACAGCAATAAGGCAGACAGTCCGATTATATGCGGTTTGGATTTATTAACACCACTGGAAGCTATCATTACAGGACGAGCAAAAAAGGAAATCTATATCGACCGGGAAAAGGGAGTACTACTACACTATATCCGTCGGAGTGGCATTTCCGATGCAAAAGCGAACACCGCGTTATACAAACTAGCAAAAAACACCAATTTTTATGACATGGCAATCGCGAATAAATTCGCGAATGATAGTTGGTATCATGTAGGACGACGGCCAATTGTGGAATACAAACCCATGTGTTCCATTGACGGTATGACTGTTTGGCGGCATAAATCACGCGTCGAATACTATGTTAATACCACACGCGGCGATTGCCCGGATTATAGTGAACCGGGCGTCCGCAAAGCGTTCATCATTGGGCGCGGCGTGGAGTTACGCGCCGCACTATATCGTGACCGGATGTTTTTTTCTGATATATCGGTCAAGAACCGAATTGTCAAACTATTAACAGGTATTTAACAAATTGTCTGACTATTTAAAATTAACAAAAAAGTATTGCAAAACGTTCCCAAAGAGCGTATAATCAAGAGTAGGGAAGGCCGTCTACTATTGAGGACGGGCGCAAGGCAGAGCCGGGAACGGTGCGCGTGGAATTGCCGTCCATTCCTTCCCTCTCTCCTAATCTATAAGGAGTGTATTCAATGGAGTTCAATGAAGAAAATTTTAACAAAATTTCAGCTGAATTAAATGAAATGACAGAAAATTTCAATAAGCTGAAAGCGGAAAAGGAAGCGGCAGAGGCGTCATTAGCAGAGGAAAGGGAAAAAGTGGAAAAGAAGGACGGAGAAATCCACGACCTGCAAAAAGAGAACTATCGTTTATTGCTGAAAGTGGAAAAGGAACCAGAAAGCGACCCATTTGGGGATTTTTTGAAAATGAAGGGAGAACGTTAACATGGCAAACACAATTTATGAATTGGTGAACAGTGTTTCCCGTCAGGCGTACGGGAAGGACGCGATTGCCGTCACCGATACCAACACGCTGGTGACGTTGGGAGACTATGTGCTGGCTAGTTCTGCTAGCGTGGAAAAATTTACCAATACGTTGATTTTGCGTATTGGAAAAACGATTTTTAGTTTCCGCGCATATAAAAATAAACTGGCTGATATGGTGCTGAACGATTTTGAATACGGTGCGATAATGCAGAAAATCAAGGTTGATATGCCGGCGGCCATTGACGACCCCACATGGGGACTGACAAAGGGAGAGAGTGTTGACCAGTATAAGGTATACGTGCAGGATGTACACCAGAAATTATTCTATTCGTGCACGCCATACGTGTTCCCGTTGACGATTCAGCGCGTGCAGCTACAGGAAGCGTTTACGTCTGAGGCGAATATGTCCGCGTTTATTTCTATGCTATTCGGTGAAGTGCAAAATGCGATTGAAGTGGCTATGGAAAATTTGGGCCGCGCGACGATTGCCAATTATGTAGTAAACGCGGAAAGCAGGGAGCGCAAGCTGGTGACGGAATATAATGCGGCGGTGGGCGCGGAGATTACCGCGGAAAGCGCGTTATATGATAAGGATTTTATATCGTTCGCGGTCGGCGAGATTAAGACGGTTTCCAAAGCATTAACCGATATGTCAACCCTGTATAATGACGGCACGACCACACGCCATACACCATTTGCTGACCAGCGATTGCGTTTACTGTCACGTTTTGTCACGCTGGCGGAAACCCGATTACAGGCGGAGGTGTTCAATGAAAATTTTGTCCGACTGGAGGGATATACGGAGCTGAACTACTGGCAATCCAGCCAAAAGGGTTCGGAAATGCAGGTAAAGGCGAAAGATAAGACTGGTGAAGAAAAGACGGTGGACAATTTGATTGCCATTCTTCACGACCGGGATGCACTAGGAATTTACAAACATAGCGAATATACACTGACTTCGCCCATGAATGCGTTAGGTTCTTATTATAATACGTTTTGGCACGAAAAGCAGATGTGGTTTAATGACCTGTCAGAAAACTTTGTCTATTTCACATTGAATTAATACAACTTCTTCTCTTCCCTAACAATTGGAGGTGCGGACTATGAATACGGTTATTTTATATCAATTTAATAAACGTTTAAATAGTACCGCACTTCCCACGGCAGGGGATTCCTATTCATTTACCTATAAATCGCCCACGTCCGTATATTTTCCCGTGCTGGAAATACACGGTGCAGGTGATGCCTATAACTATGCGCAGATTGGCGGGCGGTATTTTTATGTAGACGATATTCGCACGATTAGTAATGGCGTATGGGAATATTCTCTGTCATTGGATGCACTGGCTACATACCGACAGGAAATTTTTAATACGTCCGCGTTCGTGCAGTATGATATTACCGCGAACACAGAAATCGTGGATAATAGGCTATCAGCAATAACCACCACACAATATGCGGAAACGCGCTACACGCTATCGGATTGGGATGACTACTATGTAGCCATTACGACGACCGGAAACGACGGTAGCGTCAATATATTTGGACTGTCTATGCAGGAAACAGGCGATTTATTAAATCAGCTGGATGATTGGGGCGATATTAATCTGAAGCCGGAAGGCGACGATATTGGCGCGTTAATACGTTACCTTGCGAAAGTATACATCAATTTATTCGCATTTGGAAACGCTCCGTCCAACATTCGCGACGCTAAAATCATTCACATGCGATTGGGTGCGGTAGCTGGTAGTTCCGCGCGCATTTATTTGGGAAAATATGATACGGGAATATCTGGTAAAAAAATAGCCGATTCCAGTCCATTACACAAACTCGGATTCCCAATCACTATCCCATGGCCGATTACAGACTGGCGACGGAATCCACCGTATACTGAACTAGGGTTATATATTCCATTTGTTGGCAATATCGCATTGCCCGTATCGTCGTTGCTGGATTCTAACAAATTGAGAGTTGACATCTGCGGCAATGTGACTACCGGTGCAATAGGTGTAAAACTTCGCGGTGCTGGCGGCAATGTCGTTGGCACGTATGGTGGGAATTGTGGCATGTCCATTCCATTGGGTGTATCCAATGTATCGCCCATGACCGTGTTCACCTGTTTGGCGAACGTAGCTGGACAGGCCGCGGCGGCGGCTGGTTCCGTAGTATCATTGGATTTAGGCGGTGCGGCAGGTGCGTTAAATAACGCGGTGCAATCGCAATTTCAGGGACTAACACAGGCGTTTAATCCAACGCCCACAACTACTGGCGGCATGGGTGACGGAACCGGATTTACGGATTTAACACCACAGGCAATATGTTATAGCGTATTCCATAATACGAATATCGAACCGAATTCAGTAGCCCACACGATTGGAACGCCCACGTTTGCCGTGCGGACGTTAGGCAATTTATCCGGATTTGTAAAAACGGCGGGATGCAGTGTCCACGCGGACGCGCCCGGAGCGATTTTAGGAAATTTGAATCGACAGATTGACGGAGGGGTGTTTCTGGAATGAGTAAACCTAACAGAAATGCGAAAAAATACGCACAGGCACAGGCGCGGCATATTATCAATGGCGAACGGCAACCTATCGCCTATGACGATTTATTGCGGGAATATTTTGCAGTAAATCCACAAGACGCGCATGGACAGGATGCGTTACAGACTGGTTACTATAAAAAATTTCTGTTCCGGAAAGTGCTGAGTATTTTTAAATTTACAATGCCTGATACATGGGACTATGACTACGTGACGACCACGCTATTTTTAGACGGTAAATTGGCAATCGCAAATACACCGTATGGTGTGTTAGGTTTGCGCACGGGCACGGCGGGAATCAATGTATTTGAACGACCGACGCAGTGTATTATCAGTAACCCATTGTTTCCCACATTGACGCGAACGATCGGAGAGGATTGCGTACTAGTAAAAATCCAATACGACTACAGTGGGATTGACGATATGTTACGACGCTATAGCTATTTCATGGCGCAGTGCGACGCTAGCCTATCATCTAACCTGTATAATTCCCGCGTGGCGTTTATCGGATATGCGGAAAATGATGCACAGGCGGCCACATTGTACAAAATGTATGATGCGATCGCGGCAGGAAAACCGTGCGTTGTTGTGGGGAATCAGACGGTGAAACCGTCGGATTATACCATTTTAAACGTGAAAAATTCGTATGTTGGAATTGAAATCCTGACGACGTACCGAATTATATTGAATCAGTTTTTGACGGAAATGGGAATCAAAAACGCAAACACGGAAAAACGGGAACGTTTGATTACTGCTGAAATAGAATCATCAATGTCGGATGCAGGATTTTCCGTATGGCATTTTTACGCAAATATCAAACGTGGATTCGATGCGGCAAATGCGATGTTTCCGGAACTAAATTTGAACGTGGAAATTAATGATGAGGCATTGAATTTGTTGCGAACAGAAACCGACGCGGCAGGAATTGACGATAGGGTCGGCGGGGAAGGGAACGGAAACAATGACATTAAATGATATTTATAACTTGAAAAATACGTTATTCGACGGAATCACGTTTCCGGACGTGGCTAGTGTAGCAAAAAAATATGATTGGGAAATGGAAAATCCGGACGTGGATACCGCCATATCGACTATCATGTTATTAGGCGGATTACGTCAACCCATATTCCCTGAACCGGGTACATTAGCACAGGCGATCGGCGTGTGGAGTAGGACGATGCACCGACCGGTATTAGATTATTATTTAGCGGTGTTTTCGGAGTATAATCCGATTGAAAACTATGACCGAAAGGAAAATTCCCACGATAACGAAAAAATCAACACGCATGACAAGTTGGATGTAAGTGCATATAATGAATCCGATTATCAGCCACGTAATAAAACGACTGGCGATAGGGACAGGGACTATTGGCATGAAAATCGGACGCATGGAAATATAGGTGTTACCACCACACAGAAAATGATAGAATCTAGTATCGAACTGGCAAACCACAATTTTTATCGGTGGTATGCGGAACAATTCGTAAAAACGTTTTTAATCAATATTTACTAGGAGGCGTAAATCATGGCTATATTCACATTTCCCCACACACGTTCCTATGACGGTGATTTGGGTTTTTTGATTAAAAAATATAATGAATGGGTTTCTATTTATGCAGATTTAAAAAGGCAGTATGAGGATTTGGAAAAACGAACGGAACAGCTGGAAGCAGATTGGGAAACATTCGACGCTAGAATTACGGCGGCATTAACGGCCATGGAAAATCGGATTGCCGCGCTGGAAGCCGAATTGCGGAAAGATGTTGACGATAAACTCACGCAGTTTGAAAATGAAATGAACGCAAAATTTGCAGATTTTGACAATCAGGTCAATGCAAAATTTGCAGACATGGAACAGCGTTTGTCAGCGGCATTAGACGATTATAATGAACGTTTTGACGCTATGGAAAAGGAAGTCAAGGATACGTTATCGCAGTATCTAAACATGATTCTGCATTTGGAGGAAGAAGTAACGACCCTAGAGCGGTGGGTGAAGAGTTTTGCCGAAAGCGAAGCGGAAAATCTGAAGCAGTGGGTGATTAAATATATTGACAGCGTATTCGTTGACAAAAACCCTTCAATTATCAATGCGGGGAATGGAATACGGGAACCTCTACAGGACGTTACCGACTTTTATTGGAAATACCTAAACAATGGTGTTAGTGTGGGCCGGATTAGCTATTACTATCAGCCCACCGCGCAAGAAGTATTGGATATGCGGATACCGGCCGTATATGTGAACACACGTTTGCATTTCATATTACGGAAATACTGGAATGAAAAATACCACCCTAATTGGATGTTTTCACCGTTCACTGGACGGTGGACTGACCCACGGGAAATCATTCTAAACCTAGCCAATCTACATATGAATGGCGTGGTTATTCAAACTATAGACGACGCAATGATAGAAATAAATAAATATTCCAGTGCTGATGTATCATTGCGCGATGTAGTCTGGACTAACGAATGGTTTAATACTTTAAAACAGTAACAGATTAACATGTTAAAGGAGGAAAAAGAAAATGAGTGCAAGTTTAAGAACACCACATTATCAGTTAGGAATTTATGCTTCTGAGGATACGTTTGACCCGCTGAACACAGGAAACGCCAATATGAATAAAATTGATACCGAATTGTATACCATTTCAGCGGCAGAACAGGAAACAAGCGACGGATTGGCGACGGCGAAAGCGTCTATATCTAAACTGGAGGAAGCGGATAAGACGCTGAACGATAAGGTAGATACTCAAAAAACCGATTTGGAAACGCAAATTGGAAACCTAGATAATCGACTGGAGACGGAAGAGCATAAGAGTTTAGATTTTAATCAGCGAATTACCGATAACAAAGCACGATTAGACCTAATTGACGAGGGTGATACAGCTACACCAAACATTTATGCGGCGTTAGCGCCTAGTTTTTCGAGTGAAGTCAAATATCTTAAAAATGCTATTGTTTTTTATGAAAATAAATTGTACTCACTCAAGCAGGATGCAGAAAGTTTTGGCCCGGCAGAGTGGGACGGGTCCAAATGGAATGAGACTAATATAGGAAATATTTTACAATCATATCTTTCTAGTGAAAATGAAACCGGAATTGTGACTGGAGTTATAACAAAAGATTACACATGGAGCGGAGCGAAAACAATAACTATAGATTTTACGGTAACATATAAAAGACCTTTAAAAAGTGACCAAATACCGAGTTTTTCAGTTACCGCGACAGGAACCATATACCAGCCAACAGCAGTACCATCAGAAAATCTAGTATTGAATAGCTTTTCAGTCGTATCACATGATGACAACGGATTCTCTGGACGATTTAACGCAACTAACCCATCAGGGAGCGCATACTCAGGAACGACAACCTTTACTATTTCTTATCAAGTTGAAGATAAGAATGTTTAAACCTACTAGCCTATCTTAATGATAGGCTAGTTTAAAATTTCTAAACCTTATTACCTGACAGGTAATTTAGTCTATAACCTATCGACCTAATAACC
>CANRAV010000032.1 GCA_947628695.1 uncultured Clostridia bacterium
GGACTGATGGCGTATAGGATCACTTTTACGCCCCGTTTCCAAAAGCATTTCAAGGACTTGACCGCCCAGGAGAAGAAACTGCTGAAAAGCAAGCTGGAGCTGCTGGCCGAGAACCCCGCCCATCCGTCGCTGCGGACCAAGCGCATCCAGGGGACGATGGACCTTTTCGAGTGCAGCGTCAACATGGACATCCGTATCATCTGGTATTACGAAGGCGACAAGATGATCATTCTGGTGGACGTAGGGCACCACGACATATTAAAACAATTCTGATAGCAGAGCGGTACGCTGGGAGGCATACCGCTTTTGCTGTTCTTCATGGCAAAAATGCGTCTCACGGTGAGACGCATTGATTGAAGAGTTGTACGGGCAGAAGAATAAGATACGTGAGGATCCGCATGTCCCAAATGCCGTGTAGCCACTTTTTTACCATGCGTGTTATTATGTTTTTCTTTCTTCACCGTCAAACCGACGCTTTTCTGAAACCCGCCTATATCAATGATTGACGTGCAGAAATGAATCTGCTCTTCGATAATAAGTTCGAAAAACGACTCCGCTTCACAAAAAGGAGGTATCCCCATGCGACACACAACAGAAGAAAAACGCCAGCTCGTCATGCGCTATCAGTACGGGGAGAGCGCGGCGCACATTTGTTCGGAAACCGGCATCGCCCGTAGCACGTTCTATTCCTGGGTCAAGCCGTTCCAGACTACCGTTACGGAGACCGGCGTACTGGTCACACCCAAGGCGTTTGATGTGCTGCGGCGGAAAGTCGAGAAGCAGGATGCCATTATCCAGGTCCTCAAAAGTGTAAATTGCACTGTCTCGGCACCACTGAAAGAAAAACTGGCGGCACTGGAGCGGCTGTACGGTCAATTCAGTGTCCACACGCTCTGCGACGCACTTGAGGTCTCACGAGGAACATTCTACAACCACATCCTGCGAAACAAACGGGACAACACGTGGTACGCCAAGCGGCGTGCCGAGATCAGCGGGAAGGTCCGGGAGATATACGAAGAAAACAACCAGATATTTGGTGCGGACAAGATCTGCGCCATCCTCGTCCAGCAAGGCGAGCGGGTAAGTAAGCGCTTCGTCACATCCATCATGCAGGATATGGGCCTAGTCAGCATGAGTCCTACCGCGAAGAAAGATCACAATCGGCTGACGGTGTCTATCCCTAAGAAGAACATTCTCAACCAAAACTTCACGGCGGAACGGCCCAATCAGATATGGATCAGCGACATCACCTGCTACAAGCTAAAGGGCAAGCACTATTACATCGTCGTCATTCTGGACCTGTTCTCCCGGAAAGTCATCGCCCACCGGATATCCACCGTCGCCAGTACGAAGCTGATCGCAGCGGCGTTCCGGCAGGCGTATGCGGAGCGGACGCCCATCAACGGCCTCATCTTCCACAGCGACAGAGGGACACAGTATACCTCTAGGTCATTCCAACAGTTGCTCCTGTCTTGTCATGTGGAGCAGTCCTTCTCCCGCACGGGCCGCCCCCATGACAATGCCGTGGCAGAATCCTTCTTCGCCAGCCTGAAGCGAGAGGAACTGTACCGGCGGAATTACCGCTCTCCAGCAGGCAGCGGCCGACTACATAGTTTTCTATAATACAAAGCGCCCACATAGGACGCTGAACTACAAATGTCCAGACGAAGTAGAGCGGATGACTGCGGCCCAGCCTGTCCAGAAAATGTAAATTGGAGGTGATGGTTCAGAGCGCAGATAATTTCGTTTTGTCTGCGCAGTTTTTGCATTTTGTGTCAGGAGGTGTCCAATTTCAATCAGAACGCCGATTCTCAAGAAACCCTGTATTCCCAAGGCTTCCAGAACAAGAAAGAAGGTAATCTGTCCGACAAATCCAAAAGATTTGTTCAGAAAGATTACCTTCTATCGGTTCTTACAGCATTTTTTGAAAAAGTCCATGTTTTCAATAGTTTGCGAGCAGCAACACAGCGATATTTTCATAAAAAAGCGGATTATTCGTTCCGCAAAACCGGCGTTCCTCACCTGGAGCGCCGATTTTTTATGCCCGTTTGCCCCGCCATAGCTTTGTCTTTTTCTATATTTTATACCACATTTTTGAGTGCATGGAGGTTACAAATTGAATACTTTGAAAAATATATTACCCCTCCTACTTGCCATAGTGCTAACGCTTGGCCTGCTCCCTATTGGCGCTTTCGCGGCCGGGGATAGGACAGTCTCCGCCGAGGGATCGGCGGAGAGATCGTGGAGGCGACCACGCCCCCAGAAGCACCACCTACTGACACGGACAGCGAGGACCCGGCTGAGCCGGTGGTCCCCATTGAACTGGGGACTACGCCGCCCGGAGAAACTGCACCCTCGGCATAGGAGGAAACCGCACCGCAGCCGGAGGAAACAGCCCAGCCGGAAACCGATGTGCTCGTTCTGGATAATCCATCCATAGACGAGCCAGCTTGCCGCCTGGAGTTAGGCAAACACTTCGTCGGGGGCGATGTTGTGACCACCAGCGCGGCGACAACCAGAGATATCTTTTTCTCGGCCAAACGTGATGCCATTAAGTCGGCGATTCTATGCGAAGCTATGGGACATTGCCAATCTGCCCAACTCCTATGGCGGTTGGTTTATCATGACACAGACAATTATTGTGAAGTTCATCGTAGATGTGCGGGATGCTTCAGCACCTTTACAGAAAGCGAGTGACCTTGCGTGATCATTTAGATACAATGGAAATTGAAAATCTCTGCAACCACGGAAGCTACTGAGGTACTTGCTCACTTGAACACAGTTGAATTGTAGAAACACAAGTGGTATAATATCCTATTAGTACAGTTGACCAATAAAGAATTACATCTTGCGCGTTTATCACATATACGGTTTATCGAACACTTAGAGTGGATGTTTAATTGGCGACGGATTCCTTGGACAACCTAGGTTATTCAGCAATCGGAAGTAACACAGGTTATTTTACTTTCTCTCTTCCTTGCTTAATCAGGAACAAAAGGCATGATTAGTTAGTACGCATAATCAATAGATATATTTCTTTGGGTGGTATAAACAGCAATCTCATAGAGGCTAGGAGCGTGAAAAAACATGGCTTCGGATAAAATGGAGAGATCAGACTATTACTTAAAGCCAAACAAATTTATTCGTGACATTGCCCATGGGTATGTGTTCCTTACAGATTTTGAATTGTCTCTTGTGGACACCGTTGAATTTCAACGGTTAAAAGATGTGCGCCAACTAACATGTCAGCATGTATATCCTGGCGTTAGACATACCCGGTTTGAGCACTCTCTTGGCGTGATGGAGTTAACGCGTCAGGCAATTGAGGCTCTGAATCACAATGGCTATATCTCTGGTAAGCCATTCAAGGGCTTTAATGAACAGTTGCGGTTCAATGCTGTATTGGCGGCCCTGCTCCATGACGTAGGACACTGTCCTTTCTCCCATTTGGGTGAGCGGGAATTTGACAGAGATGACGCATGGATAGAACTGTACAGTGATATAGAAGAAAAGCTTTCGGGATCCAGCCTCCAATTGCAACTGGAACCGCTGGAACCCCGCAAGAAAGGAGATAAACCAGCCCCAACTGGCAAAAAGCTTAGGGAGATTCGTAAGAAATATCCAGGTTCGGTCCATGAACAACTGTCTTGCTGTGTGATACTGGAAAACCTATATGACAGACTAACTCAGGTGGAAAAAGATTCAAGGAAAACGTTATCCGTGGATTTTTAACTGATTTGCCGCTGTATTCTAGGAAAGGAATATGACACGTCTCTTGAAGTGTACTCCCGTGACCCGAAGACCTATGAACTGAACCGAATGAAAAACGTGATAGTTCATCTTATTAGCGCTAACGCCTTTGACATGGACAAGCTGGACTACATCATACGGGACTCCTACATGACAGGAATCGGAACGCCTACCATCGACACTAATCGACTTTTTAGAAATATATACTTGAACGATGACCTCGCCATTGTGTTTTCCAACCGCGCGGTTCCCGCGCTTCAAAGCATGGTGGATGCTCGGGATGAGTTGTATATGTATGTATACAATCATCATGCCGTTATTTTCTCGGACTTCATGTACACATATATCATCAGACGTCTTGCACACAACGCAAGGGACTATAGTGTCCTGTTGAAGAAAATACAGGGCGAGAAGCTTTGTTCAAAGGACCCAAACGAGCAGAGCGTAGAGTTTGGCTCACCTGTGGATGAACTGATAACGAATCTTGGAAGCGTACCAAAGGAATACCTTTTTCTCCGGGAGCAATACTGGATGAAAACAGATTTGACAGCGATCTCACATCACTACTCAATGTGATCCATAAAAGTCTTAGGAATAACGGATGTAATTGTGATGATCAGACATCACTACGCCGAAGCTTTGCTGGGTTTGTTGATATGAGCCTCTCAAATAGTGTTAGCCAGAATGACCGGGATGCGATATATGAGCGGCTAATGAATCACAAGCCGGAAGAAGGGCCGGATGAACTCTGGAATGATGCACAGGGGTGGTTTTCTAAACTTAAGCGGACCTATGACCTTATAGATCGCTATATGAGGCGGGACTACCTGAAACCATGGTGGAAGACATATTCTGAGTTTAATCTCTTTATTGACCATAATTTTCCCAGCGATAACATCCGGCATACGCTATGCGACTGGATATGCAATGATTCGGACGGGGAACCAGAGGGGGATGAGTTTCGCTCGCAACTGGCAAAGCATGTGGTATATATAACGAATGATCCCAAATTGGAGAAGGAGCTCTGCCAGCCGCTGGGACAAAGTGATTTCTTTGTAATTGAGCGTTCGGCAAAATTCTTTGATCCTAGAACGCTTGAGCAGCTGGAGGTTGCACAGAAAACAAATGAAATCACCGGTGATCCTGGCAGCGCCAAATATCACCTTGGTGATTACTACATAAAAGAACTACCTCAAATCATTCCACAGAGGGACTACTACTCCGTATATGCAAAGAACAGCTTTTATGTTTTTTCCAGGAGGTTGGAGCATGATGGGGAGTATTCTGCTGAGCAAGAGAGGCGGCACTATCAATTGATAGAACGGATTTTTGTTTTTGTGGCTACGGAACTCGTGAAACGCGGGGCACTCTCATTCCAATCTAAATTCGGTAAGGATATACCTCTTGAGAAAAGACATAAAAATGAGAAGAAAAGCCAAGAAGAGTTGTGTTCACGGTTTATTGATAATTGTATGTGAAAGGATGATTACGCTATGAACAATAAAAGGCCAGTTTGGCTCAAAGGGATTCTTGTTGCAGTAATTATCGTTATTTTATGTGCAGTATTGATCGGTGCCTTGATAGCTATAGAATCCCACAAGACGGATGGCGATATAATGGGACTTGGGGAGGAGATTATTCTTGGTATTCTTTCCTCTGTTGTGGCATCCGTCATTTTTGCGATTTTAACGCGGATATATTCCCGCAACGATGCCGATGCCATGGACAAAAGGCTTAAGGACATAGAGGCTCATTTAGCCCGACAAAATGAACTCTATGATAGCGGGATAAAGAGCATCCGCCCAAAGTCGCATTTCGACCAGGAGGATAATTATTGGAACAACATAATTAATGGAAGTAGCAGTAGGTTGGACCTTATAGGTCATTCTTTAAGAAAATGGTTCGGAATTCGGTATAGGGAAACTTTCATACGAAAAATACTTCAGATCGTCAGTTCCGGTGGTTGTGTGAATGTGGTTCTGTCCACATCATCGATTGATAATATTTGGGTGATTCTGTCTAATGTGAGAGCTGCCTACCAGCATAAGGGAATAAAGCTCAACAAAATTGAAAAAACACTGTTAGAGTTTTACAGACTCCTCAAGGATAGAATACCAGCCAAGAACAGACAACGTCTGAGAGTATATGTAACGAATCTAGAGCAAGTCACATACTTTTATATTAGGACAGATGAACAATGCATAATTTCCCCGTATACATATAGCTTGGGCGATTGGGAAAATATTTTCTTGCTTGAGTTGCGCCCCAATACTGATCACGCTAAAATTCTGGAGGATGATTTTGAAGAAATGATAAGTAATTTAACGCCGGTAGACTTTCAGATAGATGAAATTGAATCCCGTGAAAAAGGTATTTGGCTTGAGAATCATTACTCCATAGAAAACAGTTACAAAAGCAGAGAATGGAATCGGGAGACCACCAATAAGTTCATTTTTCGCGACAGTCATGGGATTTACGAAACTGGTCTTTTCAAACATTATAAAGACCAGCAATTTGTCAAGAGCGTCATTGAACTTCCGGTTGGATTCGGTTGTCCATCGAAATGTCACTATTGCGCCACATTCAACATTGATGGTTTCTACCCTCTGGATCCTCAGCAAATGAAGTATATGTTCGACTACTTGTATGAACATAATGATTTGAGCAAAATGGGCGTGGTCCTGCTATCCTTGACTGGAATGGGGGACATTTATTTTAATCAAAATAACGTATTTTCTTTCTTAGATACCCTTCGAGATTATAAAAACATAAATCTAACGCTTTCCTCAAATTATTGGACAAAAGGCCTGTTAGAAAAAGCCGTGGCTGTTAACAGCTATTTGCCTATACGATACATTCAGTATACCTATGTAAGCGATAGGCTGAATACCCGAAAGGACCTCATTGATTTTTATGGTTTCATGGAGGAAAAGGACTTTCTCGCTGAGTTTATCTCGTTTGTAAAGGACAGTAACGAGTCATTCTACAGAATTAACTATATTGTCATCGGCGGGATCAATGATTCCAGAGAGGATGTGGATCGCTTCATTAACCTTGTGGATGGGATAAAAGATAAACTTACCATTCGCCTCTCGCAACTCAATGAGACCGGGGCAACGAAGATAAATCACTTGGCTCCTATCGACCTTGAGCGGTTGGGAGAAATTAACGAGCGGCTAATAAGTGCCGGTCTACAAAGCTATGTTTTTTATGCCGAAAAAAACGATAATATGAACTGTGGGCAATTGATAACCGAATCCATTCATCTGCAATGATTTGCAAGGAAGCTGATATAAACGAGCCAAAGTGTGGTACAATGGATGAGCCGTCCGGCCCGAACTCACGGCGGAGGAATTGGAGAAGCTAGAAAGAAAAGGACAGGCAGCGCAGGGCTTATAATCGGGAAAAACCCACCGCTGTGCCCTGCGGAAAAGGCAGAGACAGGAGGCGGCGGCAGTATGACGAACCAGGAATTGCTATATCGAATCGACCAGGATGCTGCTTATATTCAAGAACATCGCCGCTTTCTGAGGCAGAGATCAAGCAGTTGGACGCTTACTATAAGATAGGAACGACGTACAGTTCCAATTGCTCTGGAGGGCAACTTCCTCACTCTCTCGGAGACGAAAGTACTCCTGGAGGACGGCATTACCGTAGGCGGAAGGCCCCTGCGCGACTGCTACGAAGCTACGGGTCACGGGAAAGCGTATGACCATATGGTCTCGCTGGCCAGAAGCAGGGATTTTCAGCTTACTGAGGATGTAATAAAGCGGCTGCATTTTCTGTTCTACAGCGGCATAGACGCCGAGGAAGCCGGACAGTACCGCAAAGGGCAGGTGTTCATTTCCGGTACGGAGTATGTGCCGCCGACCGCAGAGGACGTACCGGTCCAAATGGTCGGACTGATACGGGACTTGGAACAGAAACAGGCCGCTCTTCATCCCGTGGAATATGCCGCCTATGCCCATCGGCGGCTCGTTGATATCCACCCATTTCAGGATGGCAACGGGCGGACGGCACGGCTGCTGATGAATCTGCTCCTGATCCGGCAGGGCTATTGTGTGGTCTCCATCCCGCCCATTCTCCGGCATGATTATATCGCCGCGCTGCAGCTTGCCCAAAGGAGCGAAAACCCCTCCGATGAGGCGTTTGTCCGGCTGATCGCAGAGTGCGAACTGGAAGCTCAAAAGGACTATGCCCGGATGTTCAAAATCCAGCTGCCCGGCAAGGCCAGCCAATAACAGCCCCAACAAATCATAAATACCACAGCGGCGGCCCGTGAGTACTCACTGGCCGCTTTTGTTGCCCGTTTTACTCGCCGCATCACGGCAGAAAGGGAAAATGACCAAAAATGAAAGGAAGATGCTGCAAGAAAAACTCTAGAATGGGGGCGATAAAATATACGCATGAACGCACCCTTCCTTTTTTGTGCGGGGGTTACACTGTATATAACGTATATGACAGCTCCCTTCTCTTTGCTCCCTAAAAATGTGATAAATGATACGGTGCAGCCTCTCAATGGAACTGCACCGCATCGAATAAAATGCTCCCTAATCTGCCTCGACAAAAGGTACCACAGTTTACACTTGTGGTCTCCTGCAAGCTACGGAAGCGTCAGTCGAGCAGATCCATTTGCTCATAAGTCATTTGTTGTAAAATGTCTTTTTGCCTGACATTTAGCTTATGAGGAAACAAGTTTAGCAGGATTGTTTTGCTCCATGGTTCAAAAATCATATCTGGATTGGTTATATCTTTAAAAGGAATAAACGTTCCGCTTTTGGTTTTCCCCCTTTTTTGAACTAATTCATAGGAGTCTAGGCGAAATTTAGTGTCCTCATCCATCGTTATTTTCCACCCAATCGCAAGGTGTTTGCTGCTTTTCCAATTGCTGGGCGTATATATCACGAAGGGCTGTTCGGTGTTGTCAAGAGAGACAGATATTCCCAGTTCCTCAAACAGTTCTCTCTCCAGGGTGTTTTTCAGAACATCCAGAAAGTTGGCGCAGCATGACGCGTGATCTTCATTCCTCATGTGCCCACCAACATACAGAAGCATCCGTCCGGATTCAGGCGAGCTTTTCTCCGTGCTCCTGGGTGTTTTTTTGACACAAAATACTTTATCTTCTTGCGGGGATACGATCACTGCAATGGCTATTGGCTGAATAAGGTTTGAATCAGACTCTACAGTATCCCTCAGACCATACTGAATGCTGTCCATTCCCTCTTCTAACTGATTAAAATCGTTTAGTCCCTCGTGCAGCTCCACTGCGGACCGATTGACATAACCGATTCTCTCCATGAGCATTTCCTTCAGAACCTTCAATGTCTCTGCCGTCACCTTATAGCCGACATCGTTCTGTTGCTGCTGTGTCGTATCAATAAGACTGATTGCGCGAAACATCGGCCGATACTCTTTGAGCGTTTGGTCAACGGCCTCCCGATACTGAGATAGGATGCTCTCCCTCATGATGGAGCCTCGCTTATCAGTCAACAAGTTGGCATATTCCCTTCTAATCGACTCCTCCGGCGCAGCGACGAAGACATATACCAGATCAAGGTTCTTCTGCCATCGGTTTAACAAAGCGAATTTCGTCAGAACATCATATTCATGATCGCTCATTTTATTCCTGTTTTTCAACCACCGGAACCAACACAGCGCGTCGAAAACGCCTCTGTCACAAATTATAACGTCCAGATTGCTGCTTGGGTCAGCCGACACATTTGCTGCGTCTATTTTTTCATTGAGTTCATTGATCGTCGCCGTGCATGTCCAGACGTTGAATAATGGGTTTTGCTTGTCAGAAATCGGGCATACGCTCGCTCTTTCTGACAGCACCACGGTTTTAAAACCATTCCGCTTCAAAAAAATATTCAGCGAATTAATGGAGGAAGTTTTTCCTGCTTTGGGGCTGCCGCAAAACTCTATAACGATCGGGCGACGCTGCCTGTGGATATTTTTTAACGTTAGCACTTCCCGGGCCAAAGCTTCCAATTTGGCAATATTCTCTTTCCTCTCGTCCCCCATTAGTGCTCCTTTCCAAATTTTATCATATCGGCGATTTTTTCCTTACTGCTGTCCATTTTATTGATTATCTTTCCGTTTGAAAAACCGACTAGAAACGACAGCAGGTCAGAAAATATGTAAAACTTCTTTGTGTCAAATGTTGGCTGCTCCTGCAAAAAGAAGAACCCTCCGTAGATTCCAAGAATAACGAGCACTGCCAATGCCGCACCCATGATTGGGCGAAAATAGAAATATACCTTCACGCCTAAGGTGACGATCGCGTTATTTCTATCCTGCGTATCAACAATCAACTGAATGCAGGACTTGTACAACTTTCTGATGTAGTAAAATGTGCTGCCAAATATCCCAAATACGAACGAAAACAGCAGAAGCTCTCTTAGATTGATAGCCGTCTGGTTCACAATAGCATTTACTGCCGCGTATACAAGAACCAGACCTGCTATGAACAGTGCAATATAATAGTAAAAAATATGCTTGACCTCTTTCTCCGATAACTTTATCCACTTTTCCTTCCGCTCAAGTTCATGCTTGTTACCCATGGTAGTGTTTCTCTTTCTACGGATATATTCTGGCAGGGATTCCTGATTTGCTAACAGGGCTCTCAAGTGCTATATTCAACAATTCAAAACCCATCCCCGTGGGGTACAGGTTTGAATCATGCTGAACCTGCGAGTGTGCTACCGAATGATACACTGGCAATTCTTGCCTCTGGGTGGTTGTGTCGATTGGAAGCAAGCTATATCTAACGCAGTGCCTATCGTGAGACAGTGGAAGTTACTCCCACACGTTGTAGTTCGCCACACGGTTCGAATCGACCAACTCTAAATGAGCAGTCAGCGGTTTGTGTCTGGTCCAAATCTCCTGAATACTCTTATTATTTTAAACCGCCAGGACACAAAGTGTCAATGCTTTCTTTCGTGTATAATGCTCAAAAAGGAGGCACCCCAATGCGACACACAAACGAAGAAAAGCGCCTGCTCGTCATGCGCTACCAGGCCGGTGAAAGCGCAGCGCACATTTGCATGGAAACCGGCATTGCCCGGAGCACGTTCTACTCTTGGGTCAAGCCGTTCCAAACAACCGTCACGGAGACCGGCGTACTGGTCACACCCAAGGCGTTTGATGTGCTGCGGCGGAAAGTCGAGAAGCAGAATGCCATCATCCAAGTCCTTAAGAGCGTGAATTGCACCGTCTCAGCCCCGTTGAAAGAAAAGCTGACGGCCCTGGAGCCGCTGTACGGTCAGTTCAGCGTCCACATGCTATGCGACGCATTGGAAGTTTCGCGAGGAACATTCTATAACCACATTCTCCGAAACAAACGGGGCAACACATGGTACGCCAAGCGGCGTGCGGAGATCAGCGAGAAGGTCCGGGAGATATACGAGGAAAACCACCAGATATTTGGTGCAGACAAGATCTGCGCCATTCTCGTCCAGGGTGGCGTGCGGGTAAGCAAGCGATTTGTCACGTCCATCATGCAGGAGATGGGTCTGGTCAGCATGAGTCCTACCGCAAAGAAAGACCTTAATCGGCTGACAGCATCCATACCCAAAAAGAACATCCTCAATCAAAACTTCACAGCGGAACAGCCCAACCAAATCTGGGTCAGTGACATCACCTGTTATAAGATGAAAGGCAAGCACTATTACATTGCCGTCATCCTGGACCTGTTCTCCCGGAAAGTTAACGCCCACCGGATATCCACTGTTGCCAGCACCAAGCTGATTGCGGTGGCATTCCGGCAGGCATATGCGGAGCGGATACCCGACAATGGCCTCATCTTCCACAGTGACCGCGGGACACAGTATGCCTCCCAATTGTACCAGCAGTTGCTTCTCTCCTGTCATGTGGAACAGTCCTTCTCACGCGCTGGCCGGCCCCATGACAACGCTGTGGCGGAATTACCGCTCAGTGGCAGAATTCAAACAGGCGGTAGATGACTACATAACCTTTTACAACACGAAACGCCCACACCGAACGTTAAACTACAAGTGTCCAGATGAAGCATATAAAATCGCCGCCCATCGGGCGGCGACACTTTGTTGTCGGGGCCCCCACGCGGCACGCTTACCGCGTGGGGAAAGGAGAAAGGCTTCTGACCGATGGAGGGGACCCGCTTGCGGGGGCCTGACATCTTCAGAAGCCTTTCGACGTGGTGGCGGGAGGAGGATTTGAACCTCCGACCTCCGGGTTATGAGCCCGACGAGCTACCAGACTGCTCTATCCCGCG
>CANRAV010000033.1 GCA_947628695.1 uncultured Clostridia bacterium
TACCAAGGACGAAATACTACATCAATGTATGAATTTAGAACGACCAGCTCTGCTTTTGACGTTCTCTCTGCAGCAAGAACACTTAGTGGAATAGCGTGACGCAAATAATTTCGAATTAGAGGTTTTTTTTCAATTGGCAGGCAAATTGAATCCCAATTTTGAGTAGGAGCCCATATCACGGTTTGATTATTTTGTGCGAGAATGCTTTCTATGCGTTTAATTCGTGCGGTGCATGTTTCACAGTAACAATCAATAACATCGAAAACATCAAAGTTAGGATCGACATTAATATATGGCACAAGCCCGTTCTGTATTTTCTCAGGTGTCGTAGTCAAAAAGTTATCTAAATAAAGCGGGATGCTCAGTTTTCGCAATATCTGTATTTTCTCATCATCATACGTATCAAAATGAAATAATGTCTTTGCATTCCCACCCTTTATATGCATATTGATTGAGTTGATTTTCTCCTGGATTACGCTTTCTATAGCGTCTTTTTTTGAGTCGACCGAGTGACATGAAGCATAGAAATCAACTAATTTGGACGTATGCATCTCATTTGCTTTATTCCAATCATAGCGCGGAAAATAATCTTGAGTCCCAGGGCAGTTGATTACGTCAATAAGATCCGATTCTATAAGCGCATCCGCATGGATACCTAACTTCTTTATGACAGGAAACGCGAGTGTATAATGTTCGATATGACCGCCGTAAAAAAGTATACAAAATGCCTTATCCGGTAACGGAATTTGCTTACTTCTGCATTCTTCGATCTGTGCAATTGATATTGATTGATAGCCTGCGTCAAGAAGCTTTTGCATGTCATTTTCAAAAATATCAATTCTTATACTGTTTTCTTTTTTTTCTTTTGCGGAACAAAAGCTATCGTATAACATAACCGGACATAGTTGGTATTCTCTTGCAATGTCTCTATCCATGTTGATATACTCCTCGGATAATAAAGTAATATTTATTCTTGAGCCTTACCAAACGCATGTGCTATACTGTAAGGGACGTTATGGATTGGTTCATCACTCCTTTTTATCATTTGAGTTTTTATTATAGAAATTTTATTATGAAAAATATGATGGCGCTTTTCGTCCAGAATAATTCATGAAAACCAGTCAATTACTAAATCAAACAAAGCTTTCTCATCTTCAAGATTGCCCAACAGGTATGTTGGGCATCTATCTGCGAATCTTTTTCGAATTATCGCCATCTTTTCCGTTTTGATCGGATATTTTTTGTGCGTATATCGTTTCCAGTTATCGTCAATATCTAGCGGATATACAACTATTGCTATTACCTTACAGAACCCAAATGATTCCAGATAATTAATGGTATTATTAATATATCCGGATTCATCATATGGATTAATTACTAATATGACCGCATCAGGCGTAGTTCCCATAAGGAATGAATGTTGTTTAAAAGTGAATCTATTTGAATTTCCATAATCATACGGTATAGTGTTAGCTTGCGATCCGACAATAATAATATCGTTATCGCATAATGAATATATCAGACTGTTTAAGTATCGCACAGTCTCATAATCGTCCAAATAGACCGAGGAGTTATATCCCATTGGAAACACATAATCTATGCCGAACAATTCCGAATGGGGTTCCGTACCAATCTGTCCTACACTATAATTATTTGCCATAAATAAAGTACGTAACTTCAATTGTAATGTGAATTTCCCCTGGCTCGAAGAAGTACCAAATACACCCAGCACGGGCTTGTGAATTCTAAATAATTTTCCCAACCTGTCTGGAAACACATCTGATGGATGAACCGCCGGACAATATACATTGTGATATGATAATGAAAGTTTTCCAATATCATCAAATGAAAACACTGCTTTGTTATGTTTTTCCAGATTATCAAGTAATTTTTTCCTAAAGCCTGGCGATATCAGTTCTTCAGATTCACCAAAATGGCCAAAGGCAAAAAGGTCAAATGAATCATAATCAATATCATTAATGTTTTCAATTTTTAGGCTGATAAGACTATCATCTTGCATAACAATGTTTGTTTTACTTAGTACCTTGCCGGAATATTTCAAGTCATATACTTTTGATATATCGTAAGGCACTACATCAGCGAACCTTATTAAACTATGCATTTCTTTATTAAACGGGAATATAGCCAATCTTCCATTTCTGGGGAAAATCACTTTTTGCGCGGGTTTTTCACTACGCAACTCATAGCTATTTACTGCCAATGATTTGAATTTCTTTAGAACCTCTTTCCGCCCGGTAACCCCTGTTATCATAATTTTTAATACTTGCCTTGTCGCATGAGCACAGGCAAAGCTGTTGCCACCCATAAATATCGTACTGGGGTCCTTCCATGCTAATCGTTGAATTCCGCCTTTTGCAGCAATATTAATGTATGAATCATTAATATAAACATAATCATCTATTTTTTTGCATTCATCCAAGCCAATAACACCAATTACACAATCAAATGCAGCGGGGAATGAGATGGCCCCCTCATTATCAAATGCACTTAGTATTATGGTTCCGTTATCATCAAATCTCTTACATATATTATATAAGTCCTGCCGCCGCTCACATATAGTGGTTCCAAGGCTCAAATTAATAACGTCAACATAAGAATATTCTTTTTCGATATACTCCAATGCAGAAATCAGCACATCTTCATCGATAATCTCATCCTCAATAGAAGAAAGCCTTATATTTATGATATTCACTTCATTTTTTAAGTCCTGAAGGATATTATATATTGCTGTTCCGTGACCATATCGATCGTCAAAATCATTGCTACAAAGAATACCTTTATCGTGGCTAAATTCTAACGACAACCCCATTAACGAATGAAAATCTACCAAAGGATGATTATAACTCACTCCCGAATCAACAATTATACAGGTCAACATGGTCTATCACCTCTTATAATAAGAACTTTGTAAATCAAAAAGTTTCTTAAAAACGCCATTATTGATTTTCAAAAGTTCATCAAATGTTCCATACTCCACAATTTTCCCGTCGGTAATAACTGCAATATTATCAGTAAACTGTGTGGACGCTAGCCGATGCGAAATGAAAATCGAGCATTTATCTTTAGTATATTCATACATCATTTTATACAGTTCATACTCTTTAAACGGATCAAGAGAGGCCGTCGGCTCATCTAGAATGACTATAGATGGATTTTTATATAGCACTTTGCAAAGCTCTATGCGCTGACTCTCGCCACCTGAGAATTCAACTCCGTTGTTGTCAATTACCTTGCTCATTGCAGTATTTTCCTTTTTGGGAAGCGCGTCAACCTTCTCTTTTAGTCCGCATTTTGTTAATGAGTCATACAAACAATTTGTATCATAAGTTGACGACATGGATATATTATCCGCCACGGAAAAGCCAAACAATTTATAGTCTTGAAATACGACGCCTAAGATTTTCTTGTACAAATCACTCGGAATCGTGGAGATATCTTTATCATTTAAGTAAATTATTCCAGAGGTGGGAGTATAAAAGCGACAAAGAAGCTTAATCAATGTGGTTTTTCCCGCTCCATTTACGCCTATGATGGAAAGAGACTGACCACTTTTTAATTCAAGGCAAATATCATCTAAAATAAGCCTTGATGTGTTTGGATAAGAAAACGACACATGATCAAACCTTATGACAAGGTCTGGTGGAATTTCCGTTTCCTCAGCACTCTGCTCCGGGTCGCCTCTCTCGCTCATCTTTCGATATAATGTCAAAAAGTCTCCAGCCTTCAAAATCCCCGAAAAAGAATCTATCATTGAACCGAGAGACGATGAAAACGTTGAAATACTTGTAATATACATAGAATAATCGCCTACTAGCAGATTGCCAAAGAACACCCGGTACGTAAGGAGCAAATAAACTACAAGTTCTTGCAATATTAAAGCGAGTTCGACAAATGCATTTCGCGCCTGTATTTGTTTATTATAGTCGCTCATCGTATCAATGTATTCTTTTTCCGCACCTTCCATTTTTCGAGATATCCATCTCTGCAAACCGTTTATACGAATTTCTTTTCCGAAAGAAGAATCTCTCAATATATCAAGAAAATAGCTGACTTTACGCATTTTATCGTTAACCGGCATGCGCCATTTATCCCAAAGGCGTCGCGAGAAATTATTCACCACCGCCCTTACAATCAGCACACTTACAGTCAAAAAAATAATAAGCGGTTGAAGTGTACATATAATACCTATAACACCGAATAATACGAGTGTTTCCATGACGATATTTGATGCCGAATTCAGTAGATCCGGGATGCTTATATTATCTTCAAGCATTTTAATAAAAGTCCGAGTTTCTGGTTTTTCTACATCCTGATATGAAAGCTTATTAATTCGATCTGTCAAATCCATCCTCATCACGCGATTAGTTTTTGAAATTTGACGCACAGAAAATATATGGATCCACGATGCAAGTCCCTGACAGACTAATAGTAGCAAGCTATATAATGTTATCCACATCATTGCTTTTTTTATGCCCATGTGCAACTGTATTCCATTAAGGATTTCTTTCATAAGAAAGATCGGCAGGAACTTTAATACTACCTGCAAAATCACTTCGGGAATTTTAACAAGAACTCCAGCTGGGTTTAGGTAATATGCTTGTTTTATGAAAAAACAGGCGTTTTTTAAAGAAAATATATTGTCTTTAAACTTTCCCATTAACTTGCTCATAATCAACCTCTGTCTTTTCCCGCATATAATTCTACTTGCAGATTCCACATGCTCGCATATACCCCTCCGATATTAAGAAGCTCTTGATGCGTTCCCACTTCAACTATTTTCCCGTGGGAAAAAACCGCGATTTTATCACAAAATGAAGTGGAGGCCAAACGATGTGAAATGAATATTGCACTATGATTTCCTATAATAGATCGAAAATGCTCATAAAGATATTGTTCAGCTATAGGATCTAATGCCGCCGTTGGTTCATCAAGAACAACTATCGGGCTATTTTTATAATAAGCCCTTGCCAATACGAGCTTTTGCGCTTCTCCTCCCGAAAACTCAACTCCGTTACTTTCAAATTCCTTGTTGACGAAAGTGTTTATTCCATTTTCAAGAGTTTCAATTTTTTGAGTCAAGTCGGCTTTCTCAATAACCTCGTTTATTTTTTCTTCCGAAAACTCTGAATCCAAGACTATATTGTCAATAACATTGAAAGAAAACACCTTATAATCTTGAAACACAACCGAAATAAGCTTTGTATATACCTCTGTGGGGATCTTCTTAATATCTACTCCATTAACGGTAATTCTCCCGCTTGTAGGATGATATAAACGGCATAACAATTTAATAAATGTTGTTTTACCCGCCCCATTTTCGCCCACTATGGCCAACTTACAACCTTGAGGCAATGTTAAATTGATGTTCTCCAATACAGCTTTTTCTGTATTGGGGTATTTAAAACTGACATTTTCAAATTTAATTTCCAACTGTGATTCCGCTTTCCAGGACGTTAGGACTGTTTCGGCCTCCTGTGCCAAGGCCATTATTTCACTGTAAATGGGAACAAATTTCAATTTCAAGTCCATATCTAACCAAGCGCTTATCATTGAAGAAACCGCGTTAGATACACCATAGGTAGAGGCAATAAATGCGCTGAACGAACCTATTGACATTGAACCAACCAATACCAAATACGCTGTATAGCCATATAAAAGAACATTTGCCATTGCACTAGCAAAGTTCTGCACCAACTCAATTCTGAGCTGTTTTTTTGTATAATATGTATCAAGCCCCCACCGTTCCTTTATATTTTCATCATACTTTTTCCTCACTAACATTTCAATATGATTGACACGCATTTCTTTTGCATTCTCAAATGATGAAAAAGTACGGTTTATGTAATTAAAAAATCGATCATTGCGACGAAAGTTCGGTATTACTTTATTTTTTAAACGTTCTAATCGCATTTTCGCTATTGTATTCGAAACAATTATAATTAGCATAATTATTAAAAGAAACGGGTTTATGCTAGCAATAAACACCGCATAGATAGAAAGACTAACAATCGCAGAACAAATCTGCACACAAAAATTTACTGTTTCGCCCCCGCGTATCTCCCCTAAAGCAGTATCCAGTTTATCTCTATAATCAGATGTTTCAAACGTTGCGTAAAGCGCGTGCGCCGCAAGTCCCATATAATAATTTACAATATCTATATTGGACCGATTTATACAGGCGTTGCGCCATGGTTTAGTCAACAAATCTATTAACTTAATAACGGCTATGATTCCAATAAATACGCCCACTAACAATAATACTAGATTCCAATCTTCATGATTCACAAGAGCGTCCAGTATATATTTGGGCAAAAATACATATGTTAGTGCTTGAGCAATCGAAAGAAATGAAGTGACAAACGTCGAAAAATATAGATACGGACATACTTTTTTCGTCAATTGAAAAAGCAATTTCATTTTTTTCAATTTTTCCATATGTGAACAACTCCCAATAAGAATCTTTCTGGTCAATATATATAGGACACATCTGTGGTTTGTACCCAATCTTTATCCTGCCTTGGCACATATCCAATAGGAGAGATTAAAATCGCATTATGATCTAACGGATACGACAATCCTTGTTCGCGATGAGTGAGAAATTGGAACAGATTTTTTCTCATATAATTGTTATATTCCATAATAAAGTTTTCAGGTTGACGGATTGTCTTATTTCGATGGGGATAAACTAATTCCCCACTATAAATTGTTTTCCGCATAGTTAATAGATCTATTGGCGTTCCCTCTTCATTGCAAATGATTGAGCGAGAAGATGGATCTACCACTATCCACGAATTAAAATCGTCAGCCCAAACGTGATTCAACGCATGGCATTCGTTATCTTTTGGGTCCGACGACAAGCACCACACTGCTTTACTCCTATGACCCAATGAAATTAATATATCATTTAAAATTATAGCAAAACATGCGCAATTGGGGGAGTATGATGTTTTGCAAATCTCAAAAATTTCGAATCCATTATGGGTTTGAAATTCATCATAAACTTTTCGATAGCTTTTAAATTGGTTATATAGCCAAAACACTATATGATATAAATTTGTGTTTTCCATCACCGGATATCTGTTTCTTTTGCAAAACTCAGCGAATTCAGAAATATCAAGCGGATGATATAGTGTGGCAGTGCTGTAAACATCCGAATTTGAAAAAACACCTATCATATTGTTTTTCACGGCAAATTAACACCCGTCAAATTAAATTGCCGCTACTTACCCCATTCAATTTATAAATATATTGACGGGTATCGACGGGATTTTTGAGCTAATTATTTGCGGAACTTATTACTTTTTGCCGCAACCAAAGCACTGATCATTGTTTCCGCCTTCTTTGGTGTCATAAAGAGACACCTTCTTTTTAAGAGAAACAATCTTCTTGAGCTTCTTCTTCATGAAAATTCCTCCTTTCTATATATTTAATAAGTTGATGTCATTTTCGATCTATTTATAAATTGTTTAGGGCATCTTCAGCGCCATGAGCGAAATTATACGATCCAGCAAAGTATTAAATGTCCCCATGTTTTCAATCAGTAACATTTCATCAGGCAACTCAATTTCAAAAGTTTCCTCAATACCAATAATTAAACTGACAAAAACAAGCGAATCAGGAAAATAATCTTGCAACAGTATATCTTTATCATCAATAAAAAGACCATTTTCGCTAAAAATCCTCATTAATTCTTTCTCGATATTCTCATGTCCCACTGCTAAACATCTCCTTTTCATTGCTCAAATCAATAATATACTTATATTTTTCATCGCATTTATCAATCAACATTAATAACTGACCGCAAACATTTTTGGCTATAAAGCACCTATTCATTCGCTCATTATTAAGAACTTGCGGCATAGTACAATATGCTTTCAAACATAGACCAAACATATAACAGTCAGAACATACATCTGAATTATCATATTGCCTACACCATTGTCCTATCAAAGATTTATCTAGACTCATTTCACCGTTCGGTAATAACTTGCCGACAATATTTTTATCGGTAACTTCTGAACAAGTACATTTGCTTATTACGCCGTCGGGTCCTATAACAAATGAATTAATCTTCGCTGCATAGCAAGTTACATAGCCGGTCAGATCAAGATAAAATTCCAAATAGTTAAGACTACAATCCGATTGAAGCAACTTATTCATTATCCTTTTTTCGGCTTCATCCTCTAATAGATTTTCTCTAAAGCCCTCGATGGTTTCACCTCCCCAATCATACACAGGGCGTATAAAAAAGGCAAAACGTTGATCACCGGAAAAGTGTTTATTCATATATGTAAGATACTCATCAATTTCATCTATGTTTTCTTTTGAAATATTGCTTCTGATATGTATAACAAACCGCCGTGCCTTGGAAATCGACTTGATATTCATCAAGTTATCCATTATTGTATCAAATGATCCTTTTTTTGATACTAAATATCTTTGGCGATTATGTTTTTCGGCGAGACCGTCTATTGTAATAAAATATCTAGTAACGCCCACATCTAACAGTTTTTCAAATACCTCTTTGGTCAAGCCATATCCATTGGTGGTTATTGCACTTGTAAATATTTTAAACCTATCATTACATATTTTTTTTGCTGCTCCGTTGATTCGCAAAATGGTTTCCAAACACAAGAGAGGTTCTCCACCAAACCAAGATATTTCAACCCCCGTATAGTTTGAAATATGTTTTCTAACATATTTGATTATTTCTTCCTGTATTTCTTCACTCATTATTTCTGCGTGTTCATGATCTTGATAGCAATACGGACATCTAAAATTACATCTATATGTAGGAACTATTGTAAGACGAAGCACCGGCTCTGCTATTTCTTCTAAATATTTTAGATTGGCTGCCGCATTTTCGTCATATGCCTCGGGAACAATTATTCCATATTTGGCAAGCTTTTTCTCAGTAGACTCATTAACAGTCATATATTCCATTTTTTTTGTGTTCAAACCGCTTGCAGAAATCCCAATTTCCTGCGCATCAACGCACGGCAATTTTACTATATTTCTATTTAAAGAATTATAAATCAAAATATGATCCGATACACATGACTGTTGATAGTAGTTAAATCTCGAAAAAACATAATTTCCCATGTCATTCACCATCTTGCAAAGCTAATATTGTTTATATTATAAGGTCTTACAAAGCTAAATTGTTCATGGGCAGATTTCGCAATACAATGCAACACAATTTGAGTATAGTTTGACATCCGCAAGCGAAATAATTGCACGAAATATTTTCAATATTCAGTAACGAGTTATGGCTCGTTACGATTAAGGAACCTCTAAATTAATCTGCTCAATCGAAAACTGATTTGCGTCTGCGTATTTTTTTTGGACGATTTTTACCGAAGAATATGTTTCTTTCCTAGATTCAACCTCAATTTGTTGCGATACAAATTATATTTGTTTCGAGAAATCTTGAAATTCCTTTGAAAATGCACAGTTTTCCGTTATGCTGTGGATAACATTTGCCTGGCGATCGCCAGCAAATACAAATTGTAGCAAGCAAATATGGGGTACAGCCGGTTCTCGTTTTTCTTCAAACCGCAGTATGCTGTCTTCCTGTATCCAAACTGACATTCTATGATTTGGAATGCATATTCACATTGCAACGTATAGAGAATTTCCGGCTTTTAATATACCTTTCTTGGTCAATAGCGTTTTAGATACCTTCGGAAGTCTGCCGGGACGTCGGTTGATGCGATAGTCAATGCTGGAAAGACGTTCACTTCCAAGTATTTCGAGGCGCTTTTGGATGTCGAGATAGCAGGAATCCCCGTAAACCGCCTCGTTGTCCTCGCGAATCAGTTCTGCTGCCTAGGTAATATCGTGTTTATTCGTTGCCGTTACGATCATATCGTGTGGGCAAGTCCGATTTCCGCATCCACCCTGATGTGACATTTCATCCCAAAACGCCATTCGTTGCCTTTTTTCGTCAGGTGCATCTTAGGATTCCGCTTCTTTTCCGCTTTTTTTGTGGAGCTGTGGCGTTGATGATTGTGGCGTCAACGATGGTGCCCCTTTTATCATGTGTTCGGTCTGAACCATCACCCGGTTGATCACATCGAAAATAGCTTGTTCGGTCCATGCGGTTTCAGAAGGTAGCGGAACTTGCAGAGCGTGGTTTCATCCGGCACGGATTCCGTCAAGGAATCGATTTTTCTATCCCCATAGGCTGGCTGCTTCGTTTCCCTTTTGGATATAACGCCTACCCATTCATTCCATGAAATGATTCCGCCCATGATTTTCAGAAAATGGAAATCATTTTTTTAACTACTTACTCTTATACCATAGTTCGTTTTTTTTACAATAGTAATTGTTCATTCGTCGAATTTCTCGGATTAATTGTAGAGTGATCAAAGAACCACTTGTATGGAAAAGCGTCAAAAGGAAACGTCAAACAAAGCCCCGCCCATCAAAATTTTTTGACAGGGCGAACGATGAGCCGAAAATTATTCCCTCGGCGAGATATAGAGGTGTATTTTGCAGAGCGTACAAAAACTGATTAATCTTAACAGAATTTTGTAACGATACCAATTCGTGTCAACTGGCAGGATGACTTTTCCGAAAACCTTGCCAAAGCGGGACTCTCCTATTGTCGATAAGCCGTACTAAGATCAACATTTTGACAGATTAAAATCACCGTAGGCTTTCCTGTTTTCGGGGAAACCTACGGTGATTCATTGAGAGTCAAATTCAATTTTCAGACTGTCCGTCAGAAATCAAACCGATGATTTCGTCGACACTTTTGCCGCTTGCTTGGATAGCCTCTGCAATTTTTTTCAAGTCGTTCTCTTCTTTTTTGCTTTTGAGTTTTTTCAATTCATCTTTTTTTGCTTTGACCTGCTTTTGAAGAGATTCGATTTCCGAATTCACGGCTGCGATTCTTTCATCAATTGACAAATCGGAACTCTTGTTTTTTGAACCTTTTGTGCGTGGCATGGATTTTCTCACATCCTTTCTTTCTGTTCCATTATTATACACGATCTTTTCTACTTTGTCAATTGACAAAAGCAACTATTTATGGTATTATACCGATAATTAATGCAAGAAAGAATGGAGGCATACGGTATGCGAGCGGAAGAATGGGCCCCGGAGGTCGCCGCACAGGATTTCCTCGAGGAACTGATGGGAGAGTTGGAGCGAAAACCAATATTTGATGACAAATTAAACCAACTGTTTGGTGAAATCAGCGGTGCGGTTTATATGGCGCGCACATTAAGAGCGCTGACCGAGGATGACAGCAACGCATATCTCGGATGCGCAGAAGCAGCCCTCGCCGCTCTGCGGGATAGCCGTTTAGTCGAGCAAGAAAAAGCAGACTAGGTACTGTTGACACTAATTTAGCCATATACAAATGAAAGCAAACTGAACGAACGCCAAAAACATCACGTCCGTC
>CANRAV010000034.1 GCA_947628695.1 uncultured Clostridia bacterium
AACAAATCTGCGCAAAAACGAAGAAAGTATTGCTACCGAATAGACGAGGCGAAAGTCCGCGCACGCGGTTTCAAGCGTCTTGGGCTGATGCCGAAAGCGCTGCCGTATGTCGTGAAACCGCTGGTAGTCGGACTTATCCCGCAGTCGCTGTTGGAGGGGATGAAAGATAAACGTTATGGAAGAAGAACAGGAGTTAAATCGGGAAATGAGCGGTGACATAATCAGCGAAATGCGCGGCGTTTCACGCGAGTATGTTGGTCCTATAATGTATGAATACTGTCATTGGATACTGCATGAGGCGTCCCAAAGAAAGATTAAAAGAATATATTTTCTTGCTAGAGACGGGTATCTTCTGCTGCAAATCGCCAAAATAATCTGCGAAAGAAAATATCCTGAAACGGAGTGCAGGTATTTGTATTGTTCGCGGGCATCACTTCGTATGCCGACTTATCATATTATTGGTGATGAAATGTACGACCTTTTGCTTTTGGGCGGATATTATCTTACACCGAAAACTGTTTTACAGCGCGGCGGGATAAGTGAGGAGCAACTTTACGAAATATTGGAGGAATTGTCTATAAGCGATGAAAACGCTGTCCTTGGTGAGGCAGAATTTAAAGAGTTTTCAAAAAAGGTTCGCAAAAGCGAAAAATATAAAAACGCTGTTCTTAAAATATCTAAGGCAAGTTACCCCGCCGCAGTCGGTTACCTTAGGCAAGAGGGATTGTTTGAGTGCGACAGAGTGGCCGTTGCGGACAGCGGTTGGACAGGTTCAATGCAGCGTTCGCTGCGTCAGATTATGAGGTCAGATGGCTACACGGGGGGATTTATCGGATTTTATTTCGGAATGTATAGTAAGCCGAATGATACAGATGATGGAGAATATCTTACATATTATTTTAATGCGAAAAATGGCGCGGCAAGGAAAGCGCTTTTCAGCAATAATCTGTTCGAGTGTATGCTTAGTGCGCCACATGGTATGACGACAGGATATAAGTATGAAAACGATCGATACTTTCCGGTTTTGACAGAGTGTTCAAACGATGAAACGCTTGCCATTGTGCAGTCGCAGATAGACACTGCTGTTAAGTATTCGATAGAAATGGAAACGAGCGACCTTAAATTCAATTATAAAAAATCACTATGTAAATGCGGAAAGCTACTGAAAAAAATAATGGTGTATCCGACTAGAAAACAAGTTGAACTTTACGGGAATTTCCTTTTTTGCGATGACGTAACGGAAAAATATCATCTGCCTTTGGCGGCGTGTGACTCGTCGCTGTTGGAGGACTATTTGTTTATCGTGCGGGTGTTTCGCAAAGTATTTCATATCAAATCTAAACGCACATCGCCTGCGCCGTTGTGGATATATGGAACAATAGCGTTTCAGCCGAGGTATATCAGATGGTGGTATAGGGCAAATGTTTATGTGTGGGAATGGCTTAGGAATATTTTGCGCTAACAACTTCGGCTTTTTATATAATCGAAAAAAACACCGATAATTCGGATATGGAGGAAAATATATGAACGTATTTAAAAAGATAAAGGATAAGATGTATTATTATTTCGCCGAGAAAAATTGGGGAGTTCGTCGTGAATACGGTCCATATGTGGAAGTAAACTGCGAGGAACACTTAAATCATCGAGCAAAACATTGGCGTATGCTGATATGTTTGAATTGGCACTACAGAGTTATGAGAAAAAGCAATTATTTGTATAAAGAGGCGGAAGACGCCGCTAAACTTGTTCAAGAACGCAGAAAAGCCGAAAGAGAAAAGCACGCCGCACAACCTTTTTCTGACGGAATAGAAAAAATTGCGGACGCAATAAGAAGTCCGCATATAAAAGTAGTAAGTTTTGATGTGTTTGATACTCTCCTTTTTCGCCCGGTGCTTACCCCGGCGGATACTTTCAGACTGCTTGAAAATTACCTCGACATACCGAATTTTCACAATATGCGCGTAACTGCCGAGGCGGAGGCACGGAAGTACAAGCCGCCGTATATTCAAGACATTACCTTGGACGATATTTACAATATGTATGCAAAACTATTTCATGCATCGGAAGAAGAAATCTCAAAGCTGAAAGAGGAAGAACTGAAAATCGAATATACGACCCTCTATGCTCGCAAATCGGCGCAATACTTGTTTAATGAGGCAAAGAAAGCGGGCAAAAAGATAATAATAATTTCTGATATGTATTTGTCGAGCGAATTTCTTGATAAAGTTTTGCGCAAAAACGGATACGAGGGATATGAACATATTTACGTTTCTAGCGAAACGGGGGTGCTGAAAAGTACAAAACTGATGTATGATCTGGTTCTGTCAGATCTTGCAATAGGAGAAATTCAGCCGCAGGAGGTATTGCACATAGGCGACAACAAAAAATCAGATGTGGATTGCGCAACGGCGGTTGGGATGAATGCAAAGCACCTGCCCAAGGCGGTAGAAATGCGCAACAACTGCCGGCAGTTGAAAAGAGTATACAGTTTCATTTTAATGGATGTTATGAATTCAAACAATTCTATGATGTACGGAATTTTACTGAATTTATATTTTGACGACCCATTTGTGCGCTTTGATAGAAATTCTTATTTTGACGGCAATCCTAAATTGTTTGGCTATTGGTTTGCACCGTTAATGTTTGGATTTTCCAAGTGGATGATTGAACGTGTAGAAAAAAGGAATATCGAACAGCTTTTGTGGGTTTGGAGAGATGGATATATTCCGTCAAAACTGTTTAATATAATGCGCCCGTATTTTACGGATAGAAACATAGAAATCAGCCGCATATATTTGGGGCGTGATTTTCGTCTGCCGTTTTCCGCGCTGGATAAGAACGGTCTTTTTACGAGTTTATCGGAAACTCCGTTTAGTGCGGTTGGCTCGGTTGATGATTTTATTACAAACAGATTGTTATGCACAGACGAGGAGGAACATAAAGAAATATTCGGAATTTTTTCGCGGCATGGTTATCTTACGGGAGATACACAGATTGGGAAATTTGAAAACTACCGTGGTTTTATTTATGAGTTGGAACCTTATTTTATAAAAAATGCAAAAGCCAAAATCAATTTGTATAGGGAATACATTGCACAGAATGTATCAACAACTAAAAATGTAGCCCTTTTTGACCGATCGCCGAGAGGGAAATCATCGAGATTTTTAGAAAAATATTTTGATATTGAAACTGTTTGCTTTACGACCGAAGTATACGATACATATAATGCCAAATTGACAGGTATCGGTTCTTCGGTAGAGCGTTATTTAGAGTATGGAAAATTAAGCATAGAACGAATGGGAAGTATTTGGGCGCAATTATTTGAAATTCTAATTTCCGACAGAACTCCCGGATTTAAAGATATTATCAAAGAACAAAACGGAGTCTGCTCGGTGAAATTAGGCGAGCAGTCGGAAAACAATTGGGTAAAGCAAACCGATTTGACAGTATCAGACATTCAGAACGGAATAATAGAATTTGTGCAATTATGTTCCGATATATTCAGAGATTATCTGCCTCATATTGTCATTGACAGACACGGCGTTTTTGATTACTCCGCCGAGGCAATATGTTCACCTTATGTAAAGGACGCAAAGCTTATTACGTCCCTTTATCCGGGAACTTCTAATCTTGCTCCGCTGTCGCAAACCGTTTTTACAAATTGGTATAACAGGAAATTTAAAAAGGCGGTTAAAAAAGGCGATGTAAAGCCGGTGAAATACAAAATAAAAGACGCAGTGAAAAGAGTCTTGGATAAAATGGGTCTAACCGAACATGTGCGTCCTTTATATAACAAGCTGAAAGCTATCAACGGCAAAAACGCAAATAATGAAACAGTACTAACTTATGAGACATTGAAAAGCATAACCGATAGGCAGATTGACTATTTGCAGAATTTGCATTGTTCAAACATTGATGTGTTAATCTTGGGAAGCATTCCGCAGGAAGTCGGCACTTATTATTTTAATAATTTGTACCGCAAAATGAATAACTATCGCTTTATGTTTGTCGCCGCGGGGTTTATGAAGATCCCGACATGGCTCGATTTCCCCGTCGTTCCCGCTCCGGAAAGTTTTTCATTTTGGGGCATTGAGGGGTACTCTCAAAAAATAAATATTTCACAGCATATCATAAACACTGTTAATTCGAGCGGATATTTGTCAGATTTGAAAAAAAGGCGAACCCTTCGCGGATATAGCGAAAGTGTCGCAGCCGCATTAGCTTATGAGGCAGAGCGATACTTCACCGCACTAATTGATATAATTCAGCCTAAGGTTCTTGTAGTGTGGAATAACTGGGGGAATAATTCCGTTGTACCTAAAGAAATCGCAAAGAGAAAAGGTATTCCTGTTTTGTCTGCCGAAAGGGGTTTCCTTGAGGGAACGCTTATGTTTTCGCGGAATGGGTATGGGCAGGACATGCTGAACACCGAGCCGAAAAGGTTCTGTGCGTTGCCCGTAAGCACGGAGGAAACAGAAACATCTGCTAAAATCATCAGCTATCTTGGCAATTCGGGTTATAATCGTTATGCTCAACCCGAAAATGATATGCTCAATCCGTTGAAAAAGCGTCTTGATAACGGACGTTTTAATGTCCTTTTTATCGGAGCATTTGATTATGAAAATCCTGGGTTTCCGAAAAATGATATATACAGCCCCACATTTTCAATATCAAATGAGGCTATGCAGTATTTGTCAAAGCTGGCGAAAAAGAATAGTTGGAATTTAATTTACAAGCCGCATCCATTATTAAGCAAGATGAGCAATATGCCGCAGAACAAAAAATCCTCAAATGTATTCTATATCCGCGACGGCAACATTAACGACCTAATAGATATATCAGATGTTGTGGTTTGTATGATTTCGGGTGTGTCGTATATCGCACTCACACGCGGAAAGCCTTTAGTTTCGCTTGGCGCTACACCTCTCTGGGGAAAGGGCTGCTGTTATGAACCGAGCAGTATAGATGATGTTGAAACACAGATAAAACAGGCTCTGCAATATGGCTATACTAAAGAGCAGGAGCAGGCGTTCATAAAACATGTGGCTCAGGTTAGCAAATACTATTACTTTGACGACCTAACTGCCAGACCTATACGATATGGACGTTCTGTTCAGGAGGCGTGCGACTTGTTGACTGAATTAATAAATGAAAAGGAGAATGAAAACAATGAAAGTTGTGGCATGGGTACCGATAAAACTGAATAATCAGCGCCTGCCGGGAAAAAATGTGAAATTGCTCGGCGGAAAACCGCTGTGCCGTTATATGCTAGAAACACTTACAAAAATAGACCTCTTAGACGAGATATATGTATATTGTTCTGACGCAACAATTGTACAGTATCTACCGGACGGCGTAAAATTCCTGAAACGACCGCAGCGGCTTGACGGCGCACTTGTGGGTCATTATGATATAGTGGAAGCATTCTTGAACGAGGTGAAAGCCGATGTTTATCTCAACGCTCATGTAACCAATCCTTTTGTAAAAAAGGAAAGTATCGAACTTGGGCTTAAAAAAGTTCTCAGTGGAGAATATGATTCCGCGCATACTGTTCAGCGGTTGAACAAACCGTTGTGGTATCGCGGAGAACCGTTTAATTTTACGCGCACAAAGATGTTCCGAAATCAGGATATTGAACCTATGTTCATAGATATGAACCTGTGTATTTATAAGCGAGAGGTTTTTACAGAGCAACGCTCCCGCTATGGGCAAAATCCGTATTTTATCGAGATAAACGCAATTGAATCTATAGACATAGATTATCCGGAGGATTTTATGTTGGCGGAGGCGATGTATCAGGCGTTTATGAAAGGAGAGAAAAATGAATAATGTAAAAATTCTTGACTGTACCCTTAGAGATGGCGGCAGAATTATAGACTGCAAATTCCCCGACCAACAGACCAAAAGGGTCGTTCATTATCTTCAGCAAGCAGGAATAGATATTATTGAAGTCGGTTTTCTTCGCGATTGGAGAAAAGTCAACTATAAAGGGAACAGTACATTTTTTACAAGCACAAAGCAGATAGCGCCATTTCTCCCCCAAAAGCGTGATGCTGTTTATACTGCGTTTATTGATTTCGGAATGTTCGATTTTGATTCACTTGATGAATATGACGGCACTTCGATAGACGCTATACGTTTCGGTTTCACTAAAAAGGATTATGACAATTGTTACGGTGAAGTAGTGTCCTGCGCAAAAAAGATAAAAGAAAAGGGTTATAAGCTGTTCCTACAGGGCGTAAATTCGCTGAATTATACAGATTTGGAATTGTTAAAGCTCATAGAGTTTGTAAATACGCTTGAACCATTCGGTTTTGGTATAGTGGATACTTATGGCGCAATGTACATAGACGATGTAAGGCGAATATACAGCTTAATTGACCATAACCTTGACCCGAAAATTGCAATAGATTTTCATTCGCACAACAATTATCAGCTATCTTTTTCTTTTGCGCAAGAGATAATCACAATGAGCAGCGGCGTTAGAAACGTTATTATCGACGGTACACTACGCGGTATGGGGAAAGGCGCAGGCAACGCGAATACAGAACTTCTTGCGGATTATCTTGTAAGAAAAAAAGGATATTTGTATGATATAGAAAAAATCCTTGAAATAATTGATCTTGATATTCATGACATATATGACAAAGTTCCGTGGGGTTATTCTCCCGCTTCGTTTATGGGAGGAGTGTATCGTTCTCACCCTAACAATATAATATATCTTTTAAATAAATATGCGTTTACAACAAACGATATAAAAAATATACTTTCAATGCTAAGCGACACACAGCGCCAGCGTTATCCATATGACATTATTGATAAACTATGCTTTGAATATACGTACAAGGAATATGACGACGCTTTGGGCATTGCAAAAATTGCGAAACTTATTGAAGGCAAGAATATTCTTGTGCTCGCGCCCGGACAAACTCTATCGACCCAGAAGGAGAAAATAGAGAATTATATTGCCGAGAACTCTCCGAAAGTAATAAGTGTTAATTTCCTGTGCGAGATGTTTGACGCCATCTCATTCTTTGGAAATAAAAAAAGATATTATTCATTCTGTTATGATAATTTAAAAACAGTAATTGTAACCTCAGACATTGCAAGCGGAACCGAAAACGAGATAGTGATTTCCGCAAAAAATAACTGTATATCCGAAGATGGCGCAAGACTAAGCAGCATTAGCGTAATAATTAAGGCCTTGTGTGAGGCAGGCGCGAAAAATATTGCAATAGCGGGCATGGACGGCTTTTCCGACGACCCTGACGCAAACTATTTTGACAGTACAATGGCTGTCGAAAGAACGAGCGAGGAGGTTCGCATACTCAACGCGCGTAGGCAAAGTGAACTCGACTATCTTATTAGACAGTACTGGAGCAAGAGCCGTATTTTTACAATCACATCAAGCCGCCTAAAAATCAATCAAGATTAATTTAAATTACCATTTGGAGGTTAAAAATGGAAGATAAAAAACAGTCTGCCCGTTTGTCATATATTGACGGGCTGAAAGGTTTGCTGGTTATACCAATTTTTCTATATCATTATTATACTGTTTTTTGCGAAAAGGACGTGACAAGTATTCCTTTTTCACCCGCGGCGTTATTTGTAAAGGGATTTCTGGCAGTTGAATTGTATTTTGCGATAAGCGGTTTTCTAATTGCAAGAAAGTATTCAGAACTTAAAAACGGCATTACACTTCACCAATATATAACCCCAAAATTGAAAAGAATTATGCCTTGCTTTTTCGTTTCCAATTTGATAGTAATGGTATGTGCGATAATTGAAAAGTGTTTTGTTGGAAGTAAACTTATGCCAACGCCAAACTTGTGGGCATTTTTTGCCTCGTGTACACCGTTTTATACGGGCTGGATTACAAATGACGGACCTATTGATTCCGTGGGGTGGTTTATTTCTGTTCTGTTTTTGTGCTATATTATTTACTATTTTTTGTGTAAAGTTAAGAAAAAACAGACTTATTTTATTATTTGTTGTTTAATCATTCTCGTTGGCATTAATGGATATCAACTTGACTTTAGTTTGCCGTTTTTGTATAAGCAAGCTTGTAGAGGATATATGGCGTTTTTTGTCGGAGTGCTTATGTTTCATCTGCTTACATCTGAGTTTAACAAAAAAGGGATAGCTGTTGCGGGAATAGCATTTTTAGCTATACTTTTGCCGTTTGAAGTTAGGTTTAATAACGTTGTAGGCAATGCGACGTTTTTTACAATTTTCATTATAATTCCGATACTTATGCTCGCAGTTACATCTATTAAATGGGTGCAAAAGATATTGTCGGCGCGTCCTGTTTTACATCTTGGCAGAATGTCAATGTCGATTTATCTTATTCACCATCCAATAATGAGAGCAATAAAACTGGAAGAAACTTCCAGGTGGGGGGGGGTAGAACAATCTGATTCTATTCTGCATTTTCTTACAATAATGGCAATCGTAATTATTGCATGCTTTGCGGAATATGAACTTTTGGAAAAGCGTCTTTTTAAGACAATACTCCCCAAACTAAGCAATTGGCTGAAAAAGCAAACAGCTTTATAAATAAGCAGGAGAGGCAATATGATAAAAGTATTAATTATGGACGTTGACGGGACACTAACGGACGGTAAAATATATATGGGCAACAGCGGCGAGTGTTTTAAAGCGTTCGACATAAAGGACGGGTATGGGATTCACAACATACTCCCAACGTACAGTATAACGCCTGTAATAATTACCGGGCGCACCTCTGCTATAGTTGAGCGCCGAGCGGCAGAGTTGGGCATCATACAACTTTATCAAGGCGTTTTAGATAAAGAGGAATGTCTGCGACAAATTGCAGAAAGCAACAGCGTTTCTTTAGCAGAAATCGCTTGTATAGGTGATGATGTTATAGACATACCGATGATGAACCTGTGTGGTGTTTCGGGCTGTCCGTCAGATGCTGTAACGGAAGTTCGGGAGCGTTGTGATTATGTGTGCAAAGCAAGCGGAGGTCAGGGCGCGGTGCGAGAATTTATTGAATGGGTTGTGGGGTGGAAATGATAGAGAGGTTAAAAGGCTACCGCTTTCTCTTTGAAGAACTAGTCAAGCGCGACTTTACGAAGAAATACAAGCGGACAATATTGGGAATGTTGTGGAGCGTGTTAGGTCCGCTGTCAACACTTGGAGTAATGGCGCTGATATTCACAAAATTTTTTGGACG
>CANRAV010000035.1 GCA_947628695.1 uncultured Clostridia bacterium
GGACTATCTCTTCTCCGAGAACAATTGTCATGTCCAGACTTTGGGTCCCGAACAATTACACTGTCCAGAGATTGGGTCCTGAACGATAACAAGTGTCCAGTTTCTGGGGTACATTTTAACGATAGCCCCCATGATTACACGATAGGGGGCCACAGTTACACGATAACCACCATAGTTACACGATAGCGTCCCTGTGCATCCAAACTGCCGGGAGGCAAAACACCACAAAGCCGATTGAACGACTGGTACTATCCCCCCAGTCGGTCACACATAAAAAGCCTGAAAAGCCCAGAAACACCGGGCTTTTCAGGCTTTTTCAGATAAACGAATAGAAACGGCGATCGTATCCTAATCACCGTTTCTATTTGGTCCGAGTGACGTTATAGTATTTCTTTAAAAAGTCCCTGTTTTCAAGCGTTTGCGGGCAGGAGCGCAGCGATATTTACACACTTTCTCTAATTGGCCGTTGACATATACCAGTTAATTGTTTGTACACCGGCCTTTGTGAGTGAGTTGCTTCTTATCATAGTGGCATCAATTTCTTTTCCGAGGCTTTCTGCTATAGCCATGAGAGTTTCCGGAAGCGCAGTGCCGCGTATAATACCAAAATCATTGACACTCATCTCAAATGAATGGTTTCTGATATTTAAGCCATTCAGCATACCATGTACTGTAATTTCCTCATTATCTATTCTGTCTATTGTATCTAACGTTGTAATGATACTCGGTGCGCGATCTTTCATCATGTGAATTTTCCGTGTATGAGCAGAATCATCTTTCCAATTGATTTCAAGATTTACATTGCTCTCGCGCAATTCATCCAGCCACTGCCTATAATGTGTAACTGTGCGCTTTCCACATGGTGTTATAGCGGTCAATAGCTGCTCACTATTATCCAACGTTTCCAAAACACCAAACATTTCGTTCATTGCCCGACTTATTTCAGTGTCTCCAGATGCTATTCCCGTCTGAGAAATCTGTCGTTCAAGAACAATGCCAAAAGAACCAGCAAATGTTCCGACCACTTCAAATCCGGTGATATCTTTAATATGCTCTGGTATCTTCCCGCGTGACGTCGGTGAATGAAATAATGCATTTGCTACGGAGTCGAGCATAGATTGAAACCCGCCTAATGCCGATAACAAGACACGGCTAGATACCTTTCCAACCTGAACACTATCTCCATATATGCGAAGAGACACTGTCTCTTTTGAAAAGGACGCTTCAATTTCCTCTTGCTGTTTCAATAGTATGTTCAGACGCTCTTTGAGTTCAGAGGTCATAATTGCCCGCATGGTGTCATCCGAGCATTTCAATAGACGCTGTATTTCGGCTTGCGTTGATTCAATCTTCCTTTTAATTGCTGTCAACTCTACATACGGCACAAATATCACCTCCCCCTTAGTTCCTCAACAATCGATTTGCAGTCCAACCTTATGATGCCCTTAGGATTATCTTTTCTGTCAAAACCGAATTGACCTCGCCAGTAATTTCGATTGTTGACAATCTGTTCATAGTCTAATGGGTTCAACATTCGCTCATTCTCTGGACATACTGCACATGCATAATATGTATCTAGTATACCGTTATATTTCCGTCTAAGAGCAGTCCAGCGAGGTGCCAAGGCATATAAATCCTGTGCAAGAAAAAACAAGACAATATCTGCATCGTTAGGGTTGATTTTCCTTGTAGCATAGCTACCATCAACCCAAAACTCAACAGGGATTCCCACAGAAAACACTTCTTTAGAAAAGTCCAAAAGGTTTTCCGCAATGAGCAATCTCCGTTGTGAAGTAGGAAAATCTACTACAAACGCTTCACGAAATTCACTGTATGTACAATCATGAAATCCGGCTGCTAAGGCCCCATTTGCTTCAAATTCCACTACTTCACCCCCTGGCAACACTGGTTGTATTGCAAGCCATTCTGCTAATATCGGGAAATTATAAGCAATCAGCCCACATTCTCCGCCAGAACGCCCTCATCATAGAGGGCCTCCGGTGCAATATCAACATCCCCGTCGCACCACACCGCCGTGCCGTAGTCGATATAAACGCCTCTGAACACGTCCATATCCGCCAGTGGTGCAAAGGCCGGCATTTTCAGCAAGGGCTTAAAGTCAAACACTTTCGCCTCGCCTGTGCTAAACCGGACCCATAGCCGGTAATCATCCATCGGCCGGACACCGGATACGCTCACAACATGCGAGGGCGTCCCTGCGTATGCAATTCCATCTACAATATACATATCATATCTCCTCACTGCAGCGGAGCTATCTTTCCAAACGGGATGCCGCGCACAGCGTTGTTCCAAGCGGCATAGAGTTCATCCTCGTGGATGGCTGCCCACGCCTGCACGAGCTTGAGCTGCTTCACCGGCAGACTGCCGGCCAGAAGCTCCCCGTCTATGCCAACAGATGCCTCATATTCCGCGTACATCACATGAAAGTGAGGCTTGTTGTGCTGTCCGTCATCCATGTAGATCATCTTGATGATGATGTTGTAAAATCGGCAGAGTTCCGGCATCATGACCACCTCTTATTAATATTATACCCTGCCACTGCGTTTCCGTCAACGCGATTTGCCGTGTTCCAGTAGATGTTTTTTCTCATTTCTGGTACCATTTGTATCCCCAAAAAGGAGGTATCACCATGCGACACACAACAGACGAAAAACACCAACTCGTCATGCGCTATCAGAACGGGGAGAGCGCGGCGCACATTTGTTCGGAAACCGACATCGCCCGGAGCACGTTCTACTCCTGGGTCAAGCCGTTTCAGACAACCGTGACTGAGACCGGTGTGCTCGTCACCCCTCAGGCGTTTGATGCACTGCGGCGGAAAGTTGAGAAACAAGCGGCTATCATCCAAGTCCTCAAAAGCGTGAATTGTACCGTCTCGGCCCCGCTAAAAGAAAAGCTGGCGGCACTGGAACCGCTGTACGGCCAGTACAGTGTCCACACTCTCTGTGACGCGCTGGAGGTCTCCCGGGGAACGTTTTACAACCACATCCTCCGAAACAAGCGGGACAACACATGGTACGCCAAACGACGTGCGGAGATCGGCGAAAAGGTCCGGGAGATATACGAGGAAAACAACCAGATATTTGGCGCAGACAAGATTTGCGCTATCCTCATTCAGCGGGGCGAGCGAGTGAGCAAGCGATTCGTCACATCCATCATGCAGGAGATGGGGCTAGTCAGCATGAGTCCTACCGCGAAGAAAGACTACCAGAGACTGACAGCGTCCATGCCAAAAAAGAACATCCTCAATCAAAACTTCACAGCGGAACAGCCCAACCAAATCTGGGTCAGCGACATCACCTGCTACAAGCTGAAGGGCAAGCACTATTACATTGCCGTCATTCTGGACCTGTTTTCCCGCAAGGTCATCGCCCACCGGATATCCACCGTCGCCAGCACAAAGCTGATCGCGGCGGCGTTCCGCGAGGCGTATGCGGAGCGGACGCCTGACGATGGCCTCATCTTCCACAGCGACAGAGGGACACAGTATGCCTCCCAGTCGTTCCAGCAACTGCTCTTGTCTTGCCGCGTTGAGCAGTCCTTCTCCCGCACTTGCCGGCCCCATGACAACGCCGTGGCGGAATCCTTCTTTGCCAGCCTGAAGCGGAAGGAATTGTACCGGCGAAATTACCGTTCGGTAGCAGAGTTCCGGCAGGCGGTGGACGCCCCAACATTGTGACTGGACTTGAACCAGCGGCCTTGCCGCGCTTTTCGACGGCAAGGTCGTGCGGCGCAATGCCCCCATATAAAATCAAATCGCCGCCCTCCGGGCGGCGACTTTATTGAACAGGGCTCCCATCGCAAACCAGCGCAGCGTTTGCGATGGGAAAAGGAAGAAGAGCTTTGACCGATGAGGGGTCCTGGCTAGACAGGACCTCGAATCTTCAAAGCTCTTCTGACGTGGTGCGAGTGTTCTTATAGCATTTTTTGAAAAAGTCCCTATTTTCAAGGGTTTGCGGGCAGCAACACAGCGATATTTTCTATAAAATCGAATTTGTCAGTAATGGATAAAAATCGATCCACAGCAATAATAAGGTCGTATCTTGATATTATGGCCATATCATGGTACAATAAGGCCATAGTAAGGGGGGTACTTGTATGCCGCACATCATCCCCATCAAAGACCTGAAAGACACCGCTTCCATTTCCAGGATGTGCCAGGAATCCAACGAGCCGGTGTATATCACGAAGAACGGCTATGGCGACATGGTCATCATGAGCATGAAAGCCTATGAGGAAAAGATGCTGATGCTGGATGTCTATACACGTCTGGCCCAGGCGGAGGACGATATTCAAGCTGGTCATGTCAAGGATGCCCGGGCCGCTCTGAAGGCGCTGCGCGAAAAGTACGATGTATAAGGTGACGATCAGCGACGCCGCCGAGGGGGACCTGGACGAGATCATCGGGTATATCACGACTGTGCTCGCCAATCCCCAGGCCGCTGCTTCTTTGGCAGACAAAATAGCCGCGTGCTATGAAGACTTGTCGCGCACGCCTTATATGTACGGCCAGTGCTTGAATCTGCGATTGCAGGCTCTTGGTTACAGGCGTGTCAGCATTCAAAATTACATCATGGTGTACCGCATTGACGAAGAGTGCAAAACCGTCTATGTTCTCCGCTTCTTCTACGGCCCCAGCGACTACGAACGGTTGATCTGAGGGGGCTAAATCTCACTAGAACGAAAAACCGCTGGAATCTACGTGATCTCAGCGGTTTTCAGTTCATAGTGTATCAATAAAGTTGGGAGCCTCTAATATGGTTCGTTTTTTGTCGATTTCTATTAGCCAATCCGTTATGGTTATATATATGCTTCTGAACCAGTGTAGTTGTAGGATAGAGGCATACAGTTCTTCTCGCTGCTCGTCCGAAAGGTAATCTGTCGTTTCTATCGTATTGAATGAAATTATTGAAAGATTTTCTGGAGCGTGCTTTAATATTGCTCCTATATACTTAACTATAATACTATAATGTTCATCATAAGCGTCATCTCTTGAATGAATCAGACTTTCACACCAACTAAAGAGCGTAATTAGATTGAAAATACTGCACTCAGCCTTTACGTAATAAAAGATACGGATTCTCGCATTACTATCTGCCTCATTTGGTTTTTTATTTTGATTCCCTGATACATAGACTTCACAATGTATAAATCAGGATTCTCGCTGGCTGATGCATCCGTTTGAAGTGTTCGCAGCCTATCCTTTAGGGCATTTTCAGCTAATCTCTCAGGTTGGAGTTGTATCAGTAACCGATAGTAGTCTTCACGATCATAGATGACCTCGTCCCGAAATAAGATTACGGAAAACAAGTGTTTTTGTTCTTCGTCTGTTAGAGCAGTTGCCGTATAATAGGCAGCGAAATACGCTTGGAAAGAGCGATGAGAAAAGCGGTACGTATCGCCATCTTTAACGATCATGCACACTACATTCTGCAAATCTGTTAAATACTCATCTGCGGTCACCTTCAGCTTTAGTTTTTGGATACTATTTTTGAGCCGATCCCGAATACTATCCCAAGAGAACTCATATTCCTCTTTCAAATAGGTCTTAAAGCAAAAATGTGCCAATAATCGTTTAAACGAATCTTCGTCCAAATCTTTACACTGAAAATCTCTGTGATATGTTCCCTTATCATTACTATCGTGTATGCTGTAAAGCGCATCATACGCTTTTTGATAGAAGTCCGCGAGATGATCGGGTATGGACGAATTACGCATAAAAGTAAGAAACATCATGGACAGGAGAAGCGGGTTCTCCGCAAAGTCCAAATGCTTATCATAGAGCGTTTCTTCCAACTGACGGCAAAACTCCTGTGTCTTTTCATCTTTGGGCCAGATTCGTGAAGCTAGCTCGATCGCCTGCTGTTTACTCAGTCCCTTTGGCTCCATAATTGTAAATGTTTCCAGCGGAGACGTTGCTTGACGCGGCTGTGACGTGATAATGCAAGGATTCTTGGGATACTTCGCGCTAAATGTCTGTAGTGCCTCGGCAGCCTCAGCAGATAATGATGTTTTGACCTCATCTAACCCGTCGAACAGGAAAAGGTATTTCCCGAGTTGAAGGCTGTATTCAAATTGCTCTCGTGGAAGTTCAATATCAAAATCCTGCATACAGGAGTAAATCAGTTCTATGATAGATAGTTCCCCGGAATTCTGATTACTTATGCGCCTCAATTCTATCAAAACAGGTACATAGTCCCCACGGCGAGCTGTATGTAAGAACAAATAACGCATGAGCATCGATTTGCCAATCCCGCCCGTTCCCTGTATGAGAATATTATGGCTCACAGACAGCATTGGCTTTACGGACGATGTCTCAACCACTTTCCCCTCATATGACAGGCTTAATTGTACATATAAACTCCCTTCGCCGAGGATCGTTCTGGGGGGTTGGCCCGTCGCCACAGTTCGAACTATATTGTATCGACGCGTGGCATTATCCAGGTACCGTTGAAAATCTGTCCCAAGACGCACTTTCGCATGACCATATTTTGTTCGCACGAAGTCCCCAACAGCACTTAAAGCACGGTTAGCGACATCTCCTCCAAATTGCTGAGCACCACCATCGGCGGCTTTACTGACTAGTGCTGTGGCTATTTTCTCAGGCTCGTTACCCATTCTGTATGCTCCTTTTCTGTCTGATCTAACTTATACACATAAGGAAGGAAAATGTTAATACCACCCACATGTCTGATTATATTACAAAGTGGTCTTTTTCTCAATAAAAAAATCTATTCAATGACAAGGGTAATTGAGCCATTGTCGACAAACCTTTTTAGCCAGAACTGACTTCTAGATCTTGTATAGTCACACATCTCTTGATTCTCCACTAGCGATGGTTGGGCACATGAAATCAATTCTTAGACTTGTCAATTGTAGCTATCCAAATCTAACACTAATACCACTACCCCACTATATTTGAAGTATAGCGCAAGTTTGTTGGATTTACAAGGTGCATTTGGGTATCTGTGGGAAGCTACCGGCTGGTTATCATTCGCTGCGCTTATGGTATCATAGTAATCACCAAAATGAGGAAGGTGTTTACTATGCCCAAACAATACCCAACAGAATTCAAGCGGCAGGTTGTAAACCTCTGCCGCGACGGAGTACCAATGTCAGACGTCGGGAAGAAGTTTAATGTAGCAATCAGCACCCTCTACCGCTGGCTGAGTGAGGGCGGTCCGTCCGTAGAGGGTTATACCGCAGCGGAGTATAGCAAACTCCAACGACAGAACATACGACTGAACCACCTGCTTGAGATCGTTGCGCTTTCGGAGATCATAGACGGCACGCCCCTCCGCAGACGCCTGGAGATTTTGGCAAAGCTGCATGAACAGTTTGAGCAGTATAGCGTCCATGAGCTGTGCGAGGCGTTGAATGTCTCCCGCGGCACGTTTTATAACCATATCTTCCGCCGGGCAGATCGAACGGCATACTTTCAGGAGCAGCAAGCGCTCATGCTGCAGGTGAAGCAGATTTTTGAGGACAGCAAACAACGTTATGGAGCCAAGAGGATACGCGTGGTGCTGGCCGAAAGCGGTATACATGTCGGCGAAAAGCGTATCCGGGCGATTATGCAGGAGCTTGGTTTGGAGAGCATACGGCAAAACGCAAAGCAGAATTATAAGAAACGGCAGGCGTATATAAAGCGTGATCTACTCCAACGGGAGTTCACCGCTTCCCGCGTGAACCAGATATGGGTAAGCGACATTACATACTTTCAAGTTAAGGACCAGTCGGTATTTCTCTGTGTCATCATAGACTTGTTCTCCCGCCGGGTAGTGGGCTATCGGGTATCTCAAAAGCAGAGCACACATCTCGTCACATCCACATTCAAAGCGGCGTTTCAAGACCGTGGCAAGCCATCGGAACTAACGTTCCACAGTGACCGAGGAGGACAGTATACTTCGGAGACATTCCGCAACCTGCTCACACGGTGTGGTGTAACCCAGTCATTCTCCAAGTCTGGCCGTCCCTTGGACAATGCAGTATCCGAGGCTTTCTTTGCTACATTTAAGAAGGAGGAGGCATACCGACGGGACTATTCCTCAGTAGCGGATTTTCGCAAAAGTGCAGATGAGTACATCCGCTTCTACAATGAGATACGCCCCCATCAGACCCTGGCATATAAAGCTCCAGCCCGGTTTGAGGAGCTGTACGGGAAACAAGGGAAGCAGGATATGTGAGAATCTGCATGTCTAAAACGCCGTTCTGTTTTACTTTTTTCTTTCGTGTTTTTGCGTTTTTCTTACTTCGCCAAGAAAACGGCGACTTTCTGAAATCTGCATAAATCAAGGGTTTGCGCATAAAAACAGAGCCGCTTTTCGATAAATAAGTTCGAAAAACGACTCCACTTCAACGACGGGCTGGTTTTCCGTCTATACAAAGGAAACGCCGCCCTCGCCCTCGCCCACCCCCACGCAAGAGGGAAGCGTGGAGATCGTCAAAACCTCGGACGATGGCAACGTCAGCGGCATCCAGTTCCGTATCACGGGCGGCGGCATAGACCAGCTTGTCACCACGGACGGCGGCGGTCGGGTCAAGGTGGATGGCCTCAAACCGGGCAGCTATACTGTCTATGAACAGGTCCCGGAAGGCTATTTTTCAGACCGCGTTTCGCAGAACGTGACCGTTCAGGACGGCACCACGGCCACCGTGACGTTCAGCAACACCCTGAAGGTGTGGCGCGTGTCCGTTACCAAAGTGGACGCGGACGGCGGTGCCCGCAGCACGGCGGCGTCCTTGGCTGGCGCTGTGTATGGCGTATTCAAGAGCGGCCAGCTTCAGGATAGATATACCACGGACGCCGCTGGTCAGTTCACGACCAAGTTTTATCCCTGCGGTACAGATTGGACCCTGCGGGAGATGGAAGCCCCGACCGGCTACACCGTGGACCCGACCGAGTACCCCATTGGCGCTTCTCCGGGCGATTTCAACCAGGCGTCTCAGGACATGACCCTCACGGTGAAAGAACGGATCATCAGCGGGAATCTGGTCATCGTCAAACAGGACGCCGAGACGCAGACGCCGCTTGCGGGCGCAAGGTTCCGTGTGCTGGACAGTGACGGTTCGACGGTGACAGAGGGCGAGACTGGCCCGGACGGGCGGCTGGCCGTGGAC
>CANRAV010000036.1 GCA_947628695.1 uncultured Clostridia bacterium
GAACCCCAACACCCGAACACTACCTACACTTGGTTAAAGCGGTTTTGCAAGAAGAATGATCTGCCGTTCTATGGCTTGCATTCATATCGACACCCGTATGTCAAGTACACGACAAAAAATAATTGTGATAATTTGATGAAAATTTTTGCCCATACAGACCCTATCAGAAGATCGAGCGCGAAAGGTACTCAATCTCAATCCTGTTGTCGGGGAAAACGTAAACCCGCTTTATCAGCAAGTCTACAAGTGATTTAGTCAACGTGTCGGCGGCTTTCAATTCGTCGGCTATTTTCTTTTGCCGCAGACTTTCTTCGTATTCCTCACGCGCGGATTTTGCTTGCTCCGCAGCTGCCGCTATGACGTTTTTCACATCGGCGATCAACACGTCCATTTCCGACTTACGAGATTTATATTCATCACCGCCAATCTCACCAAGAACAAACTGCTCATAAAGTTTCCGCTTGCGCTCCTGCAAATCACACAGCTTTTTCGTGTGTTCCGTTTGATATAACGCGGATAATTCGGCAGACTCCAAATCACGGTTTCCAAGGACGCAGCTTGCTTGTGCGCGTATCGTATCAAAAACGACAACTTCTAAATCCTTAATCGGAATGGATAAGTTGTGACAAGCCATTTCCGTGATTTTTTCGGAAAATCTGCACTTGAAATGCCGCCCGTTACTGATGTGCATAGCGTGGTCACAGCACCCGCAAAAAACTTTGCCACGGAGCAGATAATCACGCTGTTGCTTATTAGGCAGCTTGAATTTGTGTATCTTGCTTTTTGCAAGTTCAAACAGTTCCCGATTTATAATCGGCTCGTGGTGGTCGGGGATTTTTATCCATTCGCTCTCGTCATTCAAGCGAACGTGCGTACTGCCGATTTCAACAGAGTGACGTTTGTTTATAACATACGTTCCCGTGTAACGTTCGTCCTCTAAAATCCGCAGAACCGTTGACATACACCACACACCGTTTACACGGGAAACATCGTGTGTTCTATTTCCCCGCATTGTTTTGACCTCGCCGGGTGTAGGGATTTTCAGTTCGTACAACTTGTGAGCAATTTGGGTAGCGTTAAAGCCGCTTGCCGCCCACTCAAAAATCCTGCGGACATTATCGGCTGTTTCTTCATCGGGAACTAACCGCCCGTCCGCTCCTTTCTGATAACCATACGGACAAACCTTGCTCTGAAATTCGCCGCGCTTCATTCGTGCCATTTTAGCGGTCTTGGACTTAACCGACATATCACGACTGTAACACTCGTTGATGAGATACTTAAAGGCAATATCCATACCGCCCGTATCACCCTTATGTTCCGCGCTGTCAAAGCTGTCGCTGACCGATATAAACCGAACGTGAAACAGAGGAAAGACTTTCTGAATGAAATATCCCGTTTCAATTGAATTTCGTCCAAAACGTGAGAAATCCTTAACGAGGATACAACAGATTTCACCCGATCTTACCATATCCAAAAGCCGTTGAACGGCGGGACGCTCAAAATTCGTTCCCGTGTGTCCGTTGTCGATAAATTCCTCAATTTCGCAAGTTGCAAATTCGGGGAGCGACATCGCCTTTTCACGGAGAATTTTCTGCTGATTTTCCACGCTTAAGCTGTCATACTTTTCGTCCTCAAGCGAGAGCCTTATGTAAAGAGCAATTTTGCTCATTATAAACTCTCCTTTCCCCGAAAAATAACATTGACTTCGTGGTCGTGACTTATCTCAATACGTTCAACCAAGCTGTTCAGCAAATCCGCTGAAAGAACTTTGCTTTCACGAAACAGCTTTGCGTTATCCCGCGTTTTGACTGCTTGCTTCTGCTGTTTTTCAAGCTGCTCGATCTCGGAATTTATAGCGTCAATTTCCGCTTTCAGTTCCGATACCTTTGCCGCATAGCCGTTCTTAAATTCCGTGTAATCTTCGTTTGAAATCACTTTGCTGACAAGATTTTCATACAACCCGCGAATAAGGCTCTGAACACGGTTTAACTCACGCTGTTTGTCCGATTTTCGCCTTTTCAAGCTATCCGATTTATCCGCTTGCGGAAGCGGCTCTTTTAGCACCGAGAGCTTACTTTTTAGCGCGTCTGTCACGAACTCAATCACTTCCTGTTCGGTGATACTTACTCCGATACAAGCGGCTTTTGAAATCCGTGACGGCGAAATACAATGAAAACGGTAAATTCCCGTGCCGTCTTTTCGGATATTTCCGCGCTGTCGGTGCAGTGGTTTCCCACAATGCGGGCAAAACACCAAACCCCTAAAAATGTTTTCGGAATAAGCGTTGATCGTCTTGCTTTTACATTCCTCACGAACAGCAGAGCGTATTTTATTCGCTGTTTCAAACAACTCGCGGCTTACAATCGCTTCGTGCGTATCACGCACAACAATATATTCTTCGGGCGGTGCGTCCTGTTGCTTATGTTCAATGGTTTTGCTTTTACCTTGTACCATATCGCCCATATAGACGGGATTTCTCAAAATACGACCAACCGTAAAGGTTGTCCAATTCCGATTTTGTTTGTATCTTTTTTCAACCTCGCTCGTTTGGCTTTTGTAGACGCTTGACGTTACCGCACCTATTTCGTTGAGCCGCACCGCAATAGTGTTTTTGCCTATTCCGCTTGCCGCCCACTCGAATATCTGCCGGACAATCGGCGCGGTTTCCTCGTCTACAATCAGCTTGTGGCAGTTATCGGGAGATTTCTTATAGCCGAACGGCGCTCTTGCTCCGATAAAGTCACCGTCAAGCATTGATTGATGTGCCGCCGGTCTTATTTTCTTCCCGATGTCGAGCGCATAGGCTTCATTCACCATATTTTTCAGCGGAAGAATTATCCCGTTACGCGTACTGTTGGTATCAGCCGTATCATAGTTGTCGTTCACGGCAATAAAGCGGATTTTATGCTGAACGAAATACTGCTCGATGTAATACCCCGTGTCAATCGCGTTACGACCGAGCCGCGACAAATCCTTGACAATAACGCAGCTTACTTTTCCGCTTTCAATATCGGCAAGCATACGCTGAAAATTCGGGCGGTTGAAATTCGTTCCCGTCAGTCCGTTGTCTATGTAAGTACCGCATACGTTAAATTCGGGCTTGTCGCACACAAAATCATTCAGTATCAGCTGCTGATTTTCGATTGAATTACTGCGACCGTGACCGTCCTCGACCGACAATCTGATATACAGCGCGGTATTGATACCTACCGTTGTTATCGGCTCTGCTTCGAGAATTTTTCTGCTCTTTCGCGCCATTATCCCGCCCTCCTTTCGTCTGAAATCTGCTCAATAAAGGCAACCGCCTTTTGGTACTCATCTTGATAGTTAAAGCGCACCTCGATTTGCTTGTCTGCGCTTATTTTTATGCTCTGTATCAGCCGTGAAACTACGCTCCTGTCGATTTCCTCCATTTCGGCAAATTGCAGAAAATGGTTAAGCCACCGATTACGTTCGCCGCGATTTTCAAGGACTTCCGACAGCTTGTCACTCCAACCTTGAATTGCCGCCTTGATTTTCTCGGCTTTCGCAGAATACTCTTGCTTGTATTGCAGAAATTCTTCTTTTGAAAGCGCACCGTTCACAAGGTTTTCGTACAAATTCCGCTTGAATTTTTCCACCCTCGCAAGCTGTTCCTCGTTGGACTTTATGTAACCTGTATATTCCTGCACCAAGCCTTGATTTATGCGCTCACGACTTATGCTTGTGATAAGCGAATGAAGTGATACTACGCTGGTTATATGTGCTTTAATACTGCTCTGAACGCACTCGGTCAATTCGCTTTCCTTAATCATTGACGAGGATTTACAGCCGCCCTTTTTGCCCGTGGGGCAATAGTAGTAGATGTACTCCTTGCCGTTACTGCGATTAACTTTTCGTGTCATTCTGCCGCCGCAGCACCCGCAAATCAGCACTCCCGAAAACAAATAGATCTTATCGGATTGCGGGGAGGTACGCGTATCAAGCCCTTTCAAACGCTGTACTAAATCAAAATCCGCTTTGTCTATGATCGCTTCGTGGGTATTTTCAACGCGTACCCAATCCTCGGACGGTTTAAGTTCGCGCTCTTTCAGCTTGAAATGCGGCGTTGTCTGCTTTCCTTGTACCATTGTTCCCGTATAGACTTCATCGCTCAAAATTCGGAGAATTGTTGTAGCAGACCACTTGCAATCCTCTGTATCCGCGTAACCGCCTTTTGCGTAGGGCAGTCCCTCGGAACGCTTGTAAGCAAGCGGCGAAAGAATACCCGCCTTGTTGAGTTCCTCGGCAATATGATACGCGCTGAACCCGTCAAGCCGCTTTCTGAAAATATCCCTCACCACATTCGCGGCGAACGGATCAACAGTCAGGCTCTTGTGCTTATCGCCCGTTTTGAGATAGCCGTAAACGGTGAACGCTCCCACAAAATCACCGCTTCTGCGCTTAATATCAAGCGCGGAGCGGGTTTTCACGGAAATATCGCGACTGTACGCTTCATTGATAATGTTCTTGACAGAAACGGTCAAATCATCAGGTTTGTCGTTCAAGGTATCAACGTTATCATTGATAGCGATGAACCTAACCCCATAGGCGGGGAACACTCTGCGAAGATAACGACCTGTTTCGATGTACTCACGTCCGAGCCGCGACAAGTCCTTGACGATAACACAATTCGCCGCGCCGTCTTTTACGAGTTCCATCATTTCTTTGAACGCGGGACGGTCAAACAGCACACCACTATAACCGTCATCAACCTTTTCACAAACGACCTCAATTTCGGGGTGCTGTGCGAGGAAATCATCAATCAGCTTTCTTTGGTTGGAAACGCTGTTGCTCTCAACGGTTTTGTCATCCGTGTAGGATAGGCGAATATACTTGATCGCCTTGAATTTTTGCATAGAAAAACACTCCTTTCAAATACGGAAAATGCCCGCAATCAAAAGGAGTGTGGTTCGTCTGTTATTCAATTCTTTTTCCACTCATTATTTTACCACAAACCCGAACGAATGTCAAGCTGTTTCCGAATTATTTTATCAGGCTTTTAACGCAGTCCTCCAACGTCCGACCGTTCTCGGAGAAAACCGCTTTTACCGTGTACTTTCCGCACCTAAACAGGTACGGATTTTTTATTTGCCGAATAAAATCCGCGATACGTTCTTGCTTCGGCAGCTCATTATTCACAGTTACGGTGCGAATATCCACCAATTCATCAGCTTGAATTTTGCTTTCTGTCATATCTTTTTCTCCTTTCCTCGTAACATAACACTTCGGTGCTACATATAGCACCGCTCATTCAAATATGCTTAATCAAAGAAGCGGCTTAATCGTGGCGCTATATGTAGCACTGATATGCTCTACTCTCTTGATTAAACAGATTTATATATCAAAAACAGGTCGGACATTTCGTAATCCGCCAGCGGCGGTGAACAGTCCGACCCGTTTTGATGGACTGTATTCACTTAAAGCAAGCCGCGGGAAATCACGCAACCCGCGCATAGGGAATTTCACCCTCTACCCATTCCTATGGAGTAGCCGTCTGCCGGAAGTATCATTATAATCGCAAAGCCGCTTGGAATTTGTTGCGCTCGTTTCTTTACTACTTGACCCGCGTTATAGTCGTTCGGCTGATTGTCTGTAAAGGTTTTTCGTAAACTCACGCCCTCGTTCGCTTTAATAGCTTAATCATTTCTTGGCGGGTACATACCTTTCCGATACAAACAACAGAAACATCTTCGCGCTGTGCCGCAGCTTACAATCTTTGTGCTTGCTTATTCAATTGTCAAAGAACTGTGTTAAAGGATTTGCCTTGCCGTATGACAAGCAAATAAGTCCAACATAACGTTGGCTTTAAATTATCGGCTTTACGGCTTGTCCTTAACTAATTCTATTATAGCATTTGTAAACGAAGCTGTAAACGACAGATTATGATATTCGGTATCATTTTTTGTGTAATAAGAAAAGTCGTATGCTGTCGCATAATAGAGCCATTTGTTTCGGTTAAAATGAAAGTTTTGTGAAAAGTTACAAACCTCGACAAGATGATAAAGAACTTTGCAAAAGTAGTTATTTCTCGCTCTTGATAATAGTCAAGTTTTCCCTTTAGCATATCTTTAACAGCTTGTTTTGCCAATTTTTCCCAAATTACGATACAAGCTGAATAAAGATGACAGGAGATGTGAAGATTATGGAAAAATCTATCACGAACGCGGGAATGCCGAACAGGGTATCGGAACTCCGTAAAGCACACGGCTGGACACAACAACAGTTAGCGGACAAGCTCTACGTTGACAAGAACACGATCAGCCGTATTGAGAACGGCACACACTTCACGCTTGAAAACCTTATCCGTATTTCAAATGTTTTTGAAGTGACACTCGACTACATAATGTTCCATAATGGGAACAGGAAGTTAGTGCCAAAAGACATTGATAAAACAGAAATGGCAATCCTCGCAGAACTGAAAAATCTTTCCACTGCCGAAAAGGAACGGCTACTCAAGCACCTTGAACTTGATAGTACATTGAAACTCAATAACATCGGCTAAAATCAAACCCCCGAAACCGTAAAAAGTTTCGGGGGTTTTTCGGTGCTATATGTAGCACCGCCGCTTACTTATCTTTCAGACCGTATTTTTTAGTTATGTATTGACAAAACTGTTCTACTTCAATACGAGCATTTTCGGGTATATCGCCCTTAAGAATAATGTTCGGAATATCAATTGCTTTGCACTTAACATCCCTATGCAGATAAATCTTTTCTCCCTCAAAGTCCAATTTTTGTTTTACAAATCCCTCGGAAGTCCAAGCGTCACAAATTGCGTTTTGATCGGATTTATGCGACCACCACGAGGGGTATTTCCTTGCGGATAACGGCAGTTTAAACCCGACAATTTTTTCGATTTGCGCGAATGACAAAATCACCTTATCAGCGATGATATTCTGGAGGTGTAATTTAAGAGCATAGTATCGCCATTTGGGAGTGATGATTTTCCTCGTTGTGTTTTCAGCCACGTCCTCGGAGATGTTTACTAAAATCTTCCTAAAATCATAAGGACGTAAATATGTTATATCCTCGTCCGTTCTTATGATTTCGAGTTCATTGAGTTCACAGATTTTGTGAATGTATGCCGAATTGTAGACGGTGGACGGCTTTGTTATGTCAAGCGGAACAAGTACGCGCTGTTGGTCTTGCAATATCTTTTTTCCGCAATAGTAGCACCTGCCGCCTTGTCGTTCCCAAACAACTTTATACCGTCCTGTCACGTTTTGAATTTCGCGTGAATGTGTTTTCCGTTCCAGCTTGTCCTTATCAAGAAACACGTTCACACCCGTATTAAGTTTATTATGCTCGGTCAGCATAGTATCTTCCAACCATATTATACGTACTGTTTTATCATTTGGCAGGGCGTAGCTGTGTCTGCCACTCGGCTCACGATACCAGTATTTCGCTTGTACTTTCGGCAGTGGCAACATCGGGTGTTTGGCTCTCGCCGCTTCAAGCAAAGCAGTTTGAACAGCTATGTCAACCTCGTGAAACGCTCCAACAGCGTCTGTACATCTATGGTAGCCAGCCCAGCCGGTTAATTTTTTGTTCACCAAATTGATTAACTCTCGTTGTGACCCTTTATAATTCTTGATTGTTTCGGAAATATCGGCTATGAAGCGTTTAACTGCGTTTTCCGATGGACGCGCCGTAACAACATCGTTACGTTTAAAATAGGTTCTTGACAGATAGGTAAATCCTGCTGAAATATCGCATATCTTTGTCTTTTCGGGAGATGTGGTTAATCCGCGCTTTTCAAGAAACTCCTTTACGAACTCTAAAGCAAGTTCAGCAGTGTACCTATCACGCGCTTGTATCAAAATATCATCGGCAAATCTTATCAAGTTGCCGTTTGAGTAATCTATGTTTTTTTCATTGTAATCATCACCATACAGACCTGTGAAAATATACCTTTGCAGACCGTCAAGCACAAAATTTCCTATGTACGGCGAGATACTCATACCCTCGGATATGCCCATTTCATTTGCCGAAAAGAGTTCACCCTCAAAGATAAAGCCTGCATTAAGGAATTGTTCAAGGACTTTTCTATCCATAGGAACATTATCTAAAATCCAGTCGTGATGAATATGCGCATAGTACCCCTTAACATCAACGCATACCATATATCGTGGTGCATTGTTCTTTTCAAGCGCGTCCATTATATAGGCGTGTGCGTCTTGCGTTGACCGACCCGGACGGAAAGCAAATGATTTTCTTTCAGACCAAGCTTCTGTTACGGGAATTAGAGAATAGCCGTAAAGGACGGACATAGCGCGGTCATAATATGTGGGTAGGTTTGGTTTACGAATTTTCCCGCTGTTTTTTGCTACAAGATGAATTTGACGAAAAGGCATTGCGTGATAGTCCTTTGAGGTCAACGAAAGAGCCGCCGCCATTTTCTGCGCGGGAGTTTTCCACTTCACCTTATCCACGCCCGGAACACCTGCACTGTCACTTACTTTCCGAACGGCAAGACATTTTATTTGTAAATCCCTCACCAATTCGGTTTGCAAGCGTTTTATGCGGTTGTTATCGTGTTCAAACGCGGCAAAGGTAATCTGTTGCTGCAAGAATTCAAGCCGTGCTTCCGCAACGTTCCAGTCAATACTGTTCCACCTTTTTTCAAGTTCCGCCCCCTTTGCGTTCTCATAGTCGTATTTATCGTCCGATAC
>CANRAV010000037.1 GCA_947628695.1 uncultured Clostridia bacterium
AGCGCGTTATCGGCGAGGCTTTGCGGCTTATAGAACAAAACAGGATTGAGGACGGGCTTGATTGTTTTTATGCCGCTGCGGGTGAGTTTGCAGCAGGGGAATTTGATTACAGAGCGTCCGAGTTGCTGCCAAATTTACCGCAGGACGGCAGCTTTTTGGTTTCAGACTGTGCCGAAGAAGTCGCTGTTCTGCGCTCTATGATGAAATTCGATGTCCGCAGGCGGCTTGACAGCGTGGATAGCAGCAAGCTGTCATACCTTGTGTTCCTGATGAACACCGATAACGAGGCATTCCTAAAGCAAAAAGCGGAGCTTTTGCGAAGACTGCAAAACAGAGACGGTCAGGGCGGCTGAAACTTCTTTAGGTAAAAAATTTGAAAACTGCTTGACAAAAGATGTAAGGTGTGCTATAATAAAAGTTGCTACACAACTTAATATGACTTTTAGGTGAAGTATACGCTTTTGCCATATGGTAAAAGTGCATGCTCTTTTTTCGTGTGCTTTGTCTGAAAGCCATAACGGAGTTGTGTAGCAGCAATCGGAGCTTGCATTTTTCGGTGCGTAGTTTCGGCTGCGCACTTTTTTATTTTGCGGGAAATTGTGCGCGGTACTACATTACATCCCGCAAAAGAATACGGAGGAAAAAGAACATGAAGTTAAAGAAAACAGCCGCGACGTTAGCTGCCGTGGCAGTGATGGCAAGTGCTGCGGCATTGCCGCAGACCGCGCAGGTGTTTGCTAAGACTGCGAACGCGGCTGCCGCAGACCCTCTTCCTGTTTTAAACTTACAGGTTGGAGATGAATTTTATGCACCATTTGACCCTAACACGGGTGCATTAGACGGCGATAACAAGTTTTTTACCGATTTCATGGATGCGGTGGATAATAGCAACAACGCATGGTATGTATGTAAATTGTTGAGCGACAACACAATCGGCATTTCAACAGGGTGCATAGCAACTGAATATGCTCATGAGGGGTGCAAAATAACAATTCCCGATAAAATCGGCAAGTATACTGTTACGGAAATAGACGATACAAGTTTGGGCGGATTTTCTTCCATAACTGTTCCCGATACCGTTACAACAATAAATCAAGGTGCGTTTGCCTATGATCTTTTGCTTGAAGAAGTTAATTTCGGCGCGAACTCACAGCTTAAACTTATAGACCAGTGGGCTTTTCAAGACTGCCGTTCTTTGAAATCAATTACTATCCCCGCAAGCGTTGAAACTATCGCTTACGGCGCATTCAAGAATAGTGATCAAAAACTTGTTGGCGGTGGGGAGGTTGACGAGGAAACCGGAACTATCGGCAGGGATTTCACAGATACATATTCTTTGACTTCCGTAAAATTTGCCGAGGGTTCAAAGCTGAAAATTTTGGGCGACTTTGCGTTTTTCGACTGTCTTAACCTTAAATCAATAACTATCCCCGCAAGCGTTGAAACAGTAGGCGAATATTCTTTTTCACTTGGTAGTGATACCGCCTTTGACAAAACTTCTTCTATGACAGAAATAAACGTTAGCCCCGACAGCAAAAACTTCAAGTCGGTTGACGGAGTTTTGTACACTAAGGACGGCAAGAAACTTGTTGCTTGCCCCGCGGGAAAAACCGAGATAAAATTCGCGGACGGGGTAACGGAAATTCAGCAGGGCGCGTTCCAAGGCTGTAATCAGATAACTTCCGTAACTATCCCCAACACTATCACAAAATTGCCGAAAGACGCCTTTGCGGATTGCATAAAGTTGAATAAGGTAATTCTCCCCGAAACTCTCACAGAAATAGGAAAGTGGGCATTCCAGACTACTGCGCTCACAGATATAACTATTCCCGAAAGTGTAACTGTTATTGATCCGCAGGCGTTTGAGGATTCTTTGCTGAAGAACATCAACGGCGTTTCAGGCTCTTATGCTGAAACATTTGCGAAAGAGAACGGTTACACATTCAACAGCAGTTCTTCCACAAGCACGGGTACGACCAACACATTTAAGGACGACAGCGAGGACAAAGCGGCTGATATTGAAGTAGTCGCAAAGCCGAACGTTATTCCCAAAGAGGCGCATTTCTCCGTTCGCTTTGACGATAAAAATTCTACCGATACCCGCGTTGCTTATAACTGTTTCTTCACCTACAACGGCGCTGAGTACGAGCCTACCGACAAGGTAACGGTAAGAATACCCGTTCCTGTTGCTATGCGTGACATTGCCGACACTCTCAAGGTTTACCACTTGCAGGACGGCAAGTATGTGAATATGAAAGCAAAAGTTGAGAACGGTTATCTGGTATTTGAAACCGACCATTTCAGCACATACGTTGTTACCGCTGAGAACCTCGGAGACGACGACAAGGAAAACCCCAAGACGGGTGCTGACGGCATAGCTCTGACGGTGGGTCTCATCGCCCTCGCAGGCGCGGCAGTGGCTGTTTACCGCAAGAAGAGATAATCGTTCAATCTTCATCATTTTACTATCTTCCTCAAACGCGCTCCGAATTTTCGGGGCGCGTTTTGCTTTCAAATTCGCCTGTTTTCGGGGCTTTCGGGCGGCGGTCGTGTTGTTATCTACCTCGCCTTAAAAAGCCCACACGGGCGAAAAATCGGGCGTTCTGGTGCGTTTGCTTGTATTCGGCACAAACCTAATTCGGCGGCAGTCCTTTCGGGGACTGCTGCTTTTTTGTTTTGTGAAAGCGATTTTTGTGCAGAATTACAGAAATTTCGCGCTTTTCATTGTGCATAGTGCATAAATTTCAAGCCGATTGTGTGGCAAGGCGGCTTTGCGGCGCGGCTAATGCGGGTTGTTTTGTAAATTGAATTTTGCTGATTGTTAAGATTAAAAATAGGTGCAGGTTAAGAGCGCAAAGAAATTCAATATCGTATATTTTAATTGTCAATAGGGCGACACGCGGATAATACGAAGTCCAAGATGAAGATGTTATTCTAAGAATTCGTTGCAAATGCAATAACATTCATTGTAGTTGTCGAATAGGAGAAACACGCGGATAACACGAAGTTCAAGATGAAGATGTTTCTTAAGATTTCGTTGTAAATGCAATAACATTCATTGTAGTTGTCGAATAGGAGACACGCAGTTAACACGAAGTTCAAGATGAAGATGTTTCTTAAGATTTCGTTGTAATTGCAAGACAACCCTATTTCGCATAGGAGAAGAAAATCGCCAATTCCCAAACTTCGCAACTCGTCAACAGAGTTACTCACTTATCCCCGATAGTTCAGAAGGCATTGTGCAAGGGGTGGTGGGCGGGGAAAGTCCAATAGAGACAATTCGCCGATCGGCGAAGTTGATATATTTCAGGCAGTAAGCATAGCAGCTTAGTGCCTGTTTTTATTCTGTCAATACAGCGGAGATATAATTCAGATTTCGCCGTTCGGCGGGAAAGGGATTATTTGAGACAAGTCAGCAGGGGTATTGATGTATGGCAGGCAGTGAGCATAGCGGCTTAGTGCCTGTTTTCATTCTGTCAATACAGCGGAGATATAATTCAGATTTCGCCGTTCGGCGGGAAAGGCGGCAGGGCGGTATTGTTCAGAATGCAGTCGCGCTTGTAATCCGTGCAAGGCACGGTTTAAGCATCTGTTTGTTCATTTCAAGCTCATTAAGATGAATACT
>CANRAV010000038.1 GCA_947628695.1 uncultured Clostridia bacterium
CAGATGGAGGTCGCCTCGGCCATCGGCATCAGCCAGGCCCAGGTGTCACGCCTGGAGAAAAACGCCGTGGGACAGATAAAAAAAGCATTGTGGCAATAGATAGGGACAGCAACAGCCGCCGGAGATCATTCCGGCGGCTGCATTCGTCTGTATGTGGACTATTTTATGGTGCTCAATAGTGCCTTTACATCGGCAGGGGCATCAACAATGTGCATCTTCGTGTGACAGTTCGGACAGAGAGCAACGGTGTTGCTGGTGCTGTCCTCGCCGCCGCGGGATAGCCAGACGATGTGATGGGTTTCCAGATAGGGGTCGCCGTGCTTATCCATGAACGGCGCCGGTTTGCCGCAAAGCTGGCATACGCCGTTTGCACGTGCTTTCGTTCTCTTGACGACATCTGCGCTGCGGGTATAACAGCTTGTGAGCCGACTTACCTTTTTGGCGTTGCCGGTAGCTTGTGCATTCAAATGATTTTCCGCGGCTGTCTCGACTTCTGCTTTATCGGCGTGTGCGTCCCATTGCTGAAAGACTTCTTCATTGATGACCCACAGAAATGTATGGGCGTCGATCAGGCGGACATCTACGCCGGCTAATTCTTCCCGCATCATCTCCTGAATGTCTTTGACGATCTGGATGAAACCGTTGTAGTTTTGCCAGCTGCACCGTCTTGAGAGAGGATAATCAACGCCGACGGCGGACAGGCTTTTCTCAAAGTTGTCAGGGCTGATCGGAAGGAACTTCGAGGGATTTTTGACAAAGAATAAGTAGGCAAGCGTTTCATAGTTGCCGCCGAAAGTCCGCCGCGCCTGCGAAAACGCGGCCTCTTCCTGCTCTTCGGTCGTGCTCTTATAGATATCATAAAGCACGCGTTCAGCATGGGGCCTGAAGTTCTCGTTTGCTGGGTCGATCATGTTCTTGAACCAGATCTTCTGGTTTCTGTAGACAAGATTCCCAGCGCAGTCCATCGCTTCTTTGCAGCGTTCCAGTATTTTCCCGGTCCCGATCCAGGAGTCATCCCACTTGTTATAATCAAGTTTCCTGCGGGCAAGTACTGCGTTATCGTACTTGTAGTTCTCTTCTCCCCCGAGAAAAGTGTTCTCGTCCACAAAATCCAGGGGTCTGTCTCCGTCGCGAAAGCGCACAAATTCCAGAAACCGATAGAACATGACAGTAAGCTTTGCATTCGGGATTTGGGCGTCCATTGCAGTACTCCTCCCAATAAACATGCGTGATCGAGGTTCATGTTAGATTGCAGTATAAAACAAGCGCAGGCAAAGGATAGATCATAAACCAATACTTCGTACAAAGCAGGTGATTTGAGCATAAACCCCATCATCTAGATCCGGGTGCTTTTCCAGGACCTTATTTACCCAGCTGGGCCCATGACCACCCTCTTCCCGTACGAAACCCTCCAATTCACCTACAGGGACAACAAAAATGTTATGCTCACGCAAAATGCTCTCGATTCTATTATATGCTGCCATAGCATCCCCGCTTGGAATTGCGCTTGTGCCTGCTTTCTTGACGTCCTCCCATTTAGTAGGACACTTTATCATTTCCTGGAGTGCCTTTATCTCGTCTTGGGAGATCGATGCTTCCTCTTTTTGATTCAACAGTGAAACGATGCCAGTCATGATATCTTTTCTTACAAGTGTTTTTCTCGCGGCCCGAATGTTGGACGTCAAGATTTTGAAGTCAGCGCAGATACTTTGCCAGTCGATGTCAAACGCCTCAACGAGCCCCTTGAAAGTTTCTTCTTGATTGAGGACGTCTATATCAGGAATTGCTTTTACGTTGATATCTAATGCGCGAAGGGCTTTTACTACTTTTGCCATACGGGCTTTTCCGCCACAATGGACGAAGAGTGTTTCAGAGTATTGTCCTTCCGACTGCTTGATATGGCTTTCAATTATTGAATACATCTTGCAGTCAGAATCACTTTCGCAGAGTACTGTTGTCTTATGAAAGAGACTGGACATGATATTCGAGTATTTCAGCAGGGGATCGTTCCAAACATCGTGGAAACGAGTATTATCCAGAATGGAAAAAGAATTGGCATCGCCTTCTCTGGTGATTCGTACGATTTTGATACGCTCGGGACAAGTTTCCAGAAGGCCCTTTATGATTTCTTCACTATGGGTAGCGATAAATGCCTGCTGATCGGGCTTCAAAGTCTGACCGATGATCTGTCCCATGATCTTTGCCTGTGGTGGGTGGAGAAATGACTCGGGCTCATCAATTAGATATACGCAAAAATAATCCAACATCAGATACAGCAATATGCCGGTAAAACTTTTTACCCCATCCCCTTGATTTTGTACTTGCTTGTATGTATCAAGTACTTTCGCATATGCCTCCTGACGATCCTGTTCATCTTCATAATCTCCCTGCAAATGGACAGGCTCGCCAATGCAAAGAGGCACGGTCAAACCAAACTGTGTGTTTGGTATAAGGTCTTCACCGAAAGCCATTTTAAAGCTATCAGAAAGCCATTTTCGATACTCTTTAGTTGCAACGGCATAGTGGATCGGATGCCGCTTTACAGCATTTCTGTCAATTGTCTGTGGAGGATGACAGATCGTTAGGCGAGCACTGGTATTTAGGTTTGCAACAAACAGGTTTCTAAAACCGTTAAAGGAGCTTCCTCCTACAAAACTACTTTCAGAGCGAGCGTTATACTCGTATCCCATTACGCTGTAGATTGCAGAGCCTGGTCTATGATCAGCATATGTGATTTTTTCTAATAAGGGAACAATCTGTCCGTCATATTTTACGACCGATATCTCAGATATGACTTTGCCATCAACTACATAGCTGGCAAGATCATAGATATCGTTTAGTGATTGGCTTTTTCCAGCATTATTGGGACCAACCAACAGAACAATATCGTTATTTGCGATCTCGAGTTCTTGCCCGTTGTTAAATGTAATTTTAGAAATATAGCCGCCGGCTCGTGTTTCATCCATGTTTTTCTCTCGCTTTCATGTCTGAATATAAAACCAGTGAAGTGTTATATCGCTGTTAAGAGGTAAATAATCGTCTTGCCGTTATTATACCATGTCGTGCGGTTCCGGCGCAAGGCGGGAGGCGGTTGTGGCCCTGTGAATTTACATAATACGGCTGGACAATGTGGTGGGAAGATGATATAATGATAAAAGTTAAAAATTTTTAACAAAGGAGAGAAACAATGAAGAAGTACATCGCGGAGTTTATCGGCACGTGCGTGCTGGTGGTCAT